>CAYNVS010000009.1:0-106262 GCA_964400725.1 uncultured Myxococcales bacterium
CTTTACCTGAGGCATCTGTAGCGCCAAAGCCTGAGGACTGGTGGTAAGGTAGCTGGAAAAAAGCGTCGGAGCGTCGCATACGACGCGCAAAACCATCTGACTTTTATCCTCTTTCTTTTCGACGCTCAACAATTCGCGGTCGTCCGAACGCGCCGCGACTGCGTAAAAGAGAACGCACGCAGCCAATACGATTTCCGCCGCGGTTTCAATTTTTGCCAATTTTATTTTCAACGCTAATCTTTCGGCTTTCGCGGGCTTTGGTCAATTTTTGCCCGTAAATCATACAAAAATACAATTTTTACAATAACATATTATAGCATAATTTAATACAACGCAATTTTATTGATAAATTTCCTTGAAAAAATTTATATAAAAATTGATGCGCTTATGATAGGAATGAGCGCGTCGGCAATAAGACGCGCTTGCGGCTTAGGAATAGGCGTTTTTAATGAAAGCGAAAGGGCGGGGACAAACCGCCCTCCGCCGTAGTTTTACTTTAAAAATTAACGTGAATCGGCCACAAAGCCAAACCGGTCTGTTCGTCCATATAACGTCCCAGAGCCGGCCCTTCCAGCGAAATAATGCTCACCTCCGCCACGAACACTCTGCATCCATCCAATAAATGCCCCCCGAAAGCCCTGCCGTCTTTATCGGCCAAACTTACGTGAAGATGCGGGAAAGGAACCCCTTCTTTGGTCGAGACGTTGCCGATGCAGCTTAAAATCTCGAAATCTCCAGTGCCTTCCATGCCGAGGTATTTTTTTTGCGCCTGATCGTAATATCCGATGCGAAAAGCGGAAAGGGCGCCTATTATGTTTATTATTCCGGCCTTGATGTTTTCGCCGTAAATGACTTTGTTAATGCCGGAAATCAAATCCTCGCCAGAAGCGATGCGAAACATATAAACGTCTTTTACGCTGTACTTTGAAAGCATATTCGGCTCCTTTTTAAAATAGCGTTTGAAAAAACAAATAAGGCATTGCGTTTTTAATGCCCAAACTAATTATATAAGGTCTAAGCGCGATAACAAATTTATTCGCGCTGAAAAAAGAGCTCATAAATTGTTAGCGATTGTTCTTTCAGACGTTTATTTGCAAATTGAAAGAGAGCGAAAAATGACGGCAAACGAAAACAAAAATTGCAGCCGATAAAATCGTCGTCAATGGTCCGCCTTTTTTATTTCGCCCTTCGGCGGTTTGGCCGCGTTTCGCTCAAAACGAATTTTCCTCGCCGGGAAATTTCTTCGCCCGCACTTCGGACGCGTACGCCTCGACCGCGCCGCTTACCGCTTCTTCCAAGTTCGCGTAACGCTTTAAAAATTTTGGGGCAAAAGTCAAATCCATGCCGAGCATGTCGTTTAAAACAAGCACCTGCCCGTCGCAATCGACGCCCGCCCCAATGCCGATTGTTGGAACTTTCACCGCGTCGGTTACGACCTTCGCCAAAGCGGCGGGAACTCCCTCAAGCACCAAGCTGAAAACGCCCGCGTCAACCAGCGATTTGGCGTCGGCTTCTATCTGGCGCGCCGCCTCTTCCGTTTTCCCTTGAATGAGAAACCCCCCAAACTTGTTAATCGACTGCGGAGTCAACCCTAAATGACCCATTACGGGAATACCGGCGCGCGTTATGGCCGCTATCGCGTCCAAATACGGCCCTTCGAGTTTTACCGCCGCAACGCCGCCCTCTTTCATCATGCGCCCCGCGTTTATAAGCGCCTGCTCGGTCGAAACCTGATAACTCATAAACGGCATGTCGCCCACTACCATCGGTCTGCGCGCCATCTTGGAAACTATCCTGCAATGGTAAATCATCTCCTCGAGCGTTACTTTTAGAGTATTGTCCTCGCCTTGTACGACCATGCCCAGCGAATCGCCTACCAGCAGAACGTCAACCGCGCTCTTGTCAAGCAGCTTTGCCATTGCGGCGTCGTAACATGTGAGCATTACGATTTTTTCTTTGCGCTCCTTTTTGCGCATTAGCGTATTTACGGTTACCGGTTTTTTATCAGTCGTCATTGAATTATCCTTTAATTCGTCGATTTGTTCGTCATTTTCCCTGCCCTAAGAACGTTTTTATGGAATCGAGAATCGCTTCTTTAGACGGTATGTCGGATAGAACAAGGTTATCCGCGTCCTTTATTCCGTCGCGCAGGTCGTTAAGGTACTGGCCGGATCCGAAGAAACTTTTTACTTGACCGTAACCGACCATGTTGACTCGCTTCAATATTTGTTCCTGAAGCATCGCAATGCACTTCTTCGTATCGTCCGCGCTCCAATTGTCGCCGTCCGAGAACTGGAACAGATAAACGTTCCAATCCGTCAAAGGGTACTCCTCGTCCAGTATTTTAAGCGCGAGCTCGTAAGCGGAAGAAATAAGCGTGCCTCCGGATTCCTTTGTATGATAGAAAGTCTCTTCGTCCACTTCGCGAGCCTTGGCGTCGTGAATGATATACCGGCGATCGACGCCGCGGTAATTGTATTTAATCCAAGTATCAATCCAAAACGCTTCGAGACGCACTATTTCCTTCTGCTCTTCTCCCATGCTGCCGGAAACGTCCATAATGTAAATAATAACCGCGTTGTACTGCGGCTGCGGCACCTGCTTAAAAAAGCGGAATATCTTATCTTCCTTAATGGGAACTATTATAGGGTTGTCGAAGTTGTACGAGCCGGACGCCGCCTGCCGCTTGAGAGCCTGCTTAAAGGTGCGCTTGAAGTGCTTTAACGATTCGGGGCCGGTTTTGCGCACGCTGGAATATTTGTAATGCGGCGCGTTTACCTTGTCCATTCCCTTGGGCTGTATGAGCGGCAGCTTAAGCTCCTCGCCCAATATTTCCGCCAATTCCTGATAAGTTACGTCCGTCTCGACGGTATGCTCGCCGGGGTCGCTTCCGGCTTTCCCGCTTCCGCTCCCCTTCTGGCCGTCCTTGCCTACTCCGTCGCCGACATCCCCTTCTCCCTGTCCGGTTCCGCCGTCTCCTTTGCCGCCGAATTTGAACTTGGGAATTTCGATTTGCGGCAGCGGCACGCGCACGGAGTCCTTTCCCTGCCGGCCTATCATCTCTCCCCGCGTAATATAATCCTTCAAATTCTTGCGAATCGTCCCTCGGACTATTTCCTTGAACCTCGAATAATCGCGTTCGATGTAGGTCGGCATGAGAGTCCTCCGGCTACGCGCAAAGAGCTGTGCGCGGCGGTCAAACGATTTTCGTCAAATCTGACAGAACTACTTTATAAAAAACTTCTCGCAGCTGCGGGTCGTCGATTTTATCCGCAAGCTCTTGGGCAAAAGCCTTTTCCTCTTGGGTCGGCTCGCGCAAAACCTCGCGTTTCGTCAAGGGCTCGGCTTGAAACAAAGGGTTAGGAGGCGTTTCGGCTTTGGCTTTTTCCGCGGGCATGGAGCCCCATACGAAGCGGACGTCTTTTATTTTCAGCTTAACGGCCTCGTTTATTTTTTTTATGTAATCCTCTTTGAAGTGGTTAAGCTCTTGCATCCAAACCGCGTCTGATACTATTACGACGAGTGTTCCGCTTTTGTAGGAAAGGGGAAAGGCGCGTTTGCTCATTCTTTCGCCCAACAGCTCGCTCCATCGGTACCAAATTTCGTAATGACGGCAGTTTTTTTCAAAATTGTGCCGCTTGACGTACGCCCGAACCTGTCCGCTCAGCTCGACCGGACGCCTTACCCTTTCGTCCTTTCGATCGGGCAAGGGCATTTATTTCTCTCTTTGAGTTCGGTAAAAGGCCAAGACGTCCTGAATGGAAGAAGCGCCGCATAGGAGCATGACGAGCCTGTCCACGCCCATAGCTATTCCAGCCGATTTCGGCATTCCTCGGCGCAGAGCCTCGTGAAAGCGTTCGTCCTGAGGAAGCGTCTCCATCCCTTTAACCGCTCTTTTTTCAATCAGCCCGCGCTCGGCGTCTTCTTGCGCCTCCGGGTCGGTTATTTCGTAAAAAGCATTGGCAAGCTCTACGCCGCAAATGTACAGCTCAAAGCGAGTAGAAAAAAGCGGGTCGCGCTCGTCGGGCTTAGAATACGCGGACATGAAATACGGATAACCGCTTACGAAGACAGGTCTGTCGAAACCGAGTTTAGGCTCGAATTCCGTGAGAAAAATTTTATAAAAAACAGACTCGAAGTCTTCGCTCTCGCCGACGTAATCGAAACCGGCCGCTCGCGCTCGCCTCGCCAGCTCGGATTCGTCGCCTCTTTTGCAGGCCGCAACCGCCTCGCGAAAGTCGATTTTTACCTTTGCGAATAAATCGGCAAAGGTCGTCTTCAACCACGGTCGAACCAGATCGCATTCGCCCCCGCCGAATTTGATTTTACAACCGCATTCCGACTGGTCGGCCGCGTAATTAATCATTTCTTCGCAATCGCGCATTATATCTCGTTCGTCGCAGCCGGCGCGGTACCATTCGAGCATGAGGAATTCCGGCTCGTGAAGCTCGCTTCCTTCCGCGTTTCGGAAGCATACGCCAAGATCGTAAATTTTCTCGTATCCCGCGCATAAAAGTTTTTTCATCGAAAATTCGGGAGAGGTCGGAAGATAGACCTTGGCGGGATCGCCTTCGCCCCGCGGCGGAATAAGAGTCGTGGAAAAAACTTCGAGGTTGTCTTCCAAACCCGGCGAATCAACCAGCCTTGGAGCGTGAAACTCCGTAAAACCTTCCCAGTCGAACCATCGCCGCGCGCAGGAGATAATTCGCGCCCGCTTTTGCAAAAGCTCCTTCTTCGAGGCTAGCTCCGCAAGCCAGTCGTGGTTTTTATTCATAATTGTTCAGCCGAAGCCAAATTCAATATGATTCTATTCAGTTCGCTTCCGGTTCTTCCGGCCCGTTGTTTGAATTGCGCTGCAACTGCTGCGTTTTTGTAAAGTTCGTCGAAAACATCGACGGGTCTTGGGCTGCGTTGGCAACCTGATCGTCTCCTTTGGCGATTATCTGCATCAGTCTGCGCAGTTCGTCTTTGTGTTTGCGCGAGTCGAAGAGCAGCTTTAACCCCATGCCTTTTGCTGGCGATTCTTTCGCCGCCCAACGGACTTCTCCTTCGAGAACCCACGGACGCGGACGCTTTGGACGATACATAAAAAAAACGAGGTTCGTTCCGACTGGAAGCGGATTGTCGGTTTCTATGAAACAACCCGATTCGCTGATGTTTTTTATTGGCGCCGTGATGATTTTCTTCTCGAATAGGTACTCGGAAAGATAATTGACGGGATAACGGACTTCGGTTCTTTCGTCCTGAAGTTTTAGGGGGTCGTTCTCGGCGGCGCTTAGCTTCAAAAGCCTTAGTATTTCCTTTAAAACCGGAATATATTCTTTTTGAAAAGCTAAACCTACTCCTTCGGGCAAATCGTCCCTTCCGGGAGGCTTTGCCTTGCGCCAAATCACTTTCGCCCCGAGTTTGAAGTTTTCTTTAATCCCGACAAACTTAACGTTAAGCTCGACTTCTTCGTTAAGCTCCACCCGCTCGGCGCTCGACCACAGATAGCCGCCGTCCAACACTTCCGGAAGCAGCCGCTTCAGGAAGTCCTCCTTGTTCCAAAATCTCAAATTGGCGCTTTTCAACTCTTACCGTAACCTTCCAATGATGTATTAAGCTAATCGCGGTCCGGCGATTTCTTTGCGCGTCGGCATAGGTTCGTTTTTAGAGTTCACGAACACGAGCTTGGGCTCGTGCGAGTCCGCTTCCGACTCGTCAAGCTCGCACTGCGAAGCGATGATTACAAGATCGCCCGGCGTAACCAAACGAGCCGCCGCGCCGTTTATGCTGATTACTCCGCTTCCTTCTTCTCCCGGAAGGGCGTAAGTCTCAAGCCGCGCGCCGTTGGTTACGTCCCAAATATGCACCCATTCGTAAGGCTTAATGTCCGAAAGCTGCAAAAGCCTTTCGTCTATCGTAACGCTTCCCTCGTAATTTACGTCAGCGTGCGTTACGACCGCCCGATGAATTTTAGATTTGAGCATCCGAAGTCTCATCCGATAATCTCCTCTCGTAATTTGTTTTTTCCAGCGCTCATCTAATATCGGGGATTACTGTCGAGGTCCGGCTGGCCCTTTTTGGGCGTTTCCCGTTTTACAAACGGCTCGTCTCGGTCCTGCAATGGATCCCAGCAAGCTCTTCATACTATAACGGATATAAGCCGTTTTTGTCAAATCGCTTTGAGAGAGTTTATTGGGTTTATTTTAATTTTAGGAAGGAGATTAAGGCGAAGATTGCGTCAATCTTCGTTGGAGCCCTTCGAGTCTTCGATTTCAGGGTGGCTGAGCTCTTTCCAGCTAAGCCGTAACATAGCCATAAATACCCAGCCTAGAATTATAACGGGGAAGATTTGCGTGGCGTGAAGTATTACAGAGTAAAGCAGCGCGGTGCTTTCTTCTACTTGGCCGAAGCTTACGAGCGCCTGCGAGCACGCGACTTGAAAAACCAGCGCGTTGGCCGGAAGAGCCGGAACCATCGAGCTTAAATTAACGAAAACGAGCGCGAAAATCAAAACATCGAAAGTTACGCGTATGTTAGGCAGCGCCAGCTCGAAAATGTAGTACAAAGAAAGCTCGCAGCCCCATACGAAGAGAGAAAGAGCCATGACTTTCGCGAACTTAGCCGGTTCGTGAAGAAGCGCAAGACCTAGCACGAACCTTTTAAGCACAAGCAATATTCTGTCCCGCAGCGGTTTTGGGAGAAAAAAAATCATTTTCGCAGCGAAGCTGAGCGCGGAGTCTTTTTTATACGTCAGCGCGAGCAGAAACGCGAAACCGGCGCCGAAAATAAGCGAGGAAACCCATGCGACGTGAATCAGTTTGGAGTATTTAAGACCGGTTACCGCCAGCGTCGCAACCAGCAGCAAGACTATCGTCAGCCCGTCGAAAATGCGCTCAAGCACAATGGACGCGAACATCGCCGAACGGCTTGCGTCCTCTCCTTTGCCCGTAACGTAAGCGCGGACGACTTCGCCGAGCCTCGCCGGAAGAAGATTGTTCGTCATAAAACCTAACGTTACATATTTAAAAAGCCGAGAGAGAGGTATAGGCTTTATAGAGGAAATCATAACCTGCCAGCGCAGGCTGCGAAAAGCGATGGACGCCAGATACATCATAACGGCCGGGACGAACCACGCCGGGTTCATGCTTTTAATCGCATTGAACAGATCGGCGAAGTTGAAATGTCTGCCGAGAATATAAACGCAGACAAGGCTCACCGCTAAAATTATTAGGTATCTGTATTTCATCGCCGCAAGCCGCGGACGTCCGGTTTCCGAGGATGCAAAAACAAGGCGGCAAGGATTTTCCCTGCCGCCTTATCGTTTGGTTAAAGCGAAAGTATCAAGTTATCTCGCAAGCGTTCCGCGTCCGGCGTAAACGGCCGCGTCTCCTAGCTCCTCCTCGATGCGGAGAAGCTGATTGTATTTGGCGATGCGTTCCGAGCGGCACGGCGCGCCGGTTTTAATTTGTCCGGCGTTTGTAGCGACGGAGAAATCGGCGATGAAGGAGTCTTCGGTCTCGCCGCTGCGGTGGCTTACGACGTTGCGGTACGAGTGGCGGGCTGCCAAAGCCATTGTATCCAGCGTTTCGGTTACGCTGCCAATTTGATTAAGTTTGATGAGAATAGAGTTGGCAATGTTCCGCTCGATGCCCATTTTAAGGCGCTGAGCGTTGGTTACGAAAATATCGTCTCCGACGATTTGAATAAGTCCGCCGAGCTCTTTGGTCATAAGGCGCCATCCGTCCCAATCGTCTTCGGCTAAGCCGTCTTCGATGGAAATGATGGGATACTTTTTAATCCACTCTTTATAAACGCCGATAAGATCTTCGCTCTTCAGACGCTCTTGCGTGGACCATTTAAGGAAGTATTCCTTCTTTTCGACGTCGTAAAATTCGCTGGCGGCCGGATCGAGAGCGATAGCGATTTCGTCGCCGGGCTTGTAGCCCGCGTCGGAGATGGCTTTCATTATGTAGTCAACCGCCTCTTCGTTGCTGCCGAGCATCGGGGCGAAGCCGCCTTCGTCGCCCACGCCGCAAGCGAGATTCTTTTTCTTTAATATGGAAGCAAGCTTCTGATAAACTTCCGCCGCCATGCGCAAACCTTCGCGGAAAGTCTTCGCGCCGACCGGAAGAATCATAAACTCTTGAAAGTCAACGCTGTTTTCCGCGTGCGCTCCGCCGTTGAGAATGTTCAACATCGGAACGGGGATTACGTGAGCGTTCACTCCGCCGATATAGCGGTAAAGCGGAACGTCGAGGATAGCCGCGGCTGCGCGGGCGTTGGCCATGCTTACGGCCAATATCGCGTTGGCTCCCAAATGTTCCTTGCTGGCGGTGCCGTCGGTTTGGTTGAGAACCGCGTCAAGTCCGCGCTGATCCAAGCAGTCCAGCCCGATGACGGCTCCGGCGATGATTTCGTTGACGTTGTTGACCGCGTTGAGAACGCCTTTGCCGTCGAAGCGGCTTTTGTCGTTGTCTCGCAGTTCAAGCGCTTCGTGCTTGCCCGTAGAGGCGCCGGACGGAACAATGGCTCTGCCGGTAATCGCGCCGCCTTCCACCGCGACGACGACCTCGGCTTCGACCGTCGGTTTGCCCCTTGAATCCAGAACTTCCCGTGCAAATACGTCGATAATTTCGCTCATCTGTATCTCCTTCTTCTGCGGCGAATCGGACGGCGGCGCTGATAGCGGCGCTCGTCCACCAGTTCGATGTTTCCTTGAGCTATTTCGCGCAGCGCCACTATGGGAGGCTTGTTTTTGACGTTTCCGACCGTGGTCGAATCGCCGGCAAGAAGCTGCCTGCACCTTTTGGCCGCCGCGTGAATTAGCGCAAACCTGTTGTCGATTTTTTCGAGACAATCTTCAATCGTAACTCGCGCCATGTTCACCTCGTTTAAAGTGAAAACTTCATTAAAAGCACAGAAAAAGTTTTATATAACAAACAAATTCAAAAGTCTAATAAAAATTGGGGCGCATTAAATAAGGTAAAAAGGAAACGCTTTGATAAATTTACGAAATCAGCCCTTTGAGCCAATTCGTCCAGGCCTGCATTCCGTCGCCGGTTTTTGCGCTGACGCGGAATATTTTAAGACGCGGGTTTACCGTCAACGCGAATTTAACGGCGCGTTCGACGTCGAAATCTACGTAGGGCAGCAGGTCGATTTTAGTAATAACCAGCGCCGTGGCCTTATCGAAGACCGCCGGGTATTTCATCGGTTTGTCGTCCCCTTCGGCGACGGAAAGCAGCGCGATAGTCTCTTTTTCGCCCAGAAGAAAGTCCGCGGGGCAGACTAGATTGCCTACGTTCTCAATGAACAGCAGCGTTCCGGCCTCGATTTGCAAACTCTCCAAACCGTGCGCGACCATATGCGCGTCAAGATGGCAGACTCCGCCGGTGGTGATTTGATGAACCTGAACGCCTCGTCCCGCGATGCGGCGGGCGTCGAAGTCCGTCTCGCAGTCTCCTTCCAGAACCGCGAGTTTCAATTCGTCTTTAAGCATGTCCAGCGTCTTTTCGAGCAGGCTTGTTTTGCCCGCGCCGGGAGAGGATATGAGATTAACCGCAGTCGCGCCGATTTTATCGAAGAGCATTCTGTTTTCCATCGCGATTCGGTCGTTTTCAGCAAGCACCGCGACGCCTAAATCAACCGTCTTGCCGCCATGTTCGTGGTTATGTTCGTGGTTATGGTCGTGAGTATGTTCGTGGTCGTGTTCGCTATCGTGCGAGTGTTCGTGGTCGCGAGCGTGGGTATGCTCGCGGCTGTGAGAGCGCTCTTGCTCGCCGTCGTGGGCGTGAAAGTGCGCGTGAACGGCGTTTTTTCCTTTTTTATCTCCGCATCCGCATGTTTTGCACATTATACAACCTCCATGTTTTTCAGGCGGAATTCCTTGCCTTGCAGTATCTTCCTGTCGGCTCCGCCGCACGACGGGCACAGCGAGTAGAACTCTTCCATTTCATAGCGTTTGCCGCACGAATTGCAGTCGGCAAGCCCCGCCACTTCCTCGAAAACGACGCCGCAGCCTTCCGCGGGCGTTCCTTTTGCGACTATCGGAAGGCAGAAGGAAAGCGCGTCGGCGGATACGCCGGACAATCTGCCTATTTCCACGGTTATTGATAGAATGCGGGTTTCCGGAAGTTTTTTAAGCTCCGCCGCGGCGGTTTGTATAAGCGCGTTCGCTAACGACAATTCGTGCATGTTCGCCTCTTGAGGAAACTGATAATACAGGCGGTAAAACGCGTCAAATTTATTTTTATTGAAAACTTAACGTTTAACGCGGTTTGAAGTTTTAATGGTAGTTTGGCGATGAGGCCGCGGAATTTTATTAAGCGCAAAGATAATAAAAAGCGATAAGAAAATTAAGCCTGCGCTTCCGCCGTTTGCGCATCCTCCGCCGCCTGCGGCCGGTCTTACAACTTTGTTGTCGGACGCCTCGAACGAGCTCTCTGCGTCGAGTTCGACGGCTTCTGCCGCCGCGTCCCCGTCGGCTTCTGGCTTCGTTTTTCGGCAGGCGTAATCTTCGCATGTTTCGTCGTTTTGGCAGACGGCAAGCGTCCGCCACTTTTTATTTTCGCCGCATTCCATTAATATATTATTGACCGCGTCGCACTTTTTTTCTCCGGGCTCAGCGCACTCGTCCGCTGTTTCCGGCTCCGAATAATCGGCGGCGTCGACAGGCTCGTCAACGGTTTCTTCGTCGCCGTCGATTGGAATTTTTTCGCACCAAGCGATTGATTCCTGTTTGCAAACTTCGTCGTCCGCGCAAATTTCAATCGTATCCCAACCGTTTTCAAAGCACTCCAAAACCTGGTTGCCTTGGCATTTTCTTATTCCGACAGGCAGGCATGGAGCTTCTATAATCTCTTCTTCGACGGTTTCGTACGCAGTTTCCGGTTCCGCGTCATGGTCGCCGTCGGCTGTCGCAACTCCGCCGGGAACGGTCGATGGGTCTATTTTTAGCCAGTTCACGTATATGCCGACGCACGAATCTCCGTATTTAATGCGCATATATCCATCGACGCCCCAGTCGTCGTTCCATGAATTGCGGATTATCCACGCGCCGTCGGAGTCGTCCCAGCCGACAATTGCGACAACGTGGCCGATTCCGCTGAAATAGTCGAGCGCGTTGCAGCCGTGTCCTTCAAACAAGCCGCCGCCGTAGGAGTAGAATTCGTCGTAAATCAACATAGAAGCCGAGACCGGAGCGGTCAATACAAGTTGTTTTACGCTTTCGACGTACGCCGGATCGGCTGGATTAAGGTTGTAGGTTCTTCCCCAGCCGCCAGCCGCCGCCTTAATTACTTTCACGACTCTAGCACTCCAGTCCGAGCATCTGTCCGCGCAGTTTCCTTCGCTTTCTTCGTATGGGTAGCATTCCTCGTCCGGAACTCCGCTGTTCTCAAGCAGATTCATAACCTCGTCCGGAATTCCGCCCGAAGCGCACGATCCGACTCCGCACGAAACAACCGTTTGCTCGGATAAATCGTAATCGAAATCCGGATCGTTTTTTGCGATGTTTATTAAAGTTTCCATAACCGCCAGCGGCCCGAAAGCCCAGCATGAGCCGCATTGTCCCTGATCGCGAACTTTGTTTGGCAGCCAGTTTTTGCCGTTCATATCGGCCCAGTTGAAATAAGAAGGCAGAGACGCCGGTTTTTTTAAGTCGTTCGGCATAATTATCGGTTTGCTCATCGCCTCGAAAAGAGGAAACGCGCCGTATAGCTTTCCGCGTTTCTCCGTCGATTTTTTCGACGCTCCGTTCTCTTTGGGCGTTTGACGCAAATTGTTATGCTCGACGTCGTTTTCGGCGGACGAAAGAGCCGGAAAGAATAAGGCGGAAATAATGGCCGCAAAATAGAAAACAAGTTTGTTCATGGGCGCTCCGGATGCAACTCATACGTCAATAATATTAACATCTTTTTAGTATGCCAAAGCCGGAGGAGAGTGTCAATATGAATGAAAATATCTTCTCGTCTTTTCCAGACACATCCCCGCTTTGTAAAAAACCGCATAAACCGCGGAAATCCGCGCAGGTTTCTACGCGCCTCCGCGCAAACCGCATGACTGCGAAATTTATTTAAAGAAGCGGCAACGGCTCTTGCATATTTCATCGACTTATTATATTATTTTATCATTAACAATGTTTATCATTCGTTTTTTGCGAAGGAGATTGAGGATGAAAAATTATTTTATCGCCGCGGCGGCTCTTGCCGTTCTGCTGTTCGGCTCCGTCGTATTCGCCGCCGAAGCCGTTAAGGTTTCCCTGCTCGTTCTGCCGATTCAGCCTAACGGCGTTCCGCAGGAAGTCGCAAACAGTCTCGGCGACCTTATGCTGCTCGAACTTGAAAAAACAAACCTTTACAACGTAGTCGGACAGGAAGACATTAAAGCCTTGATGCGCAACGAGGAAGTCAAACAGCTAATGGGAAACGACAGCGAGGAGGCGATGGCTAAAATAGGAGCCAAACTTTCAGCCGAATACCTTTTGCGTTCGACGCTGGGCAAAGTCGGCAACACCTATCTTCTGGCTTTAACCCTGCTGGACGTTAAGAACGTCAAGGTTGTGCGCCGCGTGAACCAAAGCCTCAACGGCGACCCCGACGATTTAATCGGCTCCCTGAAGTCGGCGGTGGCGGCGCTGGCGTTGGAAGAATCCGGCTACGCGCCTTCCATCACGGAGCAGCTTATTGAAGGGCTGAACATCGGACAAAAAACCAAACATTGGTTCTTCGGAGCGAACGTCGGCTACGAACTTCCGGTCGGCCCGATGACGGATCAGAACGATTTGGCATACATGCTCCCCGACCTCTTCAACGTCAATCTGTCCATTCAATACCAGATGCTCCCATACATGCGCGTCGTGGCAGAGACCGGCGCGGCGTTCTCCATCATGCAGCAGTTCGCGATGCAGACCAAGCAGAAATACATGAGCCACGTTGACGGCGAAATGATGTCCAGCGACGCGACCAAGGAAAAATGGACGGACAACACCATAGTCTCAACCTCTACTATGAAGTTCAGCTCGCTCCGCATTCCTTTCGCTTTAATGGTCAAATTCATGCCTTCTTCAGGCAGACTTTTGCCGTATTTTATGGGCGGACTCGGTTTTTCATATCAGCATTATTCTTTCGGCGACGAAAATTATCAACGCCTTGACAATTCCAAAGGCGATGGAACCTCAAATCCGGTCTGTCAGTGGCCTTACGTGGCCAACGGAAAATACTGCATACTTTCGGGAACGATGAAGCCTTCTAAAATTAATGTCGATACCGTTAAGAATACCATTACCGGTACGACGAGCGAATCGACGCTGGATTATTTCAACCTCAACGTTCCGCTCGCGGTTGGATTTGAATACCTGCTCTATCAAAATTTTGGTTTCGGGCTGGAAGCTCGCTATCTTTTAACCGCTTCTCTTAATAAAAAAGCGGAAGACATGATCGCTACTTTCTATGAAAAGAAAGTAGGAACCAACGCCGACAATAAATCCGTTACTCAGTATATCGGCGACGCGATACCGGCGCGTCAATATCATCACGGCATATCCGTCATGGGAGGCGTTTTCTTCTATTTCTAAACCGCTCGAAGCAAGCGTAAATCGAGGAGGACGAAGCGAAAGCCTTGTCCTCCTTTTTTATTGCTGTTTAGAAAGTTTCTGTTGTATTATTCGCTATTATGCTTTTTCGCGGAATTTTCAAATCGTTAATATTGCCGGCTCTGGGGGCGGCTATTATAGCGGCTTTATCCATCGCCAACGCCGCCGACGACGATAAGCCTTTTGGTCTGTTTTCGCCGCTCTTCGACTGGCAGACGATAGAGTCGGAACATTTCGCGATGCACTACCCTAAAGGCAGCGAGCAGACGGCCGACGACGCCCTGCAAATAGCGGAGGACGTGCATAAGAATCTTCAGCCTCTCATGCGTTATACGGCGGCTTATAAAGTCGATTTGGTTCTTCTGGATTCCGGCGACGACGCGAACGGCTTTACGCAGGTTTATCCGTACAACCGCATAGTGCTATATACAGCGCCGCCCGACAGCAGAAGTCAGCTAAACGACTATCAAGACTGGCTGCGCATACTAATCGCGCACGAGTACGCGCACGTTCTTCACCTCGACAACAAAAGCGGCCTGCCCGCCATTATCAACTATGTTTTCGGAAAACTGGTCAACCCCAACCTTGCAAGCCCGCACTGGTTGAGCGAGGGAATTGCCGTCAACGCCGAGTCGATCGAAAGCGACGGCGGGCGGCTGCGTTCAGGCATCTTCGATATGTACCTTCGCGCCGACGTTCTGGGCGGGCGGTTCAAGTCCATCGACCAAGTAAGCGGCACTCCGGCGGATTATTTAGACGCGGCGAATTGGTATTTATACGGCTCGGCCTTCATGCGGTATTTGGCCGACCGCTTCGGCGACGAAGTTTTCGGCGCAATCGCCTACCTTTACGGAAGGCGGATTATTCCCTACGGAATAAACGCGGTCATGGAGGAAATTTCCGGCTACGACTACCCGACTCTTTACAAAGAGTGGGAAGAGTTCCTAAAAGACAAATATGTCCGGCAGAAACAGATAATATTAAAACATCCGCCCACCGAAGGAGAAAAACTCTCGGAGAGAAGCGGCAACTACGATTTTCTGCGCCTTTCGCCCGACGGCGGGACTTTGTATTACTACGTAAACGGCGCCGCCGTCCGTCCCGGAATTTATTCTTTAAACCTCAAAACCAACGCGCGAAAGCTGCTGCTTCCGGCGAACGAAATCGGCGGCATGGACTTGAGCGGAGACGGACGCGAACTGATAATCAGCCTGCTTGCGCCGAGTAAAAATCATTTTTACTGGCACGACCTTTACTCTTATCGAATAGACAAAGACCGGTTGGAGCGCGTTACTCAAAACGAACGAGCCGTAACTCCTGCGGTAAGCCCCGACGCCCGTTACGTCGCGTTTGCAAGGCACCGCTTCGCTCATATGCAGTTCTACCTGCTCGACCGGAAACTTAACAAAACGACGCGGCTTTTTGCCGGCGAAGGATTCGACGGCGTTTTCGACCCCGCGTTCTCGCCCGACGGCTCTCAGATTATTTTCGTCGGTCAAAAGTTGCGCGAAAGCCGCAATTTATATTTATACGATTTGGCGTCAGGCGCTCTTACAAAGCTGACCGACGACAGAAGCGTCAAACTGTCGGCGCGCTTCTCCGCGGACGGCTCTTACGTTTATTATTCGTGCGACGCAGGCGTCGTTTACAACGTATTTCGCATAGACCTTGCGAGCGGAAAAAGGGAGCGCGTAACCAACGTAATCGGCGGAGCTTTCTCGCCCGCCATTTCCGCCGACGGTTCCACGATTTACTTCGTCGATTATTCGTCCGACGGGTACGACGTTAGGAAGTTCGTTTATCCGCCTTACTACGAGCCGATAGCGGCATCCGGAAGGGATTTCCGAGGCGCGGACAAATTTAAAAAAGCGCCATCCGGATACAAAACGACCAAACCGAAAGATTATAGCGCGTTTCCAAGCGTTTATCCGCACGTTTGGATTCCCTCCAGCGGAACTGATTACGCGGGGAATACGCTCGGCGTTCGCCTGTTCGGCTCCGACGCGACGGGAGAGCATTCGTGGGATTTTGAAGTCGATTACGGGCTTGAGAGTTCCGCGGTGTCGTTTGCGGGAGGTTACAGCAACGGCTCGCTGCCGGTAAAGTTCTCCGCCAATCTTGCGCACAGTTCGCAGACTCTCAAAGGCGGCGCGCAAAAAGACGGCAAGAAAATCGACTTTGACGAGAGCTTCTATAATTTTCAGCTTTCGCTCAGCTACGTCTTCGGCGGAAACTCGCGCTGGGCCGACGCCTCGAACTTCAACCATTACCTTTCATTTTCCTACTCGCTGTCGCACGCCAGAGGCGTAAACTCGTTTTCATACGAGCCCGACGAGGCCAAAATGGTTCTGCCGGAAACCGGTCTAAACAGCGGGCTCTCAGTCTCTTGGGGTTACGGCGACGGTCAGTACGAGCCGTACGCCGTTGGCAGCGCGTGGGGAAAAGGCGTTTCCGTCTCCGCAAGCCTTAGGCACCGAGTTCTCGGCTCGCAGTACAACAGCGTAACCTTTAACTTTACGGGCGCTTATTTTTTCCGCATTCCTTACACCGAAACGCATTCGATAGCCATGCGTTTGCTGGGCGGCCTTTCGAGCGGCGATTACACCTACCGCCGATATTTTTATCTGGGCGGCCCGTCGTCAATCAGCCTTGTAACCGACCTTCTTTACGACCAAAGGGAATACGGAATATTTCTTCGCGGCTATCCGCCGTATTCAATCGGCGGAGACAGATTTGTAATGCTCAACAGCGAATACCGCTTTGAAATCTGGA
This sequence comes from uncultured Myxococcales bacterium, assembly GCA_964400725.1. Classification (GTDB taxonomy): domain Bacteria; phylum Myxococcota_A; class SURF-8; order SURF-8; family CAYNVS01; genus CAYNVS01. The sequence goes on from CAYNVS010000009.1 coordinate 16,349, forward strand.
AGCTGAACTGGGGCGCGCTGACTTATCCGCTCTTTTTCCGCAGGCTTCACGCGGCGGTTTTCTTCGACGCAGGCAACGCTTGGGGCGACGCCTTTGAGTTCGAAGCGACAAAAAAAGGGGTGGGCGGCGAGCTGCGTCTCGACATGATAATCGGTTACATGCGCGGCTTTACCTTGTCGGCCGGATACTCGGTCGGTTTGGACGCCCCGAAGGAAAAAAAGTTTTTCATTCTTTTAGACAACGTTTTTTAACGCGCAGACGGCGCGGCTGCCGATAAATTTTTCGGCAAAAACGGCTTGTTGCTCTTGAAATAAGCGGCGGTTGGGTTACAATCAGCCTAACTTAATAACCGTTAAGTCAACCGATACCAAGGAGGATTGCATGGATTTCTTTCTCGACACCGCGGACGTAAAAGAGATTAAACAGGCCGTAGAATGGGGCTTAATCGACGGCGTTACGACCAACCCCAGCCTAATAGCCAAAACCGGACGCAAGCTCGACGAAGTAGTGGACGACATTGTTAAGCTCGTGGACGGGCCTATCAGCGTCGAAGTCATTTCGCTGGAAGCCAAGGGAATGATTAGCGAAGGCTTGAAGCTCGCGAAGATTCACGAAAACATCGTAATCAAAGTGCCCATGACGCTTGACGGACTTCAGGCGTGCAAGGCGCTGGCCGAAGAGGGCATCGGCGTGAATATGACGCTCGTCTTTACTCCTATGCAGGCTTTGCTGGCCGCAAAGGCCGGAGCTTTGTTCGTTTCCCCGTTCGTCGGCAGACTCGACGACGTCTCGACCGACGGAATGAAGATGGTCGAAGACATTATTACGATTTACCAGAACTACGATTACGAAACCGAAGTTCTGGTCGCAAGCGTGCGCCACCCGATGCACGTTTATCAAGCCGCCATGATGGGCGCGGACGTAGTTACCATACCGTTCTCGGTTTATAAGCAGCTGGTTGCGCATCCGCTGACGGATAAAGGCATCGAGCGGTTTCTTGAAGATTGGAAAAAAGTTCCTAAATAGTTAAAAAAACGTTAAGTTTTAACGAGGGAGAGAGCTTTGTCCCGAATATAATTCGAGCGGCGGAGTTTTCTCCCGCTTTTTTTACGAAAGCGGCGTTTGCTTGAACGAACGAGGAATAGAGACGAAGTATAACCGACCGGACGAACTCATCGGAGCGTATTTAACCTCCGTCGTTTCCGGCGTCGGCGGACGCATAAAATCGTCGCCGGACGATTTCGTTGTAGAGGAAATTCCCGCGTATTCGCCCAAAGGGGAGGGCGAGCACCTGTTTCTCAAGGCGCGCAAGCGGGGAATGTCAACGCCTACGCTTATCCGCATAATTTGCAAAAAATTCAAAGCGCGGGAATTTCAAATAGGCTACGCGGGGCTGAAGGACCGCGACGCGACTACGACTCAATGGATAAGCGTTCATTTGCCGGTAAGAGACAGGCGAGAAATAGCCGCGCGCGCCGTAGACGAGCTGAACGCGGAAAATGAGAACTTTTCCATACTCGAAAGCGCGTTCCACACAAACAAACTAAAACTGGGACATCTGAAAGGAAACCGTTTCGTAATAAAGGCCGTCGATTTGGCGGTTCCGTCTCTCGAAGCGCGACGCCTCTGCGACGCGATTAAACGAGAGTTGTCGGAACGGGGAGTTCCGAACTATTTCGGCGCGCAGCGGTTCGGCGCGGCCCGTAACGGACATACAGCCTGTATGGCCTTCATGCGAGGAGATTATCAAACGGCGTTCGAGCTGTTATACCCGTTTATGCGCGACGGCTCCCCGTCGGACGGCAGACAGGCCGACCTTTACAAACTTTTCGTCAAAAAAAATTGGCGCAAATTAATTTCAGAGACGCCTCAAGCGATGCTGCGAGTCGTTGCGAGCGCTTACCAATCGCGGCTTTTCAACCTCTTCCTTTCGGAACGCGCGGGCGAGATAGATAGGATATACGCAGGTCAGTGGGCGCAGAAGAACGACTCCGGAGCAAAGTTCATTTCGGACGACGAGGCGGCGGACAACGAGCGCTGCCGCGCCAAGGCAATTTCGCCCACCGGCCCTATTTACGGGCCGGATATGCGTTGGTCGTCCGGCGCCGCCGGAGAGGCGGAGCGGGAACTTTACCTCTCGCAGCCCGCGCCTATGGAAAGTCTGCGCAACCCCGTCGGCGGCGTGCATCTTCCGGGAGAACGCCGCGTCATGCGCTTCTTCGCCGACCCGATTCAAATCGACTTTGACGACGCGGAAAACAGCGCGTCGTTCGCGTTTTCGCTGCCCAGCGGCTGCTACGCCACTGTGCTTTTACGCGAGTTTATGAAAAACGAAGAAGCCGAATCGGCGCCGCTTCCGGAATAAATTCTTATTTTTAATGGGCATTAATAATAAAAAAGGCGGATTTTCATCCGCCTTTTATGCAAACAATCTTACAATTATTTATTCTTGGCTTTTGCTAAATTACGTCTGCCGACCGCAAAAAGCAGCGCCGCTAACGCCGCAATAAACGCGAATTCGACGCCGAAAGTTCCGCAGCCGCCGCTTGATTTAGCGCTCGTCCCTTCGCTCTTTTCCGTCTGGTTGTCCGCGACAACGTCCGTTCCTTCGACGGTTTCAACCGCGTCGTCGTCGCCGTCGGGAGCGTTTGTGCAGAACTGTTTAATGTAGGCGTCGGGGTAAACGCAGAACTTATTGCCGTCCTCCATAAGATCGGCGCAGCAGTTGGAATTCGGGCATTCGGAATTTTGCGCGCAATTTTTCGAGCAGAACGAGCCTTCCGGGCTTCCTATGCAAATCGTCGCGCCCCACGCCGCGCCGCATTCTGGGAAATCCGCGGTGTTCGGATCGCCTTTGACCTTGCAGTGCTCGCCTAGTCTCGCTCCGCCGCCGGTAGAGAAATTGTAGTCGCCGGTCGCCTTGCACAGGTCGTAGTCGAACAGGCAGTAGCCGCCTTTAACGCCGTCAACCGTCATCTGCTTGCAGCAGCTCTCATACTCCATTCCGCATTGGGAATCGAGCGTGCATTTACGGGTGCACATAGAGGTTTGATCGTTGAAAAGACATGTCGCGGCGCCCAAGTCGGGTTTGCATTCCGGCAGGCTCGGCTGGAAAGGATTGAGGCAGGGCTGGCCGGGGTCGCCGGGGCCTATGACTTCGCCGTCCACGACGACGTTATCGCCGCCGTCGTCGGTTCCGTCGGTTCCGTCCGCGTCTCCGTCGGCCGCTACGGGCGTTCCTAAGCGGTAAGTCTGCCAAGAAGAGCCGACCGCCCAGCCGCAGTTGTCCCCGCAGAAGGCGACGTCGTTAATGGTGTGTCCTTTTCCGCCTTCGTCCATAAACGCCGTAAAAGACGCGCCGCCGTCCGTCGTATGGTAGTAAACGGCCGTGTTGAAGCCGTTTACCGCGCCGTAATTTACTACGACCCAGCCGTTGTTCGCGTCGGAGAAATAAAGCCCGGCGAACAGGAACGCCCAAGTGCCGTCGAGAGCTTTCTCCGGAATGGGCGCGGAGCCCTGAGTTCCGATTAATTCCGTCCAGTGCGCGCCCCCGTCGGTAGTTTTAAAAAGGCGCGCCTTGTACGTCTCTTGATTGACGCCGGTTCCGTTTTCGATTTCGCCTCCCGCAAAGCCGAGCTGCGCGTTTACGAAGAATATTTTTTTAAAATACGTCGAGCTGTCCGTTATTATTCCCGTCCAGTGCGCGCCGCCGTCCGTCGTTTTATAAACGAAGCCGTCCTGACTTTTAACTTTATACTCGCGCTGGTCGGGCTTGTCTGTAACATAGTATCCGCCGGCGACGTACCCGACGTTGGCGTCAAGGAAATGAACGGAGGTTATAACCGCGTTAGAGTTGGAAACGGGAACGGTCGATTCGGTTCCGGTGGCGAAACCGTCCGTCGTATGCCATACTTTAAGTTTGCCGCCGACGGCGAAACATTCGTTTTCGGAGAGGCATTGAACGTCGTTAACATCGGGCGGCATGTTGAGATTGGCCGGGTCTTTCGGCGGATACGTACACCATACCCAGTTTGCGCCTTTGTTTCCGGTCTTGGCTATTCCGCCCAAAAGGTTGCCGGCGTATCCTACGGTCTCGTTAATCATGGCGAACGAGCCGAGCATGGTGAACGGAATGAACTGACTCTGCGACGCTGGCGGATTTGTTTTAGTAAAATTTGTTCCGTTTGTTGAAACCAGCATGAAAGGTTCGCTCTGTCCCTGACCGTTGTCAACCGCTCCCATAGCCGTCATCTGGCCGGCTCCGCCGGAGCCTACGTAGGCCAGAGTAGTAGATTGACTCGCGGACGCCATCTCGTAAACTTTCTTCCAGACGTACGAAGCGTCAGCCGAGGCCGCTGCCGGAATTAAAACGGCCGTCAGCGCAAGCGCGAACCGTTTAAAAACGTTTTTAGAAATCATAGTTCAACCTCTCGTTAAAGCGTATAACCTGCCGTAAAAATGAAAAGAGTTCATTTTCTACGAAAGAATATAAAAAAGCCGTTTGGTTTGCAAGCATGCGGCTTGAATAAATTTACCGTTAAACCATGCTTTTTCTCGGCGGTTTGGTTCTGGTTACTTTGGGCGGCGCGGGGAGCGTTCGGTTTGTTTGTCTCTGAGGCGGCATATCAATTTGTTTGCCTTCCAGCAATTCGCTTATAGTCAAAATCTGCAAGCGCGGGTATTTCTTCCCCCATATCTCCGCTTCATAAAAGCCGGCCGCCGCCGCTTCAGTTTTCATCGGAGCCGTCGGCTCCTGCATGGAAATTAAAACGCCTATGGCCGACTTTTCCCTTTCCATTACGCCCTTTAAATCTCTAATGTGAGAAACCGCCGTATGACCGGCCTTGACTGTAATTACAATGTTTTCAAAAGCTCCGGGTTTGTCTCCCATAAAAATAATTTTTCCGTCGATTCCTTTATCGGCGCCTTTTTTCTGGTCTGCCGGACGCGCGCCGACCAAACCCAGCGCCCACCACTGGAACTGCCATGGATCGGACTCGGCCAATGCTAACGCGTCGGGAAGGCTGACCGGCTCTCCGATTACTTTATACTCCACATGCTTACCTTCCTTGCTTTTCAAGCCCGACAATCTGTTTTTAATCAGTTTTATGGCTAAATGAGTTATGTCTATTCCAATCCATTTTCTATTTAATTTATGCGCCGCGGCAATGGTCGTTCCGCAGCCGCAAAAAGGGTCGAGAACCACGTCGCCGGGCGAGCTGCTCGACTGCAGAATGCGTTCAAGCAACGCTATAGGTTTTTGTGTGGGGTAACCAAGAGACTCGGCTTGAGATTGACCTAGAGGGTGAATGTCTATCCAAACGTTATCAACTTCCGTCCCTTCGTAATCAAAAATAAAATTTTTTCTCCTCGGCTTGCCGTTTTTTGTAAAGTAAATCTTGCCTGCCGCGTCGAGCTCTTTTAACTTGTCCAAAGTCATCATCCACCCGTATTTGGGAGTGTAGCCTTTATATTCATATACAAGGTTTTTCCTCGCCATCATGGCGGGCAGTTCTATCGGTTCGGATTTATAACGTCTTCCCGCCTCGTCAATTTTGTTGTAAGCTTTTTGCAATTCAACGTCGTCAAGATTGAATTTTGGCGTTTTGAAAAAATAATCGTCGCTTTTTGTATAAAACAAAATAATATCTGCATTATTCGCAAACCGCGTCATCTCAAATTGCGAACCTTTTTTTGTAAAATTTCTTTTCCAAGTTATTTCATTTCTAAAGTTCTTCGCGCCGAAAATCGAGTCCATGAGGAGCTTCAAATAATGGCTGGCGGTAGGATCGCAGTGCAAATAAATGCTCGCCGTCTCCTTCATTACGCGCCGAAGCTCGACTAGCCGCGGAGCCATCATCACTAAATATGCGAGCATGTCGCATTCCTTTAAAAGTTTCCTGAACGCCATTAGACAGTCCGCCAGGCGTCCGCCCGAAAGAACTATATCCGAATAAACCCGCTCGCTCTCCATGTCCCACGACCACGTATCGGAAAACGCCTGAATTTGGCTCGCCGCTCTATCTCCGGTTCTTTCCTCAAAAAGAACGTTGTAAGTCGCGTTCGAGTTGAAAGGCGGATCGAGATAAACCAAATCTACGGAAAGGTCTTTAATATATCTTTTAAGAACCTCTAAATTGTCGCCGTAATATAAAAGGTTATCGGACATTTTTCGTCTCCTGAAACATTGCCCAAATTTGTGAAATAGAGTTCCAAATTGTTAAAAAATTGTCAATGAATTTATTATAAAAAAACGTCTCGTCGGCCGTTTCCGAATTGCCAAGAATGCCGAAGACCGTCTTGAAAGAAGCGAAAATTTCGCAATCCGACGATTGATTAAGGCGCTCGGGGCAAAACTGTAATAGATCGCCGTTAAAGACAGCCGAGAGACGAACGCTTTATACCTAAATTCAGTAAAACAGGCGAGAGGCTAATTCAATATTCCCGACCTTTTTTCCTATTTTTTGCATAAAAACATCGCTCGCGGAAAACGCAAAATTCTTTTTATCAATTTCGCTCTGTTGCTTCTGACCCGCCCTTTTTTCGCCCGAAAGGTTTGTTTGACTTTTTTGTTAGACAAATATATATTTTTTCAAAGTAGTTTCAGCTTAATGTTTTTTGCGTTAGTTTTTTATTGCCGCCAAAGCGACGGGACGCTTAAACCCGTTCTTAAAAATTTTAGGAGCCTTAAGATGAGCTCGAATAAAAAAACGCTTCAGCTTGTTAAAAAAGCCGCGGAACCCGCGGACAAAGATAACGCTCAAATACCTGCCGCAACCGGACGGCGAGAGGGGCTCGACATCGGCGTGGAGCTGGTGGAGGGATTCAACCATCTGGGCATGGTAAGCGAGCACGTGCGCGGCATCGCGCCTTACGACGCGGTCAGCTCGCTCGATAAAATCAAGCTGCGCTCGCAAATCTCTCACTTCAAACTCGATTGGAACGAATCGACCGTCGATCCGTCCCCCAAAGTCTTCGAGGCTCTGCAAAAGCACCTTAAGTGCACCAACAGCCTCAACTGGTATCCGCCGCTCTTCGCCAACGAGCTGCGCGCCAAGCTGTCGCATTACGTTGGGCTGCCGATGGAAAGCATACTGGTAACCAATGGAAGCGACGACGCGCTTGAACTACTGATGAACACTTATCTTGACCCCGGCGACAAAGTCGTTACCGCCTACCCGACCTACGCTCACGCGTTGCTGTTCGCCCGCGCCCGCGGAGCCAACATCGTAAAGGTCGTTTACCCCGACGTCTTCAAAGCCGACGTTGAGGCGATAATTTCGGCGATTGACGAGCGGACGAAGCTGGTTTACTTGGTGAACCCGAACAACCCGACCGGCACGTTCTTCCACGCGGAAGAAATGGAGCGCATACTCAAAGCGGCTCCGCGCGCGCTGGTTCTGTCGGACGAAGCCTACTACGAGTTCTGCGGAGAGACGATGGTTCCGCTGATTAAAAAATACGAGAACCTGCTGGTTACGCGCTCGTTCAGCAAGGCGTTCGCTCTGGCGGCGCTTCGCATCGGCTACTTAATGGCCAACCCGAACACCGTCCGCCAGCTTACGCGCATTTACAACCCCAAGAGCGTCAACGCTTTGGCGCAAATCGCCGCCGCGGCCACGCTTGACGACATAGGCCACTACGAAAAATACGTCCGCGAAGTAAACGCCGCGAAGAAAATCATCGAGGATTTTTGCGGACAGTGGGGGCTGCCGTTTAAAAGCACCCGCGCCAACTACGTTATGATTAAAACTCCTCGCGTGGCGAGAGTGATAAAAGAGCTCGCCGACGAAGGCGTGCACGTCCGCGACAGAAGCTCGATACCGGAGCTGCGCGGCTACTTCCGCTTCAACTTGGGCAATTTGCAGCAGACGGATGAAATTTTACGCCGCATGGACAGAGCCTTTAAAAAGGCCGGCCTGACGAAAAAGAACGGCCACAAGAATTAATTCGATTACGATTTTCTAAAAAAAAGGAAGGCGGGCATAGCCCGCCTTTTTTGATAAATCTAAAACAAGTTTGCGCGAAAGGGGCGTTTCGTGGTAATTTGTTAAGCTATGTTCAGGCTGTATAAAATATAAATTGCATTATACGTTAAACGATTCTAAGGAGACTATTATGATTAAAGTGCGCAGCTACAACGTCGTGCCGGCCCTGCCGGAGCGGCTTTCCCCGTTAAAGGAACTCGCGAGCAACCTGTGGTGGACGTGGAACAGCGAAGCCATTCTGCTGTTTCAACGCATGGAAGTGGATTTGTGGGAGATAACCTACCACAACCCGATGAAAATGCTCGGCATGATGACCCAGTCGAGGCTTTTGGAAATCGAGCGCGACGAAAGTTTTCTTTCGCACATGGACAGAGTTTTCGGCGAATTCATGCAATACATGGGCAAATCCCTTTGGTTCGATCAGAACCATGCGGACAAGAGCGACGTTAAAATAGCCTATTTCTCTTTCGAGTTCGGTCTGCACGAGTCGATTCCCAACTATTCGGGCGGTCTGGGCGTCTTGTCGGGCGACCATCTGAAAAGCGCGTCCGACCTCGGTCTGCCGCTCGTGGCTATGGGGCTCGCATATCAAGAAGGGTACTTCCGGCAATATCTCACGCCGGAAGGATGGCAGCAGGAGCTCTACCCAGACAACGACTTCTACAACATGCCTATGAGCGTCATGAAGGACGCCAAAGGCGCGCCGATACTCATTTCGGTCGACCTGCCCGGCCGCAGGCTTTACAGCCGCATTTGGCGCATCGACGTAGGCCGCGTGCCGCTTTACCTGCTGGACACCAATATTCCCGAAAACAACGAAGACGACCGCGCCGTTACCAGCAGGCTATACGGCGGCGACACCGAGTTCCGCATCAAACAAGAGATGCTGCTGGGCATAGGCGGAATGCGCGCTCTCTCCGCGCTGGGCGTCGAGCCGCACGTCTGCCACATGAACGAAGGGCACTCCGCGTTCATTTCGCTGGAGCGGATTAGGACGATGATGAGCGAAAAAAAGCTCTCGTTCGCCGAGGCGTTCGAGGTAATTTCCGCCACGAACATATTCACGACGCACACGCCGGTTCCGGCGGGCATCGACGTCTTCCCCGCCGAAATGGTCGAGCGCTATATGCACAACTACCACCAAGAGCTCGGAATGGACTGCCGCTCGTTCCTCGGTTTGGGGCGAAAGAATATCGACGACGACCGCGAGCCGTTTAACATGGCTATTTTCGCGCTGAAAACGTCGTGCATGTCCAATGGCGTCAGCGCGCTTCACGGCAGCGTTTCGCGCAAAATGTGGAGCGAAATTTGGCCGGGTCTGCCGGAGGACGAAATTCCCATCGGATACATAACCAACGGCGTGCATCTGCCCAGCTGGACGAGCAACGAAATGCAGATGCTTTTAAACCGCTATCTCGGCCCCCGCTGGAAAGAAGGCTCGAACAACCTCAAACAGGTTTGGGAGAGAGCCGACAAAATCCCCGACGCGGAGATTTGGCGCACGCACGAGCGCAGGCGCGAGCGGCTCGTGGCTTTCGCAAGGCGCAGAATGCGCGATCAGCTCATACGCAGACAGGCTACCCGTATGGAAATCGAGCGCGCGGACGAAATTCTCGACCCCGAGGCCTTGACCATAGGCTTCTCGCGCCGCTTCGCTACTTACAAGCGCGCCACGCTGCTGCTGCAGGACGTCGCGAGACTGAAGAAACTGCTGACGAACAAAGACATGCCCGTGCAGATAATTTTCGCGGGAAAGGCGCACCCGCACGACGGCGGCGGCAAGGGGCTGATCAAGCAGCTTATTCAGGTCGGGCGCGACGAGGAGCTGGCGGGCAGATTCATTTTTTTGGAAGACTACGACGTGAACGTCGCTAGGTACATAATTCAGGGCTCCGACATTTGGCTCAACACGCCGCGCCGCCCGATGGAAGCAAGCGGCACAAGCGGAATGAAGGCGGTCGTCAACGGCACGCTCAATCTCGCGGTGCTCGACGGCTGGTGGGTGGAAGGGTACAACCCAGACGTGGGCTGGGCGATAGGCTCCGGCGAGGATTACAACGATCCGGTTTATCAGGACGAGGTCGAGAGCCGCATTCTTTACGAACTGCTTGAGAAAGAAATCGTGCCGCTGTTTTACGACCGCGGCGCGGACGATTTGCCGAGAGGCTGGATAAGCCGCATTAAAACCGCGATGCGCCAGCTGTGCCCGGTCTTTAACACTTACCGAATGGTGCGCGAATACTCCGAGACGTTCTACTTCAAGGGCGCCGACCGCTGGAAGAAGCTGCTAGCCAACGATATGGCTGCGCTGAAGGAACTGACCGAATGGCGCGAGCGCATTAAGGCTAATTGGCCGCAGGCTCAGGTTTTGGCTATAAATTCGGAAGTTCCGTCCTCGCTTCAGGTGGGCGGACGGTTTAAAGTAAACGCGGTGGTGCGCCTCGCCGGAATGACTCCTAACGACGTAGTGGTTCAGCTTTACTGGGGGCAGACCGACAGCCGCGACAATCTTATAAACGGCCAGCATTCCGAAATGCTGAGCGTCGAAAGTCCGGAGAAAGGCGTTTACGTTTACGAAGGGTACATTCCGGCGATGGCGACCGGCAAGCACGGTTTCGCCGTGCGGCTTCTTCCCAACCACCACACGCTTGCGGCGCGCTTCGAGCCGCGTTTTATAACGTGGGGCTAACCGCAAAGAGACGAGGCAACGCGCAACCATGTCGAGATACTGGCAAAAAAATCTCAGATTCGCGGAATACCTCGAATCGTTGAAGGGAAGAGGCTCTCTGCTAATAGTCGCTCACGACAACCCCGACCCGGACTGCATGGCGAGCGCTCTGCTGCTGAAGAAACTATACGAAGACGTCCTAAAGGAACCGGCCGCGATAGCCTACGGCGGAGTTATAGGCAGGGCGGAAAACCGCGCAATGGCCAACGCTCTGCGCATACCGATGATTAAAATGGCGGAGGTCAACTTCGACAAATACGGCGTCGTCGCGATGATAGACACGCAGCCCGGAACCGGTAACAACTCGTACCCAAAAGGGCGCAAGGTCGATATACTCATCGACCACCACCCCAAGCGGAAGGATTTGCCGGAAATAGAATGGATCGACGTGAGAACGCAGTACGGCGCGACGGCCACAATCGTTTACGAGTATTTCGTGGCGCGCGGGCTCGAACTGGACAGAAGGCTGGCGACGGCGCTTTTTTATGCAATCAAAAGCGAAACTCAGGATTTGGGGCGCGAAGGGATTACGAGCGACAGAAGGGCGTATTTGACCAGCCTCAAACTTATCGATCCGACGACTATTTTTGAAATAATCCACGCGCCGGTTTCCAAGGAATACTTCAAGCTGCTGTTTTACGCGCTGCAAAACGCCAAAATATACGGCGACGCGCTGATAACGAACCTGCTCGACATAGAAAATCCGGAACTCGTGGCTGAAGTGGCCGACATGCTGCTGCGAATTGAAGGAATCAACTGGACGTTCGTCATGGGGCGCTACGACGGCATGGTATTCGTTTCGCTGCGCTCGCTGGAACGGGACGTTCACGCCGGCGAGATAATTCAGCGCGTTCTGCACGGGCTCGGCACGGGAGGCGGGCACGAACTGGTGGCCGGAGGAAGAATACCCGACGTCCGCGGCGACGCCGATTATTTGCGCTCTCTCGAAGACGCGCTTACCAAAATATTCCTGCGGCAGGTTAAGGTTAAATGCAAGGAAGGCGATCTGCTCGTCCCAGACAACGCCGCGCAAAGCTCTTCCGACTCGGTTCCGTCAAGCGAAACTATTGAAAAAACAATTGCAGAGGTTTTGCAGAAAAAATAATTTTTCGCATATTTAAACGCAACCCATCCGCAGCCGCGCAGGCGCGTCCCGCCCCTCCGCCAAGAAAAGCCCGCAATGAAAGACGTTCAAAGCAATATCGACTACAGAAATCTCCCGATAGACCAAGTCGGGATACGCAAGCTCAAATACCCGATTACCGTTAAAGACCGCCGGTCGGGAGCGCAGAAAACAATCGCGTCCATCGACATGAGCGTGGAGCTTCCTCGGCGTTTTAAAGGAACTCACATGAGCCGCTTCGTCGAAGCTCTCAACGATCATCAAGGAATTATCGACATACGCAGTTTCGGCAGGATACTGCAAACGCTGAAAGACCGGCTGGAGGCGCGCTCAGCGCATTTGTCTCTGACCTTCCCTTATTTCGTCGAGAAAATGGCTCCGGTTTCGGGCGAAAAGGGGCTTATGGAGTATGAATGCTGCTACGAAGGAAAAAGCGGCGAGGACGGCTCGATAGACTACCTTATCGGCGTTACCGTTCCGGTAACGAGCCTCTGCCCTTGCTCGAAAGAAATTTCCGAGCGCGGCGCGCACAACCAGCGCAGCTACGTAACGATAAAGGCGCGCTTCGCCAAAACGCGTTTCGTTTGGATTGAAGATTTGGTTAAAATAGCCGAGGAATGCGCATCCGCCGACGTCTATTCGCTTTTAAAACGCGCGGACGAAAAATTTTTAACGGAGAAGGCTTACGACAATCCGCGCTTCGTCGAGGATATGGTGAGGGAAATAGCCGCGAGGCTGATGCAAATGCCCGAAATAAGATGGTTCCGCGTCGAGAGCGAGCACATGGAAAGCATCCACAACCACAACGCCTTCGCGCTTATCGAAATAGACAAGGCGGCGCAGGGAAGATAAAGCGGCGGGCAACGCAAAAGATTGAGACGTCCGCGGCTTTATTTCATTTCAGCGACTCGAGCGCGGCCATGAGCTGCGGCGCCATATTCGGCCCCACCGACATCGTTTGCTCGTATTTGTAAAGTCTGCTTCTAAAATGCCCTTTGGGCAGTATGTAGCCAAGCTCGTCGTTGGCGAGCCCCAAAACAAGCGCGTCCGGGTCGCCTAATCTGCTTTTTACTTCATAACCTACGGCGGGAAGCGGCTCGCCCGGTAGGCCGACAAGAGGCAGACCGCAAAGGTTTGCGAGCGTAATTTCCGTATTCAGCAGGCTTATATCGCTCGTTTCCCTCGCAAAAACGCCGATTTTATTCAGCAGCTTAAAACGCCAGTTTGAATTTACGAGCGCGACGCGCGACCTCTTCGAGCTTATTTCTCCTTCAAGCGGCGTTCCTTCGGCGGCCAGCGCGGCGTAAACGCTTTCCTTCAGGCTTTTAACTACGCGGTTGAGGAATTCTTCGCGCTCCGGCAGCTTGGCTTTCATGCTTATGTCGGGCGTAACCATGCCTCCCAGCGCGCCGTTGGCGAACATCGCAAACGCTTTAAGCTCGCTTGAAAGCTCTTCGCACAGCGGGCCGACAAAATCAGAAGAGACGCGCTTGTTGTCGTTCCATAAAGTTTCAGGGTGGCAGCCGAAGTGCATAAGCGCGGCGATCATTTTGCCGGAACCGGACTCTTTTGCCGCGACGACCGACAGCGCGCGGTCAAAGTTGCCCGGCTCGCGGATGTTCTCGATTACGCCGGGGTAAGGAAGCGACGCTTTATAAAGAGCGAGCGAAGCAGGGCGTCTGTTGTTGCGGGCGGCCTCGATAGCCGAAGCGATTTTCGGCGCGGCTTCGTCCAAATATTCTCGTTCGAGACCGCTTGTAACCGGAAGCAGACCGAAAACGCCTTTTCCCCAAAAGCCCAGCGCGTCCGGACCTGAATGAACGTGGGTGGCGGCGATAATCGTATTCTTCGCGGCCTCTTCGGGCAGAAGGCGCCTGACGCGGTTGACCTCGTCCAGCGGAAAGCCGATTAAATCGACGACTGCAAGGTTTAACTCGCGTCCGTTTTTTTCAAAACTGAGAGCCCTGACGCTCAAAGGGTCGCGTATTCCGGTCGAGAGACGCTCGAAGTCGAAGCCGGCCAAATGCACGCCGGTTTGCTTTGAAGGAGTAACGTCGTTTTTGGCGAAGCCGACAAATAAGGATGAAGTTTTGTTTTGTTTTGGCATTAAAAATCTCCGCTGGCGTAAAGAAAATAAAAAAGGGCGGGAAAACCCCGCCCCGATTAGCGGCCTTACTATTAAAACTGAGCGCAGCAGCGAGCGCCGGTGCCTCCGCCGGAAGCGTCCGCGTCTCCGCAAACTCTTGAGTCGCAGCGCGACGAATTCTTATCGGTTCCGTAGTTGCCGCCGTAGGCTCCGCGCTTTCTGTTGTCTCCGGCGCAGCTGTTGCTCTGCGTCCATTCCCGCACGTTCCCTGAAAGATCGTAAGAACCCCAGTCGCTTTTGCAAGAGGCGTACACTCCGCAGGCCGCGGCGTGGTTTAGGTTGGTCTCAAGGGTGTTGCACGTCCCCGACGAGAAAGTATTGCCGTACGGATACGCCCAGCTTTGGCCGTGCTGGCAAGCCGTCTGCCAAGTAGAGCTTGGACATAAAATTTTGCCCGAATTCTCGCACGCCTTCTTCGCCTGCCAATAAGACATGTTTGCGCTCGGCGTCGCTCCGGGCAGCGAGCAGGCGTAAACCGGCGTCGTCTGCGCTTCGCCGCCGTCTCCGACCTTATCGGGAAATCCCGCGGGATAGTCGTCCGCGGAAACGCCGTATTGAGCGCCGGAACAAGAGGAAGTCTCCCACAGCGAAGCTTCGTATTTGTCGATGCAATAATCGGTTCCGACGACCTTGACCATATCGGGCCAGTCGGGGCAGTCGCCCGCCGTCGCCCACGTCGCGCTGCCGTAGCAGCTTCCGTCCATGCAAACGTCCTCGATTGTGCCCGCGTTGTTGTCGTTGCAAATTGTATAATTGTCTTTCCAATCGCACTTTTTCGCCGTTTCGTTGCAAGTTCCCACGTAGCATTGCCCCGAGCAGTCGCGGTTTCCGCCGCTCACGCAGAATCCGCCGCCGTCGCAATGATCGTTGACGGTGCAGTACTTATTGTCGTTGCACGACTCCGTACTCGGTTTGTTAGTGTGGCCGCACTGTCCGTTTCCGTTGCAGTAGTCGTAAGTGCAGGCGTTGCCGTCGTCCGAGCACGCTTTTGTATTGGGATAATTTTTCGTAACGCATCCAGTAACCGGATTCGCGAGCGGATCGACTTTGTTGCAATAGTTTTCGGTGCATTCGTTGCCGTCCTCGCAGCTGCGGTTTGACACGAACAAGCAGTTATAGCTCGTGCATTCGTCTATCGTGCATGGGTCGGAGTCGCGGTCGCAGGCCGTTTTGTTGGGCAGGCCTACGGAGACGCAGCCGAACGTGTCGGCGCGGTAATCTTTGGCGTCGCACCAACTATTCATGCACGGGTTGCCGGTGGAGCAGTCGCGCTTTTCCGAGCCCGATACGCACTTGCCGGACGCGTCGCATTTGTCGTTAAGCGAGCACGGATCGCCGTCGTCGCAGTCGCGGTTGGCGACGGGAGTAAATACGCAGCCGCTTGATGTATTGCAGGCGTCGTCGGTGCAGACGTTTTTATCGTCGCAGACTACCGTTTCGCCGCCTTTGCAAACGCCGGCCTGACACGAGTCGGGAACGTTGGCCGTGCCGGTGCAGGCGTTCTTATCGTTGCAAGAAGTTCCGTTGCTTTTATTGGAGTGCCTGCAACCATAAGCCGGATCGCAGTAGTCGAACGTGCATTCGTTCGTATCGTTGCAGACCGTCGCTTCGTCTATAGCGGTTCCCTTGCATTCTATTCCGCCGCCGGTCGCAACTACGCATTTGTCTTCGTTCGTGCAGGCGTTGCCGTCGCTGCACGGGGCGCCCGGAGTCTGGATATGACCGCATCCCGACGAAGCGTCGCAAGTATCGGTCGTGCACGGGTTGCCGTCATCGCAGTAAGTCGCCGGGTTGACCGCGACGCCGACGCATCTCCACGACGTTCCGCCGGCGTATCCGCACGCGTCGTTGGTCGTACAGGCGTTGCCGTCGTTGCAGCTTCCGCTGCGGTTGATGTGCTGGCAGCCTACCTTGGCTTGGC
The DNA here is from genome assembly GCA_964400725.1 of uncultured Myxococcales bacterium. GTDB lineage: Bacteria > Myxococcota_A > SURF-8 > SURF-8 > CAYNVS01 > CAYNVS01. The sequence goes on from CAYNVS010000009.1 coordinate 32,255, forward strand.
AATAGTCCGTGGTGCAGTCGTTGTCGTCGCCGCACGGGTCGGGCGATCCGCCGCGACACGCGCCGTTATAGCAGGCGTCAACCGTGGTGCAAACGTCTCCGTCGTCGCACGGAGCGCCGGTCAGCGGTATATTCTTGCAGCCTACCACAGCGTCGCATACGTCCTGCGTGCAGGGGTTGCCGTCGTTGCAGTCGGGGTTGCTGCCGGCGACGCAGTTGCCGTTCGCGTCGCACTTATCGCCCGTCGTGCACGGATTTCCGTCTTCGCAGGCCGTCCCTTGATTGAGCGGCGTATGCGTGCATTCGCCCTGCGCGTTGCACGAATCCTTCGTGCACGGGTTCGTATCGCGGCAGTCGGTTCCCGAACCCGGCAGGCAGTAGCCGCCCATACACTTGTCGCCGGTCGTGCACGGATTGCCGTCGTCGCAGATTTTGCCGTCGAGGTTTGCGTAAACGCAGCCCGAAGACGAATCGCACGAGGAGCTGACGCACGGATTACCAGTATCGCAGTTCTTGGGCGTTCCGACGCAGGCGACTTTGCCGGTCTGCTGAACGCATTTGTCGCCCGTGGTGCAGGCGTCGCCGTCTTCGCACAAAGCCCCGATTACCGGCTCGTATATGCAGCCGCCTTCGGTCGCTACGCAATGGTCGAAGGTGCATGGATCATGATCGTCGCACGCCAAGTTCGTTCCGGCGATGCAGACGCCGTTGAAGCATTTGTCGTTTATCGTGCACGGATTGCCGTCTTCGCAATTGCCCTGCGAGAGCGGCGTGTGGACGCAGCCGTAAAGACCGCACGAGTCGAGTGTGCACGGGTTTTTGTCGTCGCACGAAGAGGCTGTCCCGCCTACGCATTTGCCCGTCGCGTCGCAGTAATCGCCGGTAGTGCACGGGTTGCCGTCGTCGCAAATTCTATTCAACACGGGCAGATGCGCGCAGCCGACCTGCGGATCGCAGTAATCGTCGGTGCAGCGATTATTATCGTCGCAGTCTTTTATCGCGCCGCCCGCGCACGAGCCGTTTCCGTCGCAGTAGTCGTTTACCGTGCAGATATTGCCGTCGTTGCAGACCGAATTTTTAGACGACGGCTTGTGAACGCACGTCTGCCCTTCCTGATCGCAGGAGTCGTCCGTGCACTCGTTTGCGTCCGAGCAATTGCGGCGGTTTCCCATGCAGAGCCCCTCTTTGCAAATGGTGTCAACCGTGCAGTAATCGCGGTCGTCGCATTCCACTCCCGAAAGAAGAGTGGTTTTACAGTAGGCCGCAAGGCCGTCTTGAACGCACTTGGTATCGCGGCATTGCAGCCCATCGCTTTTGCAGTAAATAAACGTCTGAAGCGCGCTTCCGATTTCGTTGCAGCGCATAACCTCGGTGAATTCGGCGTTGCACTGCTGCGTTCCGGGAGCGCAAATCTGCTGAATGCACTCGCCGTTGTCGCAGTAAGTTCCGTCTCCGCACGGAATTATGTCCGACAGGCTCTGCCCGTCTTCCATGCAGACTCTAAAGCCGTCGCCGGCGCAGAATTTATCGCCCGGAGTGCAGCGCGGAATGCAGACGCCGTTATCTTGGTCTTCCTCGAATCCGTAAGGACAGGTCTGATAGCTCATTCCCGAAAGCATGACTTGAGTCAATCCGCCTTCGCCGGTATTGATAACGAGAACGGTGTTCAAATCCACTACGCCGTCGTTCGGGCTTTTATAGTTTACAATTATATACTTAGATTGCAGCGGCCCCAAAGTTTCGGCGTCCGCGCTTTCCAGCGAGAAAGGAGAGTCTTCCACAACCAGCGCAATCTGAGTTATATCGAGCGCTCCGGTGCCGGTGTTCGTCAGTTTAATCGAGCGTTGATGCTTTGTATTTGTAATAACGTAGTCGAAATCCACGCGTTTGGGATCCGCCTCAAGCGCGGCGTTGACCACCTGACCGGCCAGCTGTATTTCAGCGCTTTGCTCCGGTTTCTTTTCGTCGGTGGCCTTTACTATAACCTTTCCGGCGTAAGTTCCGATGGCGTCGGTAAGGAAGCGGACTTTGCAAACCATGCTCTTATTCGGTTCGAGCGTAAACGGCGGTTTGCATCCGTTTTCCGCGTTGCGCGGGTCGAGAAGGAAAGCGATTGAAGTATCGTCGGACAAATATATGTCGGTTACTTTTAACGGGCGCGTATCGTCGGGCTGCTCCGGTTTGGCGGTTATGGTAAATGAGTCAAAGACCGGAAGCTGAGCGATTTTTTTGTCTTTAAATTCTATTTTTAACGGAGAAACGTCGAGAAGGGCGTTTCCTTTCACGCCGCTGGCGAGCGTAACAATAGTGTTCGGGGAGCAATCGTCGCCGCTTGAAATAATCAGATTTCCGGTCAGCGGCTCCGAGGTTTTGGGCTTATACGTAACTTCTACGTCGGCGGACTGGCGCGGCCCTAAAATAAGAGTTCCGCCCTCCGCCGGGTTCATGGTTATAAGAAATTGGTCGGCGACTTCGTTGTTTACGCGGATGTTGTAAATTACCAGCACGTCGTTGCCCGTACTGCTTAAAGTAATGGTCATAGCCTTGGAGTCGGGCGGAAGAACCGCGCCGAAGCCCAGCGCGTACTGGGACGAAGTAAGACAATGAGCCGAGCAGACGCATTGCTGGTCGGTTTCCTCCAATTCGGCGTCCAAATCGTCTTCGTCGTCGGGCGCGTCTTCGCCCGAATCCTCGTCGGCGATTTCTTCCGTTTCAGGGATAATTTCGTCGTCCGGCTCCGCCTCTTCCGCCGCGCTTTCGTCGTCTTCGACCGCGCCGTCGCCGTCAGCAATCAATTCGTTGTCGTCGTCGGCGTAGTTAAACTTCTCATTGGAAGAGGAGCAGCCGAAAACGGTTAAGGCAAAAACCAGCGCCGTTAGCGCCGCGCCCCGAAAAGCGACAAAAATGAATTTTTGCATTTGTATGAAAACTCCTATATCAACAATATATCGTTTATATTGTATTTTATATAATACAAGGCGTCAATAATACTTTGGAGCGTTTGCGGAATTTTTCGCAAAGCGTTCCGCCGTTTAAAAAAGGGCTCGACCTTGTCCGTCTCCGCCTTCGGCCAAAAAGGCGGAGAAACGCCGAGGTTATGGCGGTTCTCAAAAGTTTTGTCCGTTATGCCCGCCGCGTCTTCCCGCGGGAATTATCGCGGCGGAAAAAATATTTAAATTGACCTTACCGGCTTTTTTATATATGAATTAGCAAAACTTAGCGGCTTCTAGAGCGATACTTCAACCGGAAGCGAAAAATGACTAAAAAAAATATCGCGGTCGCGGCGGCGTTGCTGGCGATAATAATCGCCGCCGTAGCCCTGCGCCTTATTCATTTCAACGACCGATATATCGTCGATTTGCACTCGTGGCGTCAGGCCGACACCGCGGCGTTTACGCACAACTATTTAAACAACGGCATGAACCTTTTCAAGCCGCAGATAGACCGCTACCCGTGCCGCTTCCGCGACGTGAAAGACTTCGGTCTGGTCGAGGCGGAGCTTCCAATAGTTCACTATCTCGCGGCCGTTCCTCTTTACGCCGCGGGCAAAGACTGGCCTAGCGCGCCCTACCTGCGCGGAGTCTCGGTCTTTTTCTTCGCGCTTGCGCTTATTTATCTTTTTCTGCTTGTAAGGAGGCTTCTCTCCGACGAAGAGGCTCTCGTCGCGGCTCTCGTTTTCTCAACGCTGCCGCTGAGCGTTTTCTTCACCCGCACGGTTCAGCCCGACGGGCCGGGAATATTCTTCATCGTAGCCTGCTATTACTATCTCGATCTATGGCTCGTGGAAGGGCGCAAAAGGCATTTCTTCGCCTCGGTCGCGCTTGGCGCCGGAGTCGTTTTAATTAAAATTTCATTCGCCTTCTTTCTTGCGCCCGCCGCCTATTTCTTCTTCTGGCGGCGCGGTTTCGCAGCCGCTTTCAAACGCGCGACTTCCTATATGTGGCTGCTAATGGTTGTTCTGCCGTCGGTCGGCTGGTATTCGTACGCGCACCGCTTCCCTTGGACGTTCGGCATTTGGCCGGGACGCGAAGGGAATAAGTTCTCCACGCTCGACGGAATCATCCGCGACGCGCCGGGCTGGCATACTTTCACCGACAGAGCCGCCTTTGAAATTTTTACATGGAGCGGCATAGTTTTGTTAATCGTCGGCTTCACTCTGCTTAAGGCCAAGAAAGGGCTCGTCGTCTTTGCGGTCTGGTTCTTCTCGGTCTTGTTTTTTCTGCTCGTCGCAATCGTCGGCAATAAGATACACAATTATTATCAGCTGCCTTTCGCCGCGCCGGGGGCGGTCTTAATCGCGGCCGGAGCGGTCGCGGCATGGCGGTCGGGATGGGGCGGAAGAGTCTTTCTCGCGGTCGCGGCGGCTGTTTTTTTCGTTACGACTCAGCATTTTTTGCTGTGGCACGGCGCAAATTTTCATAACGAAAGCGTTTACGCGCAAAACGCGCATTTTATCGACGCGATAAAACTGTTGAACGAAAACGTTCCGAAAAATGAAAAATTCGTTACGAACGAATGGAGCCCGACAATTTATTACAACAGCGGACGCCTCGGTTATTACACCGAGGAAGGAACGGTGATAAAGGAAGCGGTCGGGTGTATGCGCGACGACATACGCTATCTTCTGCTGGAGGCCGGCGGGCACAACATTATAAAAAACTCCAAAGACCTCGCCGCGATTTTGAACGACAACTTCAATCAAGTCGCCGCCAAAGGAAGCTACTCTCTGTTTATTAAAAAAGACCCCGCGCAGAAGGCCGAGCTTGCCCCTCTCAATTCTCCCGATTTCAAGCCTGAGATAAAACCGCATCCGGCGCCTAAACTCAACTCTCAAGCGCCGGTGGTTAATCCCAACAACGAGCCTCCTCCGCTTTTGCCGCCGATAAAAATGAAAATTCCTAAAGAGGGCGAAAAGAAGTAAATATCGACCTTTCTCCGTTTTCCCTCAATACGAAAGACGCGGCGCGCGCTTTGCGGGTTGAAAACGAGGAAGAAAGCGCGTTTAATTATATAATCCTCCGCGTTTATCCGAGGTTTATAAATAGCCGCGCTAAAAAAATCGGCCGCGCTCATCTTTTTGCCTTTTTTCCGCTTGTGGTGTAAAAATATTCTATCGAGACGGCAAATCCGATTTATCAAGGAGAACGGCAATCCATGAAATTCCGCATCATCGCAATAACGGCTGTTTTTATCGCTTTCGGCGCGGCGTGCGCGACGACCAAATACCTGTCTTACAGGCTCAACCCTAAAGCGCCCGCCTACTCCGGCTCCGTTTCCGTCAAAGGAATCGAGAAAGAAGTTTCGATAGTCTTCGACGCCAACGCGGTGGCGCACATAAACGCGCAGACCGACGACGACGCCTACTTCGCGCTCGGCTACCTGCACGCCCGCGAGCGGCTCTTTCAAATGGAATTGTTGCGCCGAATCTGCTACGGGACTCTCTCCGAGCTGTTCGGAAACCGCAAATCGAATCAAATGCCGATGTTCGAGGACACGCTCGCGACCGACAAATGGCTGCGAGTTCTGGGTTTCGGCAGAATAGGCGAAGAGACGGCTCCCAAACTGGACGACTTTACGAAAAAATTAATCGGTTCCTACATAGCGGGCGTCAACGAATACGTCGAAAACGGCAAAATGCAGATTGAATTCGAGCTGCTGGGGCATAAGCCGCAGAAGTGGACGATTGCAAACGTCATCGCGGTGGCGAGGTTGATGAGCTGGGACATATCGACCAACATGACGCATGAATTGGTGCGGTTTCTGCTTGCCGCGGAGCTCGGCGACGAGGTTGCGGACGAAACTTATCCGCCGTTTAATCATCCGGGGCCGTACATCATCGAGCCTGAAGACAAAGACTACAAACAAATTTATAAGAACGGCGCCAAACAAACGAATTCGGACGAAAAGCCGGGCGTCAAAAAAGGCTCGTTCAAAGAGCTTTTCAGCCAAGACCCCGCCGCGGCCTCGGACTGGGCGGAAGCGGCAAAGGGCGTTCTTGCCGCGCTTAGCAAGGTAAAGAACGAAATCGACATGATGATTCCGCGGGACGCCTCGAACAATTGGGCGGTTGACGGAACGCGCTCGGAGAGCGGCAAGCCGATTCTAGCCAACGATCCGCACCTAGATCACATGGCGCCGGGAGTCTTTTACGGCGTTCATATAAAAAGCCCGTCCTACGACGCGATAGGCGTTTCGATGCCCGGAACTCCGGCGATAGAGCTTGGGCGCAATAAAACTTTCGCATGGGCCGCGACGACGACTTTCGCCGACACGCAGGACGTTTATCTGGAAAAAATCGACCCGAAAGACCCGGCCAAATACCTTACTAAGAACGGAAGCGAGGCGTTCAAAGTCCGCGTCGAAACTGTGAAGGAAAAAATGCCCGACGGAACTTATAAGGAGCATAAGTTCGAAGTCCGCTTTACGGCGCGCGGCGTAATACTCAACGACGGCATGACGAAGGACGTATTGCAAAACGGCAAAGGGCTGCTCGCGCTTAAAACGACGATGGAAAACCAGACGGGCGATTTTCATACTATGTCGGACTTGCTTAAGGCGAAAAACGTCGCGGATTTCAAAAAGGCGTTCGCGCCTTGGGGAATTCCGGTGCAGAACTGGCTTGCGGTAGATTCGGAGGGAAACGTATCCTATTATCCGGCAGGGAAAGTCCCCATCCGCCGCAACTGGGACGGAACGAAGCCGGTTCCGGGATGGACGGGCGAATACGAATGGGACGGATTCATTCCGTTCGACGAGATACCGCAGCTGGACAACCCGAAGTCCGGCCTTATCGTAACGGCGAACAATAAAATTCTGCCGACGGATTCGTACCCATATCCGTACGCCTACGACTGCATACCGGGCTACAGGGCTCAGCGCATAAAAGAGCTTCTGCTTAAAAAGCCGAAGCTTACGGCCAAAGACATGGCCGAAATACAAACGGACGTTTACGTAGTTCAGGCCGACAGGCTGCTGCCGCCGCTTTTTTCGGCGCTGGATAAGGCGGATATGTCCGCCAAGGAAAAAGCCGCGTACGACGCGCTTAAAAACTGGGACAAATACGCGTCGCTGGAAAGCGTAGGAGCGTCGATTTTTTTCGCGTCTGTGCGCGAGGCGTGGGATTTGTGTCTGAAAGACAAAGTATCTAAGACTCTTTACGACTTTTTATCGGTTGCGGCGCACAGCCACGGTTTGCTCGACAGGCTTTGGGCCGACGTCCCCGGCGCAAAGTTGTTCGACGCCAAAGCGACCGAAAAAATCGAGACCCGCGACGACGTATTGACCGCGGCGTTCAAGTCGGCCTGCGCGAATCTTGAAAAGCATTACGGCGATAAAATTGCGGAATGGAAGTGGGGAAAGATGCACTTCATTACCTACGAGCACGCGTTCGGCGACGACGAAAGAGTCGGGGACTTCTTCAACGTCGGACCTATTCCCATGCCCGGCTACACGCATTCGGTTTGGGCAGCCGGAACTTATTACAAGGAAGGCTACAAATTCGTCGTCAAGTGGGGGCCTGTCTTCAGACACGTAGTCGATATGGCCAAACCAGAAGAGAGCGGCTTCATAGTCGATTTAGGGCAGTCGGGCTGGGCCGGAACCAAGTTCTACGCCAACGCTCAGCCTTTATGGACGAGCGGAAAAATGTGGAGCATGACGACGATGATGTCGGAATACGCCGTAGGCGCGATAGGAACGCTTAACTTGCAGCCCGCAAAATAAGTCGGCGGGAGGGTTATTTCCCTTCAAGATGAAACAGCGGCGATTTTCTGCCGCTAGTCAGCTCGCGTTCGAGGAAAAGAGCCCAAAGGCTCGCGCCGGCGCTTGTTTGAGCGTAAAAACCTTTCATATCCTTGTTCGCCGACGGAACTCCGCCGCCTGTCATGCACGACAGCGACAAAACCGTTTTCAGCGCGTCCTTAGCGCTTTCGGCGTCTCCAAGGCGCAGCAAAGCCAACCCCGCGGCCAGCGTCCCTTCCAGCGTGATAAGATCGTCCCATTCGGAGGAATACTCCGCGACGATAGAGTCAAGGTAAGGCTTGTATCCTTTGATTCCCGCCGCGGAAACCGCGAATTCCTTGGTAAAATAAGCCGCGCTTTGCTGAGCTTCCTTCGTTTTGCCCGCTTCAATAAGCCATAGCGCGCCTATCGTTCCGCTCGCAGCAAGCGACCGGAAGTTGTTTTTTCTGAACTCGCCCGCGCCCAATGCAAAGCGGCCTTCCTGCGGAATGAATAGCGAAGAAAAAATCGTCTCGCCGAAGTTCCCCGCGTCGTCGTCTTGTAGAAGAGAGTAAAGCATAGCCGCGGCGAACTGCTTTTCCGACGCGCTGAAATCGTCGTCGTATGAGTTGTTGAAAGTTTTAAAATCGTCGCTCCACTTCCCTTTGCCGCCTTTTACAAGGCCTAACGCGGCGCTTTTTTCGTTTTTATCGGTTTGCGAGCGCAGGTATGCGGCGGCCTTTATCGCGGCTTCGAGCGCGTCGTCCTCCTGAAATTTCTTAGCGTAATAAGCCAGCGCGTAGCCGGTCCACGCGACCGCGTCGTTATCGACGTAAGCCGAGTTGTAAAAACCGTCCGAAACGCTGAAAACAGCGCCGAAACCGCCGTCGAAGTTTTGCAGCAACATAATAGTATCGGCGATTTTTTTCGCTGCGGCGCGCTCTTCGTTCCACGAATGCCACAACAGCGCAAGCGCGTCGTCCTTCATAAAACTTTTATTTTTCAGCCAGCCTTCCGCCGACGGATAGGATATAACCGCGCCGTATTCCGCGCCTTCGACCCGCTTCAATTTACGTTTCGCCGAGTCGGCGACCGCGTCGAAAACTTCTTCAATCATATAAGGTTTGGGTTCGGCGATTTTGGAAAGTTTCGGCAGCTCCCTGCCGGATGCGTATTCGAAGCTCGCGTTGGAGACCGCGCATTTAGGGAAGCCCGCCGCGTTGAAGCGCGGCGTAGCCGCGGCGCAGCCGCATAGGAACAGCGGGGCAATTACGGCGAAAACGAGATAAAAAACTAAGTTTCGCATTTTCCGTTCCTTTTTTAATTTTAAGTTCGTCCGCTCGAATCGAGGGCGGGCGCAAAAAAAACTTCACGATTATTATAATACAACGCCGTTCGATATAATTCAAAACTCTGCGGCGTTTTTTTATTTTTACGCTGCTTTTGCGGCTTCTGCGTTCTCAAAAAGAGAACCGGAGTAAGGTCGGCGGATTGAAAAAATAAGGATAAGAACAAAATTCATTAATAAAATCTCCAAATCCTCCGAGTTGTTACAAACATGGGATGCGTCGCGATTAGCGCCACTTTCCCCATATTTTAGTTTTGCAGGCGGGGCAGGCTCCGTCAGTCAGATTGTTTTCCAACACCTGAAACCCTTTGCGCCTGATTACCGCCTTTCGACAGTTTGGGCAGTAAGTATGCTCGTATTTGTCCGTAGGCAGGTTGCCTACGTAAACGTATCGCAGCCCGGCGTCGAGCGCGATTTCCGCCGCCAGCGTCAGCGTAGAGGCTGAAGTCGGGGGGAGGTTTTTCATTTTATGAAGAGGGAAGAATCGCGAGAAATGCAGCGGAACGTCCGCGCCGAGTTTGTCGTAAATCCATTTGCACATTGCTCGGATTTTTGTCTCGTCGTCGTTGCGCCCCGGCACGATAAGGTTGGTTATTTCCAAAATTTTTCCTTCTTCGCGGAAAATTTCGAGGCATTTTAAAACCGGAGCCATGCTTCCGGTCGTAACGTCGCGGTAAAAAGTCTCGTCGAAAGCCTTTAAATCTACGTTTGCGCCGTCCAGATAAGGCATTATTTCGCGCAGCGGTTTTTGGTTGACGAATCCGGCGGTAACCCATACGTTGCAAATTCCCGCGGCTTTCGCCGCAGCGGCCGCGTCGTATGCGTATTCGTAAAAAATTACCGGGTCGGTGTAGGTGTAGGATACGCTCGCGGTTTTTCTTCTGACCGCCTCTTCGGCCACAGCCGCCGGCGGAAAGTCGATTGATTCGACGGTTTCCGGGTCGGCCTGCGAAATTTCCCAGTTTTGACAGAAAAGACAATGCAGGTTGCATCCGGCGGTTGCAAGGGAAAGCGATTTGGAACCGGGAAGAAAGTGATACATAGGCTTTTTTTCAATCGGGTCTATGTGAACCGAGCAAGCCTTGCCGTAAACGAGCGTTTTCAAAACGCCTCCGCCCGCGTTGTAACGAACGCGGCAGTCCCCTCTTTCCAAGTAGGCCAGCCTGCACGCCTTGGGGCAAAGCTCGCATTCGAGAGTCGGGTTTTTATCTTTTCCGGTCAAAACTCCTCCGGTTTTGGTCGTTTGCTCTGCAGTTTAAAAGGTTTAAATTTACGGCTTCGTCTTTTAAGAACATAACCGGACGCCGTACCAATATAGATAAATATTTTCCGATTGGCAAACAAGCGAGGAAGCCGCGGATGGCGCGGAGATTTAAATAATTATTTCCGTCTATTTCTTTTTAATCAACGCTCCGATTGTATGAATTAGTAAAATTATTGTAAAGAGTTACACCTTGGCTTGACATTAACTTTTAATATAGATTAAATTTATAAGAGGTTAGGAAGCCGTAACTTGCCAAAAAAATATATGCTTTAAACCCGGCTTCCAAGATATAAAGAACGAGGTAAAAGATGTTTATGCGCAAATTGTTGGCGGTACTTGCGGTTGTTTTTGCCCTCTCCGCGTTATCAGCGGCGTCCTGCTCCAGCGGAAGCACGGCTAAAAAGTGCGAAAATATTAACGATTGCGCGCCGTGCGAATTCTGCAACATGGGGACGTGTCTGGCGGATACGGCCTGTAGAAGATGCAAGAACGACCTTGACTGCCTTAACGGCTACAAATGCAATATCGGCGCGGGAGGCGTATGCGAATTGAAGCAAACCTCCGACGGCGACCAAACCGAAACCGTTGAAATCTCCGACGATAACGTAATAGACAACAATACCGACGATCCGGCGGAAGACGATACGAACGTCGATTTGCCGACTGAAGACGATCAAATTGTAGATAATCCAGCCGAAGAGGACGTAATCGACAACATTATTACCCCCGACGGCGACGACGACTTCGCCGCCGACGGAATGGAATTCGAGGAAGTGGGCGAATTCGATTTTGAAAGCACGACTCTTTGCGGCTCGTCGGGAGCGACCGGCCCGGCAATAATTATCGATCCTTCCAGCGAAACGGTGGATTTCGGCGCGGTTGACGTAGGCGACTACAAGATTAAATACGTAACTATTTGCAACGGCGGAACCGCCGCGTTCTCCATTACCAATATTCACCTTGCGCCCGGAACGACCGCGGAATTCGAGCTTAGAAACGACGCGACTCCGTTGACCCTCGACCCCGGCAAAGGCGCGGTCGTCGCGGTTATTTACCAGCCGCGCAATAACGTAAACGACCTCGGCAAAATGATAATTCTCTCCAACTCCGACAGGCCGCAGGTGGAAATAACTCTTATCGGCGCCGTTAAAAAGGTCGGACGTCTGGAAGTCTCTCCGCAGATTATTCAATTCTATTTCCAAGGAGCCACTAAACTTATCAATCTAAGCAACGTGGGCGTAATCGATTTGGCCGTTCTCGCGCTGCAAATCGAAGACCCAAACAACGGCAAGTTCCACGTGGTCGATCCGATCGGCGCCGGTCCGTGGGAGCTCGCACCGAATGCGATTATGACCGCATCGGTGCAGTTCGACGGAGGAAACAACGCGCAGGACGCGATACTACACATATTATGGAGCAACGGCGAGCGCGAAATTCAAACCGACGTTAAACTTGAAGCGGGCGGAAAGGTGGTTTGCGCTACGCCTAACGCCGGTCTCGATCAGCAGGTCGCTCCGCTGGACGTAGTTCAGCTTGACGGTTCTTTCTCGTTCGACGCAAACGACGCGCCCCGCGGCAACGAAGACTATTACTTGTGGGATTTCTTCAGCAAACCGGTCGGAAGCCCGCAGGCGAAGCTGTGCGAAGACGTCGTAGTCAACGCTCAGGCTCACACGGTTACCTGCACCAACGAAGTTACCGGCAGATGGAGCAACGTAGTGCGCCCCAAATTCTTCGCGGAAGTCGCGGGAACCTACGTCATTACTCTTCGCATTAACCCTCACGACGACCCGACCTGCGCGCCCACCGCAAAAGTTACAATTAATGCGATTCCCTCGGAGACGATTCACATTCAACTTCGCTGGGCTGTGGCTAAAAACGACCACGATTTGCACTTTGTCCGCTACAATACTCCGAGCATGCCCAACTCCATCAAGCCGGGCTGCTTCTCGCGAGACGACGGGGGCTGGATTTATTATAACGGCAACGACTGCATGTATATGAACTGCAACACTTACAACGGCGCGCAGACGCCGATGTTCCAGCCCAACTGGGGCGACGCGGCGCAGACCGTCGATAACCCTAGGCTCGACATCGACGATATACAAGGGACGGGACCGGAGAACATAAACTTATCGCTGCCCGAAACCGGCGACTACTTCGTCGCGGTGGAGTATTACAGCTGCACCAACGGCCAAACCGGATGCACCAACACCGACATTACGGTTAAAATAATGATCTTCGGCGTGCTGGCATACAGCAAATCCGGCGTGAAGATACCGGCGTACAACAACCACTGGAACGTGGCGTGGGTGCATGTAAACAGCGCCGCCGACATACAGGTCGAAGAAATAAAGGCGGCAGGCGGCGGACCGCTTATAAAAGGCAGCGGCTCAAACGACTGCAACCCGACGGCTCCGTAGTAAAATTAAAGTTCCGATTTCAAGCCGCGTTTAACGACGCGGCTTTTTTTTACGCGAAAGATTTTTGCGCAAACGCGCTTAACGCTCTTGACATTGCAAGAGATTAACTGTAAATACAAACGAATGCGTTTTGAAGATAAAAGCGCGTCTTTGAAAGACGAAAAGTTCATGCGTTTGGCTCTTTCTTTCGCCGAAAAAGCGGCGGAGATGGGAGAAGCTCCAATAGGCTGCGTCGTCGTTTGCGGCGGCGAGCCGGTTTCGTTCGGGCTCAACATGCGGGAGCTGCAAAACGATCCGACGGCGCACGCCGAAGTTTTGGCTCTGCGCGAGGCCGGACGGAAGCTCGGAACGTGGAAACTTACCGAGTGCGAGTTGTACGTAACTTTGGAACCCTGCGCGATGTGCGCCGGAGCGATAGTTTCCGCGAGAATAAAGCGCGTAATTTACGGATGCGGCGACCCGAAAGCGGGCGCGGTCAAAACGCTTTACCAAATCTGTTCGGATGCGCGCCTCAACCACAGAGCGGAGGTTGTCGGCGGAGTTCTGGCGGACGAATCGGCGAGTTTGTTGCAGAGTTTTTTTAAAGCTCTGAGGCAAAAATAAATCGTTCTTTACAAATTTTAAATTTACTGATAGCTGGAGAGATGGCCGAGCGGTCGAAGGCGCATGATTCGAAATCATGTGTGCCCCACGGGTACCGAGGGTTCGAATCCCTCTCTCTCCGCCATCGCAGGAGAGATGACCGAGCGGCCGAAGGTGCACGATTGGAAATCGTGTGAGGTATGTTGAATATCTCCGGGGGTTCGAATCCCCCTCTCTCCGCCAGGTTCGCTTTATTCCGCAAAGGCTTTTGCCAAGCGGTTTGTGGCGGCCGGGTCCGCGCGACGAAGCCCGTCAACCCCGCCAGGTCCGAAAGGAAGCAACGGCAGCGGTAACTTTGTGCGCCGCGGCAGCCCGGCCGCCTTCCTTTTGCGCTTGTTTTTACGAAGCGCGTAAAATTAACTAATTTGGCGCTTGCGCAAATTTTCTTTCGCGGTTAAATTATTGGCGGCGGAAAAATCCGTCTTGTTAAATAACGATTTATGAGACCGGAAATTTAAAAATGTCCTACACGGTGCTCGCCCGAAAATACAGACCGCAAAGGTTCGACGAACTCGTCGGGCAGGAGCATATCGCAAAAACGATTAAAAACGCCATAGCCAAGAACCGCATTCATCACGCGTTTTTGTTTACGGGCGTGCGCGGCATAGGCAAAACGACCACCGCCCGCATTCTAGCCAAGGCGATGTGCTGCGCCGAGGCTCCTGTCGAGGAGCCGTGCAACAAATGCGCGTCCTGCCTAGCCATTACGGCGGGCAATTCCACCGACGTTTACGAAATCGACGGCGCGTCCAAATCTAAGGTTGAGGACATCCGCGATTTGCAGGAGACGATTCATTTTACGCCTTCGGTCGGCAAATACCGCGTTTACATCATCGACGAAGTGCACATGCTTTCGACGAGCGCGTTTAACGCTCTTCTTAAAACTCTCGAAGAGCCGCCCGCTCACGTTAAGTTCATTTTTGCAACCACCGAGGCGCACAAACTGCCCGCCACCATTCTTTCGCGCGTGCAACGCTACGATTTTAAAAAATGCGGCGTCCGCCTTATGGTCGATCACCTGAAGGGAATAGTCGAGCGCGAAGGGCTTTCCGTTCCGGAAGAAGTTTTGTGGTTGGCGGCCCGGGAAGGCGGAGGGAGCGTGCGCGATTCTCTTTCTTTGCTCGATCAAGCGCTAGCCGCCGCCGGAGAAACGATTACCGAAGAAGAGGCGCGGCGCATTCTGGGCGTCTCCGACATGTCGGCGATGCTCGATTTGTCCGAGGCGGTGATTACCGGCGACTCGCAGCGAGCGATTAAATTATACAGGGAGCTGGGCGAAATCGGCTACGACCTCCGCCACTTCTTGACGGAGCTAGCGACGCAGTTCCGCAACCTCGCCGTCGCGGTTGCCCTTCCGCATCCCGAAGAAGCTCTAGAAATGACCGCGAGCGAGGCCGAGAGACTTAAAAAAGTCGCGGCCAAAGCCTCGAAAGACCAGATATTGCGAATATTCGGCGTTTTTTCCGAGGCGTCCGAGTCGATAAGCCGCTCGCCTTTCCCTCAAATGGCGCTGGAAGTTTTGCTGCTTAGACTGTGCGAGATAAAGCCGGTTTTACCGATAAACGAACTCGTCGAAAAGCTCGGTTCGTATGCTTTCAACCCTTACAACGGAGCGCGGCAGCCGCAAAATACCGCCGCTAGCGCGGTTCCGGCGCAAAGGCAGGCGTTCCCTTCCGCGCAGGCTCCAAGCCGTCAGCCGTCTTTGCAGCGCGAGCATAAAACGGCGCAGCCGGCGATGGAAATATCCGCCCCTACTTGGGAGGCGTTCGTAGCCTTCGTGGAGAATAAGCTGCCGTTTTACGGCTCGATGCTTTTCAACGCCGCCCCGGCGCTTTTTACGCCCCAGAAGATTCAAATTAAATTGACTATGGCCGACTACGCCAACGCCTCGGCGCTGGGCGATAAATTCGTCAACGAAATGAAGAGCGCGGCGCGGGAATTTTTCGGACGCGACGACGTCGATTTTTCCATAAAAGGCGCGGACGCATCCGCTTCGGCTGAAAAAAAAACTGAAAACGCCGGCTTAACCGGCGAAAAAAGCGCTGAAACCGAGGACGGAAGCGGCGCGTCGGCTTCTAAAAGCCTTGCGGAAATAGAGGAAGAGGCGCGGAGAAAACGCTTTATCAGAATAGAGCGCGAAGTGTCGGAATCCAAAGCGATTAAAAAGATAAAAGAACTTTTCGGCGAGGAAACGGTCGTCGATGTAATCGTTTCGGACGCGAAGAACTGAGCCGCGGTTTACGGGTCGCATCATGCGCGTCAACCGCCTCCGCTTAACCAACTTCCGGAACATAACCCGCGCCGAACTTACGTTCGACAAAAGGTTCGTTCTTTTTTTAGGCGACAACGCGCAGGGGAAAACCAACCTGCTCGAAGCGCTTTACACAGTAGGTTTTTTGCGTTCGTTCCGCACCAGAATAAGCTCCCATCTTATTAAGGAAGGGGAGAAATCGGCGGCGATAGAAGCCGAGGTCGAGAAGTTCGGCAATACGTACGACGTAAAAATCGCGGTTACTAGCGATGAAAAGCGCGTTTGGGTAAACGGAAAACCCGCGCTGAAATCAGAAGATTACTTCGGCCTTCTTTCGGTGGTTTTGTTTACTCCCGACGATTTGAGCGTGGTAAGCGCCGGGCCTTCGCAGCGGCGCGATTTTTTGGACAGGCTTATTTTCGCGTCTAATCCGCAATACTGGAAGACGATGCTGGACTTCAAGCGCGCGGCCAAGGAAAGATCAGCGGCGCTGTCCCGACGCGATCCTCGGCTTCTTTCCGCCTTCAACGCCGGTTACGCAAAACTGGCGGCGCGGGTTATTACCGCCCGCAACGAAGCGGTGGCGCTCGTTTCGCCGGTCGCCGCCGAAACCGCGGCGAGGCTTTCGGACAACGCCGACGCTCTCGAGCTTAAATACCGCTGCGGAGCGCGCTCGGACGCCTTTAAAACGGCGGACGAGAACGAGAAAATGATGCGGCTGAAGATGAAAGAATGCGAGGCGAAAGAGCTGGACGCGGGCTGTTCGCTTATCGGCCCGGGGCGCGACGACATGAAAATTTACGTAAACGGAAAAGACGCCGCCAACTTCGCCTCTCAGGGGCAGAGGCGCACCGCGGCGCTGGCGCTGAAAGCCGCCGAGCGGCTTGTAATCGCCGAAAAATTATCGGACAAACCGGTTATGCTGCTGGACGACTTGTCCAGCGAACTCGATTTGAGCAGACGCGGACGCCTTTTCTCTACGCTGCTGGCCGACCCGGACGCGCAGGTTTTTTTAACCGCCACCGAACCGGCTCTTGCGGCTCTTCTGCCCCGCGGAGAGGCCGCGGCCTTTAAAATTAACAACGGCGAAGCGACGCGCATGGCCGATTTGAGCGATTTGAAGGAGACGAAATGAGCTATATCGACGCGCTTATTTTAGGCTTGATACAAGGACTCGCGGAATTTTTTCCGATTTCGAGCTCCGGTCATCTGAAGCTGGCGGAAAACATAATGGAGCTTAAACCGCAGATTTTCTACGACATTCTGCTTCACTTGGCGACGCTCGTCGCGGTGGTTTATTTTTACCGCAAGGAAGTCGTTTCGCTGGTCGTTTCGTTTCTCAACGGGCTGCCTAAAATCGCTGCGGCAGGCCGCGGCGCGTTTTGGCGCGAAGACGCAAACTTTCGTTTCGCCTGTTATATAATCGCGGGGTCGTTTCCTACCGCGATAATCGGCTACGCCGGCAAAAAATTGTTCGCAAACGCGTTCGACGACCCGCAAAACGGCGTTTTATACGTGGCATTTTCTCTTATCGGCACGACGCTAGTCGTCGGCTCGACCTATTTCATCAAATCGGACGGGGGCGCGAAATTAAACGTTTGGCGCGCACTGATTGTCGGTTCCGCGCAGGGGTTATCCGCCGCGTTCAGAGGTCTTTCGCGCAGCGGCTCGACTATGACGGCCTGCCTTTGGATGGGAGTAAAGCGCGAAGAGGCGGCTCGTTTCTCTTTCATCCTTTCAATACCGGCTATACTTGGCGCGGCGGCGGCGCACTTAAAGGAAATCGACTCGGTTTCGGCTTCGCAGATCGGGCCAATGGCCGTAGGTTTCGCGGTCGCGACGGCGACGGCTTTTTTCTCGCTGGTCTTTTTGACGGCGATTATCAAAAAGGGAAGACTGTACATTTTTGCGCCTTACACGCTTTTAGCGGCCGCCGCCGCCATAGCGTTCTGGGCTTCTCGCTGAGGCAACTAAGGATTAGGGACGCATCCTCCGGCGTAGCAGGAGCTTCCGGCCGGGCAGTCGGCCTGAGTCTGGCATCCTTTCTGCATGCAAAGCTCGTAGACGCAAACGTATCCGGGCACGCAGTCTTCCGAGTCGTAACAGTCGCCGCCTGAGTTCTGGCAAGTTCCAGCCACGCAGTACTGTCCGTCCGAGCAGTCCTCGTGCGCAGAGCAATCGGTCGTCGTCGGTTTGCGGCATATGCCGTCTTTGCAAATCTTGTCTGGCGGGCATTCCTCAGTCAATACGCACGTCTGAATGCAATAGCCGTACATGCAAATATAATTTTCTCCGGGGCAGTCCTCGGCGGTATCGCATAACGGCGCGCTTTCGCCTTCCTTTTCCGATTCGCCTTCTTCTTTCTCGCCCTCGCCTTCGCTTTCCTCCTCGCGCTCTCCCTCTCGGTCGCCTTCGCGCTCTCCTTCGGCGGTTTCCATATGCTCGCCGCTCTCTTCATGCTCGATCTCAGCCGAGGCGTCTTCCTCTTCCGACTGCGTTTCCGTTTCGAACTCTTCCGCGGTCTCCGACGTTTCCGCGTCGTTTTCGAGCTCCGTCTCCGCTTCTGGCGTTTCCGTTTCGTTCTCCGCTTGTTCGTCTTCGGCCTCGTCGCCGTCGGATTGAGCCGCTTCCTCTTCGAACGCGCTCTCAGACTCGGCTTCCGTCGCCGTTTCGTCGGCGCTTTCAAGCGCGCTTTCGTCCATTCCTTCAAGCGTTTCCAACAAATCGGCGTCGGCGTCGCCGGCGTTTTTGGTTGTTCCATCGCTTGCGCATCCGGCCATGACGAATAAGAAAACGGCCGCCGCCGTCGCTATTGCATGCGCCGTTAGAGCAAAATGCCTTTTTCTCATTTTGTTCTTCCTTTCAAAGCAAGAACGATTTTATTTAACCGAATAACTCGGCAAAATATTTTTCGGTATTTTCTACTCCGTAAAAAAATCTCCGCGTCGTAAAAGGGAATCGAGCTTAAAAAGTCTTGGCGGTTTCGTTACAATACGCTTGAAATCAGCCCCGAATAGGTTACGCCGAAGCCGATAGAGAAATATTTTTTCTGAAAATAGCTTTGCAGGCCGACGCCCCAGCCGGCGAATTCGTAGCCCGCGAAGATGTTGCCGCGGAAGGTGTCGGGTATGTTGTCCTTCGCTTCAAGCTCCATCGACCAGCCCGGTTGGAAGACGATTTTTCCGAAGCCCAAATCGTAAGTTCCGCGCGCGGCGATTAGCATCGGCGCTTGCAAGCCGCTTCCGTAACGGACGTCCACGGCCAAGCCGCCGCCGACCGAGAACGCGCCGAGATAGCGCGCCTCCGATGAAGCCGGCGCCGATAAGCCACGAAAGACCGTTATCGGAGTCTTCTACGAAGGTGCCTACGAGCTGAACCGGAACGCTGGCGCCCAGCGTGAGGCGGTAGTTGTTCTCGTCGAAGTACATGCTGTGCAGGTAAATCGGGTTGGCGTTAAAACCGAATTGATCGAGGCTGCTTAAGTGCGAGTAAATAATATTTCCGTTTACGTCCAAAAGGTCGTCGTCGCCGAAGAAGAAAGTCCAGCCCAGCGGCAGCACGATGCCGAACGCTTTGGAATTGCCGTCGGTGTCGCCGGAATATTCCGCCATTGCGCCGATGGTGTCGGGCGCGGTTTTGCCGGCGCCGCCGTCGGGCGCTTTTGACGGGTCTTTGCCGCCGAGTTTGTCTTTGCCCAAAACTGTAAAGGCTTTGCTCATGCTGATGTTCTGCACGCCGACAGCCTGACCGGATGGAGTAATGACGCCGCCGGAGCCGAGGCAGTAAAGGGCGAACGCTTCGCCGCCGCTCATTGTTTGGGGATTTATGTCCTTAAAGGCGCCCCAAGAGCATCCGGAGCTTCCGCATTCGTATTTAACGCCGCAAATGGTGCAGGAGAGATTGCCGGACGTCTCCTCTTTCATGCAATTCTCATAATCGCTTGTAAACCAGTCCATCGCGTCGGCTTTGGCGTTCTGCGGGGCTGATATTAAGCAGGCCAGCGCGGCTGCGGCTGCGGCGATAAATTTGACTGCGGTCGCTTTGCGTAATTTTAAATAGGCGCTCATCGTTCCTCCTTTTTTTTATAATTAAAACAGTTTGCCTGCGCTTCTTTGAAATTAATAGCAGAAAAATGCCGCATAGTCAAAGCGGCGGGCGGTTTTACTTTAAAAACAGACTTAAATTCTCAAAGTTAGACTGGCGTCAATCCTGCCGGTTCCTGCTTTAGCTTAATTCGAGACAGTGCGCGTTTGTTGTCCGACTGAATTCAACCAATCCCGGCTTCTGAGAACCGAGTTGTTTACATTTGCTCCCTTCGGGATGTTTACAAGGAAAAGAACTGAATTATTGTATATGAGACAGTTCTAAATAGTTTGGTCGTTTATTCGGAGTTGTGCGGCGCTGATATGCGTAGCTTATCTGTATAATAACGCTGATAAATTAGGCGTTCTTCGCGGTCTGCGCGCTTTTTATTCCAAGAGGCGGTCGGGGCGGCGGACGCTCCGCCGATTCCAATCAGCCTTTTTACGTTTCTAACTCTTGAATTATATATTTGCAAAACTCTAAGCGTCTTTTGCGCGCGCTTTCAAAAAAACTTGACCGCCGATTAATCCGCGTATAAATTACGCTCATGGAAAATTTATTTTCTACAACGACTTTAGGCTTACCCCGCGCGGAAACTCTTTCCGCTCTCTTTTGCGGCCGTCGAATGCGAATGCGCCGCGGCGCAGCCGTCAGCTGAGTAAAGGCTGCGCCCTTTCCGCCCAAGCGGAAACAATCAACTTACATACAAATTAAATTATAACCGCCGGAAATATTTCTTTCCGCGGAAAATATTGCATTAAGCGTCTAAACTTATAAGGAGAATAACATGAGCGACCGCGACAAGAGAATTGAAACGCTTCTTCTGCACGCCGGACAGCAAATCGACCCTTTCACGCGCTCGCGCGCCGCGCCGATTTACCAGACGACAAGCTACGCATTCGAGAGCGCAAAGGATGCCGCCGATCTGTTCGCGCTAAGAAAGCCGGGATACATTTACACGCGCCTTGGCAACCCGACCAACGACGTTGCGGAAAAAAGGATTGCGGCAATGGAAGGCGGCGTCGGAGCTCTGCTGACCTCGTCGGGAATGGCTGCAATTTTTTTGGCGGTAAACAACCTAGCGGCGGCGGGCGATCATATAGTCAGTTCGGCCTCGCTTTACGGCGGAACGGACACGCTGTTCCGCTACTCGCTCAAACGCATGGGAGTCGAAACGACTTTCGTTAAAGACGCGACGCCGGAAGCGGTCAAGCGCGCCCTCAAACCCAATACCAAGGCCGTTTACGCGGAAACGATAGGCAACCCCAAGTGCGACGTTCCGGACTTCGACGGAATTGCCGCCGCCGCGCATGAAGCCGGACTTCCGCTCGTCGTGGACAACACTTTCGCGCCGGTTTTGTCGCGGCCGTTCGATTTCGGCGCCGACGTCGTTATTCACTCTCTTACCAAATGGATAGGCGGGCACGGAAGGGCTATCGGCGGCGCGATCGTAGATTCGGGACGCTTCGATTGGGCTAATGGAAAGTTCGCCGAATTCACCGAGCCGGACGAGAGCTACAACGGAACGGTTTACTGGGAGCTCGGCAAAAGCGGGGACGGAACCAACTCGGCTTTTATTGCAAAAGCGCGTCTTCAAGGAATGCGCAACCTCGGCCCGTGCGCCTCTCCGCAAAACGCCGCGCTGTTTTTGCAGGGGCTTGAAACGCTTCCTCTGCGCATACGCGAGCAAAGCAACAACGCGCTGAAATTGGCTCTTTGGCTGAAAGAACATCCCAAGGTCGAGCGCGTTATTTACCCCGGCCTTCCCGAAAACGCCGCGCACGAAAACGCCCTAAAATATCTTAGCGGAGGCTTTGGCGCGGTATTGGGCTTCTGCGTCAAAGGCGGAATAAGCGAAGGCGCGGCGTTTATCGACGCCATGGAGCTTGTTTCGCACGTTGCAAACGTGGGAGACTCAAAGACGCTGGCTCTTCATCCCGCCTCGACGACGCACGCGCAGGTGCCGCCCGCGGATCAGCTCGCCATAGGCATAACGCCCAATTTCATCCGCGTCTCTGTCGGATTGGAAAACTTCGACGATCTGGCCGATGATTTCAACCGCGCTTTATCAAAGGCTTAAAGGCGGGCTCGCGATGAACTGCGGCAAAAAATTCTTGAAATTCGTTTCGCCTCAAACCCGTTTTTTAACGCTTGAGGAAGATTTGGAGCTGGAAAGCGGGGCGCGGCTTAAAGGCGCGAGCGTCGCCTATAGAACGTGGGGCGCGCTGAACGAAGAGAAACGCGACGCCGTTCTCGTCTGCCACGCGCTTACGGGCAGCGCGGACGCAGACCAATGGTGGGCTCCGCTATTCGGTTCGGTTTTGGACGAGCGGAAAGATTTTATAATTTGCTCGAACCTTCTCGGCTCTTGTTACGGAACGACGGGCCCGGCAAGCGCAAACCCCGTCTCCGGGCTTAGATACGGCCCAGATTTTCCGCCGATAACCCTGCGCGATATGGCGGCTTTGCAAAAGGCTCTTCTCGACCGTCTGGGCGTAAAGAGAGTTAAATTCGCGATAGGCGGATCGCTGGGCGGAATGTTGGTTTTAGAGCTCGCGCTTTGTTATCCGGAGACGTTTCGCGGCGTCGTCTCGATAGCGGCTTGCGGCAGGCATTCGGCGTGGTGCATAGGGCAGTCGGAGGCTCAGCGCGCGGCGATAAAAGCCGACGCCAAATGGCTAGGCGGACGGTACGACGAAAACGATCCGCCGTCGGCCGGGCTTGCCGCGGCGCGCATGGCCGCGATGTGCTCGTACCGAAGCCCCCGCAGCTTCGCGCAAAGGCACGGACGCAGGCTGCAAGACGAAAGCGGCCGGTTTTCCGTTCAAAGTTATTTACGTTATCAAGGCGAAAAACTCGCCGAACGCTTCGACGCCAACTGCTACGCAGCCTTGACGGAAGCGATGGACAGCCACGACTTAAGCCGAGGCCGCGGAGATTACGAAGAAGTTTTAAAGAGTTTAAAAATCCCCGCGCTTATCGCCGGTTACGACTCGGACGTCCTCTATCCGATAGAAGAACAGGAAGAGCTGGCGCGGCTTATGCCGTACGCAAGAATGGCGCGTCTGAGCTCGCTCCACGGGCACGACTCGTTTTTAATAGATCCCACGGATTTAATCGAATGCGTCAAAAAATTCAGAGAAGAAGAGAAAGGAAGGCTGGAATGAACGCTAATGAACGCTTGCAAAAGGGCGCGTTGAGAGTGTTGAAGTTCGGCGGAACGTCGGTCGGCTCGCCCGAAAGGCTTCTGCGGGTAGTCGAGATAATACGAAGCGCGAGCGAAGAAGGAGAAGTCGCCGTCGTCGTCAGCGCGATGCAGCATACGACCGACAGGCTTATAGAGGCGGCTTCATACGCGGCGGCGGGAGACTTCGCAAAGGCTGAAAGCGTAGTTGACGAAGCGATGGATTTGGCGGCGTCAAACGGTATCCGCGTTTTGCAGGAACTCGAAAGCGCGAAAGCGATCGCAAGCGGAGCGCGCCCTTCGCTGATACCGCTGTGCCGAGAGCTTCTTAACCCTCTTAGAAGGCTTCTTTACGCGGTCAGCCTTCTTAGGGAACAAACGGACAGAACGCTCGATTTGGCGCTCTCATTCGGAGAGATTCTATCCGCGAGCGTCTTGACGGAGATATTGCGCGCCTCTGGACTGCCCGCAGTCTTCGTCGATTCGCGGACTTGGACGGTTACGGACGACAAATTCGGCTCCGCGGGCGTTGACCGCGCCGCCACGAACGCCAAATTAGCCGAACTCGCGCCGCAATGGCGCGGAAAACTTCCCGTTACTTCGGGATTTTTAGGTCAGACGCCCGACGGCAGAACGACCACTTTAGGCCGAAACGGCTCCGACTATACCGCGGCTCTGCTGGCAAGCGGACTCAAAGCCTCGGAAGTAGTAGTGTGGACGGACGTATCGGGCGTTATGACCGCGGATCCGAACATAGTTAGCGACGCCTATCCGCTCGAACGGCTGACTTATATGGAAGCGCTCGAAATGTCGGACTTCGGCGCCGCGCTCTTTCATCCGCGCACCATGATACCTCTTATCGAGAGCGGCATTCCGATGCGCATTTGCAACACCATGCGCCCTTCCGACCCCGGCACGTTTATCGACGCCGCAGGCTCGCAGAACCCGCTTAGCGCCACCAGCGTAACCTCGATTGAAAACTTGGCTCTCATCGGCGTCGAACTGCGGCGCATAGCCACCGCTTCGCGGGCTCAAATATCGGGCCGGGCTTTGGCCGCGGTGGAACGCTGCAAGGCCACCGTTTGGATGTCCACTCTTAGCGCTCACGGCCAGGCGGCCACGATGCTGTTGCGTCAAAGCGACGCCGACCGCGCCGTCGCGGCTCTCGACGAAGAATTCGCGTCGGAGCTTGCCCGCGGCGATTTGGAGCCGATTAACGTCCGCCGTCCGGTTACTCTTCTTTCGCTCGTGGGAGAGGCGATGGGTAGGACGACGAACGTCGCGGGACGATTTTTCAACACTCTCGGCTCGTTGGGCATTTTGATACGCGCCAGCGCTCAAGGCGCCAGCGCCCGCTCAATTTCGTGCGTAATCGACGCGGCAGACACCAATCTTGCGGTAAACAGCGTTCACGCGGCGTTCAATTTCGCGCATCAAGACGTGTCGCTTCTAGTTTTCGGCAAGGGCGTCGTGGGCTCCAAGCTGCTTGAGCAAATCGCGTCGCAAGCGGAGCGTCTCCGCGCCGATCACGACGTAAAGCTGAAGGTAGTCGGCGTGGCCGACAGCCGCAGAGCCATTTTCGACGAAGAAGGAATAGACCTTTCCTCGTACGCCGAGCGGCTGGCGCGCTTCGGCGAAAAGACCGATCCGGACGCGCTGCTGGAGAAACTTCGCCGCCAGCCGGCGCCGATACTGGTGGACGTTACGGCCGCAGACGGCATGGAGGAAATTTACGTCAAAGCCTTCGGTAAGGGAATACACGTCGTCGCGGCGAATAAGAAACCGCTTTGCATTTCAAGAGAAAAGCGCGAGGAATTGTTCGCATCCGCGCGAAGCGCCTGCCGCGTTTACGCCTATTCCACAACGGTCGGCGCAAGCCTGCCCGTAATCGAGACGCTAAAAAACATCGTCCGCACCGGCGACCGCCCTTTGCTTGTCGAGGGATCGTTCTCCGGCACCATCGGCTATCTCGTCAACGAGGTCATGGCGGGAGTTCCGCTGTCGGAAGCTACGAGAAAAGCGCGCGCGGACGGATACACCGAGCCTAACCCGCAGGACGACCTCGCGGGGACGGACGTTGCGCGCAAAGCTCTGATTTTAGCGCGGGAAATGGGACTGCCGCTTGAGCTTGAAGACGTTAAAGTCGAGCCGCTTATACCCAGCGAACTGCTTGAACCGATGGAGCTTGAAGACTTTTTCGCGAAACTCGCAAAAACGGACGAAGCCGTCGCCTCGCGAGCCGTCAGTCTGCGGTCGAAAGGAATGACGCTGAGATATTTGGCCAGAATCGAGCCGTCGTCGGAGCGCGGCGCGCCGAAAGTTACCGTGGCTCCCGCCGAGGTCGAAGCTGAACACCCGGCTTTTCGTCTGCGAGGCGCGGAGGCGTTCGCTGCCTTTACCACCGAACGCTACAACGAGCGGCCTCTTATAGTGCAGGGGGCGGGCGCGGGCGGAGCGGTTACGGCGGCCGGCGTTCTCGCGGACGTCTTAAAAATCGCGTTCACTCTGCGCGGACGCTGAAACCGCAAAGACCGCGGACGATGCCCGAAGCGGAAAAAATTTACCGCCGCGACGAATTTCTGTTATCATTCAGTTCGCGGCCCGCGCCGCGTTTAAAATAAAACGGAAAAACGCGATGAAAAAACGCTTTCGCTTCATATGGCTTCTGCCAATATTCGCCGCTATTATCGCCTCGCTTGCGGTTTTCTCCGCAAGAGCCGAACGCAAACGAATAGCCGACGCTTTCGAGCGCCTTACCGCGGACAGAGCCGCGTCTTTGGCCGCGCTGATGAAAACGAGCGCGGCCGGAGCCGCTAACTCGCTGTCTTTGTTTTTTGAAGAAAAGGAAAGACGCCTGACCGCCGTCGCGAGGCACGCAGCGGAATCAAGCGCCGCCGATTTGGAGGAATTTGCGAAACAAAACGGAACGACTCTGCTGGCCGTCGTTAAAAACGGTAAAATAGCCGCATGGGCCGGAGACAAAGCTATCGAAAACGCCGCGCGTTCGATAATTGAAAAAATGGCCGGCGCCGAAGACGAATCGCTCGCCGAGAGCGTATCGGCGGGGGAATTTTCGCTTTCATGCGTAAAAAGCGAATTCGAGGGCGGGTATGCAATCGCCTGCGACGACTTGAGCGAAAGCGAGAACGGCGGAAATTACTCTTCTTGGCTAGCTTCTCTGCTGAACAAAGCGTCTTCTTTCGGCGCTCTTTACGTCGTAATCCAAGACCAAACCGGCATCGTCGCATCCTCGCCCGGCGCGCCCAAACTTTCAGGTTTCTCTCAAGACGCATGGCTTGTCCAAGCGTTTTCGCGAAAGGACGGAGGGATGTCGTTTCGCGAAATTTCTTTCGACGGAAAAGACGTTTACGAAGGAGCCGGAGCCTTTCCCATGCCCGACGGAGGCGCCGCGCTCGTAAGAATAGGCGTCAATAACGGAGAAATGTCTCAGTTTCGAGAAAGGTCGAACGCGAGGCACGCCGTAATTGCGGCCGCTTTCTTTATCGCTTTCCTGCTGTCGCTGCTGGCCGCTTCGTTAATTGCGAGAAACGAAAAGCGGCGCGAAGAAGACGAGAGAAAGGCCGCGGCTCTCGACGCCGAGAACAAGCGACAACGCGCAATCGGAGAAATGGCCGCAACCGTCGCGCACGAGGTTCGCAATCCTTTATCGACGATTAGCATGGCGGCAAAACGGCTCGCCGGCGAATTCGACGTAAAGGAAGAAGACAAAGAAGAGTTCTCTGAGCTCGCCGGACTTATCAAATCGCAGACGGAACGCGTGAACAGAGTGATTGCCGACTTTCTAGAACTCGGAAGGCCTTTGTCGATTTCGCGCTCTCGATTCGACGCCGCCGAATTTTTAGAGACGAGGATTGCTCCTTCCGCTCTTCAAAGAGCCAAGGCCGAGAAGAAAAGCGTTTCAATAAACGCGAAACGAGGCGTAGTAATTTTCGCCGACCCGAACAGGCTGGAACAAGCTCTTTCTAATCTTTTAAACAACGCGCTCGACGCATGCGCCGAAGGCGGCTTTGCCGAAATTTCAGCGGAGAAAACGAAACGAGGGACGCGGATTGCGATAAAGGACGACGGCGCCGGTATGGACGCGGAAACTCTGGCGAAAGCGGAAGAGCCGTTTTTCACCAAAAAAGCCAAAGGCACAGGGCTGGGGCTGCCGCTTGCGCGCCGAATAATAGAGGCGCACGGCGGAACTCTAACGATAAAATCGAGTCCTGAAAACGGAACGGAAGCGGCGATAGAATTGCCGGACGACGAAACGGAGGGCGCATGAGCAAAGAAAATAAGGCTGTTATACTCGTCGTCGAAGACGACGCTCCGCAGCGCAGAACGCTCGCCGGTTTTTTAAAGAAAAAAGGGTATTACGCGGCGGAAGCGGAAAACGCCGACGCGGCGGCGGCGATAGCGAAGGAAATGAAAATTGACTTGCTGCTTACCGATCTCCGGCTCGGCGGGAAGGATGGAATAACGCTTCTTAAAGAGCTGAAAGAGTCGAATCCGCAGCTTCAGGCGGTCGTAATGACGGCGTACGGAGCCGTTGACGACGCCGTAAAAGCGATGAAAAACGGA
Organism: uncultured Myxococcales bacterium; assembly: GCA_964400725.1. GTDB lineage: Bacteria > Myxococcota_A > SURF-8 > SURF-8 > CAYNVS01 > CAYNVS01. Next base: position 59,752 of record CAYNVS010000009.1, read on the forward strand.
GCGCTGGATTTTTTACAGAAGCCTCTCGATTTGGATTTGCTGGAAGCCATTTTGGCTAAAGCCGCCGAGCGGTCGGACTTGGCGAAGGAAAACGCTGGGCTGGCGCAGGCTTTGGCAAACTCGGAACCGTTCGCGGCGTTCGTCGGCGACGACCCTAAAATTTTGGAAATAAAAAAAACCGCGGCCAAAGCGGCCGTTTCCCGCGCGACCATTATGATTTTGGGCGAGTCGGGCTCCGGCAAAGAAGCTCTCGCGCGGGCGATTCATTCGGCTTCAAACAGGCGGGACAAGCCTTTTATTACGGTAAACTGCGCCGCGTTTAACGAGACTCTAATCGAGTCGGAACTTTTCGGCCACGAAAAGGGCGCGTTCACAGGCGCGGATAAAATAAAAAAGGGGCGTTTTGAATTGGCTGACGGCGGAACGCTCTTCATCGACGAAGTCGGAGACATACCCCTTCCCTTTCAGGTAAAGCTGCTTGGCGCGGTTCAAACCGGCGCGTTCGAGCGCGTGGGCGGAACCGAAACTATTAAAACCGACATCCGAATAATAGCGGCGACCCACCGCGATTTGAAAGAACGCGTCCGCTCCGGTCTTTTCCGCGAAGACTTATACTGGCGGCTCAACGTCGTAACTATCGAGATACCGCCTTTGCGCGAGCGTCCCGGAGACATACCTCTTCTGGTCGAGCGTTTCGTGAAAAAAAGTTCGTCGCTGGCCGGAAACAGAGTGAAAGGAATCACTCCCGAAGCCGCGCGCGCCCTTGCAAAAAGAAAATTCGGCGGAAACGTGCGCGAGCTTGAAAACATGATTGAACGCGCGGTCGCGTTGTGCGACGGAGAAACTCTTACCGAGGCGGATTTTCCGGAAGAAGAAGATTTTTTCGATAAACAAGCGTTCGACGCGGGGCGGCCTCGCGCGTCGGAGATGAGCGATGGACTGGACGACGCCGTGGAACGTCTTGAGAGGAAACTCATAGCGGACGCGCTGGCGCAAACCGGCGGAAACCAGAGCGCGGCTGCGCGCCTTCTGCGCGTTACCGAAAGAGCGGTGCGCTATAAAGTAAAGAAATACGGATTATAAACTTATCGCGCTTAAATTGCGGCGCGTTGAATTTGTTTACTTTTGCCCTAAAAGCGCTAAATTATTTTTCGAGCGTTCATAGCGTTAAATAAACATTAAAAGAGGAGCGTTATGTTAAAAGGAAAAAAAATTCTGCTGGGCGTTACGGGCGGAATAGCCGCCTACAAGGCCGCGCAGCTTTGCCGCGAGCTTAAAAAACACCGCGCCGACGTTACCGCGGTAATGACGGACGCGGGAAAACAGTTTATAACTCCCACCACGATGCAGGCTTTGTCCGGCAATCCGGTTTTTTCTGCAATGTTCAACCTCGACAACGAGAGCCGAATCAATCATATAGCGCTGGCGCGCGAAGCGGACGTAGTGGTAGTAGCCCCTGCCACCGCCGACTTTATAGCCAAAGCCGCCAACGGTTTCGCCTCCGACCTGCTTTCCACTCTCGTCTTGGCGACGACTTCGCCGATAGTTTTCGCGCCGGGAATGAACCGCTCCATGTGGGAAAATCCCATTACTCAAAAAAACGTCGAGACGCTTAAAACCATGCGGGGCGTTATTTTCGTGGGCCCCGACAGCGGCGAGCTGGCATGCGGCGAAGAGGGCGCGGGACGGATGTCCGACCCCGAAAAAATCGCGGACGCGGTTTTTTACGCAAGCCGTCGCGAAAAAGATCTGGCGGGCGAAACGGTTCTGGTTACCGCTGGAGCGACGATTGAGGACATCGACCCCGTGCGGTTCATCACAAACCGCTCAAGCGGCAAAATGGGTTTCGCCATTGCGCGGGAAGCAAAGGCCAGAGGCGCCCAAGTAACGGTAGTGGCGGGTTCTGCCACGGCGCCGGTTCCGTCCAACATTGAAGTAATCCGCGTAAGGAGCGCGGCTCAAATGAAGGCGGCGGTGATGGAGCGCGCCGCGAACTCGCATATCGTCATAATGGCGGCCGCCGTCAGCGATTACAAATGCTCGCAGGTAAGCCAGCAGAAAATTAAAAAATCGACTAACGAACCGTTCTGCCTTACGCTTGAGCCGACGGACGACATACTTTGGGGGCTCGGCAAAAGCAAGCCGGCGTCTCAGTTTCTCGTAGGTTTTGCCGCCGAAACATCCCAAGTAATGCAGAATGCTACTGAAAAGCTGCGCCGAAAGAATCTCGACCTAATAGTCGCAAACGACGTAACGGAGGCCGGAGCGGGTTTCGAGGTCGACACGAACGTCGTTAGAATGATTGACCGCAGCGGCCACGTCGAAACCCTGCCGCTGCTGACCAAAATTGAAAGCGCCGGACGGATACTGGACTACGTTCAGGCTTTGAGGGCTCAGAAATCCCGCGGAAATAGAGGCGCGTCCTCGCAGCGGACGCAAGGACAGCCAGAAACGCGCGCAGAGGGCAGACCATATAAAAAGCGCCCCTATGGCCGTAATCGTCCGAGATAAATATTGACGATGCAAATTCTCGGCGCTAGAAATAATTAATGTTATTTATATCGTATTTTCGGTCTTTACTTAATCAACGGAGGAAAAAATGCCCAAAATAGAACTCGAAAGAGCGCATACGCTTCCCAAAGAGGAACTCGACGCCAAAGCGGAAGTTTTCATCAAGAAGATGACCGAGAAGCTCGCAAGCATGAACATGGCTTACAAATGGCGCCCCGCCAAGGACGGCATCGACTTCGACGGCAAAGGATTCAAAGGCAAGGTCGATCTTACGCCCGATAAAATCAAAATTTTAGTCGATCTGTCGCTCATGCTCGCGCCGTTTAAAGGCGCCGTGGAAGAGCAGATGAACAGAGGACTGGACAAACTGCTGGCGAAGTAGTTTGCGCCGCCCGTAAAAGACGAACTTTGTCAACTGTGGGAGGCGGCTCCGGCCGTCGATTTTTGGCAAAACGCTGCGACGTTTGTAATTAATCGGGACGGAGTTTCCTCCCATGTTTTTAATGCCTAAAAACCTATGATCAAACAGACGAACATCGCCGATAAAGCCGTAGTCCTGCTCTCGGGCGGGCTTGATTCCTATACCTGCCTCGCGATAGCCAAATCGCGGGGGATGAGCGTTTACGCGCTTACCGTAATATACGGCCAGCGGCACGACGCGGAAGTTAAGGCGGCGGCGAAAATCGCGAAAGACGAAGGCGTCCAAGAGCACAAAATATTGAGGGTGAACCTCAACGACGTGGCCGACAGCGCGCTCACAAACGAAAAAGCGGCCGTGCCTAAAAGCCGCGAAATGGCGCGGATAGGCGACGGCGAAATCCCCGTTACGTACGTGCCCGCGCGAAACAGCGTATTCCTCGCGCTCGCGGCTTCATACGCCGAAAGCGCGGGGGCCAGCCGCATCTTCATCGGCGTGAACGCGCTGGACTACTCGGGCTATCCCGACTGCCGTCCCGACTTTATAAACGCCATGCAGGCGGCGCTAAATCTCGGAACCAAAGCGGGCGGGCTTACGATAGAGACTCCGCTTATAAATATGACGAAAGCGGAAATAATCCGTTGCGGCTCCGCTCTTGGATTAGACTATTCCAAGAGCGTTACCTGCTACGACGCCGACGACGAAGGCCGCGCCTGCGGCGATTGCGACGCCTGCCTGCTGCGCAAAAAAGGATTTAAAGAGGCCGATATTGCCGACCCCACTCATTACCGGAGCTGACAAAATGAAACGCAACGCCTTATCCTTCGCTCTTCTGACCCTCGCCCTAACGGCGGGACTAGCTGTAACCGACTGCTCAAGCGGCTCGTCCGACGAAAATAAAACCGAGGAAGAGGCTTGCAAGGCGGACGTTATTCCGATGGATACGCCGAGCCTGACTCAAAAGAAGTTTGCGCTGTCGATGTTTCACTTCAACATGCAGTACGTAGCGGGCGGAATGGACACCGTGGACGACAAGGGAAACAGGCTCGTCTTCGGCGACTCGGCGATGGAAGGATGGACGGACGACGCGTTAAGCGACTGGATAATCGACGCCACGTTCGCGCCGGTATTGGATTTATACATGCGGCATCCCACTTGGAAGGCGACTTTCGAGATGCAGGGAATGATGATGGAAGTTATCGCCGCCAGACACCCGGACGTTCTCGCCAAGCTTCGGCAAGGCGCGCAGAGCGGACAGATAGAGGTGGTCAGCTTTCATTACAGCGACCAGCTGTTTTTGGCCTTTCCGGCTTACGACATGGAAAAGTCGTTTAAAAAGAACCGTAAAATCTTCGCGGACGCGGGCGTGCCGCTTTCGGGAGTTGTGTTCAATCAGGAAGGGCAGGCGGGAGAAGGAAAGCACGCATTTATGGCGAATCACTGCTACTCCGTCAGCGTTTTTCCTCCCAATCTTTTCAAATACTATCATCACAATCACGTCAAGGTTCCCTTTTATAAAGATCACGGCGTCGATGTAATCATCGGCTCCGGTCTGACCGACGAGGCGACCGGAATCGAAACGACATGGACTTTCTTCGACGACGGCGAATTGCTCGCCTTCCCTCTCGACCCATATTTTGCGCCTTACTTTTACGGCTCCGACAAATATATCGCGCCCTATGAAGAAAGACTCGTTAATCTTGAAAAAGACGGTTATAAAATTACCAGCGTAGCCGATTACGTCAATCATCTCAAGGCGCAAGGCGTAGCGCAGCCCGATATGCCGCGCGCGCTGGACGGCACTTGGCAGCCCACGAGCACCGACAGCCTTCACCGCTGGATGGGAGGCCGCAGCGACGCTCCCTATAACAACCTAGAGCGCGACAACTTCATCCGCACGAGCAACTACAAGGTTCATAAGAGCCTTCAAGCCGCCGACATACTGCTTGCGACGGCCAAAAAAGCCGGCAAAAAATTTGCGGATGAAGAAACGAAGCTCGATAGCGCTTGGTCGGCTTTGCTGCGCGCCGAAGTATCCGACGCGACCGGCATTACGCCGTGGGAAGGCGAATATTACTACGGACTCAATAATAATAACCAAGCTCTGAAGCTTGCCGACGAAGCCGTTGACGAAACGATGAAAGCCTTGGGATGGAAATTCGCGAAAGTCGATTTCGCGGCCAATACGGCGGTTAAGGTCGATAAAATCGAGGACGCGCCGACGTTGCAGAAGACGACCGCGCTCTCCGAGGTCGCGGTTTCGGTTACCGCCCCTACAAGAGAAGTTACGCAGGATTGGTATTACGTAGATGCGAATACATACAAATACGTAGTCGCGTTCGGCAAGGCCGCCGATACGACGGGAAAAGACGCGCCCAACTGCGCGGTAACGGTTTCGTTTCAACGTTTCGAGGACAAGTTTTTATACACTCCAGCCCTGATGGAGGATGCGGTTGTGGAGTATCCCTTCTCCGATTTCTCCTTCCAATCTACCGAAGTCTGGCTGCCGCTCTCAAACGGGCTTATCGGTTTGGGCAATAATTGGTGGGTCGTTAAAGACTGCGAAAGCGTTCATCTGGCCGCAAAGCTGCCTAACGAAACGGGCAAGAGCACGATCGAATTTATCGACGAAACCGCCGACCCGAACCCGGCGGACAAAATAAGCTGGGTTTTCTATTTGTTCAAAGGAACCAAGGAAGAGGCGCTCGCGTTGGCCAATTCAATCAACATCGCGCCGACGGTTTACCTTACGGCGGAATAAACCTCTCAAGATTCAGGGGTTCCTAATGCTGACTTGTCCCCAGTTTTAAATAAAAAACCGCGGAGGTCGCAGAGAACCCGGAGGTTTTTTATTATCTTTTCGCTTCCTTGTTTTTCATCCCGCCGAGCGTATCCAGCCTTCGCTAAAACTACGGCGGACAAGCGCGAAAAATCAGCGAAAAACGAGAGGAAAAGCGGCAAGCGCTGTTTGAGCGATGAGCGAATAAGCGAAATCGCGAGTTCGCGCCGTCGCCCTCTCTTTAGAGCGACGCCGATACAATCGGCGGATTTGAGTCCGCGCTTCGGCGGGCGCCGTTTCTTTAGAGCTTTCTTTGGGCGAGCAAAGAAAGCGAAAAACAGTCGGGGGACGAATGCCCCCGCCCACGGAAAACAGTTGAATTTATGGCTAAATTCAGTCGGGCGACGAACGCAACCCCCGCAACGGTATTTAAAATTCTACAAACGCGGTCGAGCTACAAAAGCGGTATCTTTCGGATTTGGCGAAACTGGGGACAAGTCAAGAATCCCTTTCATTTTAACTTGAATAAAAAGACGATGCGGGTATCTTTTAGCAAACGCGACGCGCGCTTGAAAAAGCGCTCTTTAATTATAGTCTGGATTATGAACAGGAGCTTTCAAAATGGACGTCAGAGTAAGATTCGCGCCTTCCCCAACCGGCTTTTTACATATCGGCGGAGCCCGCACCGCGCTCTTTAACTGGCTTTTCGCCCGTCATCACGGCGGCAAATTCATCCTCCGCATCGAGGACACCGACGTCGAGCGCTCTACTACCGAGGCGAAGGACGCGATAATCGAAGGGCTAAAATGGCTCGGCCTCAACTGGGACGAAGGGCCGTTCTTCCAGTCCGACCGCTTCGGAATTTACAAAGACCGCATTCCAGAGCTTGAGGCGAAAGGGCTTATTTACCGCTGCTACGCCACGCCCGAAGAGCTCGAAGAGATGCGCGTCAAGAAGATGAAGGGACTGAGCAAAAGCGCGTACGACCGCCGCTGGCGCGACAAGAAGCCCTCGGACTGGCCTTCGGACAAGCCGTACACATACCGCTTTAAAATGCCGCTGGACGGCGAAACCGTGGTTGACGACATGATTCAGGGGCGCGTAGTTTTTAAAAACGAAGAGCTCGAAGACTTCATCGTCGTGCGCAAGGACGGCGTCCCAATTTATAATTTCTCGGTCGTAATCGACGACTCCGACATGGGGATAACGCACGTCATACGCGGCGTCGATCACCTCACGAACACGCCGCTGCAAATTCAGCTTTACAACGCGATGGGGCTTAAAGCGCCGCAGTTCGGACACGTGGGCCTTATACACGGCCCGGACGGCAAGAAATACAGCAAACGCCACGGGGCGGTCGCCGTAACCGACTGGCGCGACAAGGGCTTTCTGCCGGAAGCTACTTGCAACTATCTAGCGCGCCTCGGCTGGAGTTTCGGCGATCAGGAAATATTTACGCTCGAAGAGCTGATTGAGAAATTTTCGACGGACAACATCGGCCCGTCCGCGTCCATAATGAACCCCGACAAGCTGTTATGGATGAACCAGCAGTATATACAAACGCTGCCGGCTAAGCGCGTCGCGCAAAGCCTTGCCGAGTATCTTAAGGCCGCAGGCGTTGACGCGCCAAACGACGATCGTCTCGTTATGGTCGTCGAGCAGCTTAAAACGCGCGCCAAAACAATGCTGGAAATGGCCGAAGGCGCTAAGTTTTTCTACGTCCGTCCTGAGAAGTTTGACGAGAAGGCCGCAAACAAACATTTGACCAAAGAGGCTCTGCCTCTGCTTGTCGAGATACGCGACGGACTGGCGGCGCTGCCCGCGTTCGACGCCAAGTCGATAGGCGGCCTCTTTACAGCGGTGTGCGAGAAACGCCAGACGAAGCTTGGGAACCTTGCTCAGCCAATTCGCGTGGCCGTGGCCGGATGCGCTGTGTCGCCTCCGATTTACGAGACGCTTGAAATACTTGGCAAAGACGAGTCGCTGGCGCGCATTAACGCCGCGGTCGCATACATTGAGGCTAAATGAAAGACGAAGACGAGCGGCAAGCGGCAGCAGGGGGACGCGGCGCGCTACGGCGGATAAATTTATTAATTCCGCTGTTGATTTTCGCGTCGATTACCGCGCTAACCGGCTGCGCCACGACGAACGCCGCGAAAGAGACCCCTAAGGAAAACAAGACGGAAACGGTCATCGAGCTTTTCCCGACCAAAATTATCGGCCACAGGGGAGAAAAGCCTACCAGCGAAATCATCGACGCTATAGAAACCTACAACGAAGGCGTCAACGCTTATAAAAACCGCGATTACGCGCTCGCCGCAACAAAGTTTCGTCTCGTAATAAAACATTTCCCCGGCACGCCGATGGCGAACCGCAGCCACTTCACTCTCGCAGCTACGCTCGTGGAGATGAACGGTTTCGCGGAAGCGAAGGGGCTGCTTGAAACGTATCTCGCGCTGCACGCGAAAACCGACGACGATAAGATAAGCTCGATGTATCTTTTAATGGATTGTTACGAAAAGCTGCGCGCGTGGGACGACGAGATTAAAATCGGAAAGATGCTCGAAAAGAACTACCCGAACCTGGACGCTTCTCTGCAAATAGAGCTGTTCGCCAGGCTCGGCTACGCCTACCTAAACCGCGGAGAAACGCTCAAAGCGGAATTGTCGCTCAACAACGCCACCAATATTTATCTGCGCGCAAAAGGAAAAAACGAATACGTCGACGCTTATTTCGTGGCGGCGGCGTATTTTTACAAAGGGCTTTTGGGCGAAAAAAAATTCGACGCGATGAAGCTCGACAACGCAAACTACGACCTCGCGTTCAAATCGCTTGACGACAAGAGCAACGAACTTCTTCGAGCCCAGCAGGATTTCGGCATGTGCATTTTGCAAGGCGTCCCGGAGTGGGCAGCCGCGGCCGGATTCGAGACCGGAAGGCTTTACGAAAGTTTTTATCTCGAAATCGTTTCGCAGAAAATACCGCTTTTCGCGCAGAAAGATGAAGAGTCGAAAAGTATTTATCAATGTATGCTGAAAGAGTTCGTTTTCGGCGTGCTGCGCAAAGCGATGCGCGTTTACGGCGAAGTCGTCAAGATGGGCGAGCGCACCGAAACGAAAAACGTTTGGATAGACAAAACCAAAGAGCGGCTGGACAACCTCGAAATATTTTACAAATCGGAGCTGGACGCCTGCGCGCCTTTCAAGCCTCACTACGATAAGCCGCTGAAAGAGTTCATCGAAAAGGTTAAAAAGGCCAAACAGCAGACGCCTCAATAAAGGGCGCGGCTTCGGCCTCCAATCCGAGCTCTTACCCCTTCTTCGCCAAACCGTTCTTTATTCCGTAAAAGAAATAAATCGCGAAACCAATCGCCATCCAAATTATGAGACGCCACCACGTATCGGCGGGAAGCGAAGCCATTTGCAGCAGGCACAAAGCCGCGCCTAAAATCGGCACGACCGGCATGAACGGAGTTTTGAAAGAGCGCGGCAGATCGGGATGAGCGTAATGCAGGGCAAGCACTCCTAAACTTACCACTATGAACGCAAAAAGCGTGCCGATGCTCACGAGCTCGCCGAGAATACTGAACGGCACAAACCCCGCCAGTAGGGCAGCGGCTCCTCCCGTTACTATCGTGGTAATGTAAGGAGTCTTGAAACGCGGGTGAATTTTTGCAAAAACCGACGGCAGAAGCCCGTCGCGTCCCATCGAGTAAAAAATGCGCGGCTGCCCCATAAGAAGAATGAGAATGACCGAGCTCAAACCGGCTATCGCGCCGATTTTTACCAGCGGAGCGAGCCAGTAAAGGGGTTTGCCGATAGCGTCTATAGCGACGGCAATAGGCGCCGCGGTGTTGAGATTTGTGTATTTTACGATGCCGGTCAGAACTAGCGCGACCGTGATGTAAAGCACGGTCGCTACGGCCAGCGAACCGAGAATGCCGATAGGCATGTCGCGCTGCGGGTTTTTGGCCTCCTGAGCCGCCGTCGAAACGCAGTCGAAGCCGATATAAGCGTAAAAAACCACTCCCGCCCCGGCCAGCACTCCCGTCCAGCCGAATTGTCCGAATTTGCCCGTATTGGGCGGCAAGAACGGAACCCAGTTTTCTCGGTTTATATAGGCGACGCCCGCGCCGATGAACAGCAGAAGGACGATTATTTTAATCGCCACGACAATATTGTTGGCCGTGGCCGACTCCTTGATTCCTACGACCAGCAGCGCGACCATAATCGCTATTATCAGCGCGGCGGGCAAATTTATAAAAGCCCCGGTAAGCGCCCAGCCCGTCGCGGGATCGTAAGCGATAGGCGCAGCGGTTACCGCGGTCGGAAGATGAATTCCGAAATCTTTTAAGAAGCTGAGAACGTATTCGCTCCAGCCTACGGCGACGCTTGAAGCTCCGACTAGATATTCCAGTATCAAGTCCCAGCCGATAATCCAAGCGATAAACTCGCCCAAAGTGGCGTACGCGTAAGTGTAGGCGCTTCCAGCCACCGGTATCATAGAAGCCATTTCCGCGTAGCACAAGCCCGTAAGAACGCAGGAGAATCCCGACAGGACAAACGAAAGAATAATCGCCGGGCCGGCGTAAATGGCGGCGGCCTTTCCCGTCCAAACGAAGATGCCTGAACCTATGATTGCGCCTATGCCCAACGCGGTCAGATTGACGGGGCCTAGAACCCGCCGGAGTTTATGCTCGCCGCCTTGGGCGTCGCTCATAAGCCCTTCTATGGACTTGGTTTTAAAAAGAGTGGATTGCATATTTATTTCCTCTCGCTCTCCTTGGTAATATTCTGTAAAAACCGCTTATAAGAATAGATATAAGCGCGCGCGTATGTCAAGTTTTTGCCCCTATCTATTCGGGAACGTAAGGAGCTTGAAGCGAGCCCCAGCGCGAGCGTTTTTAGCGTTTCGTTTTTTGCTATCCGCGTCTTTGAATTGATAAAATTCCCAAATCCATATAAAATAATAAAGATTTGACGTGTAGTTATTATAAATCTTTTTCCGGCGCGCGACGACGCCAAGGAGAAACCGATATGCGAGTCATTTTCGCCATTATTTTTGCGGTCTCGACCGCGGCGGCAATTTTACTTTACGGCGGCGACGCGGCCGCGTACGCCATTTACGCCAATCCGGGCGGCCCGTACTCGGGCAACGAAGGCCAGACGATTAAGTTTGACGGAAGCGGAAGTTCCGCGGACGCCGAGTGTTATATTTCTCAATATGCGTGGAATTTCGGCGTAGGGGCCTGGTATCAATGGAAAACAGTTCCGACGCTGGATTACGCCTACGCCGCCCCGGGAACCTACACCGTAACGCTGCGCGTTGACGGCTATTGCGGCGGCTCTCCGGTAACAGACGAGAAAATGACGACCGCCGCGATAAGCAACGTCGCTCCCACGGCGCTCATTAAAGCGTACGGAACGACCAACTACGGCCCGTTTACCGAATTGATAGAAGAATATAAAGGCAAATTCATCACGTTGGATCCGTCGGCGTCGAAGGACGCGAGCGGAACGCTAAAATTGTATGAATGGGATTTCAATTACAACGGTACAAATTTTACGCCTTCGGTAACGACGACTTCTTCGACTTCGCAGCAAAAAAGTTTCTCCGCCGTCGGAACGTACGTCGTCGCTTTGCGCGTAACCGACCAAGAGAATACGACCGGCTTTGCAACGCTTACCGTCAGGGTTTTGAACGAAGGACCTATCGCTCGCATAACCGGCCATTCCGCGCTGATGGAAGGCGAGAAGGGAAAATATTCGGCGTCCTCAAGCGACGCGGGGCCGCACGGGCCGATAACGCTTTACGAATGGGACATGAATTACAACGGAACCGCGTTTAATCCTACGGTTACGGGCGCGACGGCGAGTTCGACCGAAATAATCTATCCGAACGTCGGCAAATACAAGGTTGCGCTGCGCGTCAGCGACGCCGCAATCCCGGCGGTTAAAGATTTGGTAGTCATGGACGTAACCGTTTCCAACGTTCTCCCCGTCGCGTACATCGACGGCCCGACCGAATTTTACGAAGGGCAGGAAGTCGAGTTCAACGCCTCGGCGTCCTATTCAAATCCGGGCTCCATAACAAAATACGAGTGGTCGTTCACGTACGACGGAGCGTATTTTTCGCCCGCCGAGACGACGACGCTGCCGACGATTAAATATACTTACCTTGCGAACGGAACGTATAAAGTCGCGGTTCGCGTTACCGACGACGACGCGACGACCGCCATTGCGGCGATGACCGTAACGGTTAAAGATTTGTCTCCGGCCGCTGTCGTTTCCTGTCCGGAAAAAACAAACGAGCGCGACGGCGCGCAATTCGACGCGAGCGGCTCGGTTAGTTCCCCCGACAAAATAGAAATGTGGGAGTGGGACTTCAACTTCAATCCTGCCGCCGGTTTTTCTTCAACGCCGAATTACGGCGAGAAAACGGCGTTTTATAAGTTTGCGGACGCCGGCGTTTACAAAGTCGCCGTACGCGTAACCGACTCCGACGGAAGCAAAGCTATCGCCTCGTGCGACGTAACGGTCGAGAACTCCGCGCCCACGGCCAAACTCGACGCGACAGTTAAAGTTAAGCAGGGCGACTCGGTAAAGTTCGACGGCTTCGCGACTATCGACGCGAGCCTTCCCGACGCCATTGTAAAATGGGAATGGGACGCGCATTACGACGGCGCAAACTTTATTGCCGACCCGGCTTACGGGACGGACAAGACTGAAATTACAATTAAATATACCAAAGTAAAAGCCGAGCGCGTGGCTCTACGCGTAACGGACGACGACGGATCGACGGACGTAACTTTTGTAGAATTTACGGTGGAAAACGTCGCGCCGGCATTCGTTGGAGAGCCTTTGACTGCCGCGGTGCAGGACGAGGTTTATCTATACGAACCGATCGCCTTCGACCCGGGCGGAGCGGACGACAAAATTACTTTCTCGCTCGATATTTCGCCGACAGGAATGGAGATTAATGCGGCGAACGGCCGTTTGGCTTGGACTCCAAACAACGACAGCGTGCGGCTTGTGAACAAAGTGAGAATTAAGGCGTGCGATACGAACGGCGGATGCGGAACCCAGACGTTCGTTATAACGGTGCAAAACGTCAACGATCCGCCGGAGATATTGGGATTGTCTAACTCGGTCGCGACTACTTGCGCGGCCTTTAGCGCCGAGGCGCGCGCCAAAGACCCGGACTGGAACGACGTTATTTACTTCTACCTCGACAAATCGCCAAATGGAATGACAATCGGTCTGCGCGACGGAGCGATTAATTGGCAGCCGACGTTCGACAACATCGGCGACAATCAAATCATTTTGCGCGTAGAAGATTCCGCGCGCGCAAGCGTTACGCAGGGCTTTTTAATAAAGGTGGTTCCTTGTCAGGAAATCCCGACGGTTGACGCGGGAAACGACCTTCAGGTTTATCCGGGGTTCGTAAAACTTTCGGGAACCGCCGCCGACCCGCATCACCCGCCTCTGCCTCTTACTTACAAATGGACGCAAACCGGAGGCCCAGCGTCGGTAAATATAATCGATTCAAACTCGCTGACGCCCGGAGTAATTCTGCGCAAAGCGGGCGTTTATTCGTTTACGCTCGTCGCAAGCAACGGCAATTACGAAAGCGTTCCCGACTCCGCGGACGTAACCGTTCTCAACGTCAAACCGTCCCCACAGATAGTATGCGTTCCCAACCTTGCGCCCAACTCCGATTTTTCTCTTGACGGAACAGGAAGCGGAGACCCGAATGGCGACGATCTGATTTACTCTTGGAACGCATCCGACGGAATAACGCTTTCGGAAAACGACCTCTCGATTGTGGCCGCCAAATCGAGCGCGGCGGGAACGTATTTCGCCGAGCTTTTCGTCAACGACGGAGTCTTCTCGTCCGACAAGTCGAAGCGGTATTTCAGCGTGGTATCCGCGACGAAATTCGCGCCTTTACTGGTTTTTAAAAACGAAGTAGTAAGAATTAAAGCAGGTCAAAAGGCCGCGCTCGACGCGTCCCCTACTATTTTTTCGCCGAACGCGACCGGCAAAAAGTTTAAGTGGTCGCTCGTAAGCGGCCCCGTTCAAGAAAACGAGCTTCTCGATTTCGACCCATCCGGGCAATCGCAGTCGCTTCTGCTTACGGTAAAAGGCGTTTATATGTTCGAGATTACGGCCGAGGCGGACGGCCTAGTAAGCGAGCCGAAATACGCGTACGCTGCGGTAGGCGACGCGAACAACGCGCCGCCAATCGCCGACGCGGGAAAATGGCAGTCGGCGACAAGCGAGAAAAGCGTTACGCTCGACGGAAGCGGAAGCCGCGACGACGGCGGAAGCGCGCTGGCGTACATTTGGGCGCAGACCGGCGGAACCAAAGTATGGCTGACTGACGAAACCAAAGCGCGCGCGAGTTTCTTCGCGCTGAATCCCGGCCTTTACGAGTTCGAGCTGCGCGTTACCAACGACAAAGGGCTCATTTCCGCGCCGGCAAAAACGGTCGTAGCGGTTCTTTCGTCGTCGGTAAAACTTACGGCGAACGCCGGAGCGGACATGGTAGTCAACCCGGACGAGGAAATTACGCTGGACGGCTCGGGAAGCAAAATACCGGACGGCCCTTACGCCGCCTTCTGGTGTCAAACCGGCGGAGTTCCGGTCGTTCTTCAGAACGCTCGAAGCCTTAAACCCAAGTTTACGCCGCCGCAGCCCGGCGAATACGGCTTCAGGCTCATGCTTGAGAGCGCCGGGCAGTGGGGCCTGCCGGACGACGTTCGAGTCGTCGTTTTAAGCGAAAAGAACGAGCCGCCTACGGCCGTAACGCCCGACAACGTATCGGTTAATTTCGGCAAAAAGGTAGTTTTAGACGGAAGCGGGAGCTCCGACCCGGACGACGACCCGATAATTTACGCGTGGAGTCTAGTCGCCGAACAGTCCGCCGGAACTGTGGAGCTAACGGACGCGGACAAGGCGCAGGCCTCGTTCGTCGCAAACGTTTCAGGGCTTTTAGTTTTCAAACTTGAAGTAAGCGACGGCAAAATGAGCGGAAAGCCCGCGTTTACTTCGGTTACGGTAGGCGCCAACCAGACGCCGGTCGCAAGCGCCAAGGCGGTAGCGCAGGCCTACGTAAACGACAAAATAACGCTCGACGGCTCGGAGTCGTACGACCCGGACGGAACGGACATTGCTATAACTTATTCGTGGGAATTCAAGGGAACCGGAACAAATCCTCTGGACGATCCGGCTGCGGCAAAGCCGACTTTCACTCCGACCAAGCAGGGCATTTATACTTTCGCGCTTTCGGTGAGCGACGGATATGCGAGCGCGACGAGCGCGGACGTAAAGGTTACGGTGATAAATAAGGCGAAGGATTGCATAGACAAAGACGGCGACGGCTACGGCGTCGGCGCGGACTGCAAAGCGGCCGACTGCGACGATAACGACAAACTTAAAAACGCCGGAATAGCCGGAAGCTGCGACGTTGTGCATCCGAAGAAATCAAGCGGCGGAGACTGCGGGCAAGGCGCGGCGGCTTTTGCGATTATATCCGCGCTGCTTGCGGCAACGGCAAGAAGGCGTAAAGAGGTTTAGTCGGTTATTTTTGCGCAAGCAAGGACGAACTACCGTTCGTCCTTTTTTTTAAGCTAACATTTTAGAAAATAAGGTTCAGCTTTTCTATTATTTCGGGGTCGTCGCGGTCTATAACGTCAAAGATATGCTTGTAGCAGCGCCTCTTTTGTTCGGCGAAAACTCCGCGCCCCTTGGCGAACGTCTTGGCAAACGCCTCGACTTCGGCTGCAAGGTCTTCGGGCTTCTCTACCGCTTTTACGACGACGCGCTCCGCTTCGGCCTCGGCGCCGCTTATGCGTCTTCCCGTAAGCGCCATATCGTTTAACAAATGCTGCGGAACGCTCTTTTTTACAATCGCGTACATTCCGGGTAAGAAGGGTATGTTCACGTCCACTTCCGGAAAACAAAAAAATCCGCGGGTTTTAACCATAAAGCGGAAATCGCAGGCGCATGAAAATATCGCCCCGCCGCCGTAGGCGTGGCCGGAGATTGCGGCAATGACGGGCATGGGGTAGGAAAGAACGCGCTTGTAAAGCGAGTCGAGGTTGAAGAGAAAAGTAGAAACTTCCGCTCTTCCGGCGTCGTCCGCTGCTTTAGCGAGAACCCAGTCAAGGTCGATGCCGAGAGACCAAAATTTGGGGCCGTCCGACGAAATTATAGCAGCCCGCGCCGATTTATCGGCCTCTATTCCGTTCAACGCCTCGGCCATTTCGGCGAGAAAAACAGGGTTGTGCCTGTTCTCTCCGTTGGTCATTACTATGTTTCCTACGCCGTCTTCGACGCTCCATTTTATTACGCTCATTCCTGCCTCCTTCTCGCTGCCGTAAAGCGGCAATTTAAGCCGATTTAAAAAACGGTTCTAATAATATCAAAGAACCGGCTCGTAAAAAAGTTTTTTTTAGATTTAGCTCTTTTTAACCAGCAACCGCGATTTGACGTGTTGGTCAAAAAAATATAATATATTGTTTAAGGTTTACGTTCGATTGTTATTTATTTTAACTCAGGAGGAATTGAAATGAAAAAGCTCTTATTGATTTCGCTTATTTTAGCCGTAATCGGGTGTTCCGCAGCCTTGCTCGCCGGTGGAGCGAAGGATACAATCGTTCTGAAGTCCAAGAAAGGGGACGTAACGCTGACGCATAAAGCTCACAACGACAAGCTCGGCGCGGGCAAATGCAATACGTGCCACCATACCTCTAAAGCCGACGGCTCCGACGCCGGCGCCTGCACGACTTGCCACAAGGAAAAGGAAAGCGAGAAGGACGGAAAGAAAGTTCCGAGCGTAAAAGACGCCATGCACAAAATGTGCAAAGATTGCCACGCTAAAAACAAAGGCGATAAAGTTCCGACGGCGAAGTGCGATTCCTGCCACAAAAAGTAGATTTAGCGGATTTGCAAAAAGTAAAAAAAGGCGGCCGGAAATGGGGTAAACCGGCCGCCAAAGAGATTGCCGCTCCCGAACCTACCCTACAAACGTTTCCGGAACGAGCCCGAAAACTACCTATTGCGGCTATTTCGATTATTTAGACAGCCGCGTTTCGGTTTTATTCGCGTTAAAAATATTTTTTTGACAAATCGACTCCGCGCAACGACAATTTTTATTAATTGAATTTGAAAATACTGTTTAATTCGGCGTAATGGAGACAAAATGCCGCAGAAAATAATGCCGTTTCTTTTTATTTTAGCGCTTTGCATAACGACGGCGCAGCATGGCTGCTACAAAGGAAGGACGTTTTCCGACGGCCAGCCGGCTCATACCGCTCTTAAAGGCGAAGCGGAAACGAGCGCTCCGGGAGGCGACATTGATTACAGGGGCGCAAAAGACGTTTCAAATTCTTACGGATGGCTTTCGCGCATGGAGTCTGGCAAAGCTTACGCGCAGGATAAACCGGCCGAAAAGCAGCTTGTTTACAACGCGGAAATAAACGTAATGGTTGAAAACTACAAAAGCGCCGAGGCTAAAATTAAAGAAACCGCGGATAAAGCCGGAGGCTACGTCTCCGACACCCGGTCGTCAACCAATTACGAAGGTAAAACCGAGGGGAGCGTTAAAATTCGCGTTCCTTCGGCGCAGTTCAAAGAAACTATGAAAGCTTTGGCCGCGATGGGCGAAGTAAAATCGCAGCGCGAATGGACCGAGGACGTAACCGAGCAGTACATCGACGTAACGGCGCGGATAGAGGCGCAGAAAACGCTCGAAACGCGGCTGATGAAACTGATGGATACTCCCAACTCCAAGCTGGCCGACCTTATAGCCGTCGAAAGCAAATTGGCCGACGTCCGATCGCAGATAGAACAGTCGCAGGGAAAGCTGCGTTACCTTAACAATCAGATTGCTTTCTCGACGATAAACGTAACGCTTTACGAGCCTTCCAGCGTGAAGGCGCAAAAAGAATCCATCTTCCGGCCTATAATTTGGGCGGCAGAGCAGGTCGGATACGTTTTCTTCGGTTCTATAGGCGTTCTGATGCTTATAATAATCGGGGGGCTGCCTTGGGTTTTTCTTATTTTCTTTTTGGCTAAATGGACGCTGCGCAAAAGAAAAGCCTCCCAAACATCCAAAGAAGCGAGCGTAAAAGAAGCGTAGCGAGTCTGAAAAACCGAGCAAAAAAAGGCCGTCGTCAGAGCGCGGACTCAAATCCCTCTTAAAAGGAACGCGGCAAATCAAATTAGTAATTTGTAATTACTCTCCGACTTCTTGATTTAACCTCCGATTAAATATATATTAATATAGATATATTGTATGGAGGTATCAGCGATGTTGAAAAATCGTTTTGCTCAAGTTTGCATAATCGCAGCCGCGCTCTTTTTCGCTTCAGACGCCGCCGCGGATGCGCCGCAGTTTTACGCGGTTCAAACGCTTGAGCCTAAAAGCTATCTCGGCAAGTTCGCCGCTAATTACGACGACTTTTCCTCTCAGTTCGGGCTTCCGCAACTTCTTGCGACAAGCGAAGTCGAAAACAAGACGGTAAGCCTTCTCTTCGACGCGGACATGCAAACCCTTTTAGGCGACGCGCTCGCCTACGAGGAGTTTCAAATTTGGCTCGCCAACGCGCTGCCCGGAGGAGTATCCGCGAGAGTTTACTTCTTTTCTCCCGACGGAAGAGAAGTTATAGACGCGCAGGAACTGAACCTGCAAAACGCCTCCCCTAAAAATTACCCCTTGGCCGCGCCTGTGGTTCAAAATAACTTTTACAAAGGCGCGCTCACCGGCAAGGTAATTATCGTCAGCCCCGGGCACGGCTGGCTTTACGGCTCCAGTTGGGCCACTCAGCGCGGCGACACGTTCGGCATGATTGAAGATATTTCCAACGCGGAAATCTGCGACTGGTATCTTATCCCTATGTTGGAGCGCGCGGGCGCGACCGTTTATTCCGTCCGCGACCGCGACCTGCAAATTAAAGAAGTAATCCTCGACAAAACAGCCGCTTCTCCGGCGTATTCGGACGAAGGAGGCTGGACTACTTCGCCTTCGACCGGCTATAATAATACGAATTACCGCGTTCACCCGACGGTTGCGGGCGAGGCGACCGCCAAAGCGGTATGGAAACCGACTTTGCCCGTCGCTGGCAGATACAGCGTTTGGACTTATTACCGAGCCGGAACAAACCGCGTTGCCAACGCGCATTTCGCAATCAACCACACCGACGGCGTAACCGACGTTTACATTAACCAGAAAGAAAACGACCTGCGCTGGGTATATCTTGGAACGTGGCATTTCTCGCCGTCCGACGCGGACGCGGGCGTAACGCTTTACAACGACTCCGACCAAAACGGCTACGTTATAGCCGACGCGATTCGTTTCGGCGGCGGCATAGGCGACACTACTTGGGGAGGCCCTGCGTCGGGCAAGCCGCGGTGGCAGGAATGCAGCAAACCGTGGACGAAGTACGTCGGCGCTCCGAGCGACGTTTACGACTTGAACGACGTAATATGCCGCCCGAACTACGCCGATTGGCAGGGCGGCGACTTATATATTTCGGTTCATACCAACGCATTTAATACTACGAACCGCGGCACGCTGTCGCTTTCGCGCCTCACCGGCGGGCTGCCGGGAACCGCATGCGACGAGCTGCGCGATACTTTGCAAGCCCAGATGATTAAAATTTTCCGAGCGAACTGGGAATCGACGTGGCGCAGCGAATCGCCCCGACAGCAGGACTTAGGCGAACTGCGCGAGCTTACTACTATGGTTGGCGCGCTGGTTGAGCTTGCTTATCACGACAACGAAACCGACAACGCGTACATTCAAAACGCATACTTCCGGCACGACGCCGCGCGCGGAGTGTATCTCGGCATTCTGCGCCACCTCTTAGGAACGGGAGCCAAGGTTTTACCGCTTCCGCTTCGTTCGCTTGCCGCGGAATACGACGGCGGCGCGAGCGTTAAAATAAGCTGGACGCCTCGCAAGGACGCTCTCGAAGCCTCGGCCGACCCGCTTAAATACAGAGTTTATCTGGCGACCGACGTTGAGAGCGACGGCCCCGGCGACGTATATACGACGAGCGACAACGCGCAAATTCCGGTCGATAAGCTTATCGACGGCAAGCTTTATTACGTCCGCGTCGCGCAGGTAAACGACGGCGGCGAGTCGATGATTAGCGAGCCGGTATCATTCAGAATTTACAAAGGCGCGGCGGCGCAAATTCTCGTCGTCAACGGCTTCGACCGCAACGACAAATACGTAAAGGAACGCGACAACACGCACAACTACGTCAAGCAGCACGGCGAGGCGATTGCGGGCGCGGGGAAGTATTCTTACGTTTCCGCCACGAACGAAGCGGTCAAGGACGGTTTGGTTAAAATGGCCGATTACGCCGTCGTCGATTGGTATTTGGGCGAGGAATCGACCGCCGACTCGACGTTCGACTCTACCGAGCAGTCGCTTGTAACGGCGTACTTCAACGCGGGCGGATACATGATTGTTTCAGGTTCGGAAATAGGCTGGGACTTGGTTGAAAAGGGAACGGCGGCGGACAAATCTTTTTACGAAACGGAATTTAAGAACTCTTACTCGTCGGACGCATCGAATACTTACTCGGTAACGGGTAAGGGAGTTCTTTCCGGCGTAGATTTCACTTTCGACAACGGCAATTGGGGCCTTTACAACGCGGAATACGCGGACGTCATTGCCGCGAAAGACGGCTCGACGGCTCTGGCGCTGTATGACGGCGACGCGGGCAAGGTCGCGGGGATAACGTATTCGGGCGATTACAAGCTGGCGTTCTTCGGATTTCCCTTCGAGACTATCGTAACCGCCGATAAGCGCGCGACGGTGATGAAGAAGCTGCTGGCAAGTTTGTTCAATCTCTCCGAAATCGTCGTAACGACGGACGGCGACGAAGAGACCGCCGAGACGGAAGCCGAGCCCGAACCGGAATCCGAACCGGAGCCGGAACCCGATTTGGCGGACAAGACCGAAGCCTCGGAGCCGGACGCCGATTACGGGGCGTGCAGAGGAATCAACCCCGATACGATAGTTTGCAAGGAAGGTTACTCGCTGGACAGAACGACCTGCGAGTGCGTTAAGAAAACTAAAAGTAAAAGCGGAGGCTGCGCTTCGCAAGAGACTTCGCCCTTAATAATTGCGTCGCTGGCTCTCATGTTGGCGACGGCGAGACGAAGGAGGACGGCGTCGTAAATGCGCTCGTTTAAGCTTGCGATATTAGTGGCCGCGCTGGTTTTGTGCGGCTGCAAGGGGCGAGAGGCGGGTTTAGGCTCGTCCGTCGCGCCCGATACCGCGGGCTGTAAAATCGACGCGCATACTCATATAAGCCCTACGGCGATTGAAAAAGCGCTCGAAACTATGAACGATAACGGAATCGCCGCGATGGTTAATTTAAGCGGAAACGACGCGGGACTGCCTTTCATAGAGACCGCGCGGGCGTTTGCGGTTCATAAAGACCGCTTCGTTCTGGCCGTAAATATGGATTGGCGCTGGCTTTTATACCCCGATAAATTCGGCGAAGTAAACGCCGAGCTTATGGAAGAGGCGGCCGCCTTCGGAGCCGTCGCGTTCAAGCAGGCGAAAGGGCTTGGATTGTATTATCCCGACCCGTCAAAAGTTAATATTAAGGCGGAATTCGACCCGACTTACGGCCGCGTCAATATAGACTGGCCGGCGCTTGAAAAACCGGAACAGTTCCTCCCCGTCGATTCGCCCATGCTGTTTGCGTTATGGAAAAAGCTGGCGGAAATAGGAATACCAGCCTATATACACTCTGCCGACCCAAAGGCTTTTTTCGAGCCGGCGACGCCGAAAAACGAACGATGGGCGGAGCTTTCGGTTCATCCCGACTGGTCTTTCGCCGATAAAAAATATTATCGTTTCGAGGAGCTGATGAGCCAGCTCGAACGGGTAATCGCACAGAACCGGGCGACGACGTTCATCGCGGTGCATTTCGGCTGCGACGCGGAAGAGCCCGATAAGGTCGCTTATATGCTCGCTAAATACCCGAACTTATACATCGACATCGCGGCGCGCGTTCCGGAAATGGGGCGCCACGATTCGACCAAAATGCGCGAGTTGTTCAATAAATATTCGGACAGAATTCTATTCGGCACCGATTTTTCCGTTTACATGAACAAAATTACCTTAGGCTCGTCCGACGGCAAACCCAAGGGAAAAGCGGACGCGAAGGCGTTTTACGACGCCAACTACGCTTATCTTGAAACCGATAAACGCAAAATGAATTCTCCGACGCCGATTCAAGGCGATTGGAAAATCGACGCGATTTCGCTGCCCGCCGAAACTCTTAAAAAAGTTTATTATAAAAACGCGCAAAAAATCATCCCGAGTCTCGCGAAAATTAAAACTAAATGCTCGGAAGGGGGCGCGAAATGAGCGTGGACCGTAAAAAGCTGAAGCGCTTTTTATTCGGTTGCGTCGCCGCGCTGATTATGCTGCTTTTAACCGAGGCGTATCTTTACGTTACAAGCCCGGCGTTCGGACAGTTCGTCGCGCAAAAAATCGCCGTCGAGTTTAAAAAACAAGGCGTCGATTTTACCGCGCAGTTTTTAAGTTTTTCCATTTTTGCGCCCAACGCGCGCGCCGAGAAAGTTGGCTTTCGCAGTAAAAACAACCTGATGGCTACCGTGAAAGAACTTTCCGTCGATTTAGAGCCTTTCCAAAAAGATTTCGTCCCTACCCGCTTTCGCAGCGTAAAAATCAACGGCGTCTCAATCGCCGCGCAGCTCCCGAAAGACGACGGAACGAAAAAAGACGACAAGGATAAAGACAAAAAGAAGTCGGATATTGAAGGAATCGACCTCGACTTCAACGACCTGCCGATGGGGCTTTATTTTCAATCGCTCGTAATTAAAAACATGTCTTTTATGCTGTTGGACTCGGACGCCCGCCTGATTTTCAGCGTGAACGACTGCGAAATAAACCTGAATTACAACAAATCCGCCGGGCAGTATCAACTCTCGGTCTTTGTCGGTTCGGGCAAAGCGCGCCTGCCGGAAACCGATAATATTATCGAGGAAGTAAACAACGTCCGCTTTTCAATGACGCTTAAAGACCGAAGCGTCAAACTGCACGAATTCGCGTTTAAAATGCTGGGCGGCGAATATAAAATCGCGGCGAATTTCCCCGATTTACGCTCCCTCAAAGGATATATCGACTTCCGCGTCGATACGGACATAGCCGAAGCGTACGACCGTTACCCTCAGTACGTTCCGAACTCATACGGGCGTTTGACGGCGGAAGGGATGATTTCCGGTTCCTTGAAAAATCCGTCCTTTAAAGGAACGGTAGAAATTGCCGACGCTCGCATTATGCCGCAAAAAAATATAATTTTCGCGGTGGAAAAAGCAAAAATTCCGCTGATTGCAACGAAAAAGAAAGTCTCGATAATCAACGCCTCGGTTTGGGTCGGAGAAAAAGAATCCATTTTCATTCACGACGCAGAAATCGGGTTGGATGGAGAAATTCCAGTAAACGCCAAACTCGAACTGAAGGGAGCTCCGCTTGAAAATATCCTCGAAGACCTGACGCTTAAAGGCGCGTTCGTCAAGCTTGACGTCTTCGGAAAAATAGACGTTAAAGGGTCGCTCAATCCCTTTTCGCTAAAAGGCTCGGCAAATCTTTCGCCGCAAAACCTTTACGTTTATTCGCACGCTTACAACCATCCGAAAAAAAAGAACGACCACATTTTAACGGTTCCGTCCGCCGACGTAACGGTTGACATAGAAATAAACAAAGACAGGGTGCGTTTGACGAACGGTATCGTAACCCGCAACGAGAGCCTCGTTAAGGTCGTCCGCAACGACTTCAATTTCGACGGAACGCTGTACCTTGAGTATATGTCGCCGCGAATGAAACTGACCGACCCCGGAAAAATCGTCGGACTTTCGTTTGACGGAACCGGCTCTCTTCGCTGCGCAATAAGCATCGCCTCCGCAGTCGTCATAAAGGCCTCGTCGGAATTCGAGGATTTTTCGATAAACGGCATACCGATAGGCCGCGTTAAATCGAAAGTCGAATTCGCGGGCGACGTTTTGTCGTTTGCCGACATTAATCTTGCGGATTTGAAAGGAGGCAAGGCGCAGGCCAATCTCCGCTTCGACTTCCGCAGAGACATGCGCATCGTTTCCGACTTTTACGCTGAAGGAATGGAGCTGAACAAAATTATTACCGCGCTTAAAATAAAAGACGCTGCGGGTTTCAAAGGGAAGCTCTACGCCGCGGGAGAAATAAGCGGAGCCCCCGGCAAAATGTCCGGCTCGATAACCGGAAACATCACCAACGTATCCGCGTTCGGGCTCAACGTTCCGGCTCTGCATGTTGACGTTTCCGTTATAGACCAGAAGAAAGTCGCGGTAAACGCTCTCGACGCCGTTTTCAAAAAAGGCTCGATTTCGGTTTCGGGAGAAATCGCCGAAGACGAGAAGCTGGATTTTAAAATAAAATCCAAAGAGCTCAGAATCGAGTCGGTCGACTCGATCAAGGATTATCTCTCCAAACTTACGGGCGAGGCGGAACTGCAGGCCGAAATCGGCGGAACCGTAAAGAGCCCGAAAATCAAAGGCTCGCTTTTTATGCCGTCTCCGTTTTTTGACAAGCGCCCGCTGGAGCCGCTCGACGTCGCTTTCGCTTATTCGGAGGACGTTTTCACCGCGTCTTCTTCCGTTTCCAACAAGCGGCTCGCAGCTTCCGCGACGGCCGACTTCAAGGAACGCAAACTTCACGCCGATTTCGCGCTCGCCGATTTTGAAATAAACAAACTGCTTAAGCCGCTGGCAGATAAAGAAATCGAGGGCGGAGCCCTTACCGGCTCCGGTTCCGTAACGGCGCCCTTCGACAACTTCGCAAAAGCGGCCGGGTCGTTTAAAATAGACGGCGGCTGGGTTTCCGTTATGGGCCTGCGGCTCGAAATTAAAAACGCCGAACCCGCGCTGCTTGGCGGCGGCAAAATAGAAATCAAGCAAATATCCGCGGAAGGCCCGTACGACTCGCGCATAACGCTTAAAGGAACGGCCGACTCGGACGGAACCTACGACTTTTTAATTGCGGGCGGAGCAAACGCCAAAATTGCGGCCAAACTTTTAAAAGCTAAAAAATGGCAGACCCAAGGGGAATTGGAATTTAAGATTTCGATTTCCGGTTCGGCCAAAACGCCGATGATCGCCGACGGAATGGCGCGGGCAAAGAACGGAACTTTCCTTATGCCCGGCGCGCCGAAAATAGAAAACATTGAAGCCGCGGCGCTTATTTCCGGCCGCAAAATAATCGTCGATTCCATGAAAGGAACAATTTCGGAAGGAACGATGAGCCTGAGCGGCGAAATCGCTTTGGACGACGATATGGCGATTAAAAAGTGGGCTCTGGAGCTTTCCATGCAAAAGCTCGCCGTTCCTCTGACCGACAAACTCAAACCGGTTTTCAACGCGCAGCTTTCGCTTGAGGGATCGAAGTTTCCGCTGCTGCTGAAAGGCGACGTTAAAATACTCGACATGAGCTACACGGCCAATATTCCTTGGGAAATGCGCCTTTTCGAGAACATAAGCAAAATATTCTCCCCGCCGCGCAAAAGCAAATTGGTTACCGCGATGGAAGAGCCTGTTCTCAATTTTGACGTAAACGTTTACGGCAAGGAAACGATTAAAATTTACAACAATCTGGCGCAGCTGAACTTTACCAGCGAGCTGAAGCTGGTCGGAGACAACCTTTCTCCGGGGCTGCTTGGGTCGCTGTCGGCTTACAAGGGAATTATCAAATTCCAAACGAAAGACTTTAACGTCAGCTCGTTTATCGTTACATTTAAAGATCAAAATAAAATTTATCCGGAGTTTGAAGTGAACGCCGTTACCGACCAGCTTGACTACAAGTGCGGAACCAATGAAGGGCGCACGAAAATCACGGCGCGCATTTCCGGCAACGAGGACGAATACCAGCTCGACTACTCAAGCGACGCAAGCGACCTGGTTGATAAAACGCAGGTCTGGTCGGTTCTAATAGCGGGCGACTGCGGCATGAGACAGGAGACGTTCGAGAGCGAAATGAAAAATCTGGTAGGAGGAATATTGACGAACCCGATAGAAAAGTCATTCGGCGTCGAAACGAGAATCGTGTTCGAGCCTATGACCAGCGCGACCGGAACGACGAAGGTCGTGCCGCATTTTACAATAGGGAAGGCTCTCACGCCTAACCTGACGGCGCTATATTCTTCGACTTTCGCCGAGGACGAAGGAGACGACCGGAAGCTGCAGTTAAAGTTTCACTCAAAAGATTTTTCGATTTACGGCGCTTGGTCGAGCGGCAACACGCAGAAGCAGGGCGGTCTGGGGCTCGATTTCGTTTACCAATACGAATTTTAACGCGAAACCGATATAACCGGACGAAGAAAGACAAATGACCGATAAAAAAACCGGCGCTGCGGGAACCTGCAAAGCCTTTATGGCTCGTCATAAGAAGGCGGCGGCCGAAGGCGCAAGAAGTTTCTGCCTGATATGCGGCAAAAACGTCGGAATGGACGAAAACTTTGCGGTGATATACAGACGCGGCGGCGGCGCGGACGGCGTCTGCCACGAGGATTGCGCTTACGAAACGCAAAATAAAAACGACGACCGATTGACCGAAGAATAAAGGTAAAAAAATGGCCAACGCCGAACTTATTAAAGAAACGATAGAACTGCTTAAAAAGGAAAAAGATTTGGCGCGGCTCTTTCAAGAGATGCCCGATTGGAAAATATTTCAGCTTGTAAGCCTTGCGGTTACAAACTACGAGCGCGTCGAAAAAGCGGCGGCGAGGAGGAAAAATGGATAAGGATAAGGAAAAGAAAAGAAAAATCATAATCGCGGCGGCGGCGGCGGGCATAGTCATTATCGCGGCTCTTCCCTTCGTAATAAAAATGATTTCCAAAACATCCAGCCCTTTAATGAAAGAAGACAGGCCGTCGGAGAAGGAAGTCGCCGAAAAATTGAAAACCGAGTTTTACTCCAACTGCAAGGACGAAACGCAAAAATACAAAAAGCTGAGCGAATTTTCAGCCGGGCGCGAAATTGGAAACGACGCGCCGCAAAACCTTGAGTGGTGCCGTTTCGGCTGGATTGTGCCGGATAAATCGGCTCAGTGGTGGGCGCTCGATACGGCGAGCGTTAAACAATTAAAGCTGGAAAAGGCCGGCAATCAATTAATTACGCCCGTTGAATACGTCGCCTACACCCTTTCCGATTCGATTATTCCGGGCAGAAAGCCGACGCTCGAATCGAAAAAATTGCGCAGAGGCATGTATTGGCAGTATAACCCGACGAACAACGTTTGGTATTTTACCGGAAGTCAAGGGCTGATCGACGCGGGCGTCGAACGGTAGGAAGGCGCGGCGCGAATAAATGCCGTGGATAAGAAAGCGTTTCAAAGAAAATAAAGTTTACGTATGGTGCGACGACGCAGGCCGCCCGATATGCGATAAACGAGGGCTTGCGCGCTTTAAATACAAAGAAGGAGACGACAAGGAATACAGCGGCAAAGCCGAGCTGATTAAAGAGCTCGACTTTAATCCGTCCGCGGCCGTAGTCGAGACCGGAGAGGCAAAACCTACCGAACTGCCTCAGCCGCCGGCGGCGCCCAAGGACGAAATTGTGATTTACACCGACGGCGGCGCGAGAGGAAACCCCGGAGACGCGGCTTACGCATGCGTTCTGATTTGCGGAAACAATCTGCGCGACATAGCCGCATATATAGGAAAAGCGACGAATAACTACGCGGAACTGCTGGCGGTAAAAAAAGCGCTCGAAGCCGTAAAGCGCAAAGACCTCCACGTAACGATATACACCGACTCGACTTACGTTCAAGGAACGATTGCTAGAGGGTGGAAGGCGAAAGCCAACAAGGAGCTCATCGACGAAATAAAGGCGGCGATGCGCGGATTCGCAAACATAACGGTCTGCCACGTCAACGGCCACGACGGCGTGGAAGGAAACGAGCGCGCCGACGCCCTTGTAAACGCCGCTTTAGACGCGAGATCGGGGATTGATATAAGAGGAAAAATTTTGGAGGAAAAGTAAAAGAAACGCTTGGATCAACCGAAGTATTCTTCAACCTCGCTCGATCTTCCGCGCCATTTCATAAGCGCGGCTTTCGGCCCTTCCGGCTCGTGCGTAATAAACAAAAAAGTAAAAAGGTTTTTCGTGCCGAACGACTCTGGAGCCATGCCGGTTACGACGTTCCAAGCGCCGGTGTTGTAATACGACCTCCCGCCGGGAAGAGGCAGGTAAGTCGGAGCGTGAGTGTGGCCGAATACGACCATTCGCAGCGACGGGTTTCTGTAGAAAATTCGCTCGGCGCCCTTGCTTATGTCGGGCGAAACGCTGAGCGTTTTAGCCACGATTAGTATGTATTTTCCCGGAAAGTGGTGCATCCCGATGCGCCGAAGAGCCGTTCTTATTACGAAATAAACGAGTTTAAACACGGTTCCGACGAACAAAAAGAAATCGTTGAACATCGCCCACGTCAAATAACTGCGGAACGGGGTAACCTTGTCTACGTAAGGTCTTTTGCGTTTCAGAGGAAAAACGAGGTAAAGGAAAAAGTAGGTTCCCCACGGAATATTCAGCGCCGGTTCCTTGTCTGGCTCCTTTATTATTTCGCTGTAAGGCGGCATAAGCAGGTGAAAGGTCTCGTAGCGGTCGCCGTGTTCGATATGAACTCCGTCTCGGACGTAGGTTCTGCCGCAAAACTCGGTATCGCCGCCGATGAGCTCCTTTAAATACAACTGCACCGAAGGAAAATACAGCGCCATATCGTGATTGCCGGGAATGAAGACGACCTTTTTTTTCTCGAATTGGGCGAAGCGGGACAACGCTTTGAATATTTTGTCGTGTCCGGCGACCATGCGCTTGGTGTATTCTAGAGCTTTAGGCTCGGTCATAATATGCGGAACGCTTTCGTTCGCCGCGAACTCCTGAATGTGATTGAAAAAATCGCCGTTTATTACAAGTTCCAGCTCGTCGTACTGGCGTTCTCCGTAAAGGTAATAATTGATAAATTCGACAAATTTATCGTCGAAAGGAAAGTCTTCAAGCGGGTTCGGTCTGCCGTCGGGCAGCCTTGCGCCTTCGCCCAAATGAAAATCGGAGACGACCAGCGTGTAGCGCATTGCGCTTCTCGCAAAATATCAGAGCCGGACTTTTAGCGGCGAATCTATTAGCATTCAGCCTTTGTGGTGCAGCGCCCGCAATAGCCGGTTCCGACGTTGGCCGGACACTGCGTATTCGGGTCATTGACCTTGATGCAGCAGGTCGGTCTATCGTTGTCAACCTCTGTCTCCCAGAAGCAATCGGCTATCGTCTCGCAGCCTTGTCCTTGGTCGTCGCAGTTTTTGACGCAGATTTCGCCTTTGCCCACGCGCGGAACGAGGCAGCGTCCCAGCTGCAATTCGGGGAATCCGGCTTCCATGTTGCATTTTTTTGGCAGTTCGCAATCGGCGTCGCTGCGGCACCTGCCGGAATGAATGCACTGAATCTGACCGTTCATCAGTTGGTCGCAGTCTAAAATTAAATCGCAGCTTTGTCTTTCTTTGAATTTGCATCCGCCCGCGTCTAGTTTGCATTCGTCCCAGTACCACAGACCGATTACTTCGTTGTTTACGCAATACTTATAGCCCACAGTGCAAATGCTGTCGGGCATGTCGTCCTGACATTTCGCATCCGGCGTTCCCTTGGCGTTGCAGAACCATGTGGAGCAGTGTTTCGGGTCTTTGTCAACGCAGTCTTTGGTTGTGCAGCACTCGTACTGGCAGGGGAGCTCTTCCTGCTTGCAGGTCGATTGCTCGGTCGCCTTGTGGTCGCAGTACCACTTGGGGTCGCCTTCCTTCCAGTTGGCGGGAACGCAGTCCTGATCGGTGCAGCACAGGTAATTGCAAAGCACCTGAAGCTCTTCCTGGTCCAGATTCACATCGGAGCCGTCCGACTCGTCGCCGTCGATAGTCGCATCGCCGTCCGCGGAGGGGGGCCGGCAAATTGAGTCGAGACATTTCCATCCGGTCGGACAGTCGTTGCTGGTTTTGCATTTAATATTGTTTATGTCGTAGTCCGAGTTGTCCGTCGATCCGCCGGAGCTGCAAGACGCGAAAAACGACGCCAAAGCTATTATCGCCGCCAAAACCAAAGCGAAATTAACTGTCTTTTTCATTTTTTTCCTCGTAAAAGACGACTTTTAAAAAACAATCAAACCTTAAACTTAATTTATATCATACGGTAAAATCTTTTTACAACATTAATTGCGCGCCAAATTTTCCTGTTTGCCCGCCTTTAACGTCCGCCCGCGGCGTTTTAAAGCCTGATCGCCACCCCGATGTAGCCGACCACGTCGGGCGCGTTTTTTGTTATTCCCGCTTTCGCGCCAAGATCGATTTTAAAGAAGTCGTCCGTTTGCAGCGCGAAACCGGCGTTGAATGAAATCGCGTTTACAGCCGGGTCGGTAAAAGCCAAATCGCCGAAAACTTCGGCGAAAGTCATAAGCTTTTCGGTCAGCGGCGCCCAATTACGAAAAATAGAAACGCCGAAATGCCCCTGCATGTAGCGTTTTTCGTCGTCGCCGGTCGTCCGCAGAAGCGACGAACCTATATTGGCGTTGGCTTTTATTTCAAACGGGAGCGCCCAAGAAAGAGCGAGAATGGCCTTGGGGGCAAAATAATCTTTTGAAAAATTGGACGTTCCGATAGGAAGCGAAATGGAAACGTGCAAGCAGCTTGAAGGCTCCAACCCCGCCAGACCTCCGCCTTTTGTGAAACGCAGTTTAAGCCCGGCGTAAACGTCTCCGAAGCCGTAATTTTCCTGTTTTTCTTCGCCTCCGCCGGCTTTCTCCGCCGTATTGGTCTGCGTTACGAAAGCGTCGGTATCGACGAACAACTCAATTTTTTTATGAATTCCAAGGCGCAGCTTGGTAGGCGTTATTACAGTGAATTCGCTTTTGATTCCGTTCGCTTTGCCGCGCTTATCGTATAAAAAGTCGAATCCGTTCTCGAATTGAATATCCCAAGGCGCAAGAACCGTCGTCGTCAGCGTCTTCATAGGCCGGTCGCTTGACAGTAAAAGAGGTATTTTTTCTTCGTTCCCGGCTTTTGGCTCTTCTTCGGCCGCGGAGGAGACGCGTTGAGTCGCGCAAATAGCGGCGAGCGTTAACGCGGTTAAGAGCGTAAAACTGCTTAAATTAATTTTAGAAGCGGACATCGGCGCATCCTTTCGGTTGATTATTACGCTGACCGGCAGACTTTGGCTGCGGCGCTAAACGAGCGATGCAGGCATTTTACAGCGGCCTCGTTTTTTGACAAGCGAATTCGGAATTATTTTAATTTAATCTAAACCGCTTTTGAAGGTTGACGAAATAGTCGTTTCAATTTGAGAATATGTTGAGAAAAATATTGCCAATCCGCAAATTTTTATATTTAATTATAACAAGAATTACGGTTTGCGAGAGGCGAGATGAATTATAAAGGCGCTAAAAGCGGAGCGTGTTTTTTCCGTCAAAAAAACGGAAAAATAACGAAGGCGGACGAAGGGTTTATAGAATTGTTCGGCTTAAATAAAAACGGCGGCGCAGTTGAAGGCCGCCTGATAAAAGAAATTCTGCCGGATAACGAGCCGCTGTTCGAGGCTAAATTCAACCCGTACGAATGGAGCGCGTTCAAACGCGCCGCCGCGCGAATTAACGGCCAAAACGTAGAGCTGCTCGCGCATTTCGCTTTGGCCGAAAGAGAGCCCGACGGCGACAAATTAATCTGCGCGTTTTTTTCTCAAATCCAAACAATCGACGAATACGAAGAAAAGCTGAAAGAATCCGAGGAAAAATACCGCGCGCTATTCGAGAAAAACCCCGAAGGCATAATGATAACCGATCCTGAGCTCTTGAGAGTAGAGTTCGTCAACCCGGCCATTTGCGAAATGCTGGGTTACGATCGCGCCTTTTTGCAGGGAATCAGCCTGCTGGAAGAGACTTCTACTCCGGCGTTTAAAACGGCCAGAGACGCCGTAGCTCGCGTCGCGGCGGGCGAAAAAGGCGTTAAGGCGGACTTAACCATCCGGCATAAAAACGGAGAGCTGCGGAACTTCGAGACGACCGGAGACATTATCGTTATTTCCGGTAAAAAATACGTTATGGCCATATTCCGCGACGTAACCGAAGCGAGAAAAGCCGAAAAAGAGCTGAACGAATCGCGGGAGCGAGAGCGTTTCCTGACTGAAATTCTGGACAAATCGTCCGTCGCGTTCGGAGTCGGGTACCCGGACGGCGGAATCGGCTATTTCAATAAAGCTAGCTGCGACGCGCTCGGCTACACGGAAGAAGAACTTCGCGAAATAGGCTGGTCGGAAGACTTAACGCCTCCCGAATGGCGAGCTTCCGAAGCCGAGGCTTTGGCCGAGCTTATAACAACGGGCAGGCCGGTCTGCTACGAGAAGGAATACATAAAAAAGAACGGCGAACGGATACCCGTCGAGCTGTGGGCGCACGTCGTAAAGAACGAAGAAGGCGACCCGCTTTATTTTTACTCCTTCATCGCCGATATATCGGAGCGCAAGCGCGTGGAAAAAGCGCTGAAAGAAAGCCACGAGCGAGTTCTAATGTTCGCGGAGATAATCAAGAGCTCCTCTCAGCCTTTCGCAATGGGTTTCCCCGACGGCCGCACGGGAATATTCAACCAAGCCATGCTCGATTTAATCGGGTATGATCTCGACGAAATTTCTACGATGGACTGGCGTTTCGATTTTTCTCCGCCCGAATACTCGCAGGCCACGCTTGACGCCATGGAACAAGCAGTAAAAACCGGCAAGCCGGTGAAATACGAAAAAATTTACCGGCGCAAGGACGGCGAATTAATTTTGATTGAATCGCATATGCACGCCTTGTTGAACGACAAGGGAGAGCCCAAGCTGTTCTATTCGTTTATAAACGATATTTCAAAACAAAGAGACGCCGAGGAGGCTCTGCGCGCAAGCGAGGAAAGATACCGCCTGCTGGTCGAAATGTCGCCCGACGCAATAGCCGTTCATCACAATGGAATAGTCGAGTTCGCAAATAAAGCCGCGCTGGAGCTTTTCAAGGCGAAAAGCATGGACGAAATAGTTGGAAAACAGCTTTTAAGTTTTGTGCATCCCGATTACCGCTCATTTGTGGCCGAGCGCGTTCGGCAGATGACCGAAGAAGGGAAGTTCGTCGAATTAAAAGAGGAAAAGATGATCCGCCTCGACGGAACCGTAATAGAAACGGAGGTTACGGCGGCGCCTTTCGAGTTCGGCGGCAAACGCTCGATAATGGTTCTTCTGCGCGACGTTACAGCCAAACGTATGCTTGAGCAAGAAATGCAGAAATCGCAAAAACTGGAGTCTCTCGGTTTGTTGGCGGGCGGAATAGCGCACGATTTCAACAATCTGCTTACGGGAATTCAAGGAAACATTTACCTCGCGAGAAAGGCTTATCCCGTGAGCGAAACCGCTTCCGCTAGGCTTTTACAGGCCGAAAAGGCCGTCGAGAGAGCCAAGCGACTGACCGGACAGCTGCTTACTTTCAGCCGCGGCGGCGAACCGGTAAAGCACAAGGCCGATTTGCGGGAGATAGTAAGGGAAACTGCGGAATTCGCTTTGCGCGGAAGCGCGACGGCGCTTGAATTCGACATGCCGGACGATTTGCGCGCCGCCAGCGTGGACGTCGGGCAGATAGGGCAGGTTATTCACAATATAGTCGTCAACGCCGAACAGGCTATGCCGAACGGAGGAAAGATTAAAATAACCGCGTCAAACTGCGAAGCGGGAGAAGAAATGCCCGCTTTAAAGGCCGGCTCTTACGTTTGCGTATCGGTGAGGGACGAAGGATGCGGCATACCGCCCGAAAACCTCGAAAAAATATTCGACCCTTATTTTTCCACTAAAAACAAAGGCAGCGGGCTTGGATTAACGGTCTGCCATTCAATCGTTAAAAAGCACGACGGGCTTATTGCCCTCGAGTCCAAGTCCGGGGCGGGAACCGTTTTTTCGATATACCTTCCGGCGCTTCAAGAAGTCGTAACGACGCCGCGCGAGGCTGGCGACAACCGAACCGTCGAGCGGGGAAGCGGACGAATACTGTTGATGGACGACGACGATTTAGTGCTGGAAGCTGGAAGAGAAATATACCGCGAACTGGGTTACGACGTCGAAACGGCGCGCGACGGAAAAGAGGCCGTGGAAAAATACGCGGAGGCGCTGCGGCTCGGAAAAAGATTCGACGCGGTCGTGCTCGACCTTACGGTTCCCGGCGGAAGCGGAGGAAAGGAAGCCGTTAGAAAAATGCTTGAACTAGACCCGCGGACCAAGGCGGTGGTTTCGAGCGGCTACTCGAACGACCCTATTATGGCCGACTACGCCGCCTACGGCTTCCGAGACGTTATTGTAAAGCCGTACGACGCGCTTACCGCCTCCCGCGTATTATCCAAGGTCGTAAAGTCCGATTAAGACTTCAACCTAAAAAACCGTCTTTGAGCCAAAGCGCGCAATCCTTTGCGTGGTAGGTGATTATTATCTTCGCTCCGGCGCGTTTAATAGACGTAAGAGCCTCCGTCGCCGCGCGCTTCTCGTCGAGCCATCCGGCCGCAGCCGCAGCCTTAATCATAGAATACTCTCCGCTCACGTTATAGGCCGCAATCGGCGCGTCAAAACGCTCCGAGGCCGTTTTAATAACGTCCAAATAGGCCAGCGCCGGTTTTACCATTATTATATCCGCGCCCTCCTCAAGGTCGAGGGCTATCTCGCGCATCGCTTCGCGGGAATTGGCCGGATCCATTTGGTAGGAGCGCCGGTCGCCGAAAGACGGCGCGCTGCCCGCGGCGTCGCGGAAAGGCCCGTAAAAAGCCGAGCAGTATTTCGCCGCGTACGACATAATCGGAATTCCTTGAAATCCTCGTTTGTCCAGCGCTTCGCGCAGCGCCGCGACGCGTCCGTCCATCATGTCCGAAGGCGCGACCATGTCCGCTCCGGCGCGGGCGTGGCTGACCGCCGTTCTCGCAAGCAGGTCGAGCGTCGGATCGTTGAGAAGCCGCTCGCCCTCGATAACGCCGCAATGTCCGTGGCTTGAGTATTCGCACAGGCAGACGTCCGAGACGACCAATATTTGCGGAACCGCCTTTTTAATCGCGGCTATTGCGCGCTGAGCGACGCCGGCGTCGCTGTAAGCCTGCGAGCCGAGTTCGTCCTTGCTCTTTGGTATTCCGAAGACCATAACGGCCTTAACGCCAATAGAATAAAGCTCCTCGCATTCCGCGACGAGCGACGGAATCGAATGCCTGAATTGTCCGGGCATAGAGGCGATTTCCTCCTTGCCGGACGCCTCCTCCGTCGCGAAAAGAGGAGCTATTAGGTCGTTCGTCGAAAGCGAAGTTTCGCTTATTAAAGAACGAATAGCCTCGTTTGCGCGCAGTCTGCGCATTCTTACTTTAGGGAACGACATGCGCTGCTCCTTTTACGGCTCAAATCTGTAGCCGATAGATCTAACGGTTATGAAATGCTTCGGGCGCTCTGGGTTCGCCTCGAAGAGTTTTCTAAATTTAACGACGAAATTATCGATGGTGCGAAGCGTAGGATCGACGTCCATGCCCCATACTTCTTCGAGAATATCGGCCCTTGAGAGCGTTTTGCCGGGCGACTGGGCGAAAACGGAGAGAAGATTAGCCTCTTTTTCCGAAAGCGTCGTAGTCCCTTCGTTGGTCTGCGCCAAACGCGTTTCGAGATTGACGTCGAAGCGGCCGATTGAAATAATGCGGCTGCTGTGAAGCGACCTGTTTCCCTGACTTCTTCTTATAATCGCCTGAACCCTCGCTAGAAGCTCGTCCATATCGAACGGTTTGGTCAGGTAATCGTCGGCGCCCGACGCGAAGGCGGCGACCTTTGTTTCGACTTCGCGCTTGGCCGTAAGCATTATTACGGGCGTGGCGATTCCGCGTTTTCGCAGCGACGCGAGAGCTTCCTCGCCGGATATTCCGGGCAGCATAATATCCATTAAAATCAAATCGAACCGCTCAGTTGCAAGCCTCGCAAGAGCCGATTCGGCGTCGCGGAAAACCTCGGTCTCGTATCCTTCGCGCTCAAGGTTAAGCCTCAGCATCGTCGCGATGAGCTCTTCGTCTTCGGTTACGAGTATCTTATACATTATTTATCCCCTTTCGCCGCGGGCAAAACGACCGTGAAGACCGCTCCTTTGCCGAGACCGCCGCTTCCGGCGGTCATATTGCCTTTCATTCTGCGCGCAAGCTCCCGCGATAGATACAGCCCCATTCCGGTGCCGTGCTTCCCCTTGGGCAGCTCGTCGGTGAGCCTTTTGTATGCCTCGAAAATCGCTTTAGACATCGCCGGATTAAATCCTATTCCCTGATCCGCAAAGTCCAGCGCGAAGCCTTTCGCGTCTCTCCTTACATCCACCTTTATTTTAAGCGGTTTTCCGCCGTATTTCAACGCGTTGTCGATTAGATTCTCTATTATTACCCGCATCGCGTCCTTGTCGCCGGAAACGATAGCCGAGCCATTCGTCGCGTCGTCGAACTCGACCGACGCGTCTCGCAGCAAGGTTTTTCTTTCGCGCAAATAATCGGCCGCAAACGCGCCCAAATCGAACGGTTGTATCTGCATGCCAAAGGCGTTGCGGTTCATCCGTTGTCCGATTAAAATATTTTCGGTAAGCATATGCTGCCGCTCGACTTCGCGCAAGGCCATTTGGAGCAGCGGCTCAAGCCGGTCGCGCGGAAGCTCCGCCGCCAGCATCGTTTGCAGAAGAGCCTTTATGCCGGTGATCGGCGTTTTTATCTCGTGCGTTACGCGGCTGAAAAAATTCGTTCACCTCTCTGCTCGTCCGCCTCTCGACGTGTATCATTCTATACAGCATAAAGACGCTTATCATCATAAGCAAAATAAGCGTCGCGCTCTCTCCCGCGACCATTAGCGTGCGGCGCTTGAACTTATTTTCGAGAGCTTTCGCGTATTCGGGCTTTATTCTAACGCAGTATTTCGACCAGTAGGGCGCGAGTTGAACGAATTTGTCCGCGGGCGAAATTTGAAGACAGAAGACCGCCTCGACGCCTTCGGGAGCGTCGAGCTGCAACGGGTCTCTATCGGCGTTGTGCCCGGCGCTAAGCGCAAAGGCGCGCAAATTAGCGTTAAGCGTTTCGTATTTTTCGTCCCTCTGCTGGGCGATGGACGAGCGTATGAAGACCGACCACCATGCGACCAGCGTAGCGAGCGATATTATCGTCAGCGCGAATAGCAGATGATACGCCCTTCTTTTAAGCCCCGCAAAAATTTTCGCGGTTAATTCCGCTGCAGTCATTTCGTTCCGCCGGCGATTCATTCCGTCTGCGCTAGGCTCTCCGCGAAGGCCGCCGCCAGTCCTTCGGCGTCTTCTTCGGAATGCGCGTCGCTTATAAACATAACCTCGTACGACGAAGGAGGCAGGTAATAGCCTTTTCCCAACATTTTCCAATATATATCCGCGAACCGTTTCATGGCAAGAGGCGAGATCTTATCGGCGCGGCGCGGAGCCTCGCCCTCGTCGAAATATGGCCATATAACGCCGCCCAGACGAATCGCGCGCGCCTTTGCGAGCCCGCAGGCCGCAAGCCTCGCCTCGAACGCCGCCGCCGTTTTTTCGATTCGCGGATAAGGATTTTCTTTTTTTAATATTTTCAGCGCGGCTATTCCGGCGGCCAGCGAAACCGGATTGCCGCTCAGGGTTCCGGCCTGATAAACCGCGCCGACCGGAGATAGTTTGTCCATGATTTCAGCGCTCCCCAGCAGCGCGCCCACAGGCATTCCTCCGCCTATTATTTTGCCGAGCGTTACGACGTCCGGCGTTATTCCGAGGCTCTCGCCGTAACCGCCGAAGCGGAGCCTGAAGCCCGTAATCACCTCGTCGAAAATAAGCAGCGAACCGCTTTTGCGCGTCAGCTCGCGCAGAGTCTGCAGAAATTCCGTTCTCTGCAAAAGAAGTCCGTTATTGGCCGGAGCCGGCTCGATAATAACCGCCGCGATTTCGCCGCCGCGTTTTTCAAAAATATCTCTTACCGCCTCTTCGTCGTCCAACGGAGCTACGATCGTCGTCGCCGCGACGTCTTTAGGAACTCCTTTAGAGCTCGCTATCGCGCAGGTTGCAAGTCCGGAACCGGCTTTCACAAGCATGCCGTCGTAGTGGCCGTGGTAGCCGCCCTCGAATTTCAATACGAAGTCTCGCCCGGTAAAGCCGCGCGCAAGCCGCAGCGCCGTCATCACCGCCTCGGTTCCGCTGCTTACCATGCGGATTTTGTCGAACGCCGGAAAAGCCGATAAAATCAGCTCCGCAAGTTCGATCTCTTTTTCGTGGCACGCGCCGTAGCTTAAGCCGTCCTTAGCCGCTTCTTCGACCGCCTCGACGACTTCCGGCCTAGAATGGCCGAGAATCAGAGGCCCCCAAGACATGCAAAAATCGACGTATTCGTTTCCGTCCGCGTCGGCGACGCGAGAGCCTTGCGCCCTTTTGATAAAAATCGGAGAACCCCCAACCTGACCGAACGCGCGCACCGGGCTGTTGACTCCTCCCGGAATGAGCGTTTTTGCTTTTTCAAAAAGTTCCTTCGATTTTGCGTATTGGGTCATATTTTTTCTCCTTGTTATTTAATCGCTTTTTTAATCGCTTCAAACAAACAATCGTCGTCGGGCTTTTCCGCCTCGACTATAAATTCGGCTCCCATCTTTTTCAGCGCGCCGGCGGTGGTGGAGCCTATCGCGGCGAAGCGGTCTAACGCGGCGGCGGCGTTTGCGTTAAAATAGCCGGCTGCGGCCGAAGGGCTTGCAACTACTACTATTTTAGGCGCGGCGTCGGCGATCGGCTTCAATTCGGGCGCGTAAATTTCGTAAACGATAATTTCGGACAGCCTGCGTCCCGCCTCTTGCATAATCCGCGCAAACCCCCCTTCCGTCTTGTTTCCGCGGACGTATAAAACCCGCGCATCCTTCGGAAGCGCCTTCATCATGGCTTTTGCCAGCGCTTCGCCTACGCTCGGCTCCGCCGTCAAATCGGCTTCAAGCCCCAGAATTTCTTTTATTCTCGCGCTCGTCGCCTCGCCCACGCTTCCGATGAACGGACGGCTCTCTCGCAGAACGCCGGCGGCGGCCTTCATTCCGTCAGCTCCGCGCTTGCTTGCGAACGCTACGGCTTTAAACTCTCTAAGCGGCGTTCCGTCTATTACCGCGTCCGGCGGACAAGGCAGCGCTCTAGCCGCGACGCACGGATAATCGAGAACCCGCAAGCCGGCGTCCGAGCACATTTTCGCGAGCCGCTCGTTGTCGGAGCTTTCGCGGGTGAGAACGACTAGGAAATCCGAGTCCATATTTTCGCGCCTTCGTAAACGAGCGGTTTGAAAGAGCCCGTCATCGCCGGGCCGAATTCCATAATTCTTTCCAAAGAGCCTTGCGTCTCGGCGTTAAGCCATTCTCCGCCCAGCTCCAAACCTATGAACGCTTTAAAAATACCGCCGCAGTCTTTCGCGTAAGAGGCGAAAGCGCTATGGCAGCCGCCGCCGAAGTTTTTCAGAATCCGCCGCTCCGCTTCCGCGGCAAGCCTTGTAGGCTGGTCGTCAAGCCGCTCCAACTCGCGCTTCGCGGCCTCGTTTCTAGAGGCGGTTTCAACGGCCACAACTCCCTGTCCCGGCGCGGGAATCCATATTTCCGGGTCCAGCTCGAAAACCGCAAGCCCTCTTAAATCAAGCGAAAGACGCCTTATTCCGGCGCTGGAAAGAATTATCGCTCCGTATTCGCCGCTTCGCAGCTTTTCTATTCTCGTCGGCACGTTGCCGCGCAGAGTTTTAGCGTTTGCGCGCGGCGCGAAAGTTTTTAACAAAGCCCGCCGTCTAAGCGACGTCGCGCCGACCTCGCAGCCCTTCTTCAGCGGGAAAACGCCGGCCTCGTCAACCCAAAAAGGGGACGCGATTAAAACGTCGCAAACGGCGTCGCGCTTCAAATAGGCCGCGATTTCTAAACCTTCGGGCTGTTCGGTCGGCAGGTCTTTTAGCGAATGCACCGCCGCGTCTATCGTTCCGGCAAGAAGCTCGTCCTCAATTTCCTTTGTAAAAAAGCCTTTTTCAAGGCTTCCTTGAAGCGGAACGTCGAGAAATTTGTCGCCGGAAGTTTTTATTATTTTTATTTCGGAATCGACTGTAAGAAGCCTTATAACTTTTTCCGCCTGCCAAAGCGCGAGCCTGCTGCCGCGCGACCCGACGATTAATTTACGCCGCAGTTCGTTCATTTTACGCTCCTGTATTCTTCCAGCGCTCCGTGTATGGACGCGAAAATATTGTTCGAGTAATCGCGCACCAGCCTTTGCATTACCGCTTCCACGCGTCTTTTCGTTTGCTCGTCAAGCTCCGGCAAATCGCTTTCGACAAGGCTTGGGATGAGGTTGCGTATAAAGTCGCGCCGCTGCGTGTGCGCCGTCTCAAGCAGCGAAACCATGCCGCGCTCCATGCAAAACCGCTTGAACCTCGCGAGCTCCGACTCGATTTTTTCCTCCATTTTGGCGGAACGGCGAAGCGTTTCCGGGTCGGCGTTAGTTTCAAGCAAATCGTCTATCTCCACGTAATCGACCTCTTCGCGCGTCCTCAATCCGGGCGCGGCCTGTCTGGGAATGCCCAAATCTATAATTATCAGCCTCTTGCCTCGCCCCTCGAAATCTATCGAGTCGGCTCCGAATATGGGCGAGCGGGAACCCGTCGCCAGAACCAGAGCGTCGAAATAGACTGACTCTTCTCGCAGTCTCGAAATGCTTTTCCATGCCGCGGCGTGGGTTTCGTCAATTGTTCTGTTGAAGAGAACCGTCTCGCATCCTATCGTCTGATTTATCATTGCGGCCGTTT
This sequence comes from uncultured Myxococcales bacterium, assembly GCA_964400725.1. Taxonomy (GTDB): domain Bacteria; phylum Myxococcota_A; class SURF-8; order SURF-8; family CAYNVS01; genus CAYNVS01. The sequence goes on from CAYNVS010000009.1 coordinate 100,364, forward strand.
TGCGGCCTATGGAACCCATTCCCGCGACCGCTATTTTGGCGCGCCTCGCGTTTTCTCCGAGCATTTTTAAGAGCCTCGCGGCGGCGAGCCCGTGAATGCCTCTCGACGAATTAGAGCGAAAGCCGACTCTGTATCCGGCCTTCGCCACGCGTCCGGCCGATACGCCCAAACCGTTTAAAATTTCCGACGCGGCGTTCTCTTCGCGGCTTTGAATCAAGGCGCGGTTGAATTGCCCGGCGATCTGCGCCTCGCCTACGGCGAGAGATTCAAGCCCCGCGACCACTCTGAAAACGTGTCTCGCCGCCTCCTCGCCCGCGTAAACGTAAGGCTTGTTCTGCGCCGCCGAACGCGATGATTTTCCTCGAAGCTTGTCGGCCATGGCCGCGCTTAAAAGCTCGGCCATCCATTGCGGATTTGAGGCGGACACTATCCATTCGACTCGGTTGCAAGTTTCCAGCGAGACGAATCCGGCCGACGGATCGATTGAGAGAATCGAATCGAACAATTTTCGCCTGTCTTCCGCGGCGCTCGCTAGAGCCTCCCGCTCCGTAGAGCTCGCTATGCGAAAGTCGCACCCCACCGCCGCAAGCGGAATTTCAAACTGCTTACGCGATTCCATCTTTAATTTCTCCTTCGGCGTTTTCAACGCGCCCGCCAGAAAGAAACGCGGAGGCCTTCTCGGCGGCATCGTATCCGCTCTGCGCCGCTTGGTCTATTCCGACGCCTGCGAGGTAATTGCCCGCGAGATAAAGTCCCGGAGAATTTTTAAGCTCCGCGTCGACCAGCTCCATCCTTTCCGGATGATCCGGCGTTAGCTGCGGTATTGCGCTTTCGTAACGCATTATTTTAAGCGGCTTAAGCTTCAAGTCCGGTCTGCGAAAAATAATTCTGTGTTCCGCCGACAGCGCGTCGGCTATTTGCAAATCGCTCATCGCGCCGAAACTTGGATCGAGAGTTCCGCCGTAAAACGAGCTGAACAGCCGTTCTCCGTCCGGCGCGCGCCCGCTGAAAAGCCGCGAAGAAAAAATCGTTCCGAGCGTCCGCAGCTTGTACATTCGGGGAACGAGAAAACCGAAGCCGTCGGGAAGCTCTTCCCCTTCTCTTTCGCGCGTCCAGTGAACGAGCGCAACCGGCGACATTGGTATTGCGTCCAAAGGAGCGCGGGCATTAGGCGCTATGCCGGCCAACAGCGAGCTCGCGGCTTTGGGCGGAGCCGCGATAATGAGCGACGTCGCTCGGTATTCCGCGTCTTTGGTTTTAACGGAATAGCCGCCGTTTATTCTCGACGCGCTTATAGTTTCGGCGTTAAGCGAGATCCGGCCTTCGAGCTCCGAAGCCAGCTTTTGCGCGATTCGTCCAAGCCCGCCTTTAAAGCTGTATAGGCCGCTTTTGGGCTCAAGTCCAAGCGCCGCGAGACGCCTGCGTTTCGCGCGCATGTACTTGATTGCGCCTATTATCATCGAACCGGATTCTCGCTCCCACGTCCAAAATTTGCGGAACGCCGCGCGCGCGCCCAATTGATGCGGGTCTCCGGCGTAAACTCCCGAAACGAACGGCCCCATTAAAAAGGTCGCGGCCTCCTCGCCGAATCGCCGGACGAAAAAACTGTGCGCGCTCTCGTCGTCCTTAGCGCCGTTGGGAATCAAAGGCTCAAGCATTAGCCGCAGCTTGGCGCGGAGGCTTAAAAGAGGCGAAAAGATAAAAGACGAAAGACTCATGGGCATTTCCATAAGGCGGCCGTCGCGGAAGATATAGCGGGAGTCCGAAGCGGATCCGGCTTTCTCGACTTCGCTCTCCATGCCGAGATCGGAGACAAGCCTCCACATCGAATCTGCGGAGCCCATGAAGCTGTTCGGCCCCGCCTCCATGGCGAAGCCGCCCTCGTAAATCGTCCTTACGTTGCCGCCGACGAAAGGCTTGCTCTCAAGAAGCGTTATATCCGCGCCCCGCGCCTTCAAAGCGCGAGCCGCCGTCAATCCAGAAATTCCGCCGCCTATTATAATCGCGTCGTACATGTTTTTATCCTTCTCAATCATCGTTTAGTGCAAGCTCCAAAATGGCCTGAGCGTAAAGCTCTCCGCCGGCTAAAGCCGGAACGCGGACGAAACTTTCAATTCCTGCCCTCGCGCACCGTTCCTTAAAAATTACGTCGAGATCGTAAAGCGTTTCCAAGCATTCGGTCGCGAAACTCAAAGGTTGAACGACCAGCCTTTTAACGCCGCCCGCAACGAGCCTTTCAAGTTCTTCCTCAAGAGTCGGGCCGTGCCACTTAACGGGGCCGACTTGACTTTGGTAAGCAAGCGACCATTCATCGCCCAGCCCGGCTTCTTCGGCTATTAATTGCGCCGAGCGCTCAATCTGCGATATGTACGGATCGCCTTTTTTGGCGTAAGAAACGGGAACGCTGTGCGCAGTAAACAACACGCGAGAGCCGCCCGACTCTTTGTCTTCGCCCCTCATCGCATAAAGCAGGTTCGCCGTCATCGCCTCAACGTAGCGAGGATTGTCGAAATGACTTTTAACCACGCGCAGCCTAGTAGAATAGACGTTTGCCCGTTCGAGCTCCTTTTCGATGGAAAGCGTCGTAGAGAAGGAGTATTGCGGAAACAACGGAACGACCGCGGCTTCCGAAAATCCTCGCGACGCGATTTTCTCAAGCGCGAAAGGTATGGATGGAGCGGTATAACGCATGGCGACAAAAACCGGAATCTCCGATAATTCTTCTGTCTTGGCCGCTATCCTCAAAGTCTCCTCAAGTATCGGCGATCTGCCGCCGATCAGCTCGTACCTAGCTTTGACTTTTGGCGCTCTCCTCGACGAGACTATTTTCGCGAACAAATTTTGATAAAGAAACCCGCCTGGCAGACTTACCATATCCGGATCCGATAGAAGACTGCGTATGTAGCCTTCGACTTCGCCGAGGCTGGAAGGGCCTCCCATGTTGATTAACAGCGCGCAGCGGCGTCCGTCGTTCATTTGCGCCTCCGATTACACGGTGCGAGAATACAAATTTTTTCCTTCGGCTAGATACTTATCGAAGACCATGCAGACGTTTCGTATAAAAAATCTTCCGAGCGGCGTAGTTCCGACAAAATCCGCGCCAAACTCAACCAGTCCGTCGTCGGCCATCGGCTTCAAAGCCTCAAGCTCAGCCGCAAAGCGCTCGTCGAAGTCTATTCCGAAACGCTCGGAAACGTTTTTTTTGTCGAAACGGAAGTTGCATAACAAGTCGACGATAATCTCCCTGCGCAAAACGTCTTCGTCGGAAAGAACGAGAGCCTTCGTCCATACTCCGGCTCCCGCGCTCTCCGCATAAGCCGCCGAGTCCTTGACGTTCTGAGCGTACGTGCGCCCGACCCCGCTTATGCTGGACGCTCCCAGACCGATTAGGTCAAGGCCGCGACGCGTTGTGTAGCCCATGAAATTGCGCGTCAGAGCGCGGTTGTCCAGCGCCGCAATCAACTCGTCTTCAGGCAGCGCGAAGTGATCCATCCCGACGTGCCTGTAACCGGCCGCCAGCAAAGTCTCGAAACCGAGACCGAAAAGCCGCATCCGCTCTTCGGCGGTCGGAATGGGATATTTCTCAAGCGCCTTTTGGTGCGGGCTGACCCACGGAACGTGCGCGTATCCGAAGAGCGCGACGCGCGAGGGGCGCATTTCGGCTATTTTCTCAGCCGTCTCTACAAACGATTTTTCAGTTTGAAGCGGCAGACCGTAAATAAGGTCGAGGTTTATCGCGTTAAAGCCGCGCCCTCGTAAATGCGCCAATAGACCGCGTATATGCTCCTCGCTCTGAACTCGCCCGACCGCTTTCTGAACTTCCGGGTTCAAATCCTGCAAACCAAAACTCATTCGGTTGAAGCCGAGTTCCAGCAGCAAATCGAGGTACTCCTCGTCAACGGACATCGGATCGATTTCAATCGAACGCTCGCCCGATATAGGAAAATCGTAAATTTCCCGCAAACCGCCGACCAGCGACGCCATACGCTCTTTCGAAAGAAACGTCGGAGTTCCGCCGCCAAGCGCAAGCTGCATGACCGGGCGAGACGGGGAAATTATCGAAGTCAAACGCTTCGCCTCTGCCAGAAGAGCCTCGACGTAAACGTCGGTCGCCTCGCGCTTATGCCCGATTTCCGTATAGCATCCGCAATACAGGCAGCGCTTTTTACAAAACGGAACGTGCAAATAAAGCGACAAACCGCCGCCGCTCGCGTTTGTTTCCGCCCACAACCTCTCGATTTCGCTCTTGTCGAATTCAGTTTTGAACTGCGGAGCCGTAGGATAGCTTGTATAACGCGGGCCGTTCGCCGCGTATTTATCAAGCAGAGAACGGGGAACGGAGCGCGGGGATAGCGATTGACCGCGATTATCGTCAGGCATTATTTCCTCCGTTCCAATTCGCCGCGGCGTCTATGAACGCGGCGATTCCTTCAAGCGGAGTATCGGGCAGAACGCCGTGCCCCAGATTTACGATATGACCCGTCCCGCCGGTCTGAGCTATCATATTGCGAGTCATTTCCTTAATTTTATCGGGGGGAGCAAACAGCGCGGCCGGGTCGAGGTTGCCCTGCACTATCGTCTTCTCGCCCAGACGCTCGCGCACCGAACGCAGGCTAACGCGCCAATCGACGCCTACAACCGAGGCTCCGATTTGCTTGGAAGCTTCCAAGTGCGCCGAAACGCCGTTCATGTAATAAATTACCGGAACTCCCTTTTTCGCAAGCTTCGAGACTACCTTCGCCGCGGGAACGAGCGCGAAACGCTCGTAATCGTCGGGCGACAATTCGTTCGCCCAAGTGTCGAAAAGCTGCACGGCCGAAACGCCCGCCTCGATTTGCATTGCAAGGTACTCCGCCACAACGTCGCCGATTTTTTCAAGCAGCTTATCAAGCAGCGCCGGGTCTTTGTGAGCCATCGCCTTGATTTTCTCGAAATGCTTCGAACTCCCGCCCTCGACCATGTACGTCGCGATAGTGTAGGGCGCGCCGGAAAAACCCAGAACCGGCTTCTCGCCGCCTAATTCATTAATAACTATTCGCAAAGCTCTCGCGACGAAGCCTAGTTCCTTGCAGACGTCCGGCGACTGAAGGTTGGAAAGGTCGGATAAACTCTCGACCGCGGGAGAAAGGCTGATTTTAGGCGAGAATTTTACATCCTGACCCATGGCTCGCGGCACGACCAAAATATCGCTGAAAATAATCGCCGCGTCGATGGGAAAACGCCGCAATGGCTGCAAGGTAACATCTGCGGCCAGTTCCGGCGTTTTGCAGAGCTCCCAAAAAGTATGCCTCTCGCGCAGTTCGCGGTATTCCGGCAGCGTGCGGCCCGCTTGACGCATCATCCATACGGGCGGCCTGTCAACCGGCAGCCCTCTCGCGGCGTTTTCAAATCGTTCCATCGAATTCATTTTCAAATCTCCTTTCGCCTTTTCAAGCGGGCTTTCTCCGCCCGATGATTTTAATTATAACGACGAAAATTTACTTTGCGTCATGGGTTTGTCATGTCCGTCATGGAATTGTCATAGGCGCGAAAAAAGTCGCCTTGCCATACTGCTCGTAAAGGATATAATTTGATTGCCTAATCAATCTTCACAGGAGTTGCAGACAAAATGAAAAAACTCATTTTCGCAATTATACTTTTGGTCATAGCGGCTCTTCCGCTAAGCGTCGGCAATGTTGCCGAGCGCAAGATGGACGTGAAATCGTGGCTGTCGGAACCGGGGGTAAAGCTGCTCGCGATAGACTTTTATGCCACGTGGTGCGAGGCGTGCAACGACCCTAAAAACATTGCCGTATGGGAAATGTTAAAAGAAAAATACCGCGATAGAGGGCTGCGCGTAGCGGTTGTTTCGGTAATGCCGAAGGCCGACGCGGGAGGATGCAAGATGCCGCCGATGGAT
>CAYNVS010000010.1:0-99512 GCA_964400725.1 uncultured Myxococcales bacterium
CCTTTGCTCTACGAACAAAAAGTGCCAGTCCGGCCTTTGCGTTGGAACGCCTATAGCGTGCGACGACGGCAACCCCTGCACCGACGAGTACTGCGACTCCGCGTCGGGATGTAAATATTCCAATAATTCTAGGCCTTGCAGCCTGGGCGGCAAATGCTCTGTCGGCGATTACTGCTCTGAAGGCGAATGCAAAGCGGGTTCGGCGGTAAACTGCGACGACGGCAACCCCTGCACTCAGGATTTCTGCGACAACGAGCTAGGGTGCAGGCACGTGAACTTTGAAGGAACGTGCGACGACTCCAATAAATGCACGAACAACGACCGCTGTCAGGAAGGAGTGTGCAAAGGGGACGCGCAGACGTGCGACGACTCTAAGGAGTGCACCATCGACTACTGCGACCCGAAAGTCGGGTGTATTTACGCTCCGAGAACCGGAACATGCAACGACCGCAACGCCTGCACATCCGGCGACGTATGTCAGACCGACGGCTCTTGCAAAGGTTCAGCAATAGACTGCGACGACGGCAACCCCTGCACTTCTCATTATTGCGACCCGCAGGCCGGATGCGTTTATCAGCCCATTAGCGGAACGTGCGACGACCATAACCCCTGCACGATAAACGACGTCTGCCAAAACGGCGCATGTCTCGGAACCGCAAAACCGTGCGCCGATAACAACATTTGCACCAGCGATTGGTGCGACAGCTCTTCGGGCTCGTGCGAACACGACCCGATAAGCGGTTTGGCATGCGACGACTACAACGCCTGCACCGTCAACGATAAGTGCGACAAAGGACTGTGCGTCGGCGCGCAAAAAATATGTCCAGACGACGGCAACGTTTGCACCGACGAAACTTGCGACCCTGTATTGGGATGCGTAACAACAAACAACTCCGCGTCGTGCGACGACGGCAAATTCTGCGCCGACTCCGACAAATGCGTCGGCGGCGTATGCCTCGGAACGCCTAAAGTCTGCGGAATCAATACGGAATGCGTATCGTATTATTGCGACGAAATAAACCGCAAGTGCGCTTCGCAGGCCGCGGCTAACGGAACAATCTGCAAGCTGCCAGATCAATCCAACGGAGCCTGCGTGGACGGCGTTTGCGCGCCGACCTCAAACGCATGCCCCGGACGCGCCGAAATGCTTTTAGCCTCGTCGTTCAATACCTGCGTAGACAGATGGGAAGCGTCGGTCTTCGCAACGGCGGGCTGCTCCGGAACAAACTACGGAGCCGCCACTGACGATTATCCCGCTGGATTCCCCGACAACGTAGGAGACGGCGGAGGAGTCCAAACGACGCCGGTTTACGCATGCTCGCTGCCCGGACTGATTCCCAGCCGATTTATTACTTGGTATCAAGCTAAAAAGGCCTGCGAAAACGTCGGCAAACGTCTTTGCTCCATTTACGAATGGAAAGAATCGTGCGGAACGGCCGACGGCAGTCTTTATCCTTACGGCTCCGTTTACTCGCCGGGCAAATGCGTGGATAACGCCTACGACGCCATTCCCGGCTATCAGGCCGGCTCGGATACGGCGCACACGGCGGGCGAGGCGGCCGGATGCACCAACTCGTGGGGCGGATACGATTTCTCCGGAAACGTGCGAGAATGGAACTTTACGCAAAACGGCCCCGCGACATATCACGCCTGCATGGGAGGAAGCTACGCCTCGACCGATTTATCCGCTCTTTCGTGCCAGTCTTCAAGCTACTGCGACGGAAGCAAGGCCTACGAGGACATAGGCTTCCGCTGCTGCCTCGACGTCTCTTCAATCGACGGCGACATTGACGCGGAGACGGAGATTGAAACCGAGGCCGAAATCGAAATCGAAGCTGAAGAATTCGAGCTTCCGACTTCCTGCTCGACGGACAACGACTGCCCCGGCCCATACTATTGCATGTTTGAACGTTGTCTGCTCGGCTGCACTTCCGACGCCGGATGCAATCCCGGCTACGTATGCGGCGCGCACGGCAGGTGCGTAATACCCGAATACGACGAAGAGCTTGAACCCGAGTACGACGCCGAAATGGACGAGGAGTACGAAGAAGAATACGAAGAAGAAGAGGAGGAAGAACTCGAAGAGGAAGAAGAACCGGAACCGGAAATAGACTCCTACTGCGCCAACGACGACTCGTGCAACCCCGGATGGTACTGCCACCCGACCGGTCATTACTGCACCTACGACTGCACAAGCGACAACCAGTGCCCAAGCGGCTACTACTGCCAGATTGAACGCGGAAAATGCGTAATGAGCCCGGAGCTTGACGAGGAATTAAGCGACGTAGAGGAAGAACCGCAGTGCGTCAACGACTCTCAGTGCCCGATTGGAACTTACTGCAAGAACTACGTCTGCGATTACGATTGCGACGCGTTTATTGCATGCCCGACCGGCAAATACTGCAACACCAACCGCGGGCGCTGCGAATGGATAGAATCGGAAGAGGAAGAAACGGGCTGCGTCTATGATACCGACTGCGGTTACGGCTACTACTGCTACAACCATATGTGCGTCTTCGAGTGCGCGAACGACTCGCAGTGCTCCAGCGGCTATCACTGCGACGAAGAAAGAGGAAGATGCGTTCAGGATACGACGACCTGCGTTAGCGACGCGGAGTGCGGCTGGGGACGCTACTGCGACGACTCTTCCAAGACGTGCGTCGTAGGCTGCTCCAGCTCGTCCGACTGCCCATCCGGCTACTATTGCGATCCATCCCACGGCAGATGCTACTTCGACTCTGACGGAGACCTAAGCGAAATCGAGACGGAGGAAGAGGTAATCTACTGCTCCATCGACGCCAACTGCCCGTCATACTACTACTGCTCCACTGCGGGCGTTTGCGCCTCCGATTGCGGTCCCGTTCTCGGCCCGTGCCAGGACGGCTACGAATGCACTAACCGCGGCAAGTGCGTCGCCATAGAATACGACGAAGAGGAAGAAGAAGAAGTCGATACGTACTGCGGACCGGAGCCGCACCTCAAGCAAAGCTGCTCTTCTGTAAGCGACTGCATGCTCAACGGACTGCCGCACGTCATAAAGAGCTCCAACGGCTGCGAGTGTCAGGCGGTAAATACGACGGAGACGGCGACTTCCTACACGATGTACTCGCTGATAAGCGGAGTCTGCCAAGTCAACCCCGGCGTCTGCGACAACACGAGCTGCACTTTAAACGCGCAGGTCGCCTGCACTAACAACGTCTGCGTTTACTCCAGCGATTGCTACGGCGTACGTTACGGATGCTTGCAGACTAGCGACTGCAGTTCGCTATACGGTCTGACCTATCACCATTGCAGCCCCGCGCCCGGTTGCGGCGTCTGTCAATCGGAATGCTACAAGATAGGCAGCGTAAGCTACGGATGCGTTTCGCCCAAGGACTGTTCCGACGACGGATTCTGCGTAGATCCGCCGGAAGGGGACGGAGACTCCGGCCCCGTGCAATAAACCTTTAAATCAAAAGGCCGGAAATATTCCGGCCTTTTTTTTGCTTTTAAGGCGCGCTTGACGAGCGGATTAGTTTAGGTTAACTTTTAGGTCGTCGCATAGCCCAAGGGGTGGCCTTTAAAAAGGTCTGAGAAAAACCCTTGGAACCTGATCCGGACAATGCCGGCGTAGGAATGGGCGCTAACCGCGGCTAGGATAAAATCATGCCGGCCTTACGACGCAAGGAGGAAACGATGGATATTACCGCGAAACAAATTTGGGGAAACCTCGAACTCATTCGAGAGAAAAGACCTTTGATACACAACATTACAAATTTCGTCGTTATGAACGAAACGGCAAACGTCATCCTCTGCGTCGGCGCCTCGCCGGTAATGGCGCACGCGCCGGAAGAAGTCGCGGAAATGGCTTCGTTCGCGGGCGCGCTGGTATTGAATATCGGCACGCTTTACAACGAGCTTATAGAAGCGATGATTATTGCCGGGAAAAAAGCGAACGAGGTCGGAACTCCGGTCGCGCTGGATCCGGTCGGCGCCGGCGCCACGCGCATGCGCACCGAAGCCGTAAAGCGCATTATGGACAAGGTCAAAATTTCCGTTCTGCGCGCCAACATGGCCGAGGCGATGGCTTGCTCCGGAATGGCGGCGAAAATCCGCGGCGTTGATTCGCTTGAAAACGGCTCGATGGAAAAAGCCGACGTCGCCCGCGAAATAGCCCGCAGAATCGGTTCGGTTGTAGCCATAACGGGCGCGACCGATTATATTTCGGACGGAACCGACTGTTTCGCCTGCGAAAACGGCCATCCCCTTATGGGGAGCGTAACCGGAACCGGCTGCTCCGTTACGGCAACGACCGGCTGTTTTCTCGCGGTTGAAAAGAACGCGGCGGCCGCGGCTGCAAACGCGCTTGCATACTTCGCCCTTTGCGGCGAACTGGCGGCGCAAGGAGCCGCAGGGCCGGGCTCGTTTGAAATAGCTCTGCGCGATAAATTGTACAACGCGACGTTTGAAGAAATTGCGGCGAACCTAAAAACGAGGCGGCTGTGAGCGGCTGCGCTAAAAGGCCTAACGTAAGCCTATACCTTGTTACCGACCCTAAACTTACGCTTGGCCGCAGCGAGGCCGAGATTGTCGAAGCGGCGTGCAAGGCTGGCGTTACGTTAGTTCAGTACCGCGACAAGGACTGCGACGACGAAACTTATACGGCGCGAGGGCGCGAGCTCGCCGCAATCGCGCGTAAATACGACGTACCGCTGCTGCTCAACGACCGCGTTCATCTAGTCAAAGCGATAGGCGCGGATGGAATACACTTGGGGCAGAGCGACATGCCGCTCGCAAAAGCGCGCGAGACGCTAGGACGCGACTGTATAATCGGAGTATCCGCGAGCGACGCGGCGCAGGCCAAGGAAGCGGAAGACGCGGGCGCGGATTACGTCGCGGTCAGCGGCGTGTTTTATACCGACACTAAGACGGACATATCGCGCTGGCTCGGGTTGGAGGGAGTAACGGCGATAGCGAAGGCGGTAACCGTTCCCGTCGTCGCCATCGGCGGCATTAAAGCGGGCAACGCGGCGCAAATAGTAGCGGCGGGCGCGGACGGCGTTGCGGTAGTAACGGCGATTACAATGGCGGAGGATATTGCCGCCGCGACGCGGGAGTTGGCGGAGGCGGCAAGACAAGGATCCAAACTGCGAACGAAGTAATACATATAAAAAAACCCTCCGTAAGGAGGGTTTCTTTTTGCGTTGGTCGTTAGGCTATTTGCCGTGGTAAGCCTTGAATATCGGGTCGGCTTCCTGAAGCTGGCGGCGCTGCACCTTGCCTATAAGGTTTTTCGGAACTTCCTCGATAAACTCGATGTATCCCGGCACCTTGTAGTGCGTAAGGTTGGTCTTCGCCCATTCCATAAGCTGAGCCTCTGTAATCTTTCCTTTGAATTCCGGCTTGATTACCACCCACGCCTTAATCTTCTCTCCCGTCTCTTTGTCGGGCAAACCGGCCACGGCGCACTCGGCAACGGCTTCATGCTGAGCCATCAGCTCCTCGACCTCCTTCGGAAAGACGGAGTAACCCTTGAACTTAATCAGCTGCTTCTTGCGGTCGTTGAGGTAAACCCTGCCGTTCATGTCCATATAGCCGATGTCGCCGGTAAGGAGCCACTTCTTTCCGTTCCACTCCATTATGGTCTCGTCGGTTTCTTCCTTGCGGTTGAGATAACCCTGCATCACTTGCGGGCCGGCAACGCACAACTCGCCGATATGCTTCTCAAGGCTCGGCGTCTCGCCTTCGGGGACTCGCTCTTTCTCTTTGCCGAACTGTCCGCTGTCGAAAATCTTCCACTCGGTTCCGGGGAAGGGAAGGCCGATGGAGCCGATTACGCGGTTTCCCCAGAAGGGGCTGGCGGAGACGACCGGCGTCGCCTCGGTAAGGCCGTAACCTTCGACCAGTCTGCCGTTTGTTTTGCGCTCAAACGCCTCCTGAACGTGGCGGTGCAGCGGCCCTGCGCCGGAAACGCACAGAGCCAGCTTTTTATTGATGCCGCTGGACTCGATGCCCGGATGCTCGGCCAAGCGTTGGAAGAGAACTTCCGCGCCTACGTACATCGTCCTTTCGTCGGGGCAGTATTTCATCACGGTTTCAATCAACTCCTCGTTCTTGGGCGGGCGCGGGAAAAGAAGCATCCACGCTCCGGCGGCTATCGCCACGTTCATAACGCAAGTCATGGCAAATGAATGGAACAGAGGAATTACGCCGATAACGCAGGCTCCGACCGCGATTTTATAAAGCCACGCCTTCGATTGCAGCGCGTTGGAAACGCAGTTGAAATGCGTAAGCACGGCGGCTTTCGGGGTTCCGGTCGTTCCGCCCGTCATCAGGTAAACGGCTATATCGTCCGCGCTTACTTCGATTTTAGGAAGGTTCGGCTTAGTCTTAACCAAATCGGAAAACTTAATAGAATCCGCGGGAACAGCTCCGGTCGGAATTTTGCCCAACTTTTTGCCGAGTATCTTCTTGACGAAGAACATCTTATTCAAATCAACGATGTTCGTCGTGATGAGAATTTTGGCTGGAGAGTCTTTGAAAATCGGGGCGATTTGACCTTCGTACAGCGCGTCGAGAGTTACCACCGCCTTGGCGTTGACCGTTTTTAGCTGGTGCAAAACTTCCATGGGCTTGTAAGTGGGGTTGACGCCGGTAACGATGGCTCCAATGCGGCCGCACGCGTAGTAGTTTACTACGTATTGAATGCTGTTGGGCAGCATGGCCGCAACTACGTCCCCTTTGCGAATGCCAAGATTATACAGACCGGTCGCGTAGCAATCAACCATTCTGTCTAGTTCCTCGAATGTAACGAAGGTGTCGAGGAAGCAGATGATTTTTTCGCGCGGCCATTTGCGCGCCGATTCGCGAAGCATGTCGGAGAGCGTCTTCTTCGGAAATAAAATATTTTTGGGCACTTCCTCAGGCCACCCGGCCTCCTTGGTAAACCAAGGGTTGGACTCGTCAACGAAATACTGATAGCTCTTATCAAGTTTTTCCATTTTTACCTCCTTGGAGCGATAACATTCTCTTTCTAAAAATATAAATAAAATTTATCTCATACTGTTTGTTTTAGCAAGATATTTTTTACCCTTTTCTAATGGGCAACGAAATATTTTTTAATTATAACTTTAAGGATGCCTTGCTTTCTCAAATCGAGAAAGTAAGCGTGTAAGAAGTTTCTTTTGGGCGGAGTTATGACGTTTTTTGTCAGCGCAAATGAGGCTTAGAGCAAAAATTGTCAGCAATTTTCCGCTTGCGAGTTTTTAACGCGCTAAAAAGACTAAATAATTTCTCTTTTTTTATTTTTAAAGAGATGATCAGCGTATTTTTTTTGGTATGCCGATTGCTATTAATTATTAAGGGTTGTTTTTTATACAGGATTGCAGATATGCGTAACCTAAATATTAAAACCAAAAAACGGGGCGTCCAATGAAAAGAAAAGGCTTTTCTTTGTTGGAGTTGATGGTTACGGTGGTCATCGTCGGCATTTTAGCCGCTGCGGGCGTCCCTCTATACGAGGAATACGTCAAGAAAACCCGCACCGCCGAGGCGAAAAACGCGTTGGGCGACATCTACGCATCTCAATTGATTTTTTACGACGACCCTCTGCTTACCGGCCCTACTCCTCGTTTTGCGACAAGCCTAAAGGAGCTTGGCTGGAAGATTGAAATTAACCGCGGCGAAAAATTCGTTGGCAAAAAACCGGCTGAATACACATACGGAACATCCGAGCCTGCATCCTGCGCCTCGGTCCCGGAAGCCAATGCAAATTACCTGCCCCCAAAATTCGATAAATTAATGATGAGAAACGCGCCGATGGCGGACGTCGAACAAGGAACTTACACGGCGACTTCTGAGACCATCGGCCTATGTAATTAACTTTACTAAATTATCAAATTAAATTTAAAAGCGAATTCGGAAAAACGAATTCGCTTTTTTATTGCCATTGCCGCCGGTTTGCTTTACTTTAGCGGCATGAAAAGCGGAATTATCGCGATTGACAAACCGGTTGACTTCACCAGCGCGGACGCTTTGCGCGTTATAAAGCGCAGATTCGGCTTTAAAAGGATAGGCCATGCCGGGACATTGGATCCGAAGGCGTCCGGCGCTCTGATAGTTCTAGTAGAGGAAGCGCGCAAACTCTCCGCCTGCTTCATGGAAAGCGAAAAGGTATATACGGCTTACGGCCGACTTGGCGAAATATCCAACACCTGCGACTCAGAGGGCGAAATAACGGTCGTAAAAGAAAATCCGGGCGTAAGCGAAAGCGAACTCAAAGAGGCGCTGGCGTCATTTCTCGGAGAGTCGTTGCAAACTCCGCCGATTTATTCGGCAAAGAAAATAAACGGCAAAAACGCATATACTCTTGCCCGCAAAGGAGAAACATTCGAGCTTGCGGCGAGCGCAATATTCGTAAACTCAATAGAGCTTATCGGCTTCGATGGAAAAAACTTTTCATTTGCGGTTAGGTGCTCGCCGGGAACGTACATACGCTCTCTGTGCGCCGACATAGGCGCCAAACTAAGCGTAGGAGCCTACCTTACCGGTTTGAGAAGAACCGAATGCGGCGGATTTCGCGAAAAAGAATTGAGGACGTTGGCGGACTTGGAGACAATTTCCGCGGACGAAGCGGTCGTTCCCATTTCGCCCGGCATTCTGCGCCTACCTTACTTCATGGCTCTGAAATGCGAATATAAAAAAGCGCTGGACGGCTCAAAGATAGCAATATCGCCGGGGCGTATTCAGCGAACCGACCTGCTGCGCGGCGAAGACCCCATATGCGCCTGCTATACCGACGAAACGACTTGCGTAGGAATTTTCTCAATCGAGTCCAGCCTCGAATCGACGGTCGCAGTAGAGCTTCATCCCAGAAGAATGCTGCTTTGCGAGCCTTAACCGCGGCGTTTTCCTTAAATTACGCTTAACGCTTTCTGTTGCGTAAGGACAAAATCGCCGCCAATACTACGAACGCCGTCAATGGAGTTCCCGCGCCGCCGCACCCGCCGGAAGAATCGGTCTTTTTCGCCGTCTCTTCGTTTTCCGCTTCTATTTCATCGTCGCCAGAATCAACGTCGCCGTCCGCCGCAGGCGCTTCCGGGTCGGGATATTTCGTCGGATATTTTAGATAGAGTATCTTTTCGGCTATCTTCTTCCGCGCGTCAAGCAATACGTTTTCGTCCAGAGTCCAAGGCTCTCGGTCGGGGCAGTAATCCTTCTCTATTTCGCAATCTTCTATAAAAAAATTGCCGAACTGCGTATATGCTCTCGAAACCTGTTTCTTGGCGTAATCGCGTCCGCCTAGTTTGTCGAGCGTTATGAACATTTCCCAGTCTTCAAGCCCGTCGCGTATCTGCTTCATGCGGTAGGAAACAATAGGCCCGTCGATTGATATTCCGGCGGGAGAGCCTTTTCCGCCCGCCGTTCCGTCATGGTCGCCGGGATAGAATAGAAAGCCGTCGCCGTTTCTCGCGCCTATTGAGGTAAACGCTTTTACGTTGCGCCATACGTTCCATGGGTCGTCGTCCACCCAGTAACTCATGCGCCAATATAAAAAGCCGGTTGCGCCTTCGTACCAGCTTCCCCATTTAACGATTCGCGGCTCGTATCCGATAGCCGTATCTATGTCGTAACCCGCGTAAGGCGGGAAGTTAGCGTTGCAGACGTAAAACCACAATTCTTCGCCCATCGCGAGTCTCGCGGCATAAACCGAGCGGTCGGGTTTGTTATCGTAGAACCACTTCTCGTACATAGGCGTAACCGGACACCAAATACCCATCCTGCCCGCGATTTGCTCCTGAAACGGCCCCGTAACCAATGGTTTGTTTTTCCATAGCGGATTGTATTTTACTAAAATATCCACATCCTTCGCAATCTGCTTAAAGGCGGCGTCGCCGCCGTTCATCCAAGGCTCGTCAACGGAATACAAATAAACTTTCTTCATCCATCCTTTTGCCTCAAGATGATCTGCAAGCGCCGACGCGGCGTTTCCCCACTGCTCTTCGGTCATACTCCCCTGCCCTGAGCCCGGACGAAAATAATCGACGTTGAATCTGGCCATTCCGGCGCCGTCGTCAAACATCGTTCCGTCAACGAAAGGCGCAGCCGCCGCGTCAAACTTTGAAAAATCGGGCGGTATCAGCTTGCCGTCGGCGTCGAACTTGAATTCTATTTTATCGCCGGCGTCCTGCGGATCTATGCGATGCTCGTGCATGGATTGAAAGTAGCGTTTCCATATCTCGTCGTAGCCGGGTTTCGGGTCTCCGGCCGGGCCGCCGTGAAATCCTCTGGGAGCTCCGCCGCCGTATCCGAATGCCGTTGCAACATTTCGCTCTTTGGGAACGGCAAACTCCCATACATTAATTATAATATCAAATACCGCAGGCTCCTTGCCGCTCGCGGTAACGGTAAGCTTGCCCGTATATTTTCCCGGCGGCGTTTCCGTCGGAACGCGTATATCAATAAATATCGCGCCCGTTTCATTCGCCGCAAGATTGAACGGCGCGCCAACGGGGACGTTTCCCTCTTTGTAGGGGTCTGTGAAGGGAATCAGAGGGTCGGGGTAAAGTCCGGCCGCGCGTTCGTGGTTCGTAACGCCGCCGTTGGAAGGCTCTACGATGTTCAAATAATGCTCTCTGTAGAACTTAGCGTTGGAAGCCGCGATTATATTACCCTTACCGTCTGCAAAATCGGAAAGAGCGGCGTTAATTCCCTCAAGCGCCTCGATCGAGCGAATCATAACTTGAAAAGCCTCCCATTCGTTCTGCGCGGCGAACAGCTCGATTTGCTTAGCGCCGTTCATCGGCGTGGATGGAAGAAGTTTCTTAGTCGCGTAATAGACGCCGGCGTCGAAAGTGGAGGAAGACTCCGCTTGAAGAGACGCGAAGGCCAAAATTAAAAGAATCAAAATTGAAAGCGTAATTTTTTTCATTCCAAACCTCTTTTCTAATTTATTTATAAGAAATAATAATAAGAAAGTCTATCAATTTCAAACGTTGAACGCCGAGAAAATTTCCAATTACGCGCTCTGTAAATATGAGCTATAACGAGACGGCTTTTTATGAACCCCGCAACAAACCGATTAATTTAGCAATACTATTTTACTCCGAAATTATAATCTTCGGCAGCGGCGCGTCCGGCGGCGGGCTTGAAGTGAACGAGCCCATGTACGCGTTGAGCCACATGATAAGGCCGCTTTGCAGGTATGCTCCCTTCTTGCCGCTTTCAACGTCCCCTTCCGCGATTGCCTTGGCGCTGTAAAGACCGGCGGCTTGAACGACCTCTAAAAAAGCCGCGCTTATATCAAGCAAATCGACGTAGAAATCTTGCGTCATGCCGTCGTATTTTAAAAACGAGCCCCAAACCTGACGCCCCATTTTTTCGCTCGCGTTCTGTTTTTTCAACACGTCCGCGCCGATGGAAGCGTACGGCTCCGCCGTTCCGGCCAGCGCCAGCGAGACCGCTTTCAGTCCCATTAGTCCGTCCATGCGAACCGTTTTATAATCGCACCAAAGTATGCCGTTGCAAGAGATGAACCCCGGCGGATTGGTAAGTCCCGCGGGAGGCGCTTCGTAGATTTGCATCATGTACCCTTTATTGTAACCGAAGTCGCTCGCGATTCCGAAGTCGGGAAATACGAAAGCGTAAAGGCTCTGGTCGTTGTAAGCGAGAGTCGCGTCGCCGCCCGCGTTCGCGGCGTCCGCCGCTTCCTTGGCCATTGCCGCCGCTCCCGTAACCCCTCCGTCTTCCGGCGTCTCCATCCCTTCCATACCCGAATCGTCGTCGCCGTCGGCGCCGCCGTTGAATTTGTTGAGGCTCGCCTTCAGCCAAACGCCGCCAAAATAACCGCTTATGTGCAATACCCACAGCGTTTTTTTAATGTTTACGGGGCCGTTGGTCGTCAGCTCGTTGAAAAGCCGCAGCGGCGCGTAAGTTAAAAGAAAGCGCGTTCCGTCCGGAGCCTGCCCTTCCGGCAAAGAACAGGCGTAATCGGCCGCCAAACCGTCGAGGAACTCCTGCGAAACCTCCGTCATATCGGTCTCGGCGTATGGATAAGCGGGCAGCGAAACCGTCGCCTTGCGGCATTTAGGCTCGCCGGAAGCGTCGTCCGAGGACGAGCAGGAAAAAGCGGATAACGCCGCGAACGCGGCTAAAATAAGAGTTAAAACGACTCGTTTCATTGGCAAAATCCTTGTCGCGCAAATTAAAAAAGGCAGACTTTCGCCGTCTGCCTTTTAATGTTTTTTTTTACGTCGCGCAATTTCTTTTAAAGTTTAGTTTCAATAGTTACCGACTTTACGACCGAACCGTCGTAGCAGTTGTAAACCTTAAGCTCCAACCGGCGGCTCCCAGCGCTTCCTACAAAGCGGCCGGTTACGAATAAGTCGGCTCCCTTTTTGAACATTTCCTTAAGCTTGTCCTTCATGTTGCCTGCCGTAACCTGCGACGAGATTGATTCGGTTCCAGACGCAAATTCCATGGAACTGGAGTTGCCCAGCGTCTCGACAAGCGTCTTGCTGAACTGCTTGACGAATTCGGCGTTTTCTTCCTCCGCGTCCTCGAAGACGCCGACGGCTATTTTGTTTTTGTAGCCGACGCTTGTAAACGCCTGCCCCATTTCGAGACTGGAAGGAGCCTGCAAATAACCGGCTTCGCTTCGCCCGCCTTGACGGTGGTTAATAAGGTAAAGCGTCCCTACGACTTCCTTTCCCTCAAACCCGTCCGCCTCGATAATAAGTTTTATTCCGGGGCGTATTCCCTGGGAGTTCTTGACGATGATGAAGATTTTTTTCGCTTTCAAATCGACTTCGTCAACCGAGCCGGTTACATTGGAGCCGATTTTTTCAACCGCGTTTATAACGTATTGCGCGGCGTCGAAGAACTGACGGGAATCGCTCATTCCGAAGAGCTCTTTCTTGCTGGTTCCGGTTCCGGAACCGTAAAGCCTGTCGGAAATCGCGCTAACGATGATTGAACAAGCCCAGCGGAGCTTGGACAAATCTTTGAACGTTACCGATTTAGCCACTTCAATTTCCGCGGTTTCGATTTCAATGAGTTTGGCGTTGAGGCTGTAGGAATCGCCTACTGGAGTAATGGAGCCGCCGAGCAGATAATCGACCGCCATGAATTTGCCGAGCTGCTTGGCGGTTTGGGTAAGGCCGAACTGCCCCATGGCGTGCTCGTTCAGCACTTTGTCGAGCTTCTTGCGCTCTACTACGCGCATCTTGCCGGCCTCGACAATAAGAGTTTCGAGATATTCGGCGGCGTTGCGCCCCCAAGCCTTGTCTCCTTCGTTGTCGAAAGGCAGCACGGCGATGATTTTCTTCTCGTCCTTGTTCTTCGGATCGGCGGCTAAAGCCGTAGATACGCCCGCGAACAGGAATAAGGCTGCGAGAACGAAAGCGGTTGTTTTCGCGTGTTTTTTCATAATTTGGCCTCCATGTCAGGCTCGTTAATTGCGTTCGTTATTTAATTATGAACGTATAAAGCTCTTTATTGAACTTTTTGACGATAAGCTCGGACAGGCGCATAAGACAGACGTTTTTGGCGTCCAAAAGCTCTTTGGCTCCTTCCTTGCGCGTTTCGATAATCGAACCGAATACCGTGTTGTTGGCCGGGTTGACCATTTCGATTTTCGCGTCGAATTCGGCGAATTGGAAGCCGGTGTTGCTGTTGCGCAAAACGGGCTTGCCTTTTACTTCGCCGCGAACGATGATGTCCACGCCGTCGGCGGAATCGGCGACGACGAACTTGGCGCGGGTTATTGACTCGGTAAGCGCCTGCTTGACTTTTCCTTCGTCCTGACCGGAGACGTCCACAAAGACTTTAATGGACATGAGAAGGTTGGAAAGCTGGCTGTCGAACTGGCTTAAATCCACCACGGGGTCGATTCCTTTGCCCGAGCCCGAAAGGACAGTGTACTGCGAATTAAGAGCCTCGCGCTCCTTGAGTTTATCTAACGCGCGGGACATGAACTTGAGTTTCCCGATTTTATCCGCCGCTTTTTCTACTTCGGCCATAATGTCTTTAATGGCCTTGTCCAGCGACTGCATTTTTCCCTGAAGGCTTTTCATAGCGGGCTCGCGCTCAAGCACCGCCAGAGAGTATGTAACGCCCTTAGCGTCGGTCCAGTGATCTTTAATTTCGACGCCTTCGAGAGTGTGGTTCGTTTCGGTGGTCGTAAGGGAGTTGACGTCGTTCACCGTCAGCCACCAATTTTTGTCCTTCGAGCTGGAGAAGCCGATATAGCCGTTGTAAACGGAAGTAAGCTGCGTGATTTTAACGCTGAAAACCTTGGAGATTTCCGCGCGGGCTTTTTCTTCCGAGGCGCCGCGGTTGTCGCCGTAGCCGACGCCCGTGATGTACATTTCTTTCGGATACTTTTTAGCGGTTCCGTCAACCCATTCAGGCTTGTCTCCGCCGATGACGCTCTTGGTCGTGCCGCAGGCAAAAAGGGCGAGGCTCGCTATTAATGCGAGCGCCAACATGCTTCTCAACTCTCTCATTTCATCCTCCGATAAAAAGATAAACGTCTAAGTTAATACATCTCAAATTACCGCAAACCCCTCCTTCTTGCGCGGGAGGGGTCTGGTTGGAAACCGTAATAGGCTTAAAGCGCAAATTTATAAGGGAGATTATACCTTATAAATAAAGAATTAAAAGGGGAATTTATTGCATTCCCCTTTTTATGCGCCGTTTACATTTTCTGCGCGCCGACTTTGGCCGCTCCGACGGCGCCGGGGGCGACGTCGGGCATATGGTCGGGGGCGTTGGCAAACAAGAACGTTTTGCCGTCTTTGGTAATATCGACGTTGAATATTAATGTATAAAGCGGAGCGCCGCTTCTGCCGAATACCTGCAATTCAACCTTTTGCGGACCGGGCGGAAGCCATAGCCTCGTCATTTGGTAGTTATCGGGTAGGCTGACCCAGCTTCTAGTGTCGGCGACTTCTAGAATGTCGCGGACGTTGGCGGCGATATTGACCGCGGTGCCGATTAGGCTTACCCGCATATTGTCCGATTTCGCCGCGGCTTTGCCGGCCTTTTTGACCACGTACATGGCTACGGCGCGAGCGATGGCTGCGCCTTTGACTTCGTCGTTGCGGTCGTTGAGGTTTTTAATCGCGATTTTGGAAAGATTGTGAACTTCCTGCGAATGACCTTGAATGCCCGCCGCTTTAACTATGTAATGGTGCGAATCGAAGACGCTGCTGGTGAACTCAGGGTAAGTTACCGCGATCATGTCGCCGGTGCCGTCGTTGTGCATCCATTTTTTGCTTACTTTGTAAGCGATTACGCCGACGCCGACGTTGACGACCAACTCGCCCTTGTCCTTGGTCATCTCTTCCGTAATCTCGTCAAGCGCGCCGAACTTGGCTTTCCATTCGTTGTATTTTTCGAGCAGACCGGATTTTTTGGCCGAGCGGAGCAGATCCAGCTTTAACTGCGCCGGACAAGACACGTTGTAATCTTTCGTAAAGAGCTCGTACCCCTTATACGCGTCGCAGTATGAAATGAACGCGTCGTTGGTCGCGTTGCTCGCCTCTTGTATCAGCGCCGCCAAATAATTGGCGAAAGCGTCCACTTTGTAAGTAAATTTTTTCACGCCGTTCTTTTCGAGCTTATCGGCGTAAAGGCCGAGTTTATGGTTGACCTTGCGAATTTCAACCATGGAGCCCTGCATGTCGTTCAGCATGAGGTAGTTCATGGCCATAATCATGTTGACCATAATCCGCTCGAATTCCTCGCCTTGATACGAAATGCTGGAGTCGTTCCACGCTATCGCCTTGAGCTGTTCGCTGACTTTCTGAGTGAAGAGCTCTTCGATGAGATTCTCGGCTTTGGTAAGCCACTCGTTGGACTCCTTGTATTTGCCCATGCGGTGAAGCACCATGCCTCTGTCCATGTAATCGACCAGCAGATCTAGCTTTTCTTTTCCGCCGATTTCGATAAGAACTTTCTCAGCCGCGACGTACTGGCCGTAACGAATATTGTTCATAAAGTTCTTGCGGATGTCCGTATGCGCCTTGCAAGCGAACAGCATCGTCGGCAGAATCGCCAGAAGAAGCGCGAAGCGCGCTCTTTTAATAAATCTATTCATGTTTCGTTCCTTCCTTTCTGTGTCTTGAGCTTACTGCGTTATCTCTTATCGCCGCCCTTATCTTTCGATTCGGGTTTGGCATCGTTTTTCTTGTCTTCCTTTATTTTGTCGTCCTTAGGAGCTTCTTTCGCCTTGGAGTCCGCTTTTTCCTCGGCTTTCAGTTCGCCGCCATTCTGCTGTTTCTTATCTTCCTTCTTCTCTTCCGGCTTTTTTTCGACTTTCATCATCTCCTTTTCAAAGACGATTTCGGTATTCCACGTCCGCATGTTGTCCTTTTGGTTCATCATGTCTATTTTTACTTTGTAAACCATGGTCTTGGAAGCGTCCGTCGCCTTAACCTGCGCGCTTACCGTAACGCTATACCTAAAGTCCACGCCGAGATATTCGCAGACGTGAGAGATGAGAGTTATTTCGTCGGGCGAGGAAGCGAACTTGTCCGATTTGCTCGCATCGACGTATTTTTTATGTTTTACAACGTCAACCTTTTTGGAGTCGTCCATTTCGTCTTCTATTTTTTTAACGAAATACTCGACGTCGAACGACTGTTTGCTTTCGTTTTTTAACTCGAACAGAAGCGTCGCGGGCTTTTTGCCGCCGTTGTCGGACGCATAACTCGTAATCAGCTCGGAAGCGATGATTTTACCGGCGATTTCCTTGGCGATTTTATCGCTGTCGGAATCGAGCCACTTGTCGGAGTTCTGATCGACTTGAACGGTCTTTTCGCCCGATTCGTTCTTGTTGGCGTTCATAGTTTCGCACGCCGCCAAGGCAAAAATGGCCGAAACGGCAAAAATCGCGACGAGAATTATCTTTTTCATCTTACGCCTTCCTAAACAATATCGTTTCAATGAAGCCGTTGTAAGCAAAAAAAACAGGGCGGCTTTTACGGCCGCCCCGAATTCGCAAGCAGTTTACCAAGTCGATTTGGCTCTTTCGATGACTTTCTTAATTTTCTTGTCGCCGATCCAAACCTTTTCGGTGGTGGTAAGGTCGTGCAGTTCGAGGTTGACCTGATAGAATACGACCTTAGTTCCGCCGGATTCGTCAACTATGGTGTTGATGGTGCCGAAGAGCATGAAGTTGGCGCCCATTTCGTTGCCGATGCTGGCCGCGGTTTTGCTGTCGGTGTGGCCTTCAGCCTGCTGTCCTTTTTCTTTTCTCAGCTTGTTGCGGAACTCTTCATTGGAAACGACGCGGACTTTGCCGGAGCGGATGAAGGCGCGTTCGAGGTCTTTGGTGAAGGTCTCGCTATTGATGTGTTCCATGCTCTTGTTAAGCACGTCGCCGACGATTACTACCGGCTTGGCGTTATCCTTTTCCTTCATAAAGTTCTCGACCCATGGAAAGGACAAGCAGTCGTCTATCATCGCCTTGCTCGTCTCCTGGCTGTCGGTGTCGTTCCAGCGTCCGGAAACGTCGGTTACGGTGTCGGTAGATACGCGCTGAATTTTCTTCGTCTGTCCGCACGACGCAAAAATGAACAAGCACAGAACCGCGGTGATTACGATTGCCGAAGCGTTGACTTTTTTCATTAATTCCTCCTTGTTTCAATTCGTTTTTATCACGTTAGTAACGCTATTTCTCTCGATAATAGCTTATTTCTGTATTTTTCCCGCCTACTTTAGTATCTCTTGATTGCGGCAGTCAAACTTGTTAAGCCTGTTTTTAGGCATTTTTACCAGCGCGTAAGTCTTGCGGTCGTGCTTGTCCTGCGACATAATCCCGCATGCGTCCACCCATACTCCCTCGACCTCCGCGCCCGATATTATGGCCGCCGACAAACTTGTGCTTGCGGTCTGCCGGTCGCTCGTCTGCTGAAACCCTTTAAGAGTGTCCGTCGTCAGCGCTACGTGCTGAATATCTACGCAGATTACCTTTGCTATTCCTGCCATGCCGTCCAGTATCGCGGCGTCTTTTCCTTCGAGGTAGTTAAGCGTGTAACCGCCGACTCCTATAAAATAAATATTATCCTTGTCGTTCGGCATTTTGGACAGCCAAGACGGCGCCTTTTTAAAGTAATCGCATTCGTCGCACAGGTTTACGACTTTCACGCCGCAGCCCGCCGCGATAAACGAAACTACAGCCGCAAAAAGAACGCCTTGCGTAATTTTTTTATTCATTGCGGTTCAATCCTTTTTCGCGGTTTTTACTTTTGCATTTTAATTAAAACGTAAACCGCGCCCTTCGCCTCCCGCGAGACGCAGCCGCAAACGTCCACCCAAGACTTTTCCTTCTTCGCCGCGCTTTTTATGTTATCAACGTACTTTTCTTTCATATCGTTCATTCTTTGCAAATCTATCTGAGTAATAGTCTGCACGTTTCCATTCGATTCGAATACGGCGTTTTTAACGAAAACGTCGATGGAATAAACCATGTTGTCGTAAGCGTCTTCCATGGCTTTTTCTATTTTATAGTCCGCGCCTTCTACCTCCGGCCCGTTGTAGTAGCCGAGCGCGTAAATGTAATTTTTATCTTTGGGATAGCTTTTAATCCAGTCCGGCGGAATGGCCATTTCGCAGCATGTGCATTTGTAACTTATTTCCGTGCAACAACGTATTATTTTCTTCGAGGAGCAGCCAAACCCCGAAAAAGCCGCAACGCACAACAAGAGCAAAAACGCCGCTCCAATTTTTTTAGTCATGTTTTTCTCTTAAAACAATCGGCTCAACGCCCGTTTGCAAAACAAACTACTGGTTTTTATCTTACCCGTTTCTCGCCGGTTACGTTACCCGCATAATACGGATAATTTAACATTTTACGTTTCGCGAAGTCAAATTTGTTTGCGCTAGACCGCAAATTTACGCCTTTGTTTCTCGATTTGCAAACGACTGCAAGCGCTCCGCCATAATTTATTTATATAATTTCGGATTTTAATATTCTATCTTCTCGACGGCGCGCTCGTTTTCGCATCCGCGTACGGCAGCCTTCTCGGCGTCTTTAAAAAATGCGTAATAGACCAGAGCGCTTATTAAATATAAAACCGCGGCGATTAAAAAAGACGCCGTATAATTTCCTTTGAGGAACCGGCCGTAAACTATCGCCGAGACCGACCAAGACAAACTCCACGTTACCGCCATCAGCGAGTTAAGCATCCCTTGCTCGTCCTCTTTGCAGTTTTCCAAAATTAACGCGTTGGAAATAGGCGCGCTCATGTTCATAAGGGCGGCGCGAATAATAAACAACGCTACGGCAAGCTGAACGGTTCCGGCAAAACCCAGCCAAACCATGAACGGAAGCGAGGCGAGTTGAGTGAAAACTATCGTTTTTACCTTGCCTATTTTATCCGATAAAGCAGGCGCAATCATCAGGCCGACGGCCATCGCCGCCGACTGACCGCTCATGTAAACGCCGATCTGAGAGTCGGAGCTGTTAAAAACGTCTTTGAAGTAAAGGTTCATAAATTGAACGATTAACCCCGCGCCCGTGGAAACGATAAGACCGGGCAGCAGCGCTTTGCCGAAAAATTTCCAGTTAAGTCCGCGCAGGTTCAATTTTTTGCGTTTGGGCGCGTCCGGAGACGCTGCGGGTTCGCGAATGAAAAAATAAGGAATCGTTCCAAGCAAAGAAAAAAGTATTCCAACGCACATCGCGGCGCGGTACCCGCCGACGTTCGATGAGCCCAGCCCGATGAAAACGTCCTTCAGGGCGCCGCCGAAAAGAAATCCCATCATTCCGCCGCCCAGCATTATTATGAACATTGCGCCGAAGACGTAAGCCCGCTCTTCTTTTTTGCTGTTGCGCATTATGAACGGCCCTTCGACGACGCGCATCGCCGTCATCGACCCCAGCGCGAAGAAAATCGCCGCGTAAAGCAGGTATTTATCCGGCGCAAAAAGCGCGCAGACGAAGAAGACCGCCCCTAAGGTCTGCGCCCCAATTAGCTGCTTCTTCATCGGAATATAATACGTTAATATTCCCGAAGGAATAGCCATAATACCCATCGCCGCGTTCCCAATCGCAAGAACAAAACCAATAGTCGCCTTATCGAAACCCCGCTCCTGTAAATAAAGGTTGAAAAGCAGATTCCATACCATCAATCCCGTTCCGACAAGGAATGAGCCGAGAAGAAAAAATATTACGTTCCTCTCGAACCTCCTCACCTTGTCAATATAATCGGACGCGGCGTTTTTAAACCCCGCGGCAAATTTGAAAGCTAAAGGAGGCATCGCTTGAACTCCGGCCAAACTTAGGAACAACGAAAAATATTACCGAAAGAAAATTATTGCAAATATTTCTATTATAACAAAAAAAGCGGAGGCTTAAGCCTCCGCAATTAGTTTGAAGGGCAACCGCTTACAGATGATTGATCGGAGGCCTGAAGTCCGGGTCGGGGGGAATGATTTGCTCTTTCGCTACGACGACCACGCCGTTCTCGGTAACAAAGTATTTTTTCCTGTCCTCTTCCGGATCGTAACCTATTACCGTGCCCGGGGGAATCGAAACGTACTTGTCGATTATAACACGCCGCAATTTACAGTATCGGCCAATGTCAACTCCCTCGAAAATCACGCATTCGTCGACTGTGCTGTAACTGTTGACGCGCACGTTCGGAAATAGCAGAGAATTGCTTACCACGCCGCCGGATATTATGCACCCTTCGGCGATCATAGAGTCGAGCGCGTGGCCGATACGGCTGTGCTTAACGTTGGCGAAGACGAATTTGGCGGGCGGCAGGTTGCGCTGACTCGCCAGAACGGGCCAATCGGGATTATAAAGGTTGAACGGCGGCGTAACCGACAGAATGTCCATGCTGCAATCGAAGAACTGATCTGTCGTTCCCACGTCTCGCCAATAGTTTTGGCCGTTGGTTTCGCGCGGATTGCCGGGAATGTGGTTGTTGTTGTAATCGTAAACGTAGGTGTTTCCCATCGCGGTCATTTTGGGAATTATATTCTTGCCGAAGTCGTGCACGCTGTCGGGATCGTTTGCGTCCTCTTCCAGAATTTCCTTCAGGGCTTCTTTGTTAAAAATGTAATTTCCCATCGAGACGAGCGAATGATGCGGCATTCCAGGAATCGGTTTCGGGTCAAGCGGCTTTTCCTCAAAGCCAATCATCTTTCCTTTGTCGTCCACTTGACAAATTCCGAACGCGCTGGATTTATCCCGCGGGTAGCTTATCGCCGCGACCGTAAGGTCTGCCTTTTTGTCGATGTGATAATCGAGCATCTGGCGGATGTCCATGTGGTAGATGTGATCGCCGCCGAAAATGCAGACGTAATCGGAGCGCTCGTTGTTGATAATATACCAATTTTGGTAAATTGCGTCCGCGCTTCCTTTGTACCAGTCGCGTCCGACGCGCATTTGGGCGGGCACCGTCTCTACGTACTGCCCGACCATGCTTGAGAGGTTCCAGTGCTTGCGTATGTGTCGATGAAGCGAATCGCTTTTATACTGAGTAAGCACGATTATTTTATAAAAGCCCGAATTAACAAAGTTGGATAGAACAATGTCGATTATGCGGTAGCGGCCGCCAAAGGGAACCGACGGCTTGGCGCGGTCGCGGGTAAGAGGCCAAAGCCTCTTCCCCTCGCCTCCGGCGAGAATGAAAGA
Organism: uncultured Myxococcales bacterium; assembly: GCA_964400725.1. Taxonomy (GTDB): domain Bacteria; phylum Myxococcota_A; class SURF-8; order SURF-8; family CAYNVS01; genus CAYNVS01. The sequence continues at coordinate 21,629 of CAYNVS010000010.1, forward strand.
GATTACTTTTTTGCCGCCGAGCGCGTCGCTCAATGTGTCGGACTGGCGAAGATACATACAAACCTCCGTGCTGAATCAAACGCCTGTAATGGCGTCGCGGATGAATATTCAAATCAATCGAATCGCTCTAAAAAACCGACCGCAACTATTATACAATATTTATCAGCGAAGGCAAAAATCGCCCGTCGCTAAAATGCGTTTGCAGCCGAATCCCGGCGGACAAATTTTCGCGTCTCCGCCCTGGCAAGGTATCGCGCAATAAGGCTTAGGAGTAAGGCCGTCGAGAATGGAAACGCAAGGGGCGTCGTTAATGGCTCCGGCGTCGTCGGCTCCGCACTGTTCTTCGTCCGGGCCGCCGAGGGGCGCGTCGATGCACGCATTACCCAGCTCGTTTAAGCCCGAACACGTGGCGATGTTTACTCCAGTATAGGACGGAACGCAGAACTTGTCGTAAGGTTCGCGGTCTTCTTCCACCTGCGCGACTTTACAGGCGTAAAACGGCGTTTTGCAGTCCGAATCTTTCTCGCAACGGTTTAGACACGAACGCTCCGCTTCTTTGCCGTCGTAAATAAAAGCGTAGCATCCTTGGTCCGGGCTGCAATAGTTTCGCCCTAAGCCGTAACGGTCGGAACATTTGCCGCATTCCGTCTGTTTAGACGGCGCGGCGGCCAGCAGAAGAAACCATGTTTCGGCCTTTAAATCCAACGGATTGTAATCCTTGGTTACGTGCGTGCTTACAACTATTATATAATCTCCGTCATCCGGAGCTTTGAATTCAAAGAAATCGACCGACGGATAATCCTTGTCGGAACCTTTTAAGCATTTCGCGTCCGGCTTGCACGATTCAAGCATCGAAAGGGAAAAATCGGCTTTTGCGTCTTCAGCCGGTTTCACCGCAAGCAGAATCGTTTGATCTTTCTTAAGTTTTACGCCGAAATAAACGTCGGCGCCGTAATTCGGCTTTTGCAGGCACCCTTCTGTAGCTTTAAGCGATTCGTTTAACGCGCCTTCGTTCGTGAAAAGACGCCATTCGTCGGTCAGCTCTATTTTCTTTGCGTTTTCGCAAAGATCGTTCGCCGGACGCGCAGCCTCGGTCTGTTCTTCTTCTTTTTCCGTTTCAGCCGGAAGTTCGGGCTCTTCTTCGCCCGAATCGTCGGCGTCAAGCTCATCGCCCGCCTTCTCGTCAATCTCATCGTCGAAGGCCGGCTCGTTTGCGTCCGACGCCTCGTCGTCCTCTTGCGCTTCAGCCTCTAAGCCTTCCTCTTCCGCCGCGGCCTCGTCTTCGTCTCCCTCCAGCGCGTTCGGATTGGCGATGCACCTGAAATTGACGCAAGTCTCAAACCATTGGCATTCGTCGTTCGAGCGGCACGTCTCGTAGTTGACGCCTTGGGTTTGGGTTTTAGAGCATGAAAGAGCCAAAAGCAGAAACGCCGCAAAGGCGGTCGCGGTAAAAATCGAAAGCGGCGCGTAATCTTTTTTTGCGCTCATGTTCAAATCCGGCGGTAAAATGTAAAAGCTAGATTTCCAGACCAAAGATGCCTCCGTAATTCTTTAATTATATCCGCAAAAAGATATTTATAAAAGCATCTTTTTAATTTCTGACTCGTTTTTAACGATTCCGCCGTTTTTTATCTTCGAAAGCTCAAGCAAACGCAGCCCAAGCATACGGTAAACCTCGGCTTCTTCGGGCGCCGCTTCGCGCAGGGCCGACAATTCTTTCTCTATTACCAGCAGTTCTCCGCGGGCAAACGGCCCGCTCAAGGCCAACGCCGGAGAAACGCCGCCGCATATCCGCGCGGCCGTCGTCTTCATCAGCGAGCCTGCGAGCCGGAACGCAATTTCGCTTGGAACTCCCGACGCCAGAGCCGCCCGAAGAGCCGCGTCCGCAAGCGCGACGGACGCGTTTGAGGCCAGAACGCACGCAGCATGGTAAAGCGGCTTTTTTTCAGCTTCGATTACGAACGCGTTCATGCGCAAAGTTTCGGCTATTAAACGAGCTGTTTGAACCGCATCCGGATCCCCTTCCAACGCCGCCGCCGCGCCCTCGAAATTGCGGAAGTCGTCGTCCCCTCCCGAAAAACTAGCGGCCGGGTGCATTGACGCAAGACCTGCGCCTATTTTGGAAAGCGAACTTAAAGCCGACGCGGGCAATGCTCCGCTCAAATGAATCGCCGTCTTCAACGCAAAGCCGCGTCTTTGATTTGTGCTTAAATAAGCCGCCGCCTCGTCCCGCAAACGCTCCGCCGCCGCCTCAACAGCGTCGTCCGAAACCGCGAAAACGACCGCGTCGCAGTTTAAAATTTCTTCGGACGGATACGCGCCGCCTGAATAATATTGAATCCCGTCAATTTTTAAACATTTGATTGTTTCCGAATCGGAATCGTAAACGCCGCCTACTTTTCCGCCGTAAGCCCCGTAGGCGCGACACAGAGCGCGTCCGGCCCTGCCCGCCCCGACGACGAAAAGCGCGGGCGCAAAGACCGCCATAAAAACTTATTCCTCCGCAACCACTTTGCCGACGTACGGCAGATTGCGGAAACGCTGCGCGTAGTCCAGTCCGTAGCCGACGACGAAATAGTCGGGAATTTCAAAGCCGACATAATCGGGCTCCACCGCGGTTTTGCGGCGGCTGGGTTTGGAGAGGAAGGAGCATACTTTCACGTCCGCGGGCATTCGCGTCTTGAGGTTCTCTATTAGATACTCCAATGTAATGCCGGTATCGACGATGTCCTCGACTATAAGAACGTTCTTCCCTTCAATCGGCGACGACAAATCAAGCGTGAGGCGCACGACGCCGGAGCTTTCGGTTTTGTCTCCGTAACTTGAAACCGAAATGAAATCCATCGTTACGGGAAGGTCTATCGCGCGCGCAAGATCGGCCATAAATATGACGCTCCCTTTTAGAATGCCGATTAAATGAAGATTCTTACCGGCGTAATCTTTCGAGATTTTCGCTCCCATCTCGCGCACCTTCGCCTGAATTTCTTCCGGCGAATAAGTTTGCTCTATTTTTTCGCGTTTGTCCAAAGTCATGCCTTCTCCGTTTAACCCTGCGGCTCCGGCGCGGAAACCCTTTTATTTCGTCTTTTTCTTAAAATATTCCTTAACGAAATCCATTTCCTTGATGCGTCCCTGCGAAATGAGCATTCCTAAAAGGGCGCTAAGCATCTTGGCGAGTCTGTCGTAATGTTCGTCTCCGGTGCTTTGCAGTCTGCCGGAAATGAAATCGTAAATATATTCGATTTCCTCGTTTTCGAGCTTCTTGGAGTCGCTCTTTTCGGTCGCGAGTTTCTCCAATTCTTCAAGCGCGGCGACGCTCCCCTTTTTTATCGCTTTTATTCGGGTGTTTTCCGTCCGGTCCTCGGCCTTTTTATAATTGCCGAAAAGAACGTCGAGACTGTCCAGACCGCTCGCCGCGAGCGAGGGTTTAGGCGGCTCAAGTTTTGAATAAAGCGCGTCCAAATCGAGACTCAAATCCTCTTCTATCGTCTTTTCGTCCGGTAGATTCATCATGTCGTCTTCGTAAGGGAAATCCTTGCGCGCCTGAGCGTTCTGCTCCTTAAATCCGCCGTCTGACATCTGCTGCAAACCTAACAGGCTCGTCGCGCTCGGAATAACTATTTGTTCCTGCTCGTCGTTCTCGCGGCGTATCCTGTCGGCGCGCGTCCTTGTCGTCTCGCGCTTTACTCGGCCGTATTCGTTTCCCAAATCGACTACAAGCTGCGATTCCTCCGAATTTTTGAGGTCCATCGACTGCTCCAGCGACGAGGCGGAGAAGTCGCGTCTTGCGGGCTCGACGTATTGTTTAATTTCCGGAAGTTCGTTCTCGTTGAGAATTCTCGTCTGCGCGGTCGGCCTGCGTTCGCGGGCTAAATTGTCGTAAGGATTCTGCGGCGCGTCCTTTCTTGCCTGAACTCCTACGTTTACATCGGGAGGCGGCTGAAATTGATAACCCCGCGGTTCGTCGGCCTGCTGAGGCTCTATCGGGATGTTGCGCAGAGTGGCCTTCGGCAAATCGGCCATGGGCGGAATAAAAGGAATTTCGCTTTCGCTCGCCTTTTCCGGTTCGGAGAAAGCTCCGAATTTCAGCGTGGTTCCGGCGATAGGCGCGCCGCCCCTTCCCATATCGACGCGGAAATCTTCTTTTACGGCTCCGGGACGCTTGATTGCGTCGCTTGAGGACATCGCGCCCCGAGGCGACGGAGTCGCGGTTTCGATGCGGCCAGAGCGCGTTTCGGGCTGGGGAGCCTGAATGTGCGCGTTGGTGTTGCCGGTGTTTTTTAGGTATTTGTCTATCGCGCCTATGATGTCTTTATAGCCGGAAATAATAATTTTTACTTCGTATTTAGTCAGCTTTCTGACTTGTTCCAGCAGCGCGGGCTCCGACGGATCGAAGAACGCCATGTAAAGGGCTTCGCGCCCGCCTTCGTTCTTAAGCGCCACAGGTATAATCAAGTAGTCCAGCGCGTCGGCGCGCTTAATAATTTTCGCCACATACGCCGGAATGCGCAACTGAGAAAGCGACACCACCGGACTGCCGGTAATCGTTGAAATGGACGTTTTGAGAACGTCGTCGGACAGAGCTCCGGCTTTTATAAGAACTTCCCCCAGCCGCCACGGGCGGTCGGGAGGAACCATCCGTTCGTATTGAGCCAAGACGTCCTTTTTAATTATCCCTTCTTTGACGAGGAATTCTGTAAGTCTCGTTTGCAACATTCTCGCTTCCTTTCAAATACTTCTTTAATAGTATATCTCAATTGCCGCGGGCGGACAATTAATTTTTCTAACTTTTTAAACTTTTTTCGACAATCGTAAAACATATTAAATTAAATTTAATTTAAATTTCTTATAAATTAATTTGATATTTTATTTAATTTAGTCTAAATTAAATATCAATGAGGTGAAGCATGAACGAAAACGGAAAAAACGAAAGCTCTTTCGCGGTGATAGCGACGTGCAAACGCAATCTGCGCCTTATTCAGCGCGCCGCCGCCGTATGCGAACGCAGGGATGAAAACCGTCTGCGAATACGCGAGTTGGCGTATCTTTTTGAGAAACTTTACAAACTAATCGTAAGGCTGGAGGCGCTGCCGCCCGAATGTTCGAGCTTCGACGACGTGCTGGACGAAATTATGGCAATGACGGTTGAGCTGACCGAGGCGTATGAGAAGGCGCGCTACGCATACCCCGACGAGATAGGAAGCTTTTTAATCGCGTCGCCTTGTAAAAGCCGCCGAGACAGAAGCGAGGACTACGCGGGAGATTACGCAAAGAGAGAAGCGAGCGTGCATTGAAGTTATAACATCGCTTAGACTCGCAAACAATAAAAAGAGCCCGATAATTCGGGCTCTTAATTTATAAGATTATTTAATCTTTTTTATAGCGTTATTTCACCGGCTCCATCGTCGTGTAATTCGCCTCGCCCTGCTTTACTAAAATAAATTTGTCTATCGGCGGGTTGTTTATAATCTGAACTGTCGCGTCCTTGTTCGGCCACGTGATTTCAATCTTTTCAATCATCGTGTTCGCGCCTAAACCGAAGTGGTTCCACATCGTCTTCTGGCTGCCGTAATGCCCTTTGCCGCCCGTTACCTCGCGCATCTGCGTTCTTTCGCAAGAAAATAAGCGGACTCTCGCGCCAATAGCGCTGCCGTTCGTATCGGTTCCGTTTCCCGTCAGCTTAATCGCGATAAAGTGGTTGGCGTCCGGGTTGTCGTTGTGGAACAAATGCGTGTAGCCGTTAAGCTCGCCGTTTTCGCCTACCAGCAAGTCCATATGGCCGTCGTGGTCGTAGTCGGCCCACGAATTGTTTTGCGCGTTGTGAATTCCCACGCCGGTTTCGGTGGATACGTCGAGGAAAATTCCGTCGCCCTGCTGGCGGTAAAGCCGAGCGAAATGGCCGGTGTAAAGCGTGGACATGTAAAGGTCGAGGTCGCCGTCGTTGTCGAAATCGACGAAGGAAGGCTCTAGGTCGCCTTCGTCGTAAATAATGCCGAGATCTTTCGTCATGTCGAGGAACTTGTAGCCGTAATCTTTGCCGCCGTTTAGCAGCAGCCTGCTCTGGTCGCTCCACGGCATATAGCGCGGGTGCGCGATTGTGGCGAAAATAACGTCCATATAGCCGTCGTTGTTCACGTCGCCTATGTCAACGCCGAAGTTGTTTCCGCCTTCGTTCCCTATGTCGTCGTGGCTGACGTACGTTTCGACGCCGACGTTTTTAAAGGTTCCGTCCCGTTGGTTTTCCCATAGGAAATTCCAGCCGTAACCGTAATTCGCGACGAAAGCGTCGGGGTAGTTATCGTTGTTGTAATCGCCCCAAATCATGCCGTAGCACGCCTGATTATTTCCGTCGTGATACTGCGGCGACTGCTCGCTCATGCCCGCGGCGTCGGTTACTTCGGTAAAAGTTCCGTCGCAGTTTCCTTTGAAAAGTCTGTCTTTTCCGGCGGGCGGGTTCGGATATTTAATAAGCCAGTTGCCCACGTAAAGGTCTAGGCAGCCGTCTTTGTCGTAATCCGCAAAGCCTCCCGCGGCGTTCGTTTCCAGCATTTCCACGCCGCTGTTTTCCTTAGTCGTAAAATGGAAATTACCGTCGCCCAACATGAGTTTGCTGGAGTGGTCTTTGCTGACGGGCGTGCCGTCGGCGTTTTGCTCGTTGTAAACGCCTACGAACAAATCAATATGGCCGTCGTTATTTACGTCGCCTGCGAGGACGAAGTTTGAGCACAGACCGTTAAGACCGCTGTCCGCGGTTGCGTCGGTAAATGTTCCGTCATGGTTGTTTTTAAAGACTTTCGCGTCGTTGCAGTCTGCGGCATGGCCTACGGAGTGAGTTATCGCGTCGTCCCACCCGTCGTCGTCTATGTCCACCCACGCCGAACGCGAGTGCGCGAACTTGCTGCCCAGCCCTTTTTCCGTAGCGTCGGTAAAGTAATCTTTGTTAATTTTTTCGCAAAAGTAATCTCCGTAAACTTCCATCGCGAAGTGCGTCGAGCCGGAAGCCGCGGAGTCGCTCCAACCCAGCCCCATCCACTTAAAGTTGTTCGACCACTTTGACTTAACGTTGTACATGCTTTCGCTGGTTCCGGTGTCGCACCCTTTAACGACGACGGGCCGCGGCGTCGGCGCCAGAAATTCGTAAACGACCCAAAAGTAATCCTTTGGGTGAATTTCAATTTTCCTGTCGGTAACGTCGAATTCAATGAATTTGCCGTCGTTTTCGGCTGTAATTACAACGTCTATCGGCGCGGTCAAATCTTTTTCAACGTCCGGCGCGCTTCTTCCCCAGTCGCCGAAGACGTGCAGTTTGCCGGTTCCCTGCCCCTTGAACTTCGCCTTGATTTTAGTAAGGCGAAACGGCCTTTGCGCGACAAGCTTCATACCTTCGTAATCGCCGGCCTGTTCGCCGAATACAAACGCCTCTGTCGTCGATTTGCAAGATTTATCCAGTCTAACCGATTCCGCGTACGCGTAACGCTCCTGAGTTCCGCAGTATTCCGCGAACAGGTCGGACGGAATGGTCGAATCGTCCCATCCCAAGCATTTAGGTTCTATTTGCTCTTCTAATTCGGCGGGCTCCTCGTCGGCTTTTTCCGAGGTCTCGTCCGCAATATCAACCGGCTGATCGTCTTCCGCCGCCTCTTCCAATTCAACGAGAGTCTCTTCCGTTTCTTCCGCGGCGCTTTCGATTTCTTCCGAAACGTTTTCAACCGCTTCGGACTCGTCCGAGTCGCCCGGCTTGGATTCGCTCGAAGACGAGCAGCCAAGCGTTATAAAAGAGACGGATAAAGCTATTATTGCGGCGAAAAAAACAAACCGCGCAAAGAAATGTTTCATATTATTTCTCCTTTTTCAGAGTAAAGCGCCAATAGTCTAAAGCTTGATAGCGCTTTTAAAGTTCTTTTTCAACGGTATATGCCGGAGATTCCGGCGGAGTATCGAGCGTTGAAGCGAACGGCTCGTCTTTCCCGAACGCCCTTTGCAAAAGCGGCAGAAGGAAGGCGCAAACAATCGATTGCTGCTCCGCCCGTCCTATCGACGGCTGGCCGTCCCCCATCATCCCCGACCAAACCTTGTGATCGGTGAAAAGGCTGTGGTTGCCGCCTTTTATAAAAATCTTCCACTTGGGCGTCTCTTCGCGGGCGTAGGATTCGTCGGAATACCAAGAAGAGCTTTGCTTGTCTTCGGATGCGCCGAAAACCATAAACATTCCGGGCGTCTTAATACCGTCGTCCACAGGGCCGAGGAATACCGAAGCGAGAGCGGACGGGTCGCTGTACCTCGCGACGGCTTGCAGTCTCGCCGTCCCGCGGGAATGGCCTATTACCGCGTATTCGTTCGTAGTATTTACTCCGTTCAAGACGACCGTCAGCGTGGAAAGATCGACCGCGCGCGTCTTGTCGATAAGCGTTTTTATTATAGCGGTATCGTCGCTTTCGGGCATTGTGGAAACAAAGCCCCACGTAGCCAAATGTGCGGCTATGTATTCGTAGTTAAGATAACCGCCGCCGTCGCCGTGAAGTATTGCAACAATGGGAAAAGTTCCTTGTTCGGGAGGCGTCCGCAGCCCGCCGCACTTTGCCGGATAATACATCCGCGAGCGCGTTCCCCATTTGTTTATATCGACAAATCCCGCTCCGTAGGGGCCTGCTTTGAGCGCGTCCGTCGGCGTAGTTCCGCTCGCGGGCGGAGAGCTTTCGTCGCACCGCAAAACGCCTTGCTGCGCCGCGGCCACGGTTCCGCCGTAAATCGTCCCGGCGTCGCTCGAAATGGTTATAATTCCCTGCGCTCCGCTCCAAAGGTTCAGCAGAATTCTGTTTTCGTCCGCGGTTACTCTTCCGTCTAGGCCGCCGACAAGTTTGTCGCCCAAAGCTATTCTCAGGTTTAACGACCCGCTAAGGAAATTTACGTAAAAGCGTTGTCCGTCTATTACCATAACGTCGCCGTCGGTTCCTTTAGGCGGCGAATTTTTATACGCAAGCATCGGCTCGCTCGGCCACACCGCCCGCAGTTCGCAGACGCCGTAAGCCAAGTTGCATACGTTGAATTTATCCGCGCAATCGGCTATGCCGGCGCACGAAGGAATAACGGACTCAGACTCCTCTTCTTCCGGTTCAAGCTCCGACTCGGACTCTGCTTCCGGCGATTCAGCCTCGCCAGATTCCTCGGCGCCCTCGTCGTCCGTCGGTTCGTCGCCGTCTAAAAGAACGATTTCCAGTTCAATCGGCGCGTCGTTTTCCGCTTCCGCCGTTTCCGCGGGTTCGTCGTCCTCAACGCCCGCTTCTTCGCCGGTTTCACCGCCGTTAATTTCCTCAGACTCCGGCAAATCGCGGTCGATGTCTGGATAATTGCCCAAAGTCGAAGTTTCGCACGCCTGCATAAAAAGCGCGCAAATTATTAAAAACGCCGCAACGAAAACTATTTTTATGACGCCGTCGAACGAGTTCATTTAAAAACTCCTGATTAAGGAAGAAGCTCTACGCATTGAAGATTTTTCCATTGGTTAATAGGAAAAACGCTGGAACCGTAGCCCGACTGAAAATTTACCGTGTAAATTCCGGGCGTCGCCTTGAAATCTCCCGATGAAACTCCGGTCGTCCCTAAATCGTATGCGTTGACGATGTAGTAATCGGCGCTGTTGCGGAAAGTTATTTCGCCGCGGCTCTTTTCCTTTTCGTCGTCAGGCAGCGGCGCGCCGTCCTGAGTTAAAACAATTCGATAAGTCGATAAAGAAACGTCGAAATTATAATTCTTATCCGACGAAACGGCGTCGCCTTTAATCAACGGATACTGCACGTAACTGTCTCCTTTTTCCGCGTAAAAGATAAAGTCGTACGAGCCGTCGGGACGTAGGAACGAAATAAGATTGTTTTCGTCGATTTTGGTCGACGCTACGATGCGGCTGTGCATCGTTCTGTCGGAAGCGTCTATCTCCACGATGTCGAAGACTTCGGCGGAATAAAGATTGTAAAGCGGCGTTTGATTTACCGTTAGGTAAAACGACAGTTTTCGAAAAAACAGGTTGAAGTCGTAATTCATATCCGCTTTTACGTCAAAAAAGTCGCTCAGCGCAAAAAGCTGATACTCGTCTGGCGTGAATAAATCGCCTTGGAAGCGCGGCTGATAACTCCCTTTAAACGCGTCGATTGCGAAGTTCGGACCGGTAAAATTCTCGAATATCAGCGCGACGATTGTAGAGTAAGTGCTTTTTTCAAGAACGGATAAGAACTGACTTGCGTTGTTAATCATAATCAAGGGCCTGCCGTTCACGGTAATCGAGCCGGTAATTCTAAGCGCGGGAATATCGAGCGTCATAGAAAGATTGTCGGCGGTCAATTCAACGTTCGTTTGAATTGTATTGTTCCAAAGCGAATTCGGCCAAGTCCTGTCCGCCAAATACGAAGAATCGACAAGCGGCCCAACGAACTTGAAATCGTAACTTCCGCCCGACAAATATACGTCGAAATTAGGTTGTCCGCTCTTTTTAAGATCGATAATGGGACAAACCGAGCTTCTGTCGCCGACGTTCGTCGCGACTATGTAGCCTCTTTTCTGATAAATATTATCCCGCATCGCCGCGCCGCGGTAGGTAACCGTCCCCGCAATATGCGCGGGGGAAAAATCAATGTTTTTACGATCGTCCATCGAGACGTCAACGTCGCCGCTGACCGGCATAAGGCATAGGTTTGCAACCTGATCGTCAATATAGGAATTAAATGCGTCGGCGTATTTAGGTCTGTAGTAAAAACGGTAGGAGTCTTTAATCAGCTCCAGTTTGCAAAGCGGCTGCCCCGGCGCTCCAACTTTGGCGACGGGAAACAAATCGTTCGTAAATATGTTTTTCGCCCACAAATCTCCGTACAGCTTATCATCGTCGCCGAAATCTCCGCGTTTGTAAGTGAGAGTCGCGTCCAGCTTGTAAGTCTTCAAGTCTAACTCCAGCTTCTTATCGGCGGTAATCGGCAGGTTGCTCAAAAGCGTCGCGGCGATCGGCATTTCGGTTTCGTTCGATAAATGCCCCTTGTAGATAACGCTGAAAGTCGAGCTTAAAACGTAAATCTTAAATTCGCCTGCGGGGTCGCACCCTACGTTTTGCGACACGAGGTACATCGCGTTGCGCGACTGTTCATAAAGATACAATTTGCCGCACCGGTCTGCGTTTAAGGCCGGAAACGCGGAGCCGTTCTTTTTAAGGACGATAGTCATCGCTATCAAGGGCGCGTCCGCGCTGATTACGGAGTCGGAAGAAATATCGACGTTTTCCTTTATCGTGGCGCGCTGATCGAGCGGGCTGCTGAAAATTAAATCGTATTTTCCTTTTATAATTCTAACCGCCGGTATATTGGAGCCGTCGGTAACGCCGCCCGCGATTTTAAACTGGTTGCCGTTTTCTTTGTCTCTCAAATAGAGCGAGGTTCTGCCCGACGAATCTTTGTAGGCCGAGCCTGCGTATTTTAGCGAAACCGTTACCGAATACGTCTTCAGTTCGACGTTATAAATCTCGCCCGCCCGCAAAGTCAGACAGTCGGGTTTTTCAGCGTCGTTGTCCGCGTCCTGCTCGGCGTCCCAATCGACGTCGCCGTCAACCGGTTTAGGCATGCACCTGTTGAGCGCAGAGCAATAAAGATTGCTCGAAATCGCGCCGCAAAGCTCGTCGTTCTGGCAGGCCGGAGCGCACAAACCGCCGGAAATGGCTTGGTTGTGGCAGACGGTAAAAACCGGACAATCTTCATCCGCCGAACAACCGCTGCCTTTGTTCACGCGGCACCGGCTTTTTGTGTTGCAAAAAGTGTTTTCCTGCAAAACCTTGCACTCGCTCGACTGAGTGCAATTCTTGGCGCATACTCCGGCTCCGTCCGACAGTTCCGTATGACAGACGTATCCGCCGCCGCAATCCGAATCTTTCGCGCAGCCGGGGTTTTCTTTTTTTGCGCATCTGGCGGATGAATTGCAAAACAATCCCGCTCCGAACTCGGAACAGTCCGCCTCGCTTGTGCACTGTTTGCCGCATACTCCGCCTTGAACCGCCTGAGCGTGGCAAATCTGGAACAGCTTGCAGTCTCCATCGGAGACGCAGCCTTTTATAGAGGCCGCGTTTCTGCAATGATTAGCGAAATTGCAAAAAAATCCGGTTCCGCCGACCGAAACGCAGTCGGCGTCGGAAATGCACTTTTCGGCGCATACGCCGTCTTCTCCGGCGTCCGCGTGGCAAACCTCGTTCAAACCGCAGTCGGCGTCGGACTTGCAGCCGGAACCCGTCGACTGAACGCAGCGCCTCGCCGCGTTGCAGAATAAATTTTCTCCGTAATAATTGCACTCTGCGTTGCTCGCGCAAGGCAATCCGCATATGCCGGATTGATTTTCCGAGGGATGGTGGCAGACTTCCCCCAATTTGCAGGTCTTATCTTCGTCGCAAGCCGCCGTATAGTTTGGCGAGCAGCGTTTGTCGTTGCCGCAGTATAAATTAGCTCCCATCGGTTCGCACGCTTCCTGCGAGTCGCAGGCGGGCGCGCAAAGACCGTCGGCGGACGCGTTTCTGTGGCAAACCGCGCCTATGGGGCAGAATTCGTCTTTCAAGCAGCCGTTTGAGGTGGATTTTACCGCGCAGCGCCCGTTGGAATTGCAAAAAAGATTTTCGCCCAAAGCCTCGCAGAATTCTTTCGCGTCGCATAGCGTCGCGCAAAGACCGCTTGGCGAAACCTCGTCGTGGCACACAGAGCCGAACGAGCACTGTCCGTCTTCTTTGCATGGGCCGTTCAGACCCGAACGGAAGCACTTGCCGTCGCTTCCGCACAAATAACTAACGGGATACTGCGGGCAGTCGGCGTTGAACTGGCATTTTTTAAGACAAGTTCCGTCTTTCACAGTTTCGTTGCACAGCTCGCCGTAAGCGCATTGGTAATCCGCCAGACAACGCCCCGTCAACGCCGGACCGCATCGTTCGTCGGATCGACAAATCAAGTCCGAGCCCATCGCCGCGCATACTGCCGCGGTTTTGCACGGCGAAGCGCAAACGCCCGAATCTCCGGCCTCTTTATGACAAACCTTGCCGTAAGCGCACTGCTCGTCTTGGGAACAGCCGTCAACTCCGCTTTTCTTAACGCAGCGTCCCTCGGAATTGCAAAAGGTTCCCGCCTCGCGCTCCTCGCAGAAAGAGTCTTTTTCGCAAGGCTGCAAACATACGCCTTGACTTATGCCGGTATGGCAGATTTCTCTGGCGTAACAGCCCAAATCGCCGACGCAGGCGCGCAATGAATCCGTCTTTTCGGCGTCGTTATCCGAGTCGTCGTCCGTCCATTCCTCAGCCGAGGGCTCTTCGTCTCCGACCGGAACGAAATCGACGTCCGCCGAATTGTCGTCGTCTCCGGGGTACATTCCCACAGGAACGCAGTCGCCGGTTCTGTTTTTTTCCATTCCCGGCGGACAGGCGCGGTATTCGCATCCGGCGGTTCCGAACGCAGCCGAAAACGCGAACGCCGAGACTATTAACAAATTAAAAAATATTGTTTTTACCGAAGCCATAAATCACTCCGAGCCGCATTAAGCATTAATCGGTTTTATTCCAATCCGACGAGTTCGGCCTTGAGCATATATTCCTCTTTTCCGCCCGAAACCGCCTTCGTCTGCATTCCAACGACTCCCACGTCAAGCGCGTACCATGTAGAATTTATAAGAGTTCCCCCCTCTTCCTCTATCGACTCCTCTATAACGAGACAGGGTTTGTATATTTTATCGCCGACGGCCAAAACCGCCGCGACGTCGGTTATTTTGGCGACGCCTTTCGATTCTCCGAAGTTCAAATCCCATGTCTGTCCTTTTACAATGGGCTCTTTTATTATATAATTACCGCTGGCTATCCGCCGGATTCCGTCTTTTTCAATTAGGTATTTTACGGCTTTGTCTTCGCTTATGATGGTAAAATCGCCTTCGTTTACCTCGACTACTCTCGACTTTATTTTTTGCTCTCTGACTTCTCCCTCGGAGTTTAGCTGAACGTTGAAATGATGCGTTTTCGTCGTATCGGTAGGGAAAAAACGCCGCCAATCGTATTTGACGCTCTTTTCCGCGCCGGATTTAACGGAGCCATCCGGATTCGTCCGTTTGCCGCAGCCCCAGCAAGCCGCGCTTACGGCGAATAATATCAATAAAATAATCGTTGCGTTGTTCGACAGCTTTGCGCGCATATACAAACCTCCCAATATTATTTTACTATGCTATCATTATATAAAACCGCGGTCAAACGGTTAGTTTATAAAGATTAATAAATAAATCGCGCCGGGCGTTTTTTCCGCTGGATTTTCTGAAATATTCTTATATCATTTATTTTTTAATTGTTTCGCTCGTTTTTTTATTTTACGGAAGGAAAAATGAATCAAATTAAAGCCATAACCGCGGCGGCGCTTTTGGCCGCATTAACCGCCTTTTTTTCGGCGGCGGCTTTTGCGGCCGGAGACGGAACCCCCAATTCCAACTATTCGAGCGGCAATCCATTCGCTAAAAAATTCGAGCAAGCGCTGACCAAAGAAGAAATTTTAAAACTATGCCGCGACGAAAACGGCGCAATAATGTCGCAGCTTTTCAACAAAGAAGAAAAGGCCGAACTGTGCAAAAAAGCGGCCGTTGACGCTAGGACGGAACTCGGCCATAAGCTGCCGAAAGGGCTTGTAATTCCTTTCGTTTTAATTTTGTTGTCCATTGCCGTCATTCCTCTAATAAAACATAAATGGTGGGAATCCCATCTGAACAAAGCGGTAGTTTCGGCGTTTTGCGCCCTGCCGGTTCTAGCCTATCTCGTTCATTCAGGGCATTTGGGGCAGGAAATACTGTCCGAAACTCTTCACGAATACTATTCTTTCATAGTCCTGCTTTTAGCGCTTTACGTTATCTCAGGCGGCGTTTACATAGAGGGCGACCTGCGCGCCACTCCGGCGGTAAACGCTGTTTTCTTATCAATCGGCGCGGTAATCGCAAGCCTCATAGGCACAACCGGCGCGGCGATGATTCTCGTGCGTCCGCTTTTAAAAACCAACTCGGAGCGCAAATTTAAAAAGCACATTTTCATTTTCCTTATATTCATCGTCGCCAACATCGGCGGCTCGCTGACTCCGATAGGAGATCCGCCGCTTTTTTTAGGTTACTTATACGGCGTGCCGTTCTCTTGGACGCTTAAATTGTGGCCTATGTGGCTGACGGCGAACGCGATATTGCTGGCGGTTTTCTACGTCTGGGACACGTACGCCTACTCCAAGGAAACCAAACAGGCAAAAAACGACGACAACCGCCGAATTTCTCCGCTGCGAATCGAAGGCAAAACCAACCTCGCGCTTTTAGCGTTGGTAATAGCGTCGGTAATATTGCTGCGCAAACACGAATTAGGAATGCCCGGACATTCTTACGAATTGGATTTATCATGGGCTCAACAGCCGGCAATGCTTCTGCTTGCGGTAATTTCTCTGGCGCTCGACGGCCACAGAAAATCTTCGCATTCCTCGAAAGGAAATCATCATTATAAAACCGCTCGCGAAAAGAATTCTTTTAATTTCGGAGCCATTATCGAAGTAGCGGTTCTCTTCGCCGGCATTTTCATAGCCATGATTCCGGCCGTCTGCCTTTTAAAAGCGAACGGCGCGAGCATGGGCATTGCCAAACCGTGGCAGTTCTTCTGGCTTACCGGCATCCTTTCGAGCTTCCTCGACAACGCGCCGACCTACGCGACGTATTTTGCGCTGGCGCAGAGCGTTACAGCGGCTCTTCCGACGGGAGCCGAAACCGCCGTCGTGCATGTTATCGGTCAGCCTATCGCCGAAAATTTGCTGTTGGCAATCTCTCTCGGCGCGGTCTTTATGGGAGCCAACACATATATCGGCAACGCCCCCAATTTTATGATTAAAGCGATCGCCGAAGAAGCTAAGGTTGAAATGCCGTCGTTTTTCGGGTATATGCTTTATTCGATTTGCATATTGATTCCGGTTTTCTTGCTGATAACCGCTTTATACTTAGTTTGAAGTCCCCCGTATAAGCAAAAATCTCTTTGCCAAACGCGGAGACGTTATTAAATGAAAAAGGAACCGCGATGAAAAAAATTACCATGGCCGCCGCGCTGCTTGCAGCGGCCGCCGCCGCGATATTGGCGGGCTGCGAATCGACTCCTTCGTATTCGCCCTACATTGAAAAGCAGGAGTTCGACGTCAACGGCATGTGCGAACGAGCCGTCAAAGCGGACGGCGCGGCGAGCTACGACTGCAAATGCACGGATAAATATTTATACGACGAAGGGAAAAAAGTTTTTCTTCTTCAACCCTCGCCTTACGGCGAAACGTGCAAAAGCGTTCTGCGTCTCAAAGGAGACGGCCACTCGTTGAGCGTGGAAGTTTACAACTTGCTGCTGCCCTGCTTTCCAAAGGAAGCTATGGACGAAATCATAAGACAGCAGAACGCCTCAGGCGGCGATTACGACGTTGTAGAGCTTGAAAGCGACGGATACATAGAGCGGTTCTGGGTTTATTTATCCAGCGGCTCAGACGGCGCAAGCCCGGAGATTGCGGAATCTATACAGCTTAAAATAAATATAGTTCCCGCGTCTCTATTAACCAGCGACGTATGCTCGTACAACGTCCGCGCCAAGGTCGCCGACTTGCCGAAGGGAGAGTATCTATTCAAGCTGTGGAACGAAAAACTAGCTCCCGTAAACATCCTCGACGCAAACGGCGAACCCACGGGTAAAAACGGAATCAAAGTAGGACTTTAATTTGATTTGCGGCGCCTATTTATGTTAATTATTTGACTTTTAGCGAGCGAGGTCAAATTTGTTTGAATGGCTTTATAAAATATTTTCCAGCGATATGGCCATAGATTTGGGGACGGCTAACACGGTAATTTACGTCCGCAATAAAGGCATTGTATTATCGGAGCCCTCGGTCGTCGCGATACAAAAAGATTATAAAAAGGGCAAGCGCGTACTTGCGGTCGGCAAAGAGGCCAAAGAGATGCTGGGCCGCACGCCCGGTTCGATAGTCGCAATGCGCCCAATGAAGGAAGGCGTTATCGCCGACTTTAACATAACCGAGGAAATGATCCGCTACTTCATCCGCAAGGTGCACAACTCCAGCGCGCTGGTTCACCCGCGCATCGTGGTCGGCATTCCCTACGGCATTACTCCGGTAGAAAAACGCGCCGTCAAAGAAGCGGCCGAAAGCGCCGGAGGCCGAGAAGTTTACCTCATAGAGGAACCGATGGCCGCGGCCATCGGCGCGGGGCTGCCGATTACTGAACCGAGCGGAAACATGGTAATCGACATCGGCGGAGGAACTACTGAAGTCGCTATTATCGCCTTAGCGGGCATCGTTTACGCGCATTCGGTACGCGTCGCCGGCGACAGGATGGATCAAGCCATCGTCAACTATATTAAACAAAAATACAATCTGCTTATCGGCGAACGAACGGCGGAGCAGATTAAAATTCAACTCGGCAACGCCTATCCCAACGACGAATTCGACGAAACGGTCGTCCCGACTAAAGGACGCGATCAGGTGGCGGGAGTGCCGCGCATAATCGACATAAAAGCCCGCGAAGTGCGCGAAGCCCTGCAGGAGCCGCTTAAAATAATGGTGGAAGCCGTGCGCATGGCGCTTGAGCGCACGCCGCCGGAACTGTCCGCCGACATAGTGGACAAGGGTATAGTAATGACGGGCGGCGGAGCTATGCTTCGCGGTTTAGGCATACTTCTACGCGAAGAAACCGGCCTGCCTATACTCATCGGCGAAGACCCCCTAAACTGCGTCGTTCGCGGCGCGGGGCGCGCGCTTGAGGAACTCGACCTGCTGAAGGAAGTCGCAACCGGTTAGCTCGTAGCGAGGGTAAAAAATAAATCATATCGCTAAAGGGCGCGGGATTAGACGCCGCGTTATTTTTTTAATTTCTTGCGGATTGAAACGTTAAGAAATTTTCGCCGCCTAAAAGCGTTATTCTTGCAAAGCGCGCGGTTACTTAATATAAGTTTTTTATGGAGCAAGCCAAACCGACGACGCGGCGGGAGGGAAAACACAGAAGCGATAAGGCTTCGCTGACAATTCTAGCGGCGTGTTACGCCGGAACGGTAATAGGCATCGCGCTTGCGGAACAAGCGGCTCCCAAAATAGGAGTACAATATTTAAAAGAAGGCTTCTATCTTCTTTCCGCGTTCTGCATGATACTCGCGCCGGCGGAAGCGGCCTTCCGCGCAGGATTCGACGTCGATTTATTCGGCCTCTCCAAACGCGGGCTGGCGAACAGCCTGAAATGGGCGCTTATTATAAGCGCGTTAATTTTTCCGCCGTATATTTTGGGCTACTGTTGGTACGCAACCGAGCTGAAGGGAATGCGCTTCGACGGAGTTTCGCTTTTGCCCGGCACGCCGCTGCTGCTTTTGCAGCACATTTTTCTCGTCGGTCTGCCGGAAGAATTTTTCTACCGCGGTTTCGTCCAACGAGAGCTCGATAGAATTTACCCCAAAACATGGTTTACGTTTCTAGGCGTAGGAATGGGGCCGGCGTTCTTTTTCGCCAGCGCCTTATTTGCGATAGGACATCTTGCGCTTCTTCCGGCTTCATTCAGGCTCGCGGTATTCTTTCCGTCGCTGATGTTCGGCTGGCTTTATAAAAAAACCGGAAACATCGGCGGCGGAATGCTCATTCATGGGTTGTCCAACGTCCTTCTGTTTAACCTGCAAAACTGGTTCTATCACGTTTATTGAACCGCTTACGGATGCCTTCTTTTGAGGTTCTTCGGTGGTTTCCAATCTCATTCTGAATTATCCACTGACTTATAAATCAAGTCGTATAATTCTTTCCGAATTAACAATTTGGATTGCCGCCTTTTATATGATACAATATTTTATTAGAGTTAACTGTTTCTAGGAGGAGTAAACATGAATTGCATAGACTTGTTTAAACGCGGTCTTTGGGCGGCGTGCGTATCGGCCGTTTTGGCCTTTACGACGGCTGGGTGCGGGTCCGACGGCGGAGGCAAGCCCCAAACGGACATAGATTGGCAGGAAATTGAAGAAAGCCCTTCAAGCTGCTTAAAGCAGGGAGACTGCGAATCTCCGCTTTTATGCAACAAAACGATAGGAGGCGGAACCTGCCTGCCGTCTTGCGAGACGGGCGACGGAAAACTTGCGGGCGACGAATTCTGCAAACAGGCGGCAAACGACTCGCGCTATTTGTGTCATGCCTATCCCGGCGGCTTGTGCGGCCCTAAATGCAAAACCGACGCCGACTGCGCGGACGGCAGATGCGACGCCGACGGACGCTGCATCAAGCCCGCCGAATGCAAAACCAACGACGACTGCGGCAATAACTTAATATGTATGACGGCCGTTGACGACGGCAAATGCCTGATAGACTGCCGCTCGACGTGGGAAGGCAAAACCGGAGACGAGCTGTGCGAGTCTCAAACTCAAAACTCTTCTCTCAAGTGCCGCTTCGACGGAACCTGCGCGCCCGCATGCCTTTCCGACGACGAATGCAAAGCGGTAAATCCGCTTTACGTATGCGATTCCGGATCGTGCAAGAAACTTGAAACGAAAACGTGTCAAGCCAACTCGGACTGCCCCCAAGGGCTCGCCTGCCACGGCGAAACGGCCAATCCAGACGCGCAAAGCACCGTTTGCGCCGCGTCGTGCACGGTAGGTTTCGGCGGCAAAACCGGAAACGATTACTGCGCATGGCTTTACCGCGGAACGGTATGCCACGCGTCGCTGGCGGGAGCGTGCAGGCCGAAATGCTCCCAAAACTCCGACTGTTCGTCGTACGCGTCCGGTCTTGTATGCAGCAACGCCGGAACCTGCATAATACCCGAAGCCGACGCTCCGTGCTCAAGCGGAGATCAGTGCGAGAACAGCCTCGTATGCCATCTGCAAAAACACGTTAAAAGCCAGACGCTCGGAACCTGCATGAAAAGCTGCGTTCTTGCCGGAGACGAAGCGGAACAAAAACAATTCTGCCAAAAGGCTATCCCCGGTTCGGTCTGCAATTCTCACCTAGGAGGACAATGCCAAACGCCTTGCGCGTCCGACGCGGTTTGTAAAATTTTCGGGGATTCATTCGCCTGCTTCAACGGCTCCCTTTGCCGAGACGAATCGACCGCGTTGCAGTGCGAAGACGACCTCGACTGCCCTTACGGCAAACTTTGCCACAACGTAGGCGGAGGAGGCTTCTGCGGAGTGGACTGCCGCGCCGGCGACGATTCCGGCAAGGACAACGCTTATTGCGACGCCAAAACGCCAAGCTATATATGCCACTCGTTTATCGACGGAAGATGCGGCCCGCGCTGCATAGGCGACTACTTCTGCAAATCAATCTCCAACGATTTGTCGTGCCGAGCCGACGGAGAGTGCGCTCCAAGCGACGCCGTTCCCGTCTGCGTTAAAAACGAGGAATGCCCGACCGGACAAATATGCCACAAAGAACTGCCCGGAGCCGCGTGCCTTCCCGGCTGCGAAACCGGACTTGGAGGAAAAACCGGAGACGACTTCTGCCGCTTCTATTCATCTCTCGATTCGAGGTGCTATCCTGAGTTTGGCGGTCAATGCCTGCCCGCCTGCGCCGACTCATCTCTTTGCATGCGCGTAGATCCGGCGTACGTCTGTCAGGTAAACGCCGGCAAGTGTTACAAACCGTACATGCCGGAAACCTGCGCAAGCGACGCCGAATGTCCTTACGGCATGTCCTGCTCGCAGACGTGCGGCGGAATAAAATGCGCGGGTAAATGCGCAAGCGACGCAGACTGCCCTTCCTGCGGCGCAAGCAGACGCTACTGCTCTTCCGGAGGATCCTGCAAATACCAAGCCGACAAACGAACTCCCTGTCGCGCCGATTCCGACTGCGGCGTAAATGAAATTTGCCACGTTTACGGCGGCGACGCGCAAAATCCGGAAGGAGCCTGCATGGCGCCGTGCTCGTCGCATTCGCAATGTATGGACAAGCTAGGCAGCGCGTTCTACTGCCACTCGTCCGGCGTCTGCAAGAAAGGCTCAAAAGTTTCGCCGGTATTGCCCACACAAAGGGAATGCGACTCCGACGCCGACTGTCAAAACGGATTTTTGTGCGCCGAGCTGGCCAACGGACGGGCGTGTCTGCCCGAATGCTCCGAAAATTCCGGCTGCACCGTCTTTCAAAACGGACTTTTCTGCGACAACGACAAACGCTGCAGGGTTTTATCTAGGGTCAAAGACCCGTGCGAAAGCGACGCCGACTGCTCTATTAACAAACTGTGCCATAAACCGGGCGGAGCAAACCCAAACGCCTGCGGAGCGCGCTGCTCGAAAGACGCAGACTGCGGCGCGTACTGGGCGGGTTCGGCGTGCGACTTTGAAGGCCGGTGCGTCGAAACGCTTTCTTCAGCCGGATGCGCTTCCGACGCGGATTGCAGACGCGGAGAAATATGTCATCCGCAGGTAGGCGAGGCCGGGACGTGCGCGCCGAAATGCTCGGCGGACGCCGAATGCGAAGGCATGAGCCCAGGTTATCTCTGCGCAGCGGGAGGCGTATGCAAGAAGCCGTCCGAGGTCGGGGGAATATGCTCGTCCGACGCAAATTGTCCGGTAGGCAAGGTCTGTATGAACGGCTACGAACCGGCGTACTGCTACGCGGAATGCAAAAGCGACTCGGACTGCTCGATAATCGAAGCGGCGTCTAAATGCCGCAGCGACGGACGCTGCGTAAAGGCTTCAGCCATAAAGAAGGAATGCTCGGACAATTTGGAATGCGGATTCGGATTCGCCTGCTCGACGAAATTTTCAAAGTGCGCGCCGAAATGCGAAAAGAGCGGCGACTGCGACGTTTTGGCCGAAGGCTTGGGCTGCGCAGTAGGCGGAGCGTGCGATATTCAGGCGAACGCTCCGGTTTCCTGCCTCCAAGACTCGGATTGCGCCGCAGGCCAATTATGTCAGGAAGGAGTAAGCAACGGCGTATGCCTGCCCCCGTGCAAAGCCGCCTCTGACTGCGCGCCGTATTCTCTTGATTTTTGCGATTCCTACGGCAAGTGCGCCCGTAAGCCGACGTTCGAATACTGCTCGTTCGACGCTCAATGCCCTATCGGCGAAGTCTGCCATACCCGCGTATTAAACGGCGCCTGCATGCCCGCTTGCGACGAAAAACCGGACGTCTGCCAACAAGCCAACGCGGTTTGTTACGCGGACGCGAAATGTCATCCTCCGACGCCCGTAACCGACTGCGCCTCCGACGCCGACTGCATTTGGGGCGAAGTCTGCCACGTAGGGCTTAAAGGAGAGAAAGGCGTTTGCGCGGCCTCTTGCAAAGACGACAGCATGTGCTCGGGAATGGCGGGAGACGCCCTTCTCTATTGTTCGCAGAGCGGACTTTGCAAACGTCCGCCGCAATAGAGGTTGCCCGATAGGATTAAATAAATTCGCGTCCGATTTATAGCGTCGGACGCGCGGTTGCGCGGGTTGAACGCAGTAACGGCGCTTAAGACAATTACGGAGGGCGGCAATAAATGAACGCTCAAACCAACGCGGATAACTTGCGGTCGTCGAGCAGAGGCGGCTTTGAGGCGGCTGAGCTTATTCCCATTATATTGGCCGGAATAGTCGCAGGGCTTATAACCGTAATAATGTCGGTTTCGTTTGCGACTCTCATTTTCGCGGATCCGGCGCTTTCGAGTTTTATTCCGCAGGCGGTCGCGCTCGCTCTTTTGAGCGCGGCGGTTATCGCCTTTATAGTGTCGCAGTTTAGTTCTTATCCGTGCACGCTCGCCTTTCCGCAGGACAAAATCGCGCCCTTGCTCGCCCTGCTGAGCGCGGCGATTGCGGCGGAAATGCCCGGTATGGCCGGAACGCCTCGGTTGTATTATACTGTAATAGCCGCGCTGGCGATAAGCGCGCTCGCGGTGGGGATATTTTTATTCGCCCTCGGATTTTTCAAGCTCGGCGCGCTCATCCGATTCATTCCCTATCCGGTCATCGGGGGTTTTTTAGCGGGAACCGGCTTTTTGCTCGTGAAGGGCGCCGTCGGCGTTATGACCGGCGCGAAGCCCGCCTACGCGACTCTGGGAGCCTTATTCGAGCCCGCGACGCTTGTAAAGTGGGCGGGGGGCGCGGTTTTCGCGGTCGCGCTGCTGCTCGTCTCTCGTAAAATAAAGCATATCCTAGTTATGCCCGTCGCCATTGCGGCTGGAGCCGCGGCGTTCTACGCTATGCTTTTCGCGAAAGGAATTTCAATCGAGCAGGCGCAGCAAATGGGCTTTCTGCCGGGCGCGACGCCTTCGGGCGCGGGGCTTAAATTCGAGACGATTGCGGCGCTGCAAAACGCTGACTTCGGCGTCGTCTTAGCGAGGGCGGGCGGAATAGCCACCATTCTTATCATAAGCGCGGTAGGCGTGCTGCTTAACGCAAGCGGGCTGGAACTCGCCGCTAAATACGACATGGACCTGAACCGCGAGCTGAAGGTGGCCGGAGCTACGAACGTTATCATGGGCGGCATTTCCGGCTTGATAGGCTTCCACGCGCTCTCCCTTTCAAGCCTCATTTTAAAAATGGGAGTGCGCAGCCGCATCGTCGGTTTTATCTCCGCAGGTATGTGCGCCGCAATGCTCTTCGCGGGAACGGGGCTTTTAATGTATTTCCCAAAAGCGCTGCTGGGCGGTCTGCTTTTCTACCTCGGCCTTTCTTTCCTGACAGAGTGGCTTTACGACGGCTTCCGCAAGCTCACGCGCTCGGACTGGATAATCATCGTAATAATTCTGCTAGTTGTGGGAGGCGTCGGCTATCTAGAAGGCGTTGCGGTGGGCATTTTTATGTGCGCGGCGATGTTTTTAGTTAATTACAGCCGCGTAAAAGTAATAAAACACGAACTTTCCGCCCGCTTTCACCGCAGCAACGTCGATAGGCCGCGCGAGCATCGTCATTACTTACAGGAACACGGCCGCAAGGTCTGCGCTCTCAAACTTCAGGGCTTCGTCTTTTTCGGCACGGCCAACACTTTATTGGAGCACGTCCGCGCTCGCGCCGTCGATCCGGAGTGGCCGAACCTAAGCATTTTCATCCTCGATTTCAGTCAGGTTACGGGCATCGACTCTTCCAGCGTCATTAGCTTCGTAAAGATGACGCAGTTCTGCGAAAAAAGAGGGATGACGCTTGCGCTGACGAGCATGTCGCCTAAAGTTAAAAACCTGCTGATGAAAGAATTCGCGCCGATTATGGGTAAGACGGTGATAGAGTTCGACGACCTCGACCACGCGCTCGAATGGGCAGAAGACAGAATTTTAGCCGAGGCTGGGCTTATCGAACCGGGCGCGCCGCCTAAAGCGGCTCCGGTTTCATCCATCATGCCCAACGACGCAGAGATCGAGACGTTGAAAAAATATTTAAAGCGAAGCGAAATAGAGGCGGGCGAGACGCTCTTTAAAATGGGCGACCCATCGGACAGCCTTTACATTATAGAGTCCGGGCGGCTTATCGTGCAAATGCCCGCGCCCGACGGCCACGAAGTCAGGCTGCGCGCGCTTTCGGGCGGCAGCGTGGTGGGCGAGATGGGGTTATACATGCGCAAAGCGAGAACCGCTACCGTAGTGGCCGAGACGAAATGCGTCGTTTACGCGCTTTCCAGAGACTCGCTGGATAAAATGGAGAGCGAGAATCCCGCGGCCTCCTCGGACTTCCATCAATTCATGGTTCACCTCATGGCCGAGCGTTTGGCGAACGCCAACAAGGCGGTTAAGAACCTTTTGGAATAACTCGCGCTTTTTTGAGCGGGGGCTTTTGCAAAAACTTTTTTGTAATTGCAAAGCGAAACGATATATTTTAGTTTTAATTATAATTCGCCGTTTGCATTTACGCTCGGAGCCTTAAAATGATTTTAAAAATTCTCAAATCGAGAGCGATTGCGCTCGCGCTGGCCGCCGCAATTATAACTTTTTCCGCGGGCGCGCTCGCGTACGACGCGGGAGACGTGGCGGTAATAGAAGATACGGAAGGAAAAATAATCCCGCTTAACGAAGGCGGAATGTGCCCCAACATGCTTTTCGGAAACGGCCTGTGCCCCAACGAGGCCGCAAAGGCGTTTTATAAAGACCGCGGCGACAATTACGACGTTCTGATTTTTTTTACAAATTATCCGTTGAACATGATTTTAAACAATAAAATGGGTTTTCCGGTTCAAAGCCCGTACAAGGGCATCGGCCTTGACGGAAACGGCCCTTCGCCGTTCAACCCCTCGCAGTTCGGCAGCGCGGGAAGGCTTTTACAGTGCGTTAAAATGGGCGGCCTCAACGACATGCCGAACGACCCTTACGGCATTTATAACGCGCCGTTCATCGCCGGAATAGAGCTTGTCGCGCACGAAATCGGACATCACTGGCTGGCGTGGATTACCATCGACTTAGGCGACGGCAAAGGAAAGCTCGACGTTCTGCGCGGCTACTCTGACACGAGCGCAAACGGCCATTGGTCGAGCTGGTTCAACACGCAGATGGACGCGGACGCGGGCGACGCTTCCGGCGGCTCCGTCATGTACGGCGGCATGATTACCGACTTGGGGAACAACGCCTACAAAGACATAGCCGGTAAGCGCAAATACACGCCGCTGGACCAATATTTGATGGGACTGCGCAAGGCGGCGGACGTGCCGGCGATGTGGTACGTGGACGTTGACGGATCCGGACACGGCAACCCCGCCATGCCTTGGTCTCCCGGCAGCGTTACCGAGCTGACGGGAAAGCGCGTCGATTTTACGATACAGGACGTAATCCGCGCCAACGGCCCGCGCGTTCCGGAGCTTTCAAAGTGCCACCTTAAAGTCGCGTTCGCGCTTGTTTACCCAACGGCTCTTCCGCCGACCGACGCCGATATAGCGAAAGTCAACGCCTACCGAATGGCGCTTGAAGCGTGGTGGCAGCCGGGAACGGATTATTTGGGCAGCGTGGACACGAGGCTTGACGGATGCGGGCAGGGAACCAAGAACTGCCCCGGCGAAAAATCTCCGCAGTGCGGAGCGCCGCCCGACGGCGACGCCGATTCGTTCTCGGAAGCCGCGGACGAGACGGAGCAGAGCGAGCCGGAGCCGTATTGCACGCCCGGAGCCAAGAGCTGCGAAAACGGCAGGCTTCTTCAGTGCGACGAGGCCGGTCAGAACATTTTTATAGCCGAAGACTGCGACCTTAACGGCGGAATATGCCAATATAGCCAGTGCGTTTACGCCTCCGACGGAGACGACGAGACGGAGGACGACCGGACGCAGGGCGACGACGAGGTTTCAACCGAAACCGACGCCGCGCTTGAAGGATTGGATAAAGACGCCGGCACGGATAAAAGCGACGCGGACGCATCCGCGGACGGCGCGTTTGAAAAGGAAACTGGCAAACCGGGAAGCAAGGAGAGCTGCGCCGCGGGAGCCGGAAGCGCCTTCTGCGCCGCCGCGGCGGTTATGGCTTTTCTGCGCCGCCGCGGTTTGCGCCCAAAAGACTACAGGCCTTAAAAGGCCGCTCATCCTGAATTGCGGAGACGGCATGAAACTGGACAAGCAAGCCTATCTTGCGCTTGAGCGTTCGGGGCGCGTTAAGGCGCTCGCCAAATTCGTTCAGGCGTTCGCAAAAATATCGCTGCCAATTGTCGCGGCGAATAAAAAAGAAATCGCCTCGATAAAAGTAAAACCCGAAGAGGAATTTTACGTCGAGACGAACGGAATAAGACTTCAAGCGTTCAGGTGGAAGGCTCAAACAAGCGAGCCTAAGGCTCCGCTGCTGCTGCTGCACGGAGTCAACGGAATGGCCCTTACGTGGGCTCGGCTGGCTTCCCTTTTAAGCGCGGAACGGGACGTCGCGGCCGTTTCGCTGCGCGGGCACGGAGCGTCCGACAGTCCGGCGACCGGTTACCGTCTCGACGACACGACCGCCGACTTGCGCGGATTCGCAACCGCGGTCTTCGACCGAAAGGTCGTTCTTATGGGCGAGTCGTGGGGCGGCAAAGTCGCGGAGCATCTCGCCGCGACCCATCCGGAGCTCTTTGAGGCGTTGATATTGGCCGACGCGGTTCTTCCTAAAGGACTCGACTCAATCGTATCGGCGATGCCGGCCTTAAGCGCGGGCGCGCTGCGTCAAGAGCGCGAAATCTTCAAATCGCGCAAGGCGATGGAGAAGAAACTCGCGGACGTAACGTATTTGCCGTTAAAAGACGAATTGGACATGCGAGCATGGACCGGCCGCTTTCACGAGACGGAGGACAATAGCTGGGTTCCAAACCTCTGCGACGAGGCGCACGCCGAGTTAATATGCGAGGCCGTGAACGCGGACATAGAAGAGCTGTTCAAAGGGCTGCCGCTTGCGGCGCTGTTCATCATCCCAACGTTCAGCATTACCTTTTCAAGAAAAGAAATTGCGCGCCTGCAAAGCCTCGTTCCGAACTTGAAAATTGAAAAGATACGCGGCGACCACCAATTCTGCTGCTCCAACCCGCTTGGCGCCGAAAGAATAGTTTCGGCGTTTCTAAAGGAAATAGGAGTCTAGCGATCGCGCCGCCTCTCTTGAAAGGAAAGCGCCGTGAAAAGCAAATCCAAATCTGAAAACCGCGAGCCGGACAAGGTCGAACGCTTTAAAGAGGAGCGCGAGCGCCTCAACGAGCTTGTAATGTTTTACGCCAACCGCGATATAAAGCGGTATTACGCTCTCGACGGCGCGAGCTACCGGGCGGGCGCAATCGACGCGAAGACTAAGGAGCTTATGGGGCTTGTCGCGAGCTTGGCGCTGCGCTGCGACGACTGCGTAACTTATCACGTAAACCGCGCTTTCGAGGAAGGCGCGTCGGACGCGGAGATAATAGAAACGCTGCAAATCGGCCTTGTCGTTGGCGGATCGATTACGATACCGCACCTGCGGCGCGCCATTGAAACGTGGGACGTTCTTAAGTCGAGAAAAGAAACCGACGAATCGGGCCGATAAGAGAAAACGAACGCGCCGGAAATTAATTCCAAATAAAAAACCCATCCTTCCGAAGAAGGATGGGCCGCTTTGGGGGGCAGGAAAGGAAGAACTTGAGAAAAGCCCCGCGGAGTCAAATTTATTGAGCGAGATTCACCCTCGCAATGGTCTCCCATCCTCTCGCTATAAACAACTCGTCGCCGATTTTTACCGCTTTATTTCCGGCGCCGTAGTAGTAGTAGTCGCCCGCGTAGCCGCTGGTTTCGGGCAGGTTAATCTGTCGCATCCCGCCTTTGGCGTCAACGTAATACAGATTGTCGGGATAGCTGTAATAGTTCCAATAGTAGCCGTTATACTGCGTGGTGCGGACGATCAGGCCTCCGCCTTCGACCAGCGAGGCCTGATAACCGTTAGGCAGCGTCTTGCTAGCTATGAGGTCTCCCGTCTTGGGATCGTAAACGTCCACAGTGGAGCTGTACTCGTAAGTGTAGCTGTCGTAATATCCGCAGGCGTTCTGTTTGGAGCGCTTGCCAACAACCGTGTAGGAGAAGACGTAAATCGCCTCGGTTTCCATGTAATATGAACTGCGCGTATCCTGATACATTATTTCGTAAGTCGTATCGGAGGTTTCGCCCGCGCCGACCGCGTCTTCGTAATAACGGCCGCCGTAGTAGTCGCTGTAGTAGTTCTTCAGCGGAATGCGCTTAATAAGCGCGACTTTGTTTTCGCCGGGCTTCTTCTTCAGAATGCACAAACTAGCGTCGTAGTTCCAATAATACTGGTCGTCGCTTCCGGGATCGAGCCACTGCCGGTCGAAGGAATAGAACATTTCGCCGTCGGCGGAGACGTCGGTAAGCTGACCGGGAATGTTAATCCGTTCTTTCTTCTCCGGCGCCGCCGCGTTCGTCAAATCGAACGCCTGAGCGTAGCACTTCATCACTTCGCGGCCGTGAACGTCGTAACCTATCGAAACGCAGTCGGTAAGCCATAAGTTGTTTCCCTGCGTTACCAGCGGTTTCGCGCTGCTTCCGTAATACCAATAGAAGTCCTCGTAAGACTTGGCGTTGACGTCCAGTTTAACGGGAGCAAACTCCGTCTTCGTCGGGTCCGAGACGTCATAAATGTAAACGTTGTTGGTTTGGAAGGATTGATACGAACAGTTTGATGTTTCGGAACCGTAATCGTCGTAGCACAGCCCTTCGTAGCTATAAAGATAATTTCCGGTTATCGGATCGACGCAGTTCTCGAAGTAGCCGACGCCTTTTACCAAGCATCCCCAATGATACTGAGACAACATCATCGCCAAACTGGAATTGGGCGTTATCTCCGCGGCGCGCCACCAAGTAGAATAATAGTAATAGTTCTGGTTGTTTTCATAGGGAAAGAGCAGTTTGCCTCCTCCCAGATATTCCGGATTTTCGCCGTTTTTAAACTTGAACTGATGAACCCTGCCGTAATTCTGGTAATTCCAATTTCCTGATTCGTCGTACGAGCCGTAACTGTAAGTAAGGAAGTAACCCTTGTCTTCCTTAGTCATAAAGCGCGCGTCGGAGCCGTAATAATTTACGTTCTGCTCAAGAGCCGGAGACTCGTAAGCGAATGTTTCGAGCGACTTGCTCTGATCGTACATCGTTAGATGAAGCGCGCTGTCGTAATATGAACCGCTGGCGCCGCACAGCTTGTCGCCGCACTTGTTAATCGCCGAAACGTTCTCGGCCACGCGCAATGTAGATAACACCTTTGGGTTGTCCCTGTCGGCGGCGTCCATTAAAATAACTTCCATGTCTCCGATGGACGCGATGTAGTCGCCGACTACTATACCGCGCCTTATTATCCCGCGGGATTCTACGCTGCCGCGTCTTTTAAGACCGGTTTCAAGGTTGAAATCGACGATATTGAGCTTATAAACGACGCTGTACCAGTAATGCGACCACTCCTGAGTCGGTATGAGAATCATTCCTAGTTCGTCGAAGATTTTAAAAGCCTTCCAGTCCTCGTTAGCCTCGCTTGTAGTGTAATTTCCGCCGCCGAATTCAACCGTGCTCATTTCGGTCGGGTTGGCCGGGTCGGCCACGTCGAACATCGACACCTTGGTGTTTGTTCCGCTCTGGTCGTCGTACCCGACGGTTAAAAGTTTCGTTCCGCGGATTTCAATGTGAGTGCTCCACCCGGGAATTTCCAGCAATCCCAATTCCTTCATAGAGGTCGGGTCGGTAATATCTACGACGTGAAGCGGGTCGCGCCGCTGATAGGTAACGGCGTAAAGTCTGTTTCCTTCAAAGCGCGTGGCGTAAAGCTGCTGGCCGGTCATAACGGTGAACTCGCCGATTTTAAGTATGTTATTAGGGTCGGCGACGCTGAACGTTTCCACTATGCTTGCGCCGTTTCCCCACCAAACGTCCTGACCGACGGCGAAAAAGACGTCGCCTCTCTCGTACATCTTCCAACGATCGTTAAGATAAACCTTGGTTTTAAACGTTCCTTTTGCTTGAATGTACCCCTTGGCGTCGCTGATGTCGAGATAGTTCACGTTGAAACCGTTTCTATACTCGTCGCCGTAATAGTAAGAGGGGTAATCCGCAATGTAAATTGATTTGGCGGAAACGTAAACGCTGTAACCGTTGCCGGGAAACTGTTTCTCGTCAACCTTGAAAACGTTTTCCGGGTCTGCGACGTTCACGGATAAAACCGAAATCTGATTGGCTCCGCGCGCTTCGCTGGTTCCGCAGTAATAATAATAATACTGTTGCTGAGAGCTGACGATATAAACGACTTCGCCGACCATGCGGGAATCGACGATCGTGCCGTCCATCCGGTATGTCTGCATAACTTTAGGGTTGGCGGGATTGTCAACGTCGATAATTATGACCGAAGAGGTTGAACGGTCGCCGTAATAACCGTAACCGTAATCCAATCCGTCGTCGGTATAGCCGGTTTGGTTCACAAGAACGACCGCGCGGCCGTCTTTGAGGAACATCTCTTTGGGAAGACCTTTGAACGCGGCTCGGCCCACGATTTTAAGGTTGGCCGTATCGGTCATGTCGATGGCGATAAGCCCTTTATAACGGTTTAGAACGTAAATCGTGCTGCCCACGACCTTATAAATGTCCGATTCCACGATTTCTCGGCCGGGGTCGCCTTGATTGTTGTCGGCATCAGTTTCGCCCGCAGCGGTTTCCGAATCCATAGCCGAATCGCTTGCCGACGGCGAATCGTAATCGCCCTGGTTGCCCGCGTTCGATTCGTTGTCGTCGTAACCGCCCTTGTCGTTGCGGTTGTTTGACGATTTTCCGGCGCTCGTAAATTCGTCCTGGCCGTTAATCGTCTGCTCATCGTAGCCTGACGAGCACCCCGCCGAAAACAGCAATGCGGTCAGCGCGGCTGCGATTAAAAATAAAAAGCATCGGTTACGCTCCATGTTCGCCTCCGGTATCAAAAATACTGCCGTGTTAGACATAAAATTAAACCTGTATTGCATAAATTTCGCTAAAATCTCAAAATCAGTTTTATATAAAGCAAAAACGGCGCCAGCATAAACCAAATCATTAACTCTTCGTATTCAATGATATTTCGCGCAAAATCGAACATCATTGCAAATTGCGTCGTTTGTAAACATTAATTTACAAGCGCTTGAGCGATATGACAATTTTACCGCTCTCACTAACATTTAATATAGCGTTTCTGAAAAAACTCCTTAAACGACGCATTGCAAACAGCTCATTGCTTGAGCTCCTCCGCTCTCCCATCTTTCGGCAAGACGGCGGAGAAAGCGACGACCGTCATACGCGCCGTTAGGAAATTGAATTTTTTTAACGTTCAAACGCAAGACCGCAATAAGTTGACGCCGCATGCCGCTTATTTATAATAAAAAAACATTCTTGCAGGTTAATTTTTACAATTCGCGCAGAAATTTACGGAGATAGATTTGAAAGCGTCAACCAATACGAACTGGCGTTTGGATGCGGCTCGCATGGCGGCGGGAATACGCCGTCGAACGCTTGAACACGCGCTTAGAAACAACGGCGGCTATATGAGTCAGGCGTGCTCGTCCGCGGAGATATTCGCGGCGTTGTATAAAAAAATTATGAACCTCGGAAAGCCGTCGGCGCCGCTTAAGCCCCTTCCTTTTGCCGGAACCCCGTCGTCGCAAAACAAAAATTACCTTCTTGGAACCCGCTTTAACGGCGAGCCGAGCGCGGAGCGCGACCGGTTTATCCTATCGCCAACGCATTACTCGCTGCCCCTCTATGCCGCGCTCATCGAGGACGGACGCATGACCGAGGACGGCCTGCTTGACTTCAACAAAGACGGCTCAAGCGTTGAAATGATTGGCGCGGAGCATTCTCCCGGCATGGAAGTAATGACCGGCTCGCTCGGACAGGGATTAAGCCAAGGCGCGGGAATGGCTCTTGGACGCAAGCTGAAGGGCTCAAAAGGCCGCATTGTAGTATTCATGTCCGACGGCGAATTCCAGATTGGAATGACGTGGGAAGCGATTCAATTCATGTCTTACCGCAGGCTGGACAACATGTTGATAATCATCGACGCCAACGGCCAGCAATGCGACGGAACCGTTAAGAGCGTAATGGAAATAGAGCCGCTAAATAAGCGTATAGCCGCGTTCGGAGGCGGCGTAACCGTCGTAAACGGCCACGACGTCGAAGCGCTGGTCAAGGCCGCAAAAAGACGCGCCGACGGAAAGCCCCGCTTCGTAATCG
This sequence comes from uncultured Myxococcales bacterium, assembly GCA_964400725.1. Classification (GTDB taxonomy): domain Bacteria; phylum Myxococcota_A; class SURF-8; order SURF-8; family CAYNVS01; genus CAYNVS01. The sequence continues at coordinate 54,256 of CAYNVS010000010.1, forward strand.
CCCTCACCGACCCGTGCAGAGGGGCCGAGCCGCTGCGCGGAAACGCTCCAAAACTGCACTACCTTCGTTTCAAATCGGAAGAGGAAAAAAAAGCGTACCAAACGCTGCTCGACTCTTGGAATCGGGAGGCGGCCAAATGGAAATCGTAAGCAGAGCGCACGCGCGAAATTTAACCGAATGGGCGAAGGATAAACCCGAAGTTTTGGTTCTTTCAGCCGACCTTACCAGCTCGTGCGAAGCCGATTTGTTCCGCGACGCTTATCCGGACAGGTTTATTTCGTGCGGAATTGCGGAGCAAAACATGTTGTCCGTAGCCGGAGGACTATGCCGAGAAGGATTTATTCCTCTCGTGCATACGTTCGGAGTATTCATTTATAGACGCGCCTACGACCAGATAGCGATGTCCGTCGCCTACCCCAACCTTCCGGTCAAAATGTTCGGCTTTCTGCCGGGAATAACCACGCCGGGCGGAGCGACTCACCAAGCGATAGAGGACGCGGCGATAATGCGCTCGCTGCCCAACATGACCGTTCTGGAAACGGGCGACGCTACCGAAGTAGAATCCGTATTGGAACTAGCATACCGCATTCCCGGCCCGGTTTACGTCCGCATGCTGCGAGGCGAAATTCCCCGCCTGTTCGACTCTTCCGAACCAATGCGGCTTGATTGTCCGCGGGTTCTATCCGACGGTTCCGACGTCGCAATTTTCTCAAGCGGCGTATGCACCGAGGAAGTTATGCGCGCGGTAAAGGCTCTCGCCGGCGCCGGCATACGCGCTAAACACGTTCACGTTTCCACGCTCAAACCTTTCGACAGCCCGCTTTATCCTTCGCTGCTGAACGCCGTAAAATACGGCCTAATAACGGTCGAAAACCACATAATCGACGGAGGGCTCGGAACGATAGTCGCGGAAAAGGCTTTCGCCATGGGCGTCAACAAGCCGATAATCAAGCTCGGCATCCGAGATTCGTTCTCGCACGGCGCGAGCAAGGCTTACCTAATGCGCGAGCACGGCATCGACGCGATGGCCGTCGTTCGCGCAGCCGAAAAATTAATCGGCGCGCCGCTCGGCCTTGACGAGAGCGATCTTGCCAAGGTTAGAATTGAAAAAGTTCACTGCGAAGCCAAACCGGAGGCTCTTTAATGGGAAGATTTCGCGTCGTTTATACGCTTTCCGCTAATGGACTGAAGGACGCGCGCGAAAAGGCGTTCGACGTCTGCGTCGAACAGACGATAGAGTTTCCATACGACCTCGTCGCCGACGATTACATAAAGTCGGAAATAGTAGGGCGAATAGAATCGTTGGACGAATGCGGACGAGACCGTTATCGGACGGTAATTTCATACGACGAGGAAACCGCCGGAGAAGAGTTCGCGCAATTCCTAAACGTCGTTTTCGGCAATTCAAGCATAAAGTCCGACGTTCGCGTCGAATCCATTGAGCCGACAGAAACTCAATTAAAGTTATTCTCCGGACCCGCTTTCGGCGCGGAAGGCGCGCGCGAGCTTACTGGGGTTTATGGAAGACCTTTGCTATGCTCGGCGATAAAACCGATGGGACTAGACGTAAAAAACCTTGCCGACCTCGCCTACCGCTTCGCGCTTGGCGGAATCGACTTAATTAAGGACGATCACGGCTTGGCTAACCAGCGGTTCTCGCCCTTCGAGGAGCGCGTCGAGCGATGCGCGGAAGCGGTTGCAAAAGCGAACGCGCAGACGGGCGGCAATTGCGTTTACGTCCCCAATATCACCGCCGACGGCGATGCAACCCTTGAGCGAGCGGCGTTTGCAAAAAAGGCGGGAGCCAAAGCAGTTATTGTTTCGGGCATGCTGGCGGGCATTACAACGATACGCCGCATTGCATCCGACGCCGATCTTAACATGCCGGTCTTTTTTCATCCGGCGTTTTCGGGAACCTTCACGACGTCTCCAACCGGAGGCTTTTCTCATTTTGCGTTTTACGGGCAGCTGCTGCGCCTGGCAGGCGCGGACGCGGCGATATTCCCAAACTTCGGCGGACGGTTCTCTTACACCCGCGAGGAATGCGCCTCAATAGCCGAAGGGTGCCGCTGCGATATGGGAGGCTTAAAGCGCTCGCTCCCCGCTCCGGGAGGCGGAATGCGCTTTGAAAACTTCGCCGAAATGATAAATTTCTACGGCGACGACGCAGTCTTTTTGATTGGAGGCGGACTTTTTAGACGCAATCCCGATATAACGCAGGCCGTAAAGGATTTGAAGCGTCTGATTGAAGACGGCTGCGCTTAAACGGCCGATTTTGATGAATTTTAAAGATAAAAACGTATTCGTTTTCGGCGGGTCTTCCGGCATAGGCTTGGAAACGGCAAAACTATTCGCCGAGCGCGGGGCGAACGTGGCGTTGTTCGCGAGGAACGCCGATAGACTGGAAGCCGCGCTCCGAGAAACTTCTAGCTTTGGGACGCGGCCGGGGCAAAAATTTTTCCGCGCGCAGGTTGACGTTTCCGACCGCCAACAGGTAAATAAAATCGCAAAGCTCGCCGTCGAAAAATTCGGCGCGCCGCAAATCGTTATTAATTCCGCGGGACGAGCCGTCCCAAGACGCTTCGAGGAAATCAGTTTCGAGCAGTTCGACGAAACTATGAAAATCAATCTATACGGCGCATGGAACGTCGCGTCGGCCCTTTTGCCGTCAATGAAAGAACGGGGCGGAACTATCGTCAACGTCTCTTCCGTCGGCGGGTTTCTGGGGGTTTACGGCTACTCCGATTACGCCGCGTCAAAATTCGCGCTGATGGGATTAAGCGAAGTTCTGCGCTCGGAATTGAAGGCTTACAATATCAACGTCGCGGCGCTGTGCCCGCCGGACGCCGATACGCCGGGGTTTGCAAAGGAAAACCTTACCAAACCTGCGGAAACCAAGGCGATTTCGGAAGGCGGCGGATTGATGAAGGCCGAAAAGGTCGCGAAAGAGCTGCTTCGAGGCGTCGAACGAGGCGACGCGGTTATAATTCCGGGCTTTGCCGCCAAAACCGCATGGTTTCTAAAAAGACATTTCCCAAAACTTGTCGATTATTTCATCGAGCGTAAAATCCGAAAAACAAGGCTGAAATAAAATACTTCCAAAGTATAATCATTTAAAGTCTCGACAAAGCCTCGGTTGTTCAGGCAAAAAATTTGCGCAAACAAAGCCCGCTTTGCGGTTATTCGATTTTTCCGGCGCGCCGAGCGATGTAATCCAATACGACCGGAAAAACTTCCTCTTTCGCCGTTTTGCCGAATACTATGTCGCCGTGTCCGTAATCCGCTTTGTCGCCGAATTTTTTGCCGAACTCGCGGTAAAATTTCTCCGGGCTGCCGCAAATGTCAAAACCTGCTTTAACGCTGCGAGCGGGAGCGAGATAATCCGCGCTTCCGGCGGCGAATCCAAGCGGAACTGAAATATTTTTAATTCCGTCGAAGTAGTCCGTCTTTCCGTCGAACGAATCGAATTTATCGCCCTGAATCCAGTTGCCAAAGTGCATAATCAGCTTGAAAGACAAATCGCTCGCAAGATTGACAATTAAAGGTTTGACAAACTCGCGGTCGAGGTTTTCAATATTCGCCTGCCGCTCGACGAGTATAGGATTTTTAACGCGCCCGAACAGCGGCGCAAACGCGGCGGCAAGCGCGCGCTGCGGGTAAGTGCGAATCCACGCAAAAGCATAGGCGAGCTTCACCGTAGCCTTAGTCCAGCCGAACCCTTTGAACTGAGCCGGGCTCGCTATCGCAAACGCGGCGGCGACGTTTTGAGGATTTTTCGCCAAGTAAGCGTACATAAGCATTCCGCCCATGCTGTGCCCAACCCAAGCCGCCTTGTCGGCTTTTGTAACTTCCAAAACTTTTTCAATAATGGAAGGAACGTCTTTTTCAACCAAATCGTCAAACGTCCAATGCGGCGAAACGCAGTTCCAAAAATGAGGCGTTGTGGACGCGCCCACGCCGCGCAGTTCGCAAACCCATACGTCGAAGCCGGCGTCCGCAAAGAACTGCGCCAATGAATGCCCCGGAAAGTCTAGATTGTAACGCCCGGCGCCAAGTCCGTGGCAAAAAATGACCGGACGAGAGTATTTTTGCTTCGCCGGTTTGCGACGGTAAAGAGCGAGTTTATACCCGTCGGGCGTAACCGCAAAATGCAGTTCGTCAGCCTTGTATGGCACCGTATAAACAAGGCGCGATATTTTAACGTAAAGCGTCAGAGCTATTATTACGACCGCAACGAACGCGAGCGCGATGATTGCGTATGTCATAGCATCGTTCCTTTCCGGCTGAAAATTAGGTTGGAAAATTGGAACCTATTTAGTAATTTTATCCGCCGCGCGCCAATCCGCAAGCAAAAAATGACGCCGAAAAATAAAATTTGCCGCAACGCGTCGAAACGCTGGCGAGGTATTTAAAAATATTGCCCGCCGCATTTTTATAATCTTGATTATTCAAGCGTTTTGATTTACAAAACTGTAATGGAATTTTGTGATTTTTAAATATCAGGAGGAAACCCCGATGAAAAAAAATACCGTTTCGGCTCTCGCAGCGCTCTTTGCCGCGCTCGCGCTCTTTTCGTGCGGCGGCGGCGACGATAATAATAACAACAACAATAACAACAAACTGCCGTTCGGCGGCGAGCTTATGCTAGACTTCGACGCTTTGGGTTATTATCTTCCCACCTACTATAAAACCGACAAGACGGAGCAGCTCTTTTTCCGCAATTCGGCCGGTCTGCATATTTACGATTTCAAAACCAAATCAGTTTCCAACGTCGCAAGCTCCGAGGGAGTGCAGGCGCTGACTCGCGGCCAGCTTTCCTTAAAAGACACCTTCGCGGTTTGGCAGCATTCGTCCAATCAGCTCGGCTTTTACAACGATTTCATGGGAAACAAGAAGACCAAGCTCTTCCCGATGGGAGCTACGATGATGCCGGGCGTATGCCTTATGGGCGAATCGTATATTATATCCATGGGCAGCAACCAGCTGATGTACGCCTGCGGAACGCTGAACGACACCTGCGCTTCCAACATCCCGAACGCCCGGCCGTATCCTTCATCGGCGGGCAAGGAAGTCGTCTCCTTCGCTTGCAGAGACAACGCCCTTTCCATCGGAGCCAAAGACGCCTCCGGCGCCTACTACCTGCTTTACGCGACGTACGAAGTTAAGGGCGACGTAAGCCTCGTTGTGGATGAAAACAGCCGCATTGAAATTCCAACGACCGGCAAAGTCGTTCAATCGGTTCTCACCGACAAATACATCGTTTACGTCAACGACGCCAACGATATATACATGATTCAAATGACCGATTTGCTGGCGAACAAAACAGCCGCGAGAAGCTATCTTGTGGTTAATCGCCCGGAGCCGAACTCCGCCGACCCGAACAACGTCGTTTATCAAATCAACGACCTATTTATTTGGGGCGACGTGGTAGTATGGAGCGACAACGGCGAAGGGACTTGGCTGCCGTGGTACGCCGATCTCTCCACGCTCGATCCCAGCACCAGCAGATTCGTTTATTCCTCGCTCTCCAACAGCTCCGCGCCGAATAAAACGCCGGCCACGGACGGCAAATACGTTTATTGGTCAAAGTTCGCCGACGACGACGCGGCGACCAAACCCACGCTTTGGCGCGGCGAAATAGGCAGCGAGCAATAATTTTTTCAGTCCAGCCTTTTCTCCCCCTCTCCAAACGGCGAGGGGGAATTTGTTTCCGCCGCTTAAAAAAACTAGCGGTTAGTTAAACCGTAAACTTATAATTATACTACGCCGGATTATGAGCAAAAAAATCACAGTCGCATTTACGACTTTGGGGTGCCGCGCCAACCATGCGGTTACCGACGGAGCGATGGCGCTTCTATCGGACGAATTCGAGCGCGTTCCTTTCGAGGGAAAGGCGGACATTTACGTAGTCAATACATGCGCGGTTACGGCGTTTGCCGACAGACAATCAAGGCAGCTTTTGTACAGAGCGTTTCGCAACAATCCTAAGGCTGCGATAATCGCCGCCGGATGCTACGCCAACGTTGCCGCCGACGAAATCGCCAAAAATCTGCCGACCGCCGCGCTAGCCGCGGGGGATTCAAGCGAAGAAATAGCGGCGACTATTTATAAAATAGCCAAAGTCCCGATGGAGAGCGTCGCGCTGGGCGATTATCCTCGCACCAAAACGCGGATGTACGCGAAAATTCAAGACGGATGCCCTTACGCGTGCGCGTATTGCATAGTGCCCAAAGCCCGTCCCGGCTCCAAAAGCCTCGAAATTATAGACGTTCTCAATTACTGCCATTCTATTGAAAAGACCGGAGCCAGAGAGATAATTCTCACCGGCGTAAATCTTGCGCTGTGGGGACGAGATTTGAATCCGAAAACGGAACTTTCCGCGCTGCTGCCGCTTTTGTGCTCAGAATTCCGAAACGTCCGTTTCAGAATCAGCTCGCTTGAGCCGTTCTTCGACAACCGCAAGCTGTTCGAGGCGATGGCGAAGGAACCGAACGTATGCAAGCATCTGCACATGCCGCTGCAATCTGGCAGCGACTCCGTTCTACGCAGAATGAAGCGCCCTTATACGGCAGCCGACTACGAGAAAATCGCTGCCAGCGCCTTCGAGCTGATGCCCGACCTTACGCTCGGAACGGACGTAATCGCAGGTTTCAACGGCGAAACGCAGGAAGAGTTCGACGCGACGATCGCTTTCCTACGACGCATGCCTTTCAGTTACGCGCACGTCTTCCCTATGAGCCTGCGCAAAAACACCGACGCGGCGGTTATGGACGGAACTTTGCGGCAAACCGTCGTAAAAGAGCGCGCCGCGGCTCTGCGCGCCGTTTCCAACGACAAGAAGCGCGATTTTTACCTGAAGCATGTCGGCAAAACGGTTGAAGTGATAGTTGAGAAAATTGAGCGGAACGGCGGACGCGGCGTAAGCCGGGAGTATTTGCAGGTTCTGGTAAAAGGCGTCAAGGAAAAGACCGACGAACCGGTAATTGCGGTCGTTGAGGAAGCGGATATGTCGGCGCCCAGGCTTATAGCTTCTCTTGCGCGTAAGGCGGAATAATCAATCGCTTTCGTTTCGAAGCGCGGGCGGTAGATACATTCTTCTCAATTCAATTTCATCCATTACCCGGCGCGGAATGAATTCAAGCGGCCTTTCGCCCTTTGCCAGCGCGTCGCGCAAGCGGGAACTGGAAACGTTAGGCAGAGTAATCGAAGCGCCGCGGTTGTCGCTTCCTTCCCGGCCTATCCAAAGTATTTCAAACTCGCGCTCTATCGCGTCAAACTCTTTCCATAAATGACGCTCGGCCTTTATGTCGCAGCCGAGAATAAGCGAGAAGTCGCGGTTTGGGTTTGCTTCCGCTAGGTCCCTCATAAGGTCAATCGTGTAGCCCGTTCCGCCTTGACGCGACTCGAAGTCGGAGACTTGCAGCAATGGGCGGTACGGATGAATCAGCGCGGCGCACAGAGCCAAGCGGTGAACGAACGGTTCGAGCTTTTTGCCGAGCGCGTGATTGAGCGACGGAACCAGCCAAACCTCGCCCGCGTCAAGCGCTTCCAGCGCGTAAACCGCCGCGAATAGATGGCAGACGTGCGGAGGATTGAAACTCCCTCCAAGTATTCCCGTTTTCTGTCCGCGTCCAAAACCGCTAGTCTTCATGCTTGCTCTCCGTTTTTAAGGCGGATAAAATATACAACAAGAAAAAACGGAATCAAAACAAATCGCCTTTGCGTTATAAATTTTTTTATATTAGTCTATAAAGACCCTTTGACCGCTAAGCAAAGGCAGACGTTACCGTGCAGCATAATAATTCAGCTATGTAAAAGGAGACGTTTATGGAATGGAGAATAGAGCGCCTGAAGAGGCTTTACGAGAGCAGGCTCACAAGCGTCGAGCAGGCTTTCAGCAAGATACGCCCCGGCAACAGAATTTTTATTTCAACCGCATGCGCCGAGCCTCAGTATTTGGTGCGCAATCTAGTCCGTTTCCCGGAAAACATCGCCGACACTGAAATTTTACACCTAATATCGCTAAACGTGTCGCCCTACACCGACGCCAAGTTCCGCGAGATGTTCCGCCTCAATACGTTCTTCATCGGCAAGGCGGCGCGCGACGCCGTGGCCCGCGGAGACGCCGATTACACGCCGATTTTCCTTTCGGAAATCCCCAAGCTCATCAAAAAAGGGCGGCTGCACATAGACGTTTCGCTCGTTCAGGTTACGCCGCCCGACGCTTTCGGCAATTGCAGCGTCGGTATATCCGTAGAAACGGTAAAAGCGGCGATTGAAAATTCGCGCTACGTCATCGCTCAGGTCAACCCGCAAATGCCGCGCACGCTGGGCGACTCGTTCATCAGCATCGAGCGTCTGGACGCGATAATAGAATACGACGAGCCTATATTGGAATACATACCGGAACCGTCGGATGAAATCGCCGAGCGCATAGGATTTTACGTTTCCCGTCTTGTGCCTAACGGCGCCACTATTCAGGCCGGCATCGGATCAATCCCCAACGCCGTTCTCAAGCACTTGAAAGACAAGCGGGACTTGGGCGTTCACACCGAAATGTTTTCCGACGGATTAATAGACCTTTACAACGAGGGCGTAATCACCAACTCAAAAAAAACTTTTCACAAAGGCAAAGTCGTTGCGGCCTTCTGCATGGGCAGTCGTAAAATGTACGACGTTGTAAACAATAACCCCATCTTCGAGTTCTACCCCACCGACTACGTTTCCGACCCGCGCAACATTTCGCGCAACGACAACATGGTCGCCATAAACTCGGCGTTGGAAATTGATTTGACCGGACAGGTTTGCGCCGATTCCATCGGGCATCAGTTCTATTCGGGTTTCGGCGGGCAGGCCGACTTCATCCGAGGCGCGGCTCTGGCGCAAAACGGCAGGCCGATAATCGCAATTCCTTCCACCGCGCGCAACGGCACAATCTCGCGCATCGTGCCTCTTCTCTCGCGCGGAGCGGGCGTAGTAACAACGCGCGGCGACATCCATTACGTAGTCAGCGAGTACGGCATAGCGTACCTCCACGGCAAAAACATACGAGAGCGCGTTCTCGCCTTAATAAATATCGCGCATCCTAAATTCCGCCAATGGCTGCTAGACGAAGCCAAGAAGATGAACTACATCTACTCCGATCAGACGCTTCCCAGCGAAGGAGGAACGCCTTACCCGGAGCATTACAATTGGTCGTACAACCTTCCCGACGGAAGGCAGATTAAAATCCGTCCCATCCGCCCCACCGACGAAAGCAAGCTGAGGCAGTTCTTTTACGGATTGAGCGAAGAGGACGTCTATTACCGTTTTATGGGCGCGCTGCGCACGCTTCCGCACACAAAAGCCCAGCCTCTTGTCGTTCTCGACTACGAAGAAAAATTCGCCATCGCCGGCTACATCGGCGACGAACCGGACGATGAATTCGTCGGCGTGGCTCGCTGGTTTCTCGACCGAGCCACGAACATGGCGGAAGTGGCTTTCACGGTTCTTCCCGGATGGCAGGGGCAGGGCGTTGGCGCGTATCTGCTTAAAACGCTGGCCGACGTAGGCAAAGAAAAAGGCATTTCCGGCTTTACCGCGGAAGTTTTGGGCACCAACCGCAAAATGCTAAACGTTTTCTACAAAAGCGGCTTCAAGGTGCACAGCCAGCTTGAAGACGGAGTTTACAACGTTTCCTTCAGGTTTGAAACCGACAAAAAAAATTAAATCGCAAAAAAAATGAAAAAGTCGTTTAAAAATTGGAGCGCGGCGAGCGACGACGCTTTAATCGACGCGCTTAGGTGGGCTTGGACGGAAATGCCAAGCGGGCTCGTCGAAGAAATTTTATCCCGCGGCGAAAAAATGCTCGAACCGTTGAGCCGCCAGATTCAGGCGGTCGTCGAAGCCGACCCAAACGAAGGCTGCGACGAGGAAGACGAATGGGGCGCGCGCCACGCCTTCGTTCTTTTGGCGCTAATCGGCTCGCCGAAAGCCGTTGGCCCAATGCTCGATTACTTTCGCTGCGATAGCGATTGGACGGAAATCGTTTCGGAGCTTGGCGACAAAGCTCTCGCCGCGCTTGGCGCGGAAGCTATCGCGCCGATAAAAGATTACCTTTTTGAAATCGACCGCGATCCGATGATGCGCTCGACCGCGTTTGACGCGCTGATAGAAATCGGCCGTTTGAACGAAAACAAGCGCCCTGAAATAACCTCAATTCTCACTTCGGTCATTACGGCGTATACGGAAATCGCGCGCAGTTTGAAAAACAGCGGCGAAAACGCCGCGGCGTTCGACGAAATTGCCGATTTTCTGGCGATGGCGTCTATGTCGGCCGCGAGCGTAGACGACGAGGCTCTTCAGAATGCGATTGATAGCGCTTATCAGGAAAGAATCGCCAATAATGAGCTCATAGAATACTCCGAAATTAAGAAAATCAGATATAAAGGCAAGCTCTGGTTTTGCGAAAAAAGCCCGCTAAGCCTAAGAGACGCGGTAGGCAAAGCGTATATGGAAACATTCGCCGACTTTTACGAAGACGTAGGCGAGGAAAATATCGACGAAGAAGAGCTGGATTACGACTTTGAGCCGCCTAAGAATTATAAACGGCTGCAACCGAACGCATCCGACCGCTTTGCAGCCGAAATCGGCGAGCAAACTCCCGCCAAACGCGAAGCTCCGAAGGTAGGCCGCAACGACAAATGCCCTTGCGGAAGCGGTATGAAATATAAAAAATGCTGCGGCAAATAGCCGACCGTAACAGCGTAAAAATACAAATCCCTCCGTTAGCGGAGGGATTTGTATTTAGAGTTAAAATTTATCGCTGAGCTTTTTACCCGCCCGCCTGCTTTTTCAGCTCCTTCAGAACCAGCTTGCTGATGGCTTTGAGCGTGGGGAATACGCCGAAGCCGGTAGTGGCGACCGCTTCGTAATCTTCGACGTGATATTCGTTTACCGCGGCGCGCAGCTCTTCGACGGGAACGGCGCTCGGCAGGTCGCGTTTGTTGTACTGCACGATGAAAGGTATTTTTTGAATGTCGTAGCCGTTGTCAACAAGGTTCTCTTTGAGATTCTCCCAGCTCTCGATGTTGGCGTCCATACGCTCCATCTGGCTGTCGGCTACGAAAACGACTCCGTCCACGCCCTTGAGTATTAATCTGCGGCTGGCGTTGTAAAAAACCTGACCGGGAACGGTGTAAAGATGAATTCTCGTTTTGAAGCCGCGGATGTCTCCCATCGCGAGAGGCAGGAAGTCGAAGAAAAGAGTTCGTTCGGTTTCGGTCGCGAGGGAAATCATTTTTCCTTTCTGGTCTTGCGCGGTTTTCTGGTAGATGTATTGAAGGTTCGTGGTTTTGCCGCAGAGTCCAGGGCCGTAGTAAACTAGCTTTACGTTAATTTCTTTTGCGGAATAATTTATAAAAGACATTTAATCACCGTGTCGTTTCGATTAGTCGTTGAACAGGTTATCTATGTCGTCGTCCGTGATTTCCGCGAACAGGCCGCCCGAAGTGTCCGCGCTCTTCTTTTCTATTTCGACGAGAATTTCCGACAACCCCTGCGTGGCCTTTTTGACTCTCAGCCTTACCAGCCCGACGGTTGAACGATTGTCGAAGACGACGACAAGGATAAGTTTTTTGCTGACCAGCGAAATGTGCAGGTTGTCGCGAAGGCCTTCGTGAAATAGAATCGAGAATTCGTCTTCGCCGATTAGCTTTGCCAGTCCGCCCGTGGCGGCTATGTTTCCGGCGGCCAGCGAGGCCAGCGAAGTCGTGTCGAGGTTCTCCGTGTCTCCGGCGGCGGCGATTAGTTGCCCGTTTTTATCGACTAAAAAAACCAGTTTCGCATGCGACTCCGATACGAGGAGATTGCATATCTCGCTTATTTTTTTAAAGTCTTCTTCGTGCAGCACCATCGTGGATGAACTCATTTTTCCTCCTGACAGAGTAAAAAACTAATAATATAGTCGGGCAAAATATTATCACGCGTCTGCCTTAATGGCAAGGAATTTTACCCTCAATATTCAGGAAATTAAAAGCAAACGTCCGTTTCTTTTTGAACCGGCGAAAAGAATAGTATCGACCAACAATTATTTATCTCGGCAAAGCCGCAAAACAGCCGAATCTCATAAAATTCAAAATTGCAACGGCTCGAAACTATTATTAATTTACCGCGCGCCCGACAATTTAAGAGCGGTCTTACTCCGGTTTAAGCATGGAGCGGACGAGCCAGTTCTCGAATAGAAAAGCCAATAAGGCCGCCAGCGCAAAGTAAAGCGCGAACTCCTTCGCCGAGTCCGAATCGGACGAAAAGACCGCTGAACCGCTTTTGGGGCTCGAAAAAAATTTGGCCAGCTCGTCCTTGTTCGCCGGACGCATGTCCCCTTCCGCGGCGTCTGGGTTGACGGCAACCTTAAGCGACAATTTTGCGCCTTCTATAACCAAATCGTACGCGCCGCTGCGCGAGAACGGCGGTATTTCGGCAAATTTAACCGTCTGCCCGTCGCGCCGCTCCTCTTCTATTTTCAGAGCCTTCCTGCTTCCGTCTGGAAACGCGACGTACGCCGCCGAGGCGGAATCGGGCAGATCGGCTTTATATTTTTCTCCTACGATTAAAGGCTTCGGAGGTTTTGCCGCCTGAGATCGCGAAATGAATTTTACGCTCTCTTGAATTATGGGCAAAAAGGCGGTGCGTATCGCAAAATCGTTCCAATCGCGGTCGATTGTTGACGCGAAAAAGAAAACGTTTCCTTCCCCGAAGGAATACTGAGTCAATAATGGCTGGTCGTTCGTGAGGCGGAATAGAAATTTCTTCCGCTTTTTAGGGTTGGGGTTAAACGGCTGAAACTTGGCGAAACGCGCTCCGTAAAGGGCTGTTTTCGCGTCCGAATCGAAAACTTCCAGCAGCGGATTGCCGGTCGAATCCGATGGGGCAATGCCGACCGTTACGTTGAAAGCTCCAGCATCCGCGCCTCCCGCCGCCGTGGGCGAGCGCAGCTCGCCGGGGAGCAAATCGGCCATTCGATCGTTGTAAAAGTCAATTTGAAGCGAATCGCCGGAGGAAATAAAAAGTCCTCCGCCCTTACGTACGAACTCTTTAAGCGCGATAACCGCGGCGTCGGGGAGCGTTGGAACGTTGCAAAGAAACACTACCGAGTAGGCGTCGAACGACGGCTTTAAAAGCCTGTCAACCGTAACTTCGTCCGTTTTAATTCCGCTTGATTCCAATTTCTGCGGATCAAGCGCGTTTTTAAGATAAAAAAGCTCGTCCTTGTACGTCGTAGTCGAGGGATCGCCGTTTACGAGCAGAGCCTTAATTATGGGCGGGGCGGAAAGTATCGCAAACCTGCGGTCGTCGAGCTTAAGGTTGTCGCCCGCCAGCCTCGCCTCGATTAAATGATCTCCCGGCTGCGTAATTTTTACGGTGAACGTTTTGGCTTCCTCGCCTCCGGGTAAAGCCTCCGCAAAACCGTTCGCAAGGTTTGCGCCGTCCATGAAAATCGAGATTTTAAGCTGTTTCCCGCTTTCCGTCCCGTTGTTGCGAACCGCCGCGGTTATGCGCCACTGGTAAGGTCCGGCCTCGTAATCGCGGGACGAGTCGAGCGAAACGACGGAGTAATTAAAGGCCGCTTCTCCTTCGCGAACGTCGATCAGTTCGACTTTCGGCGCGTTATCCATGTTTGCAAACGGCGATCCGGACAAATCGAACCCGTTTCGGGCGAAGTCGCTTATGTAAATTATTTTATACTCGCTCTTGTTCGACTTCTTCAGCGCCTCAACAGCTTTGTCGACGACGGAAGCGACGCCGGAATACGTCTCCGTCAACTCTACCGCCTCGACGGCTTTATAAAGCTCGTCTCTATCGTAAACCAGCGAAGGCAGAGGCGCGCCGACCGTTTGAACCGAGGGCATCACGAAGGCGTCGTCCGATTGCGGCAACCTGTCTATCGCCTTTTTGGCGGCTCTTCTGGCGCGCTCGAAATAAGATTCGTCGCCGCCCTGATAACCCATAGAGTACGTATTGTCTATAATAATCGCGACGCTTGCCGGAGCCTCCGTCGCGGATTCGACCTGAGCTTTAGGGATGAACGCAAGCCTTGCGGCGGCAAGCGGTATGGCCGCAATAATGATTATCCGCATCATCAAGAGCAAAAGCTGCTTTATTTTAAACGCTCTGGCCGTGCGGCGCGTCGAGAGAATTACGAATTTAATCGCCGCGAATTTGTAAGGCTCGGCCTTACGGCGGTGAATTAGATGAATTATTATCGGTATCGCGATCATCGCCGCGAACCCCGCAAGAGCCGCGTGAACGAACGTCAACCCGCCGTTCATCTCTTCATCCTCATGCGCAGGGCGGGCAGCAGCGTCCGATCGAAGCTGTCCCTGGTGTCCGCGAGAACGAAATCGACTCCCGACTCGTTGCATTTAGAGCGCGCAGCGGCGATGAATTTCTTAATTTCGTCTTTATAGGCCGCCCGCACCGCGTCAGGCTCGGCGAGCGCAAAACGCTCGTCCTCCATTCCTTCAAATCGGGCTAGCTCTCGGAAGGGGAAATCAATCTCGTCGCCGTCGAGAATTAAAAACAGAACTACGTCCGCTCCGCGTTTTTTAATCTGCTGAATTATCCGCAGTCCTTCGTCCGAGGCGTCCAGCAAATCGCTGAGAACGACGACGAGAGATCTCTTGTAAACTCTTTGCGCAATCTGGCCTAGAGCCGTCTCGAAATCGCTTAAGCCTTCGGCCTTGGCGCGTTCCAATTCCAGCAGTCCGTCGTTGAGAAGCGCGGCCGATCCGCGGGAAAAGAACTCGCGCTCCAGCTTGCCTGCGAAGAAAGCGATGGCGGCTTTGTCCTGCTGCTGATAAAGAAGATAAATGAACGCGGCGGCCATCGTTTTTGCGTAATCGAACTTCGACATGCGAGAATCGCGGCCCATGTAATTCATCGAAGCGGACGAATCCAACGCGATGAACGCCTTGAGATTCGTCTCCTCCTCGTATTTTTTTATGTAAAGGCGGTCGAAGCGCGCAAGAGCCTTCCAGTCGAGCCTGCGGATGTCGTCTCCGGCCGCGTATTCCTTGCGCTCGGCAAACTCGATAGACTGGCCGTGATGCGGCGATTTGTGCATGCCGGTCATCGCGCCTTCGACTATTACGCGGGCTCGAAGCGAAAGCGGTTTTAGCGCCGCCACAAGTTCGGGCGACAATAATTGTCCGCTCAAGATTCCTTAACCTCTTTCAGCAGCGCGTCAATCGCGTCGTCCGCCGTAACGCCTTCGGCCTGAGCTCGGTAGTTGAGAGTTATTCTGTGGCGCAGAACGCTCTTCGCCGCGTCGCGGACGTCGTCGCACGAAGGAGACGGTCTTCCGTCGAACAGGGCGGCCGCCTTGGCGGCCAGAATCATATATTGCGAAGCTCTCGGCCCCGCTCCCCATTCTACGTATTCTTTAGCGAAAGAGAGGGCTTCCGGCCCTTTGGGTCTGGACGCGCGCGAAATGGAAGAAGCGTATTTTAAAACGTGCTCGCTAACCGGCGCCTTGCGGACGATTTCCTGCAACGCAAGTATTTCCGACGGCCCCATCACAGGCGAAGGCTCCGGCAGCCCAGCGCCGGTCGTAGCCTCTACAATGCGCACCTCTTCCTCGAAGCTGGGATAATCTACTTTTATAAAAAACATGAATCTGTCGAGCTGCGCCTCAGGCAGCGGATAGGTGCCTTCCTGCTCTATCGGGTTCTGCGTGGCGAAAACGAGAAACGGCTTTTCCAGCTCGTAAGTCGCGCCGCCCGCCGTTACTTGGTATTCCTGCATCGCTTGAAGAAGCGCGGACTGCGTTTTAGGCGGAGTTCGGTTGATTTCGTCGGCCAAAATAATGTTGGCGAATATCGGCCCTTTAAGGAAGCGGAAACGGCGCTTGCCGGTGGACGGGTCTTCTTCCAATATGTCGGTGCCGGTGATGTCGCTGGGCATTAAGTCGGGCGTGAACTGAATGCGGTTAAACCGCAGACTCATAGACTTGGCGAGCGAGCTTATTAAAAGCGTCTTCGCAAGCCCCGGCGCGCCTACGAATATGCAGTGCCCTTTGCAGGATAACGCGACTAGAAGCCTCGCGATAACTTCCTTCTGACCGACTATGACCTTAGAAATTTCGTTTTCGAGCCTGTTCTTCAAGCTCGCAATATCTTTAAGCTCGAACGATTGGTTCGTTAAAATTGAATTATCCATTTTGCCCGCCTATGCGCCGAAAAGAACGTTTCAACAGAATGTAATGTCTGTAATGAGCTTTGCAACAGGGGTATAATTTTATTCGCAAAATTTTGCAACTTTAAATTTATGCGGATTAAAAAAACGCCCCGATTGCTCGGGGCGCTCTTTTCGATTGGCATGTCGAAAAAGAGTTGAATTAAAATTTACTCTGCTTCTCCGGGAAGCTCCTCGCCAAGCGCGAAGCGGGCGAAACGGACGACTTTAATTTCGTCGCCGACGGACTTGGATACTTCCTTGACCAGCGTTTCAACGCTGCGCTGGTTTTCGGTATCCTTGAAGAATTCCTGCTTCATAAGAACGACTTCCTGATACCATTTTTGGAATTTGCCTTTTACTATGTTCTCAAGCACGTTGGCCGGTTTGCCGCTCTGCGCCGCTTGATCCATGTAAATGGCGCGTTCGCGTTCCACGACGTCGGCCGGAATGTCGGTCTCGCGCACCGCCACAGGATTCATAGCCGCGATTTGAAGCGCGAGATCGTTGGCGAGCGTCTTAATGGCTTCGTTGGCCGCGGTTTCGGTCTTGCCGAAAGAAAGCTCGACCAAAACGCCGATTTTGCCTCCGAGGTGAATATAATTGTGAATGTATCCGGCGCCCACGAGCTTGAAGAAGCAATAGCGGCGAATCTGCATGTTTTCGCCGGTCTGGGCGATAACGTTAGTAAGACCGTCTTTGACGGGACCGTGTTCGTCGAACGGCATGGCGAGAAGTTCGTCCAGCGTTGCGGGCGGATTGGCGGCGATTACGCCGACGAGCTTGTCAACATAAGCGTTGTAAATGTCGCCCCTTGCGACGAAATCGGTTTCGCAGTTCACTTCGACTACGAATCCAGCGTCGTTCTTAGCGTTGACCCACGCGACAACCTTGCCGTTCGACGCGGCGCGTCCGGCGCGTTTGGCGGCTTTGGCGATTCCCTTTTTGCGAAGCAGGTCGATGGCCGCCTCGAAGTCGCCGTTGGTTTCGGTCAATGCGTTTTTGCAATCGAGCATGCCCGCGTTGGTCGCGTCGCGTAACTTTTTAACGTCTGCGGCTGTAAAAGACATTCTAATCCTCCTTGTAATAATTGCCGATTCGTCGGCCCGCGTTGCGAGCCGCGATTTTATCTATTGCTTGCGATAACGTTTCTTGTCGAGCGTTTCGGCCATTTCGTCGTAACCCTTGGCCGGAGCGTCTTCCGCCGCCGCCGGAGATTCCTTTACGGGCTCCGCGTAACCTTCCGACATTCTTCTTCTGTCGTCGCGCTTGCCCAGCTTGGCCTTTTTGACCTTTACGGAGCTCGCGGCCTTAGAGTCGGCCGCCGCAGCCGCGGTTTCCTTCATGCCGGATTCGTAAATCGCGCGTCCTTCAATGGCGGCTTCGGCCAGCTTGCTGACGAAGAGCCTGATGGAACGAACGGCGTCGTCGTTGGCCGGGATGGGATAATCGACCGTTTCGGGGTTGCTGTTTGTGTCGCACAGCGCAACGACCGGAATGCCCAGCCTGCCCGCCTCTTCGATGGCGTTGCGGTCTTTCACCGGATCGATGATGAAGATTATTCCCGGCAGCTTGGTCATTTTGCTGATGCCGTTGAAGTTCTTAGCCATGCGAAGGCGGAGTTTATCAAGCTTAAGGGCTTCCTTCTTGGTGCGGACGTTGTAAACGCCTTCCTCGGCCATTTTTTGCAGCTCGTTGAAGCGCTCGATGGAGTTGCGAATGGTGCGAAAATTGGTGAGCGTTCCTCCCAGCCAGCGGCTGATAACGTAGAACTGGCCGCACTTTTCGGCTTCCTCGCGGATAATGTCGTGAGACTGCTTTTTGGTGCCGACAAAAAGCACGCCGTCTCCGTTGGCCGCCGCGTCGCGCACGGCTTCGTAAGCCTTATCGAAAAGGTTTACCGTGAGTTTGAGGTTGATGATGTGAATGCCGTTTCTAGCCTCGAAAATGTAAGGTTTCATTTTCGGGTGCCAGCGTTCGGTCTGATGACCAAAATGGGCGCCGGCTTCGAGCATGTCGTGAATGGAAATAACCGCCATAGTATCCTCCTGAACTTGGTGTTAAAGCCTCCGCCGCGCTTTTATTTTCGCCGCAAAAGGAGCATTTATTGCGCCTCACACCCGCGGCGAAAACGCGGCGTGTGTAATAAAACTCGAAGTTTTTAGCATAAACGAAATTGTAAGGCAAATTTATTTGCGCGCTAATACGCTAATATAAAGTAACGTGGACGGCTGAATACCTTAATGAATGCGGGTAACATTGCGCTCTTTCTCCGCCGAACCGCTGAATCATGGAATAAATTCTTAAGCCGCGGCGTTAATTTATTAAGGCCCAGGCGAAATCGGAACGCCGAAGTAATAACGTTCTTAAAGTCCGCCGCAGCTCAATATTTGAATTTCAAATTGAGAGAAAGGAATAAAAAGACTTGATAATATTCCTTTCGTCTGCTAAAAGATTTGGGCTGAATTAAGTTTAATTTTGCCTTAACGAGGTCAACGCCATGAAAGTATTAAAGATTGCTTTGCTCGCGCTCCTTCTTTGCGCGTTCGCCGCGCCGTCGATTGCGCCAAACGCTTTCGCTAAATCCAAAAGCTATGACGACGAAGAGGAGATAGCGGTCTTGCTGGTGTCGCCGGTATTCAAAGGAAGCTTCAAGGAAGACGACGAAGATGAAATCAACCAAAACTTTTACAACGCTTTGCGCAAACGCGAAGGTTACGAAATTTATACTTACAAATCGCTGAAAGACATAATCGACTCAAGCGAGAAAATTAAGGAAATCAAAAAGTGCGAGACGAAAGGGAAATGCCTGGTCGCAGCCGCCAAAGGAACCGGACTTAAATTCGTCGTCTCCGGCATGTTCACGCTGACCGACGAAGACAGCGTTGCGGTAAAAATGGTGGTATTCGACCTTAAAAAAGGCGAAATCGTTAATAAAATAGACGAGACGTTCGACACGGTTCGCGAATCCCGCAGCAAGAAAAATCTAGGCTCTCTTTGCAAACTCCTTCTCCCAGACCCAGAAGAGCTCAGCGCGTCAAAAGAAGAAGAAGAGGAAACTCCCAAAGCCAAGGCGAAAGATAAAAAGAAGGCGGCGGAAGAAGACGAAGAAGAAACTCCCAAGAAAAAGGCCAAAGAAAAGAAAAAGACCGCCGAAGAGGACGAAGAAGAACCCGCGCCAAAGAAAAAAGCCAAGAAAGCCTCGGACGACGAAGATGAGAACGTTGACGTTTCTACAGGTCCAAAGGCCAACGCCAAAGTTAAGCCGAACGTCGCTCCAGGTCCCAAGCGCTACACTCCGGAACAGGTTAAAAACGAAGTGCGCGAATCGTTGAAGCTGGCTATTTCCGGAAGACCGGACGACGCGATTGCGCGACTCAACAAAATGAAATCGGGAATGCGCTGCGAATGCAACGAAGACGCCCGCGTGTCGGACTGCTTGAACTGGCTTCAAGAACTCGTGGCCGCCGAAGAAAACGTCAAGACCGGAACCGAAAAGAAAAGCCCGAAAATACTGCTTGCGGCGGCCGAGAAAATCGAATCCATCCTCGCCGCTCTGGACGCCGAAATCCTCAACCTCAAACTTCAAGGGAAAATGGCTACGAGAGCCGACCTTAAAATGGCGCGCGCCGAAGGGTTTTACCTTAAAGGAAACATGGAAGAAGATAAAGAAGATTTCCTCGAAGCGGTCGAATCTTGGAAAAAGGCTCTCGAATATTATCCGGCGCACAAAGAGGCCGCGGCCAAACTGAAGGATTTATCGCCGATGTGCAAACGCCTTTTGGCCAAAGTAAAGACTATGATGACCTACGACGCCGAAGGCGCGAAGAAGAAGCTCGATATGGTCTTTAAACTTGTTAAAGACGAAAACGATCCAATTCATCAGCAGGCTTTGGAACTTAAACAGGAAATTGAGGACTACGAGTCCGAATAAATCGGTTGGTCGGATATGATTAACTTAAAAAATACGGCGGCGAGCGCTTTAAGCGTCTTGCCGCTTTTTGTTTTTTGCTCCGCCCTCTCCATTTCCTCCGCCTTTGCGAGCGACGATTCGGCGGGCGGCGTTTGCGCGCCTCTAGTCCGCGGATGCGGCGAAGCGGGCGGCAAAGTCGAATACGATTCCTTTTCCTTTGACGCATCCTCTCCGCTTTTCTTCGGAAGGGTGGAAATAAAGCCCGTTAAAAAGGCGCAGAGCGTTAAAGGGCAGCCAAAATTCGACGCGACGGCATGGATAAAGAGAATTCTCGAAAAAAATATACGCAAAGGCGGCGGCTTTTCGGCGGTCAACATCGAAGGAACGATTGAAACGTTCGACGATCGTTTCTCCATTTCCGCGGGCGCAAAGCTGGACGGCACGGAATCTCCCGCGTCGTCGTCCAACGTAGATTTTCCGCTGTGCGGAGACGTTACGGGAGCGCTTTACGAAATAGTCAACGACGCGTTTAAAGCGTTCGGGCGCGCGCGGATGCAACGAGACGAGAAGTTCGAAGTCGATTTCTATTATATGAGCCGCATCGACCGCGCGCTCGCGCTGTTGGCCAAAATTCTTGAATTAAAACCGGACGATGACGGAAAAGCGTCCGCAGAAAAGAGCAAGGCGGGATTCGACGCAACGGCGGCGGCGCTTGCGCTTGAGCTTGCGGCTCTAGACGAACTAAACCCCAAAGCCGCCTCTTTGTGGCTTAACGACAAAGCGTTCGAGCCGCTGTTCGGAGATAAAATAAAAACCGTTCCGTCCGTCGCGGCGCTCGCCTTTTGGATTAAAGGCGACTTCGACTCCGCGATATTTTACGGCGACAAAGCCTTGACCGCAGCCGAAAAGAACGCGGGCAAAAAGTTCAAATGCCCCGAAGGCGAAGAATTCGCGTGCGCCGCATCGGAAGGAGTATTCGCGGCTTACTACGAAACGCTTCTTTGCGCGCTCGCGGACTCAACGCACAAAACAAACAAAACGCCTCAGCACGACGCTTATTTTAAGAAACTAATCAAAGCGTTCCCAGAATCGGCCTGCGGCGCGTACGATTACGCCGTACGGCTTTATCCGGTAGGCAAGAAAAAAGAAGCCGCCTCCACGCTCCTTTTCGCGATGGAAAAAGGCTCGTACAATATGAGAACGATAAATCTTATGTTCGATAAAGGGCTCATTATCGCAGACAGCAAAAAAGACCTGACGGCCAAACGCTTCCGCAAGATGGGCAATCCCTGCCTTGCCAACGATATAGAAGCCGATAAATTTCTGCAAAATCCGGACGAACGGCAGCTCGACAGAATCGACGGACGCATATTATCGTTCGATTACAGACTGAAAGTTTACAAAAAGCTGCGCGAAAAAGGAATGGAACCGCCCGATTTTTGGAAAACCGCTTATATGGGGCCGGGCGAGAAAGAGCCGAAAAAGACCGGCGGAGACGGCGGATTTATGGACGTCGTATCAATGATGCTGGCGGCCGCAATAAAAAGCGACTCGGTTAAAAACGTTTCGCTGATATACTTCCCCAACCCGGACGTAAAAAGCCTGTCGGACTACGACGCTTTTTCCGCCGTTTTGAAGGAGCGCTTTAAAGGCGCATACCTCTTCGACGCGCACTCGGAGCAAACCATTAACCAATGCTTGGGCGGCTGCCGCTGGAAGCCTAGAAACAACGGCTACGAATTCATCCAAAGGCTTTTCGAGCACGGCCACGACGGTATAATGCCGGAAGCGGTCATAACGCTAAGTTCCGGCGACCTATCGCCGCCCGACCCCAAACGCGAAGGCGCCGATAGAACGCTCAACGTCTCAATGGAAGTTTTTTTAAAGGGCTCAGGAGCCAAGGGTTTTCTGTTTGACGCGACGGCGAAAATAAAAGCGGACGACGCGGTTTCGAGCGCGGGGAAATTCTTCTCGCCCCTCGCAATAGCTCTCATAGCGTCCGCTCTCCTGTTATTTTTAGCGGCCGTTTATCTTTTCAAGCGCTCCAAATCGCACAAAAAGGAGCCAAAATGAAAGAGGCGTTTTTAGCGGTCGTTGTCGTTTTGGCGGTTCTTTTGACGCTGGTATTCAGGCCGAAGAACGCGGGAAAACAGCCCGACGGCTCGATAAATACAGGTTTCGCGATAAAAAAACTAGCCTTTTTATCGCTCGCGGCGGTCTCGGCGGGGTTGATAATGCTCGGCATAGATTATTTTCGCATTTACCCGAACGAAGCTCTGGCCAAAGCGGGTAAAATGTCGCTTACTTTCGGGCTGCTTTACGGGCTTTATACCTTTGCCAAGTGGTCTATAATTAAAAAATTTGCGGGCGGCGGAAGATAAACGCAAGGAGAGCAAGACTAAATGGCCGAGAACGCGGCGCAAGAACCCAACAGGGAGGCGCTTGAAAAAATTTGGCGCCGAATCGCGGCGGCGTTTTACTGCGCGCTTATCGCATGGCTCGTAATTACAATCGTAGTTTCAATCGCGTCCAAAGTGTTCGAGCCGATAGTTCGCAGCGCGCGCGTGCCGAAAGTCCCTTTGGTGATACTGGATACGCCGGAAAAAAAGGCGGAATGCCGCGTGAAAATGAGCGGTTTTTTCGCGGAATTTAACAAACACGCCGACCTTTTCCACGTAACCAGCAAAAGCTCGCCTAAACTCGCCTACCACGAGTGGCGCTCTTGGTTTGCGCAATGGCGCGACAGCCTTTCCGATTTCGGCGCGAGATATAACTTCCTTCGAGACGGCTCAAGCGAGCCGTGCAAGGACGAAGAGCTTAAAAGCGTCTTCTTGTCGCTGGTCGATTTCGCAGACGGCTTCGACCGCACGGCGGCCGACCAATACAAACTTTACGAAGAAAATTACGAAAAACTCAAACGACAGCTTAAAAAGCCGGAATAACCCCGTCCGCATGTAAATATTATCCAACCGGCTTGCAAAAATTTCATTCAAACCGGCCGTTCGTCTTGACGTCCAAAACGCCCGCAAAAATTTACAACGATTTTAAAAAGTTGCGCAATTTACAAATAACTCATTTTGGCATACGCTTTGCTCTTAATAAAGTAAGCGTCCCTCGCGGTCAGGCCGTTATAACGAGTCAGGCGTTAAAGCGGGTAGGTCGGGGGCTCGTTGAGGGATGGGAGAGGGACGCTTTATTTCCTTTTTAACTCCAAAATGATATTATGGCAAGAAAATCGAGGGGATAATTTAATAAATTATCTCGACTCTCATTGATTTATTCCGCCTCGCCGCCTTCGGGGGCGGGCAGGCAGTAGGCGTCGTCGCCCATGCCGCCGGGGGCTTCTAAGCTCGTCCAGCAACAGCCGAATTCGCACGTCTGAATAGCGGCGCAGCTTCGGCAGTAATACATTACGCGCATGTCTTCCGCGCACTCGACGAGCTTATCGCCGTCGCACAGTTTGCCGGTTGGTTATTCTAGTTCGCAGCTGCCCGCCTCAAACGCCGCAACGACGAACAACCCCTCTAACGCAAAAATTTTGAGTAGTTCATTTCATCCATCAGCCTTAAAGGCTTACATTCCCAAAGAAGATATAAAAAAGCCTCCCCGTTAAGGGAGGCTCTTGTTTTGCTTACGGATTCATAACGCAGGTTCCGTCGGCGCAGGTCTCGTTGTTCTGGCAGTCTCCGGGGCTCATGCACCGGCTTCCTATGCGGCACTCGCCTACCGAGAACTTGCAATACATGTAAATGGGGCATTCGTTGTGCGTCGTGCAGGGACCTTCTTCTTCCGCCTCGACGATGTCCGTCTCTTCCCAGTCAATCGGGTTGATGCAGCGCCCGCGCGCGGTGTCGCAGGTGAAGCCGCTGGGGCAGTCGGCCGTGGTCGTACAATCTTTCTTGCAGCGGTAGTTGGACGGGTCGCAATACATGCCGTCGGGGCAGTCGTCGTACGCCGTGCAAACCAGAGGCATATCCTCTTCCTCGGCTTCCTGCTCCTCTTCGTCGCCGCCGGTCGGTATGCACCTGCCGTGTGAAAGATCGCAGTAGTAACCGGTGTTGCAGTCGCGCTGGCGCTGACACCCCTGTTTGCATGAGCATTCGCAGAAGTAACCGGCTTGACAGTCGGCGTCCTCTACGCAAGTGCAGCCCGGTTCCAATTCCGCGTCCGGCTCGGAGTCGATTAAGTCAGCCGTTTCTTCGGATTGCTCAATCTGAGTTTCGTCGGACGTTTCATCCTCGGAAGGCGTTTCCGGCTCATCCGCGTCGTCGTCGCCGTCCGGCTGAGGAGGGCCGTCGCAGTAAGCGTGGCCGTCGAACGAAAAGTCGATGCAGCCCCAATCGCAATTCTGCGCGACTATGCAGTCGCAGCAGGTAGGATAGTCTGCGGGCTGGCACTGCTTGAGCGTCGAACCGTCGCAGACAAAGCCCGAAATGCAGTTCGAGGGGCATACGCCTTCTTCTTCGGCAATTTCTTCCTGCGGCTCGTCCGCGTCGGCGTCGGGTTCCGGCTCCGCAAGGTCTTCTTCAATCGTTTCCTCTATGATTTCCTCTTTCTGAGGCTCCTCTTCGAGCGTCGGCTCCGCTTCGTCCGCCTGCTCCGTCTCTTCAACCGGCGTCTCCTCGACTGCCGGTTCTTGGTCGGGTTCAGGTTCCGGGTCTTTATCGCCTTCCAAATCTACGCACTGCCCGTTGATTAACAATTGTCCGGTCGGGCATTTCTTTCCGGTAACGCTCGATCCGCACCCGACGGCGGCAAAGGAAGCGATAAAAACGACCGCGGCGACGGCGGATAAAAGTTTAACGTTAAAAATAAAATCGCTGCGCATTGGCAAACTCCTGAAAAATCAATCGCAAGAAAATACGGTTGAAGAGAACGAGCCGTTTACGCCCGTTAAGTCCTTTGCGGCCGCGTCCATCGCGTCCACCGCGACCGGATTGCCGGCGTACTCTATTACATAAGGTTTGAAGCCGAAAGAACACTTCATAAGCGCGACAAAATAAACGTAATAATTGCCCGACGCAACCGGCGTTCCGGCGTAATAAAAATTAGCCGAATTATTTTCGTTGTCAATAAGCCAAATAAGGTGCGCGCGCGAACTGCCGTCTAGTTTGTCGGGAATATTCGACTGCGTTATGTTGGTCGGCATAGGAACGCTTGTAACCCACAACAAATAACCCCACGCCGGAGAAGAGGCCGGAAGAGAAAGAGAGCCGGTAAACGAGCCTCCGTAAGCTGGATATTGCCGTTCGTAATAAAAGTTTATTCCGGAATGGTAGGGCGCGGACGCGTCAATCGTCAGCGGGTTCTCTTTGGCCGGGTTCTCTATGCCCATATATTCAGGCGCAAGCCACATGTCGAACGTCCCTTCGGGCATGTCGTTGAAGGCGTACGTAAACGATTTGTCGCCTGCGTCGTACGCGCCGACGCTCGTCCAATTTATTACGTAACGATCAAAATCGTTAGAGACCGCTACTGCATGGTCGATATATTGAACGTAAAGCTGGCGTTGTTTGAAATCGGCCATGTCCCCGACGAAAACTTTTCCGGAAACGCCGCGGGAGTTAGGATTGACTACTCCCAAATACATATTCTTCTCGACTACCGGAGCGGCCCTGTTGACTGCAAAACTCGTAACGACGTTGTTTACCCGATAATAATCGTAAAGGTCGTTTACGCGCTTTCCGTCGCCGTCTTCGTCGCACCAAACGTCCAAGTAATAAACTCCGTCGATAACCGGCGTTATAGAATAATCGACGTAATCGTTCAAACCGCTGCGAACCGCCTCGACCGAATAATCCGCCGAAATGACCGGCGGCCCAAAGATGGCGTTAAACGGGCGGTTTTTATAAAGTTTGACGTAAACTTTCTTGTCGGCTATTAGCGGCGGCAGATACACTCGCCCTTTTACTTCGCCCTGCGCGTACGGAGCTGAAGCGTCCATATCGACTTCGTCGTAATGCAGTTTGGGCGGATTTCCAGCAATAAACGACAGAGGATTTCCCGGAGCGTAACCATAATAATCGTTCGACTTATCGCCGTCGGCGCCAATATCGACGCGGGCGACTACATCGTAAGAGACGCCGGTGGGAATGTTGGTAAGAAGATAATTAACGTAGCCGTCGGCCAAGCCGTCTTGTATTTTGTATTCCGCAATCGGCGCGGCTTCGGGCGCGAACGGATTTTGATAGAAGCCGATAAAAACCGGCAGCGTTTCGTTTTCAACGCCGGTCTTTACTTTGCCGCGTATAGAGCCCCAGTCGGAGGGCTTATTAAAGGCAATATCCTTTCCGGTATAATCTTTTACGCCCGAAAGCGAAACGGAAATCGGCCCCGCATACGGCGAATAATAACATTTTGTAGATGAACAAAGCGCTCCGAAAACGTACCAAACTCCGTTTGGCAATCCGCCGACGAAATACGTTCCGGACGCCGAAGAATAATCGTAATCGTAAACGGCTTTGGCCGCTATCGGCAGGCCGCTTCTGTTGGCGGTCGCGTAAACCTCGACGGTTGGCGCGTAGTCGTAATACATGTAATCGGCGGCAAATTTGCCGGCGACGCTTCCGGCGCTGGGAGAAGGCGCGTCAAGATAGCAGTTCACGCCGGTAAAATTTATTTTATTAGGGTCGCTCAGGTTTATTGTCAGCGGAGAAACGCTTGCCGCGCCGGTAATTTTGGTCGTTCCGAACTTTGTCTGCGCGAGGATGTAATACGTCCCGTTCTGCATGTTGTTAATCGCGTAGGGGAAGCCTTTGTTTACGGGGTCGTAGTCGCCGACCGAGGCTGTATAAACTATCTGCGAAGGATCGTATGTGGAATTCGCGTACGCGTCCGCCTTTACGACTAAATTCTTCAGCGAGTCGTTGACGCCGATAAAACCCGTTACGCTTCCCAAACCTGGGACGACGCTCGTAAGATAAATCGTTGCGTTCTCGACGTGAGCAGTCGGCGGATCGGATAAAACTATATGTATCGGATTTGCTTTCGAGTCGCGGGCGAAAGTAAGATCGTCGGAAAAATAAGCCTGAACGTAATAATATTCCGTCCGCAAATCGGCAAATACGTAAGGGCGTCCCTTAGCCGCGTCGTCGTAATTTCCGGCTGCGACTTCCGCTATGTAGCCGTCGTTAAGATAGCCGTACGGGTCTTGGTTGTAAAGGCGGACTTTAACCGTTCTGGTCTTGTCTTCGTCGTCAACGTAAACGACGCCTTTAATCCAGCCCAGCGACGGGTTCGGTATGCCGAAATAATAATTTACAGAGCCGTAAACGCCTCCCATGGCGAGAACCTTGGGGTTGGCGTCGCTGCCGACGCTTTCATCGGGACGCGAGGCGTAAGAAACGTTTGCGTAAAACCAGTAAGTAGTCGCAGGAAGGTCTTTTACGGAATAAGAATACCATTTTTCTCCGGCGTTAAAATCGGTCGCCTGCACCGAATATTTCGGCGCGAGCTTTTTTCCGGTGGCGGGGTTGTCGTCGTAAACGTTAATGATGACTTTGGTTACGTCGGCAAACAGCTCCGCGGAGAAATAAACTTTGCCTGAAACGGACGCGGTCGTAGTAAGCTCCGACTCCGTCTCAATGTCCGTCGCATCGCCGTCAGTCTGCTCGTAAACGCAGTAATGTTTCGTCTGGTCGCAGCTTCCGCCGGAGCACTGCTCGTCCTTCCAGCAGCCGATTCTGCACTCGCCGCATTCAAGGGAATCTTGATTGCAGTATTGATAATAGGCGCACTCCTCGTGGCTTACGCAGCAGAACGGCCCTTCTTCTTTTTCGGCTTCCGCTTCGGGTAATTCTTCGTCCGCGGGCGGCAGAACGCACTTGCCTATTCCCGGATCGCAAAAATACGACGTTCCGTATTTAGCGCATCCCAAATCGGTGTTGCATTCGCGACAACAGTTGCCCAAATTGCAAAAATGTCCGGCCGAACAGTCGGAATTTTGGGAGCACAAATCGGCAAGACAGTACGGGACGGTAAGCGTTTCGTCCGCTTCCGTTTCCGCGTCGCCGTCAACAGTCATCGGGACGCACAGGCAATTATCGCAATAATAGCCGCTCGCGCAGTCGGCCTGCTTTTGGCACTGGCAGACTTCGACCTCTTCGTAATCTTCGGCTTCGGACTCAGTTTCGGTTTCGGTCTCGTCCTCAATCTGTTGATCTTCGTCTTCCGTCAAAGATTCGTCTTCGTCAGCGGCTTCGGATTCGTCTCCGTCGGCGGCCTGCTCGTCGTCCGGGTTATCGACCGGCTCTTCGACTTCAGCCTCGTCGGCATCGCCGTCTTCGTATTCCGAGTCTTCCGTTATGTCGGAGTCGTCGGTCTGCTCTGGTTCGTCGTCCCCGTCCGCCGTTTCCGTTTCAAGCTCCGCGTCGTCCCCTTCTAATTCGGGATTTTCAACCGCATCGACCTCGTCGTCTTTATCCAGTTCGAAGTCGCCGTCAGCGGCGCTTTCTTCGTCTTCAGCCAAATCTTCGTCCGAGGTTTCCCAGTCGGAAAAGTCGTGCCGGTCTGTTTTGCTTGAGCATGCCGCAAGCGAAAAGACCGCAAACGCAAGAACGACAAATAATAAGTTAATAAATTTCATTTATAACCTCGCGTTATAAAAGAAAGGAGAGGCTGTTTTATCCGCCTCTCCCGTTCTATATTCCAACATCCGACACTCGGCGCTTCAAACCTTAAAAATAAAGCGTTTTTTTAACGTTATTTTTTTAGGCCTAACGCGCCCTTTTTGCCGACATCCTTCTTCTCTACTTCCTTTATCTCTTTGTCCTTCGTTTCCTGCGAAGGAACCGTCTGTTTCTGCTTGTCGAGCGTTGCCGGCGTTTGCAGGTTGTCTATGGTTTCCGATGAGTACGCCCCCAAGTTGGGCATCATGCAGCGGAAACCGAGCGAAACGTCGGAGAAGCCCGGCGCGAAAGCCTTGCGCTCGAAGAGCGTTATCACAGCGTTCTCAAAGCTGCCGCCGAACGCGACCTTCTTGTGGCAGGACGAAGCGCAGTCTTCCTTTTTCTTGAAGGTTCCAGCAAACGCGCACGCGGACATACATTGCTCCACTGTGTCGCCGGAGAATCCTTCGGGAGCCGCCCAGCCGCTCGTCCACTCCGATACGTTGTTAAGCAGGTTGAGTATTTCGCCTACGCCCGGGCCGTATTCGCCGGAAACGTCTATCGTGTCGCCGACTTTCGCCTGATCGTTGACGATAAACTCTTTATCGCTGAAGAATTTACCGTAGAAGTAGCTCGCGGCGTAAGCCATTTCGAGCTCGGTCGGCAGGCGCCCGCTTCCCTTGGTTTCCCACGCGCAGTAAGCGCTCGCGGCGTCCCACGATACGTTTACGACCGGATAATCCGCGTATTGCGCGTTGTCCATGTAGTCGAAGCGGGTGAGAGAAATTTTCTTCTCCGCGGGCAGCGACGGACACGCTCCGTCTTTGACGCATCGCAGGTACTTGGCGTTTGATATTTCCTTCGAGCTTAAGAAATACGGCGTCATCTCATGCGTCTTGCCGCCGTAATTGAACGTTCCGGCGGGCAGGCTCGCCACCGACGGCGGAGGCGACTGACAGGAATCCTTCGGCTCGCAGGCGCATATGTTCAAACGGAAGTACTTCGTCGGCGTCGGCAGGGTGCCGTAAGTGCACTTATACCTTACGCCAAAGTACCATGTTCCCGCATATAAATCCATCGCGCTTCCAGGCGCGGGAGATCCTTTTAGGAAGTACTTAATGTCCCTTTCGTTAGAGGGAGTTCCAGTAGTCTGCGTGTAAGTGAAAGTATAGTAGTAAGTCTTGCCGTCGCCTACGTAGCGCTGGCTGTCGATGCAGGAACGCTTTTCTTTGTCGCAGGAATTATCCCAGGACTCCCACTTCGTCGGCTGCGTCGGAGTGCCGATGTCGGCCTCGGTCTGAGATTTTGCCATCAAGAAGCTAACTCCTTCGACTCCCAATTCGCAGTCCGGCGCGGCGCTAGCCTCGTCGTGGCAAATATTGTCGTTGACGGTGTCGAAGCACAGATGCGCGTCGTAAGCGTTCGGATTGTACGCATCCGTGTCGGTCGCCATGCTCGGTATGTCGCAATAAACGATTCTGTCGTTCGGGGTAGAATCAGGGTTGGTGCGGTAGGGGTGCGTATCCGATTTTACAAAGAGCTGTTTCGGGTTGTATTTCTCAAGGTTGAGAATCTTGCAGGTCGGCTCGTCCACTTCGGTTCCGTCTGCTCTAACCGTCCAGCCCCAGTTGCCTAATACGTCCCGTCCGCGGACGCAGAAGTAAACGTTTCTGCCTCGTATCATGTGATACGGCATTGACAGATTATCCGGGTCGTCGTAATAGAAATGATCGTTGATGGCGTACTTGTGGTTGCCGTCCTTCGGATCGGCGCTCGCCAAATCGGTTCCCCATCCAATATAATACTTGTCAAAGTCCGAATGAGGGCCGGCTCCTACATTGCGGTAAGCGCTCCACTCGAAGTAAATCGTCTTGGAGTCTGTTCCCTCGGCGGGCAGCTGGTTGGCCGCGGTGCAGTTAGTCGAATTGGCGCAGGCGAGTATCGGCTCGTCTATGCGCGGGCCTGTCGTATCGAGCTTGAACGAGTTAGGCATAGAGGTGCAGAAGGTCGGCAGACCGCTCGCGTCGAGGCAGTCGGCAAACCACGGAGTATAAACAGACTGCGGAATGGGGAACGTATAGTTGTGCTGGTCGGTCGATAGAGCGCACCACCAATACTGTCCGTCCGGAAGCGGAACGGTCGGCTCGTAGCGCGCGATTTTTTCCTGATCGGCTCCGATGGCTATTTCTAAATCTCTATCGCCCTCGAAGTCAACCTGACAATCAGGCGAAGTGGAAAGTCTGAAGCGCATCTTTACGATGTCGTCCGCGTTCGGGTCGGAAGCGAGCGTTTTCGCCGTTAAAACGGGCGTGTTGTCCGTCGTCCATCCGCCGCCCGCCTCAAACGCCAGCGGGTCCATTCCGTTAAATGTGTAGTTGCTCGGCGTCGGCGGCAGGCTTGAAACGTGGAAATTGAAAGGTTTGCGTCCGTCCGTCCACGAAACCGCAATGCTTTCGTCGCAGCACGCAGTAACCGTGCAGGCCATATCGCAGCAAACCGTTCCGCAGGTGGAGTCGTAATCCTTGTCGGTTACGCTAATCGCCGCGCCGTTGGCTTGAGCGTCGCCGTAATTGTTGGGCGCGTTAGGGTTGAGCGTGTAGGCGAAGACAATCTTCAAGGTGTCTTGGTCTTCAACGGTTACGCTGGAGCAGTCGGGGCAGGCCGGATTGGTTTGCGGTTGAACCAGAGTTATAGTCTGGCCGCCGTTCACGCCCGTCCTCTGATTGAAGCAACCGCTCGCGCAGGCTCCGGTTTCGGTTCTGTACCATTCGAGCCATCCTCTCGGATTTTCGGCGCAGTCCGTTCCGGTCGCGTCTAGCGTTCCGTCTTTGCAAATTCTTACGCCGACCCAGTTGATGTCCTCGTATCCGTTCGGGTCCATCACCTCGACGATGATGTTCTGCTTGTCTTTGCCGTCAACCTTGACCGGCGGCTGGCGCTTATCAAGCTGAGGATTATCCACGTCGCCCTTCGTAACTTTGGCGTCCAGCAGACGCGGCTTGCCAAGCGGGCGTTTGCATGAT
This sequence comes from uncultured Myxococcales bacterium, assembly GCA_964400725.1. Taxonomy (GTDB): domain Bacteria; phylum Myxococcota_A; class SURF-8; order SURF-8; family CAYNVS01; genus CAYNVS01. The sequence continues at coordinate 86,010 of CAYNVS010000010.1, forward strand.
TCGGAGCTGTAAACAGTATATACCGGCGGAGTGTCGCCGTTCTTAGCTAGAGCCTTGAAACAGTACGTCTTGTGCGGATCAAGTCCCATTACCGAGAAGGCTAAATCGCCGTTGGGACTCGTCTGCCAAACGCTCTCGTTAACCGGAACTACCTGCCCCGCGTTCGGCTCGCCCGCGGCTATAGAATAGAGATCGGCTCCGGTAAGCGTCGTCAAAGTGTTGTCGTTCTTAATCCACATGGTCGGGGTTCCGCCCGCGCAAGTTCCCTCGCACGCGCCGATGGCGTATTTGGTGTCCGCAGGATTGTTCATTATCGGCGGAGTAGAAGTAACGGCCGTGAGGAACAGAGCCAACGTCTGCGGGTTGGCGTCCACCGACCAGCTTACCGTAATTCCGCTGACCGGAAGAGCCCACGTCCAGCGGATATGATCGACGTCGGTTCCATAAAGAGGCGTGCAGTTGGCGAGATTCGGTATCGGGAGGCTGCAATCGGCGTGATGATCGCAGACCGACAAGCCGTAATAACGCTTAGTGTTCGGCGTAAGCAACGGATAGCCGCCGACGGTTCCTTCCTTGGCGGGATTAAGGTTTACCTTGCCCAGTATTTCCCACGGGTAACCCAGGTGCGGATTGAGGTTGTACTGAACCAGCACGCACTCCGGATCGCTTATAACGCTGACCTTGGACATGCGTTGCAGCTCGCCTTTGTCAACGTGAACTTTGTAGGTCGGGTTATCTCCCGCCTCGCTCGTTACGAACAGGCTAGTAACCGTCTGGCTTGAGGGAACGCTAAAGCCGACGTGGAAGTTTTGGTACCTGCTGTTGATAAAGTAAATTATGTCGGAGTAAACCTCGACGTTGGAGCCGCTTGAGTAATCGCCGTGCAGAATGGCGGGCATAAAGTAGCTCTGCGTCCATTCGGACATGTACGCCCACCGAGAGAAGTGGTACGCGGCATACTGCGTTCCCGCCGGAATTGATACCGTCTGTCCCTTCATGTATCTAATCGGGTCAATGTTCCCGTCGATATGGGTAAGGTTATAAGTTAGGGACATATAGCCGGTCTGCGGATTCTCCTGGCTTAAATATAAAGCGTTGTCGATGTAGGATGGATACGGCGGCTCGTCAGTCCAGTAATTTACGTTTCTTGCTTCCAGACCTTCGTTGCGCAGCATGTTGGAATAGTTGCCGTTGAGGTCGAGACCGACGACGTAATAATAATAGGTGGTGCCGTTATCAAAGACGTTGCCGTTCCACTTTATTTTGACTTCTGTGGTGGAAAGCGACGAGACGTCCTGCGGAGTGAAGAAATCGCTGAGTTTGTTGGCGAGTCCGCCGATATCGGGCGGCGCAAGGTCTCGCGCGTCGAAGTCGTCAACCGTCGTGGCGGTATTGATGTATTCGTAGTAGTACAGCGAATTAACTCTGTATTCGTCGAAGGCGATTTTACCGGACAGCGAACCCAAACCGAAGTTGGGGTACGCGTTGTCAATTTCGGCCGCGGCGCATGAATACTTGAAGTAAACAATTTCGTTTATGTAACCGAAAGCCGTGTAAAGCCCGCTCAGCGGGTCTTTCATAACGCTTACGCGCAGGTTGTAAGGAACGAACGCGGCGGGCGCAAACTTTTTATTGTGGTATTCGGGGTGAGCTATAAAGTCGGCGCACGAGTCGATGCCTATGACGCGCGAAACGTATGTTCCTTCTGTCGCAGGAGGCGTGGGAGCTAGATATTTTCCAACTTCCCACTTTACGTATTTGCCGCCCATTCGGAATATAACCGCCGGACCGCCGTAGAATTTATTCGTCGCAGGGTCGTCGTTAATAGTCTTCCTAAATTGCAGCGTCGTAATAGACCCCATGTCCAGCGGATCGACCAAAGCCGAGTTTGTTATAAACATGTAAGCGTCCGCCGAGGCGTTAATCTGCCACGCTTCGCCGCTTATTTCAACCCAGTTGCCGGACGCGACGCTCCACTTGGCCGGGTCGGGAGAAGAGCCGGAGCCGGCGTCGAACAGATCGTAAATCCCGCCGACCGGAAGCGGAGAGCCGCCCGGAACGTTCGGAATTCTGTTCATATAGAAGAATTCGGTGTTCGGCGTGAAAGATATGACGGCGTGCCTGTCTTCCAGCGGAGCGGGCGGAGGCGGATCGTCAACCTTATCGACGATGAGGTCTTCGGGAACGTCGGGCGGAGTGCGGTCAAGCGTAGGCTTAGCCGGAGAGTTGGTTGTGAACTCCGTTCCGTCCGCCGGAATTTCGCCCAGAAGCCTTTTGCAAATCTTCGGACACGTCAAAGCTTTGCAGGTTGACAGTTCGCAGAAACATGTTTCGCCGGCAATGCACTGGGACGAAGTGTAGCAATCGGCTTTGGTGCTGCACTCGGCGCCTTCAAGTTCGTAATAAATTCTGTTTTTAGCTGCAATGGCGTAGGAATAAGTCGCGCCGTCGGGAACGTAAATGTCGGATCCGCCCTGACCCCACTCGGTCGTAGTCTTCCAAGCGGTGCATCCCGCCGTCGTCTGCGGAATGTTGTTCTCGTCAACATACTGAACGAGAGCGGGAGCCGTGTTGCGCGTGCTTCTAATGCAGTAAGCAGTGGATACGGAATTGCTGCCGGTGGGGAACGAGAACTTCATATGCCCCATTCTGCTGTTCAACGGCATATCGTCAACGCTTGTAACGACCAATTCATGCCCGTCCGGACTAATGAACGGAAGCGTCGCAGGCCAATGAATGTTGTCCCAGACCGCAAGGTGCATAGCCCCGTACGGATCCTGCCACCATTCCTGCTCAAGGTCGTATTCCTCGCCGAATAAATCGTTTTCGACGTTGGAGCCTTTGGTTACCGTTACCGACCCTTTGTGAACGCTCTTAGCGATATTAGCCGCAATTTTGCATCCGGCCGGACTGTTCGGGTTGGAAGGGTCAAGCTCGTAGCAAGGCAGATACGGCTGTCCGCTGGAATTGGAAATAGCGAGCGCGAATGAAGTTTTGTTCAGCGTGAGAATTTCGTCGGTATTAATTCTTAGCAGCGCGCCGCCTTCAAGCGTCCAAATGTCTGGATGTCTGAATTTACAATTTTCAAAAGGCTCGTACGGCCATTCAACAGGATCGCTCTGAGCTATGTGGCCGTATTCTTCAATAGTTAATCCGCCGAAGTGCATGTTTTCAAAAGTATAACAGACCGCGCCGAGCGTTCCGCCCTTCTTGGTTACCGGATCGGCGTTTCCTTTGACGACAAAGCGGTAACGTATGTCGCTGGGCCAGTAGGCGTCGGGGTTTTCAATTGGATCCGCATCGCGGTATTTTCCGTCGGGAGCCGCGTCGAGCGGGCCGGTTACCAAACCGTTGGGTATTTTGTTTCCGCTGACGTCGGTATTGCATGTACCGATAAAGAACGCTTTCGCGCCCGGTTCGACGTTGAACTGCGTCGGCTTCATCACCGCCGGGTTCTGGTCGGCGTTAAGATAAAGCTGCGTATTGTGGAAGTTAATCGTATTGCCGGCTCCTACCGTAACGTCGTCGATTATGAACAAGTTATGCAGAGAAGTCGAGTCGGATGCGCTGAACTGCACGTCAACGGTTTTGCCTAGTCCTTCGGTTACCGTCAAAGATCCAAGCGTAATAATTTCGCCGGCGCGGCTCGGATCGTCTTCGGGCCTGGGAATAGAGACGTAAACTTTGCCCGATTTTGTGGCGTTTGTCGCGTTCATAGCCAGCTTAGGCGCAACCGAGCTTGAGAACGCTCCGCCGAGGAATTCCGCGTTGCGGCTGACGTTAATGGTCATCAACGCCGGTTTGGTCATTTGTTGGCAGGTTGAGTTGATAAACAGATAATTGGGGCAGTCGGTATCTTCGGCGCAAAGATCGCCGGTGTAGGGAGCGTAAACGCCTATGGCTATCATGCGCGTGCCGATGCAGCGGCTAGCGGTTACGAGAGAAGGTTTCGTATCGCAATTATAGGCGTTGCAGCGAGCTCCTACTCCGACGCATTCGTTGTCGTTGCCGCAGCTTCGGCTATTGTCGTTCGAACAGACGGTACGGCAGGAAACGCGCAAATCTCCTCCGTTCATGGAGTCGGTTCCGATGTTCAAAAATCCGCCGTCGAAGCTCAGGGAACCGCCGGCCAAGTTGAACGAATTATCGACGTTGAGCTGGCCGTCCTCGGCGAGCGCTATTCTGCCGCCGAGCATCTTGGCGTCCCATAAGTAAACTGGATCGGCGTTTGTAATGTTCATTTTGCCGCCGTTGGAAACCTCTAAATATCCGCCTCGCATTACAAAGACGTTCTGCGGGTCCATCGAACCGGCGCCGGGCTTAATTATGTTAAGGTTACCGGCCTTTACGATGACGTTGCCTCCGTCTAAAATTTCAAACATCGGAGGAGCCACCGTTAGAGACGCCGGCACATATACCTGCGAAAGCGAGTCGTCCAGCACCAAATACCCGCTGGGGTTGCCGACCGTTATCTTTTGATCGATGTAAAGGCTTCTTCCCTTCGGATTTACTACGCCGCTTCGGATTTCTAGATATTCTATGCTGTTTTTAGGAGCGTTGGGGTTGCTGCCCAATTCGGCGTCCACGAGAGACAGAGAGCCTCTCGACCATTGGTGATTTATCGGATTGTAGATTTCATCCTTCGCCACAATTACGCGGTGAATCATAATGCTATAAGCGTCCGAACCGGCTATTGCCGGCTCCATTACCTTTATAGTGCCGTCGAGAGGACCGTTGAATGTAAAGGACGAATCAAGGAAGCGTCCGTCGGCCAAAAGTATCTGCGTCAATTTGCCGCAGCCGTCAACGTACAAGCCTTCGCCGATGGTAACTTTATAGCCTTCCAAATGCACCTCGCCGGAAATGTCCGCGTCGTACGCCGGGTTCCATATCTGGGTAGGCGGATTTTTGGGGTCGGTTACGTACATTGGCGTCTCATCCGGTTTATTAAGGCCGAGAACCTGAAGGTTTCCGCCTATTTCTATAAACGGATAGCTCGTGTTCGCCGGAACTGTCGGACGCGGGCCGTTGAACCAAAGACCGTATTCGGGCGCAAGGCAGTTTTCGCTTGTGTTGCCCAGTTTGCCGTAAACTATTACGTCGTTGGAGGCAATAAGTCTGGCGTTGTAGTTCGGGTTCGGGTCGCGCTTGAAGTTAATGCAGGCGTGCGGACGTATTACTATCGACTTTCCGTTCGCCACTCCGTCCTCCTGCGTAATAAGCGGGAAAACAGAGCCTTCTTCGTGCATAAAGGCGCGCTGAAGTTCCTGACCGTTGGGATACATGTATGTACATGCGCTGAAATCTTGGCGGAAACCGGGCTTGCCGTATTTGAAAATATCGTCGCACTTGCAGTCGCCTCTAGACCACACCGAGCAAATCTCGTTGTTGTCGCTGCCGTAATACCAGCTGGTGCAGCCGCCGCATCTGTACAGCCCTTGGAAAAATTGACAATAATTAGTGCCGTTACACTGGTTTCCGCCGGGGTTATACCAGTAATATACCGCGCTAGACCCTTCCATGTTGATGAGAACTCCGGGGTTGCAGGTCGAAAAGGCGTCTAGGTTTATGCTGCCGTCGGCCTTGGTTTTGGCGTTTGCGGTCCAGTTGCAGTCGGCGTTAAACTGCGCCGGAAAACCCGAATAAACGGCTTGGAAATTGGTGTGTTTGGGAATAGTGTTGTCTTCAATCTTTACGGTAATGGCGTCGCGGGGAGTCGGCGAAACGTTGCTGAACGCTTTCGGGTGCTCCAAGTCGTTCATCGCCTTAGTCATGTAATTAGAGCGGTTGTTGTCGTAAACGTCCTGTATGACTATATTTCGCACGGTGGAAGGTATGCCGCAGGCGAGGCATTCGGCCAAAGGATTGTTTTCGGTCGGATTGTCGCAGCAATGCGGCGGAAGAAGGCTGCCGGTGCAAGTTTGAGAGGCGCAGACCAGCCTGTCTTTGTAGTTCCAGTTCAAAGGATTGTTCCAGTTAGAGCTGAATCGTCCGTTCCAAATGTAAGGCTTGTCGGGAACTACTTTTGCCTGAAGCTCCCGCCTGTCCGCCGTGTCGGGAGAGAAGGAAGCGTAAGTTATGAACTTCGTATCGTAAACCGGTTTATCCCAAGATATGAATTCATATCTGGTGTAGGCGTCCTGGGAATATTTCTTCATTTCGGTTCGATGCGCCGTATAAGGCACGACATAAGTAATAAAGCCGGAACCGTCCTGAGGCTGGTAGTACTGCCAGCCGTCGAGCCACAGCGGAATGCGCGGATAAGCCTCGCCGGAGAACATCGTATCGCACGGAACCATCGGGTCTTGGCAGTCGATATTGACGATGGTAATTTTAATTTGCATCATTACGCCGCCAGACCAAATTGTGCCCTGGGCGTCGTTGCAGCCGCCTGAAGAAAGCATCCATGCAGGACAGCTTGCGCCGCCTTGGCATGCAATCGTTCCGCCCGCCGCGCTGGGGTAAGAGTAAACCAAAACGCGACCGGCTCCGCCTCTCGCTCCGGCTCCGGCGGTCTGGAAATTGTAAGGAGTATATCCGCCCGCTCCGCCCGCTCCGCCGGTAGCGAAGAAAAGAGGATCGGTGTTTGTGTAGTTGTGAATTGTAACGTTTTTACCCGAAATCAGCGCCGTTCCGCCCGCGCCGCCGCCTCCGCCGCCGCCCGAACCGGAAGCGTAGTAGCCTACGCATCCCTTCGAGTTAAATCCGAAAACTTCGTTGAAAATGTTGCAGCAAATAGAGCATCCGTCGCGGCTTATGCCGCCCGTTTGGCGACCGTCTCCTCCGGGTCCGCCATTGCCGCCGTTCATTAAAATACGACCGTTGCTATAGTAGTTTGTAGAGTTGATATTGACCAACTCGCCTGTTGTTATTTTTAAAATGCCGCCGCTTAGGTTGCCGTATTCGTCGGGAACTTCCTTGGCGTCGAGAATGATTTTAGCTCCGCCCGCGCCGCCTCTGGAGCCGTTGTAACCGTTATAATAGGAACCGCCGCCGCCGCCCGCGCCGCCGCCGCCCATACCGGCGCTCGTCCACGCCGCGCAGCCGTTGCTTGTGCAATTTGCCGGGCCGAACATTTTACTGTAAGATGTATCGGACTGACCCGCGCCGCCCGCGCCGCCCGCGTAAAGCGTTCCGTTTGCCCATCCCGACTGACCGGTTATTCCTTTTCCGGTCGTTACGCATCCGTTCGTGGAGTTGCCTCCGCCGCTGGCCGCGCCGCCGCCTCCGCCGCCAGCGTACGCGCCGTCTTTATTGCCTATGCAAAAGAATCCGCCGCATTTTCTCTGTCGGTATTGGCCGTCGCCGCCTTCAGCTCCTCCGTAACCGGCTGAAAAAGAGCCGACGTTTGTGCAGACTTCTCCGGCGCCGTTGAACGGGCATTGAGAAGTGGCCGAGCAGACCAGACCTGTTTGCGAGCACTGCATAAGAGAAAAGTAATTGCCCACCGCGCCGCCTCCGCCGCCTTGGCTGGCATGGTTGGTGTATCCTCTGGTTCCTCCGGCTCCTCCGGCTCCTCCAGCGTAACCGGCGGCGTTTCCGTCGATTATTCCGTAAACGTAAATCTCTTTGGCGTGCACTTCAAGGTAGCCGAAACCTTCGCCGTAAGCCGCGCCGTCAACGTGCGGTTTGATATACACGTGAGCGTCGGGCATTACTATGAACCTGTTAATATTCGAGTGAGTTCCCGAAATCGGCCGCGAGGCGTTGTACGTGGCTCCTTCCAGTATCCAGTCTTGTCCCTGGTGATCGCCGCCGCTCGCGTCGTCCCATGCCGACGCTTCGATAGACCAAAGGAGCGTCAGCGCCGCCGCGCACGCCATTATAAAGTAAGCGGATTTTCTGGCGTTCATAGTGTACCTCTAAGGGTTTGTGGGTTGTCCGCAAAATTTTCATAGTCAAACGACATAAATGTCATATCTCCCGTTATACTAGAGCGGTTGTTGCGCACGTAATTGCTTGACATGCGTTTTTTAAAGCAACCGCCGTTTCTTTGGTAATAGCAATACCAAAGCCAATACACATTAGTTTCCCTGATGGTTGAAAAAACGATTTACAGCCGCGCATCAACAAACAGCGTTTTTTGCCGAATTTCTTCTATATATACCATTAATAATGCGAATCGGCAAATGGAAAAAAAGCAATTAAGAACCCGATCGCCTTAAGCTCTTCTCGATGAAAATGAAATTTTTAACCTTTACGCGGCGAACAAATCGTAGCCGAAAAATTTTGAGCCTTTTAAGATTCGGCTATTGACCGGTAAAATATCTCGTGATATTTTTAGAAGAATTGCAAAGAGTTCGGTTTCTTTAAATTGAAACGAGATCCCGAAAGGAAATTATAAAATGCAGATTAAAAATTTCGTCGCTCTCGCGCTGGTCTTCTCCGCGGCGGCCGTATTCGCCGCAGGCTGCGGAAGCTCGTCCGATAATAAAAACGCGTCCGATACCGACTTAATTGAAGAGCAAGCTATGGACGGAGACGAAGAAGCGTTGGTCGAAGAAACGCCGATTGAAGAAGTCGCGGTCGAAGAGGAAGTTGTAGAAGAGAGCGCGGCGGAAGAAACTATGGACGAACCCGCCGAGGCTGCGGAAGAACACGGCGACTACGAAGTGATTAATACCGTTCCGGTATGCGACGGCTATCCTTGCAAACCGACCGAAGGGTACGGTTACACTCTGGGTATGATTGTAGAAAACTTTACGCTCAAAGACGCCGACGGCAAAGACGTTTCGTTAAAAGATTTCTTCGGCGGTTACAAGGCGGTGTTTATAAACCAATCGGCGGGGTGGTGCTCCGTATGCCGCGCCGAAGCGCCGCGCATGAAGAAAATATGGGAAAAATTTAGACCTGACGGCCTTATAATTCTACAGGCGATATTCGAGACGAACGCGCAGCAGGAGCCTGCCACGGTTGAATTTGCAAAGAGCTGGCGCGACGAGTACGGCTTTACCTTCCCGGTGCTCGCGGACCCCGACAATATTTTTCTCAAGTTCCACCAGTCGTGGAAGACTGGCCGCATCGCGACGCCGCTCAACATGATTCTCGACGCAAACATGCGAATTAATTTCGTAGTCGAAGGCGACACGCCGCAGAGCATAGAAGGACAGATTTGCACTCTGCTGGGCAGAGACGACTGCTACGAGTAAAAATAACCGGATGTTACGCTAATGCGTAAAATAATGCGGCAGGCTTTTTCGGCCTGCCTTTATTTTATAAAGGCGGATTTTACATGAAAAATTTACTTTTTCTCGCGGCGGCGATATTTCTCTCGCTCGTTTTTTCTTCGTGCAAAACGCTTGAAGAAAACTCGAAAACGGACGGCGGTAAAGCCGCGAATTTTGCTCTGAAAGACGACAAAGGGGCGACGCGCAGTCTTAAAGAGTTCGATGGGAAAGTCGTCGTTCTAGCTTTTTGGGCGACGTGGTGCTCGCCTTGCAAAGAGGAAATGGCGGCGCTATACAAAATGAAGGAAAGAATAAAACACGCCGATTTTGTTTTAATCTTCGTCAATGCGGACGCGCCCGACAAGCAGGCCGAAGCGTCGGCTTATATCTCCTCGCTGGGACAAGACGCGGTTCATCTGTTCGACCCTGACGGAACGGCTATGGCGTCGCTTAACCCCGGCCGCGACATTCCGTTTTCGGCGATTATCGGAAAGACCGGAAACGTATTCTACGCGCACAACGCCTTTTCGCCCGGCGACGAAGAGGAAATAGAGCAAAACGTGTTAAAAGCTCTCAACGCTGGCAAACAATAAAAGAATACGACGATGGGTAAAAATAAAACGCCGTTCATAACCGTCGTCGCCGCATTTATAATAGCTTTTGCCGCGCTTGCTTTAGCTCCCGACGCAAAAGCCTTCAACATTACGGACGACGCGACGCTTAAGCTCGAATACCGCCTGCATTACGAGTGGCAGGGAGACTACGACTTCAAGGTCAAGGGGTTTGCGAACGACGACCTGCAATATCTTTTAAACGGCGTGCGGGCGCGGCTGGATTGGGGCGACTGGGAAATATCGCTGCAATTCGACAGCCGGTACTTTCCCGAACATCTCAAGACGTACCTTGCGCAAGGCAACGAATACGTCGCGACGGTTACTAAAAACGATTATTTCAACGCGGAAAAATTTTATATTTCGCGATCGGCGAAAGGTTTCGAGCTGCGGCTCGGCGACTTTTACGCGAGCCTCCAGCGCGGAGTCATTCTTTCCATGCGGAAAGAAGACGACTTCAACTTCGATCACAGCCTGCGGGGCGCGTCGGTTAAAATGGACGCGGACGGCGTTTTTTCTGCGAATCTTTTTGCGGGGCTTACGAACATTCTCAACGTCGATATGGTTCAGTACCAGCGCCAAAGCGACCCGAACGATCTTATTTTCGGCGGTTCTCTAGGCTTTCGCCCTTTTGCGGAAAAACTCGCCTTTACGCTCGACTACGCGGGCGTAAACTACGGTATTCTATACTCGCCCCAAGACAAGCGCTTCCTCGCCAACGATTCCGCGCATTTGTACGGCGGCTCGATTTCCAGCGCGGGCGTTTTAAAATCGGTCAATCTTTATTTTTCAGCCGCCGGCATGACCAGAGACGAATTTGAGGCGGACCTCAAAACGAACTTTTTAAAGACGGTCTCGAAAAATCATGGCGGGCGCGCCCTTTACGGCTCGTTCATCTATTCGTTCTATCCGCTGGTTTTTTTCGTGGAGGGGAAAGATTACAAAGATTGGCGGCTCGTTCGCGAGCAGAATCCGCTTTCGCTTAACTACATGGACTATTCCGGCGGCGGGCCGGGAATAGCCAAGGCGGCGGCAGCGCCTTCAAGTCTGCTTTACTCGGACGACGTTTGGTACGTCTTCGCGCCTACGCTCCTGCCGAAAGACGAAGAAATACGAAACAATCAGGACGCGCGCGGTTTGCGGGCGAAAATTTCGCTCAAAATGTTCGAACAAGGGCCGCTGGTTTATGTTGACGTTATATATCTAAAGACGGCGGGGGTAAGCGGCGCTCCCGGCGACGACCTTAATTTTGAAGAAAAACATTTTTACGGCGGGCTGGAGCAGTCGCTTTGGGGAGCCCGGCTGACTCTGGATGGCGGCTACTGGGATGAATACCAGCAGGACGACCGGCTTAGCAAGCGTACGCGCGAGCTTAAAATAACGAGCTTCAAAGGCGCGCTGAGCTTTCCGCTGCCGTTAAAGTTCGCGGTTGATTTGGACGCTAAATACCGTAAAAGGCAGGAGGGGCAGGCTCCCGCGGCGGACGAATTCGACGGATCTATGACCGCTAAACTTCCGCCAATACCGTTCTTCGGCGGGCCGATTAACGTAAAGGCGAGCTTCCTTTACAGCTTCGAGAAATACAAGACGAAAGAAACGGTAAACGGGGCGTCGAAAGATAAAACGCTGCTGAACAATTATTTCGCGGGGTCGCTGGCGGCGCAGTTCGGACAGTACGCCGAGCTGTCGATTCTCGGCGGAGACTTGCGCGGAGGCTTTAAGTGTTTCGGCGGCTCGTGCCGTAATTACCCGGACTTTTCCGGCCTCCGGCTGGATTTGACGCTGAGGTATTGACTAAAGTGATAAATTTATTAATGGCGTGGGAGGGGGCGTTCGTCCCCCGACTGAAGAAAGTTAAATAATTGCTTTTAAAAGGTTACAAGGAGTTGAGAAAGGGACGCGTCTCCGTCGCGGGGGCGTCATACTTTATTACAATCAACGCGCATGAGCGAAAGCCGATATTTGTGCATAAAACTGCGGCGACGCTTATTTCTAATTCGCTTTTTCTGCTTGAGAATGAAGGTATTATTTCCATTCACGCGTATGTTGTAATGCCCGAACATCTTCATGTAATTTTCAAAATTACCGAGCGAATAGAGCTAGGAAAGATTCTCAGAATGTTTAAAAGTTTTACGGGAAAGGAGTTGTCGAAAATTATAGGCGGCGTTCCTGTATGGCAGGATGGTTTTTATGATCATTGCATTAAGGACGAAGAAGATTTTCGAAATTGCCTAGATTACGTAATAAATAATCCGGTTAAGAGAAACTTGGTTAAGTATGCGCAGGATTATGAATTTCTTTTTGTTAAAAATCAGAACGCTTAACGACAGTCGGGGGACGAACGCCCCCTCCCACGGCTGTAATTATCATTATATCCGCTCAGTGATTATAATTGCGCCGCTGATTATTTTATTTGTTCCATGCTGTAAAAAAAGCGGCGACGCATCCGAGCGCGCCGAGAAGAAGAATGCGACGGCGTCCTCGTTTACAGTCAAAGACGATCTTTCGCGCGAGGTTGAAATTAAAAACTTTCCGCCCAAACGAATCGTATCGCTTTCTCCTGAAACTACCGAGATGATTTACTTTCTTGGCGCGGAAGACCGGCTCGTCGCGGTTTCCAAGCAGTGCAACTACCCGCCGGAAGCTCTCGTAAAACCCAAAATTGGCGGCTACTCCGATTTTTCTCCCGAAGCGGTCGCCGCGTTCGCGCCCGATTTGATAATAGCGAGCTTTCGCGGCAGCCCTAAAGGCGCGGTCGAACTGCTCGCTCGTTCCGGTCTGGCCGTTTACGCAGTCGCGGTAACGCGGCTGTCGGATATGACGACGGCGTACAAGCGGCTGGCCGCGGCTCTTTACGCGCAAGGGTCGCCGGAACTCGCCGAAATGTCGCTAAAAATCGACGCGGCCGCGGATGCGACGCTAAAGGCCGCAAAAGAATTCGGAGAATCGGCCGACGCGTCAAAGGGGCGCAAGACTCTCGTTACGCTTCAAAGCTCGCCGTTGTTCGTAGTCGGGGGCGAGAATCTTCTCGACGATTTTTTTAAATTGCTGAAATTTGAAAACGCCGCGAAATCTCAAAAAGGGTACCCGCTGTACTCGGCGGAAAAAGCCGTTTCCGACAAGCCGGATTACGTATTTTACATTTCGTTCGCGGGGGACGAAAATAAAGGAATCGAGGCTCTCGCGCTGTCGCGCCTGCCGTGGCTAAAAAAGCCGCTTATTTGTCCGCTCTCAAGCGACGAGGCGAGCCGCGCGACCTTTAGAATGATAAAAATCATCGACGACGCGAAGGCGTGCAAATGAAAGAAGCCAGACGAATGAAGCGGGCTGCGGCTTTATCGGTCGTAAAAAAGCTTGCGGATTCGGGGTTCGAGGCTTACTTTGCAGGCGGCTGCGTGCGCGACGAGCTTTTAGGCGCGCCGGCCAGCGATTTCGACGTGGCGACGAGCGCTACTCCCGACGAAGTGGCGAAGGCGTTCGATAAAACGGTTCCCATCGGCGAACGGTTCGGCGTGGCCTTGGTTATTTTGGACGGCTTCCAGATAGAAGTCGCGACGTTCCGAGGCGAGTCGGGCTATTCCGACGGAAGGCGGCCCGACAACGTTTACTACTCGACGGCCAGGGAAGACGTGTTGCGCCGAGATTTTACGATTAACGGAATGCTGATGAACCCGCTGACCGGCGAGATATTCGACTATTTCGGCGGCCTTGCCGATCTTGATCGG
>CAYNVS010000011.1:0-97807 GCA_964400725.1 uncultured Myxococcales bacterium
GAGTGCGCCGCCGTGAACGCGGTCGAGTCGAAAACTTCTCCGCTGGCGGTTTTTTTGCCGTGAAACGAACCGCCGTACCAAGTGCTTTGAACGACTTGAACCTTGTGAAAGGGAAGCGGTTTGACGGTCGGAGCGGCGCACGCCGCCAAAGAAGCCAGCAGGATTATTCCCGCCGCTTTTGCCGCCGCGCTTTTACATCGAAATACGTATTTAATCATGTTAAACCTTATTCAATCTTCGTCGCCGGATTCGTTCGCCGCTTTTTGGGCGGCGGTCTTGCTTTTGCCGGTCATGTTCCAGCGCAAGTACGATTCGACGAGTTCTTCCAGCTCGCCGTCGAGAACCTCGAAGGCGTTGCTGGTTGTGTAATCTGTGCGTAAATCTTTTACCATTTTATACGGATGCAGAACGTAGGAGCGGATTTGCGAGCCCCACGCTATATCTTTTCGGTTGTCGTACGCTTCCTGCGCTTTGGCCTGACGCTTGCTCATTTCAAGCTCGTAAAGTTTGCTTTTTAAGAGCTTCATGGCCGTGGCTTTGTTCTGTTGTTGCGAGCGTTCGTTTTGGCACTGCGTTACGATGCCGGTGGGAATGTGCGTAATCCGGACGGCCGAGTCGGTTACGTTCACGTGCTGGCCGCCCTTTCCTCCGGCTCGAAAAACGTCGATTCGCAAATCGGATTCGTTAATTTCGACGTCGAACGAGTCGTCGATTTCGGGAGCGACGGCGCAAGAAGCGAAAGAAGTGTGGCGTCTGGCGTTCGAGTCGAACGGGCTGATGCGGACGAGTCTGTGGACTCCCGTTTCCCCCTTCAGGCGTCCGTAAGCGTAGTCGCCTTCAATCATCAGGGTTACGTTTTTGTAGCCCGCTTCCTCGCCTTGCAGAAAATCGACGAGCGCGCATTTCCAGCCCATTTTTTCGGCGTACATGGAGTACATGCGCATCAGCATCTCAACCCAATCCTGACTTTCGGTTCCGCCAGCGCCGCTGTTGAGGTCTAGAATGGCGTTGGAGCGGTCCAGCTCGTCGCTCATCATGCGGGCGAATTCTACAGCTACCGTTTTCTTCGCCAATGCGTTAATCATAGCGGCGCACTCGGTCAACGCTTCTTCGTCTTCGGCTTCAACCGCCAGCTCAAACATCGCTTTCGCGTCGGCCAGAGAAGTAATCAAGTCTTCAATTTCCTTGACGTCTTTTTCAAGTCTGGATTTTTCCCGCAGGAGGTTTTTCGCCGCCGAAGGGTCGCTCCATAGGGAAGCGTCGGCGCATTTGTCCTCAAGGGTTTTAAGGCGTTTAATCTGCGAGGGAAGGTCAAAGAGAGTCCCGCAACAGTATTATCTTCTCGGAGAGTTCGGCGAGTCTTGTCTTGATGTCGTTCGTTTCCATTTCTACCTCCATGCCGTCGTTTATTTAACGGCAAACAAACTAAAACGCAACGATTAAATATGACGCATTGCGTCTAATTTGTCAAGCCATCGTTGATATGTTAATAAAATCAATGTGATATAAGTTGACGCATCCGTTTGCGGCCTTCTACAAATAACCGCCGTTATTAATATTTTAATGTATAACGTTCTTTCTTTGTTCCCCGCGGCTTGCGGACTACATGATATTTTTTGCAAAAACGCGCCTTCGTTGTAAACTGTTTAAAACAGCGGACGAACGGAGCGAGAATGAGGTTAAAAACTTTTCCGAAATTTATATTTACGGCAATAGCCGCTTTTTTAGCTTTTTTCGCCGTATTCTTCGGCGCGTTAAGCGAAGGCGCAGGGGCGGACGCGGGCGAAATAGCGGTCATAGAGGACTCGACCGGCTCAATTTTGCCGATTAGCGGAATATGCGCAAACTTCATGTATCCTAACGGTTTGTGCGTAACCGCCGCGGGCTCGGCCTTCTTTGCGACGCATCCCGACGAATACGACTTTCTTATTTTAATTACCAATAAAAGTTTGCCGGCTACGGAAAAAGCCGGTTACCCGTTGCAGGTTGACGCAAAAGGGATGGGCGTGGACAACTTTCCGTGGCATTACGCGCACATAGGAAGCAAAGGAAGACTTTTACACGTCGTTACGCTGGGCTCAATCGCAAGCATGCCGGACGATCCGGAAGGAATTTTCACAGGCGGCATTCCTATCAGCGGTCTTGAAATTATCGGGCACGAGTTAGGGCATCACTGGCTCGCCTATACAGGTCTGCAATTTGCCGGAGGGCAAAAACTAGACGTTCTGCGCGGTTATCAGGAAGGGAACGGCCCTATTATTCACTATTCGTGCTGGTTCAATTCGTATTCCGTTCTTTACGGAGGAATGCTGACCGATAACAAAGACGGAACTTTTACGGACGTCAACGGCCCTCGCAAGTTTACTCAGCTCGACCAGTATTTCATGGGACTGCGCTCTCCTCAAGAGGTTGAGCCGATGTGGTACGTGGAGGTCAATTCGAGCCTTTACGGATGCGCCGACTGGCCTAGGGGAAGGGGCGTTCCTCACGATATAAGCGGCGAACGCGTCGATTTTACCATCGACGACATAATCCGCGCCAACGGCCCCCGCGTTCCGGCGACGAGCAAATGTCATTATAAGGCGGCCTTTGCTTTCGTTCATCCGGTCGGCCTGCCTCCGTCGCAAACGGAGCTTGCAAAATTCGAGCTTTACCGCTCCAAGCTCGAAAAATGGTGGGAATGGGCGACCGACAACCGCAGCTCGCTTGACGCGACGCTTAGCGGATGCGGCGAAGGGACGGCGGCGTGCGCGGGGCAGAAGTCGCCCCAATGCGGCGCGCCCGCCGACGGCGACGCCGACGTTGACGCGGCGGATACGACCGAAACGACGGAGACGGACGAGCAATTCTGCACTCCGGGCGCGCGTGGGTGCGACGGCAAGCTGGCGGTCAAGTGCGACGCCAACGGGGAGAATTGGATGATGGTTGACGATTGTTCGTTCAACGGCGGCGACTGTCGAAACGGAGAATGCGCGGCGTCGGCGGATGGAGACGACGATTACGAATTTCAGTACGAAGACGTATTGCCCGAATACGACGATTCGACGACGGATGAGACGACCGAAGCGCCGCAGGAAGAGGAAACGGCTTATGCGGAGGGAGATGTTGAATGGGAGACCGCGGAGGCTAATAAAAAGTCGTCGGGCGGCGGGTGCGGTCAAGGAGCCGAAAGCGCGCTGGTATTTATTGCGTTCGCGGCGCTGGCTCTTCGCTCCAAGAAAAATCCATCGGCCCGCAACTAGCCGAGTAAAAAGAAAGCGACTCAGACTTACGAAGTTCGGCGCGGGGCGCGCGGAATAATAAATAAACGCCGCCGATAAATTTATTATAGCAGTTCTCAAAAGTTTTGTCCGTTATTCGGAGTAGGGTGGCGCTGATAAGCGTAGCAATAGCGCAGCTTATCAGTGTAAAAACACTGATAAATTCCGCATTCGCTTCATTTATCAGTGCCACCCATAAAATTCGGACTATATTTTCGAGAAACGCTATAAAATTTTACGCATATTCCCGCCTTGTGCTATAATCAATTTTTACGTTACGGCTGGTTGCATAAAAATTTATTTTTAAAAAGGCTGACGCTTATGCACAAACACAATTTGTCCGCAATCGCGTTCTTTTTCGCCGCGGCTCTAATTTTTTTCGGGCTGTGGTTTGCGGCGCAGAAATACCCTACCAAATACCCCAACCACCCGTCCCTATACGAGTCCATAGAGCAAAGCTCGCTGAGGTGGAAGCTCAAGTTCGTTAAAACGCCGCGCCCAAGCTCCGACGTGGTCGTCGTCGGCATCGACGACGCGACATTCGGCCTTACCGGAACCCCGCCGCTTCCCCGCGACGTTTACGCCGACATAATAGCCAAACTTCGCGAATACGGCGCCGAAACGATCGCTCTCAATATGATTTTCGCGGACCCTCACCTTGAGTTTCTCGCGCCGAGCGCATTCTCGTCTCTTTATCCCAGTCTGCCTCTGGCAGACATCCGCGTCGTCAACAAGTTCAACTATCTAAAAGAGCTTCGCGCAAAACTGGACGCCGAAGAGAAAAAAGTCGAGTTCGGTGCAGCCGATGGAATGTATAAACCGGAGTACGTCGAGCGTTTTAAAAACGAAAAGGAACAATTTCTCGCTCTTATAGAGTCGATTGCGCGCGGCGCGGCCAACGCTGCGTTCGAGAAGGAAGTCTCTCTTTACGACGACATCGTTTTATGCGCGAACCTTTACAATAAAACGGTTATGGAACTGCCGCCTTCCGAGAAGGAAGCGGTGGAGCGTTTTATGTCGAGCGCATTGCCGTTAAGCGGAGTCGAGGAAAAACTGTATCCGAAGACCGTCGCGGAAACTCTTTATCCGCAGCTGTTCGACTCTCAACCGATAATAGGAGTAAACGAGATTGCGAATTTGGAGCGCCCGTTCGTCTGCTCGGCGTGGCTGCTCGTCAACTTCAAGGGGCGCGCCTTTGCAGGGCTTATTCCATACGCAATAGCCAACTTTAAAAGCGCTCCGCTTGAAATCGAAGGGGCGAAAAACGGAAAGATTAATATGAAAGTCGGCAGGCTCGGCTTTCAAACCGGCCTCGACGGCCGTTTCCCGCTGTTGTTCTACAACGATGCCGACTTCCCGAAGGTCGTAAGCGCTCGTTCGGTTTTAACCAAACAGGCGGACGCCGTTGATATTGAGGGGAAACTGGTAATCGTTGACGTTCGCGCCGCAAGCGCCAGCGGCTACCTTCAAGTGCCGACGCCGACGCGCGAACGCATGTGGGTTTCGGACGTAAAAGCTACGCTCGCCTCAAACATATTGCAGGGGCACCGCGGTCCAGACGACCACCGCCCTGTTTGGCTGTTATGGCTCGAAGGCGGCCTTATTTGGCTTTACGCCGCTATACTCGCGTGGTTCTCGCGAAGGCAGTCGCTAGCTTACAGTCTCGTCGTGGGCGCGGCTATGTTAGCCGCCGTTTCGCTGGTCGATTTTTTACTTTTACTGCCGCGCGGTTATTGGATGAGCAGCGCCATACTCGTTATCGAGGTTCCGCTGTTGATGGTCGCCAATGTCATCGCGCATTATGTAATTCAAACGGCGGAAAGGCAGAAAGTCCGGCGCGCGTTCGGGTTTTATTTGCCAAGCAACGTGTTGGAGCATGTGCTCAAGAACGAGGATTCGCTTAAATTCGGAGGCGAGCGCAAGGAGTTGTCCATCCTCTTTTCGGACATCCGCGGCTTTACAAGCATCTCGGAAGCGACCGACGCCGAGACTCTAACGCACATGCTCAACGTGCATCTCAACACGCTTACGCAGGTGGTCTTCGCCAACAGCGGCACGCTGGACAAATACATCGGCGACTGCATTATGGCGTTCTTCGGGGCTCCCGCGCCGATGGACGACCACGCCTACCGCGCCGTTAAATGCGCGCTCGACATGCAGGCGGGGCTGCGGAAGATAAGGCCGCAATGGTTCGAGGCGTGCCGCCAGAACGTAAAAATTGGCGTGGGCGTCGCAAGCGGCGACGTTCTTATAGGCAACATGGGAAGCGAAACGCTGTTCGATTACACGGTCATCGGCGACAAAGTTAATCTCGCCTCGCGCCTTGAGGGGCTCACGAAGGAGTACGGCGTGGATGTGTTGGTTTCGCAGTTGACGCGGCAAAAGGTAACGGACGGCGTGCATTTTCTTGAAATCGACGCGGTGAAGGTAAAGGGGCGCGACACGGTGGAGAAGATTTACGAGGCCGTGTGTTTAGGCGAGCCGGACGAAACGCGCAAAAGTTACGACGGCTTTATAACCGAGGCGATAGCGGCCTACCGGGCGGGGCGGTTTGAGGAAGCGGCGGTTCTGTTTAAAAAGGCGTCGGCTGTAATGCCCGATATGAAACTGCCGCATTTATACGCCGACCGTATAGAGAAACTGCAAGCCGAAGGCGTACCGGAAGGCTGGAACGGGGTAACGGTATTCGACCATAAATAAAACATTTGGCTTCACATTATATTGCAATATATGTTGTGTTATATGGAAAAGCAGCATAGAATTAAAGCGATAGACAACCTTAAAATGGGTTAGTATTAATTGCCTGCAACGATTTCGGAGACGCGACGTTTCGGTTTTGTTTTCTACTTCATTCTTTCTTTATTATGCTTCTTCTCGCCTCGAAAACCTTTTGAAAGCTGGTAAATTGGACGATTAAGCCTAAATGTTTTTTTTACAAATAAAGCTTATCGAAACTATTAGATTATTAGTTCGCGGCGAAAAGTTGCGCGGACGTAAAATAAAAGTAAACTAATTAAAGTAAAGAACAGATTGCGCGCGCGGCATGCTAGTTTAACAGTTACACGGAGAAGACGATGACGAAGCCGACGGATAAAGAGACCATTTCCGGGTTTGAAAACAAGAACGAATGCCTTTATATGACCGTCGAGCTTAAGTTCGGCGAATCGGTCAAGGCCGTAATATCGCAGAGCGACCCGATGTTTAACGTTTGCAGAGAAGCGATTCGCCAGCGTCATCTGCGCGTTCATTCGGTTCAATCTCTTGAGCGCAAGCCTCACGGCGTTCCGGAACTGGCGGACGTGCTCGGCCTTAACGCGCCGAGGGAAGAAAAACGCCATGCCGCCGCCGCTAAAGCTGAATCTCAGCAGGCGAACTCGACGATGAAATATACGAGAGCTCCGATGGACGAAGTTGCGCGTCAGGATCAGGCGCGCCGCGCCGCGGAAGCCGAGGCCGAGAAACAGCGTCAGGCGCAGTCTTACAGACAAAGCGAAAACGTCCAGCCTCATCCGAGCGCTGAGGCGGCTCAGCCCAAAATTAATTACGGACGAGAACGCGCCGCCTCAGAGGCTGCGGCAAGACCGAAAGCCGAAACAAGCTCCGGGGCGCGCGTCGATAAGCCGGCAGCCCGCGAAGCCGCGCAGAGCCCAAGCGAAAAACCAAAGCCGAAGGCCGCAATCCCCGTTCCGTCCGCTTTGATGCCGAAGCTGCGCGTCGGAGTTTCGGACGAGCGTCTTTCTTCGACTACGCCTCTAAGAATGCTGCTCGGCTTCTTTTTCAATAAAGAAATTTTCATAGGTCAATACAACCTGCTCGTTTCTATTAATAAAAAAGCGAGCGTTTGGGTTTTAATCGGCATAGCCGTTTTAGCTTCGCTGCTGCAGGGCTTCTTAGAGGCGGTCATTCCGTCGTCCTTGTTCTATCTCGATTTTTCTCCGGCGCTGGTTCCTTTACCGCTGCCGATAGCGGGAGCCAAAGGCATTTTGGAAAATATAATGGTCAATTTTGGCCTCGCGCTGCTCACGTTATTGGCGTACGCAACGCTGATTATGCTGCTTGTTTTATTCATTAGAATTAAACTTTCCGTTCTTCAAATTTTTGCGATTTTAAGCGTGTCGCGGTTTATATGCGTAACGTTGTGGGCTCCGGCGATGTTCGCGCTTGATTTCAGGCTATTTTTCGAGCTCATTCTTTTCGCTTTCCTATTCGGCGCTTTCGTAGTTTACAGAATGTCCGCCGTGCTGGTCGCGGTAGAATATCAAGAAGCCAAGACGGCTACCTTTTTAATGACGTTTATAGTTTGGACGTTCTCCACATTCCTGCTTATAAACTCGCCGACCGTAGAAGCGGTTGCAACGATGGGAATGAAATCAACCGCGGTAAAAACCTACATGCAGATGATAGGGGCGATGGGAAGCGTGCTTCAAAGCAAAGAGGGAATGGATAAACTTCAAGAATACATGAAAAGAATGAAGAACGGCGAAAGTCTGGAAGAGATCGTTTTGAAAGACTTCGGGCTTGAAGAGGGCGGCGAGAAATTAGAGCTTGCGGAAGGCGAAGAGGGCGACGGAAATAAGCCGGACGGTCATGCAACCAAAAAGGCGCCCGTTAAGGCGGCTGTGGAGGCGGAAGGCGAAATAATAGGACGACGAAGCCCGAAGAATAAAAATCAGTTTACTTTCGAGCTTGCCGTCAGCTCCGTAAAAAACGCGAAAGGGCCGTTCGTCGCGCTGTGGGACATGAACTACGACGGCAAAACTTTCAATGAGACGGCCTCGTCGGAGATTGACAAACCGGTGGAATATACTTATCTGGCTCCGGGGAGGCAGATAGTTGCGGCGCGCCTTCGCAACGCGGCGGGTCAGCTTAGCGAGCCGCTGCTGTACACTGTTGTAACCGATCAGGACGCCGCGTTGACGGTAGAGTTTAAGCGTCCTTTCTATGCGGCGCCGCATATAAGCCCAGTAACGATTGCGTCGGTCGTATCTCCCAAGGAATTTGCAGATTTCGGCTATTGGCTGCAATACGATTTCAGCTACGACGAGAAAGCCGGTTTTAAAAAGGAATTCTCGGCTAAGAATACCGCGCAGCTCAAGTGGTTTCCTCCGGCGGAAGGGCGTTATCTCATCGGAGTGCGGGCGGTAGGCTGGGACGACGTTGCCGGGCCGGTTTCGGTTTTCGATGTGGCGATTGGTCAAGCCGCCGCGCAAAAACAGTTTGAAAATCAAGGACCGTGCTTGCAAGGCTCGCCGTGCCTTTTGCGCGCGCATTCGGCGGACATTAACGCTTACCTTTCAGGGTTGAAGTTCGAGTGGGATTTTGCGTACGACGGCAAGAGCTTTATGATGAAAGACAAGAGCCGAGAAAAACCCTATATCGCTCATTCGTTTGAGCATAGCGGTTCGTTCCGGGTCGCCTATAGGTTGGTTGACGAAAAAAAGAACGCGGTCAAGCAAGTCGATTCGATGCAAATAAAAGTAAATAAGGCTCCGCCGGTCGCTAGAATCAATTCGGTCTTCAACGCGTCCGAGGCGGTTCTGACGGCCTTCTGCAAGAGCGTTTCCGCGTCCGACTCGGCTTTTGTCATCGAGTGGGATACCGCCTACGACGGCAGGACGTTCAAAGCGAACAAGAGTCTTTCAAACAAAAAGGAAATCGTCGCGCCTAAAACAAAAGGAGCGGCAAAAAAAGCCGCGATGCGCTGCTCGGACGCTCCCGGCGTTTGGAGCGAAACCGCCGTAATCGAAATTCCGGCTGGAAATTAGCGCCCGCGCGCTTTATCCGAGCGGATAAGCCGCTTCTTGAACTCCCGCGCCGATAAAGCGTTGAAGAGGTCGTCGGCGACGCGCAGAGCTCCGTTAAAACCGAGCGCCGGCTTGGGGTAAACCGCGTGAGAAACCCAGCGCGGATACGAAAGCTCTAAAAAGGCCGTTTTGCTTTGCAAAGCGATTTCGCGCTCGTAAGTAGAGCCGATAATTGCGTCCAACCCAAGCGTAGAGGCGCAAAGCCGCTCGACGTCGTCGCGAAATTCCGCGAAAGTAACGCCGCTTTTAAAAATCCCGCCGCTTATTTTTTCGATTTTTCTTATAAGCGAATGTTCTATGACGAGAGGAACCTCGAAGCCGAGCTCTTCCATAAATCGGGCGAGAGGAAACGCGGTATGTTTGTCCGCGCAGATTACCGCGGATTTGCCGAAGAATTCTTTTTGCGCAAAAGGCAGAATGGACGCGGTGCATCGGGCGGCCTCACGCTCGGCAAGATCTTTTGCTTCTTTGGGTTTTCCCAAGAATTCGCCGACTTTGGCAATCCATTCCTTAGTTCCTTCGACGCCTATGGGAAGAGGCGTTTCAAGTCTTTCCGTTCCCCAAACGTCGGTAAAAATTTTAGCCGCTTTCGCTCCGCATGGCAGAGAAATGATTTTCTCGGAATTTGCAACCTTTGCGAGCTCTGAATATTTTTTTCCTTCAAGCCATACGCAGTCCACGGTCGCGCCCAGTTTTTCAGCCAAAGAGCGAAGCTCCTCGACGTCGCCTCGGCAGTCCGCCTCTCCGCGGTCGAATAAATATCCTATAATCGAGACGCGCCCCTTTTTAGGCTCAGGTTTGCAGGCCGAGGCGATATGACGCGCCGCCGTTACGAGCGCGTCCGAAAAGCCGTCGGGCAGGGAGCCTTCCAAAGTATCGCCGTCTATCGTCAAAATCGGAAAGCCGAATTCCTCCGCGATTTCGTTAAGTTCTAGCGAGGCGAAGCTCTCGCCCAGCTTTACAAGCTCGGAAAGAGCGAGCGTCATTACGCCGAAACGTCTTCGTTTGGACATTGCGCGCAGCGCCTCAATCATTCGCTCTTTAGTTCCGCACGCCAAATGCGAAATGTAAACGTAAGTTAAAACGGATCGCGCGCGTCCGTCGTACGAGTTAAGCCCGCTGAGAATATCGTGGTTTAATCCAAGTCTGTCGATCCGCTCAATCGAGCAGAGCATTGAGTTCAAAATCAAACCGGCGTCGTCTATGGCGTTCGCCGCCGCTATTACCCCTTCTATCCACGATCCGGATAAAATCGTTTTCACGCTAAATTTGCCTCGCCGCCGCTGCGGCGCGCCGCGTATTCGGCCAGCGCCGGACGTTTTGCGAGTCTTATAATTCTCTCAGCGGTTCTCAGACCGCCTTTGAAACCCATCTCCAATAGTTCCGGCGTTATCTGCCCCAGCCCGGACGCGATAACGCGCTTGTCGTTCCATCTTTCGCCGTAAACCGCGTCGAAGCCGGAGTTGCGCAGCAGCGCGGCGGCTTTCTCAGGCGTTGAGACGTTTTTTGCGGAGCGAACCTCTACGTTCCATCGTTGGCGGGCGTATTCGAGCGCGGCGGCGTCTTTTTCGTTTTTCAAGTTTACAATTATTGCGACGTCGAAGCCCAAATCGGAGAGAAAATGGGGAACGTCAACGCCGTAGCGACGCTCCGGTTGAAGCAGTCTAGTCCCTTCTTCGCCGTCGGCGACGACGAGTATTTTAACTTTTGACGCTCTTTGCGCCGTTTCTTCGTAACGCTTTTTGTAAATCCGATAAAGCTCTTCGAGGCTTTGCGGCGCCGAAGAAGGAGCTTTGGCCTTTTCGCGCAGAGAATTAAGCCATTTAACCGTTGCGGCGTATCCGTACGGGGCCGGAATTTTGGCGGCGTTTAGACCGGCCATCGCCTCCGGCCAAAGGCATCGCTCTACGTGCTTCCACGGAAATACCGCGGTGAATGCGGCCGCAGAGAAAGGACGCTCGACGCTCAAATCGCATCCGGGAACTACAAAGTGGTTTATCCTTAACCCCGCCGCCGTAAGCAGTTCGGACAACTCATCCGCCGTCGCCCCTCTTGGTTCGGCGTATCCCACAAGATTTATAAAGGGCAAATCCCCGTTTTTAGGCTTGTAAGGCTCAAGCAGTTTGTCCCGCTCGTATAGAAGTCTCGACCATACCTTTGGTTTTTCATCGTTCGCGGCCATTAAATCGACCAATATGACGCCCTTTCCGCTAGTTTTGCGCGCCGTCGCAATCCACCAGTCGGAATCAATTCCCAATTGGTGATCGAAGCACATTTTGATTAAAACCGTCCAGTCGGTCGTTTCGCTTTCAAGCGCGGAGCGGGCAATTTCGTCTATGTCGCCGAACAGCGCTTCCTTCGTAAGGTAAATAGGCTCGATTAGCAGGCTGCCGGCGGTTCCTCCCGTTTCGTCCCACGGCGAATACGTTGCAAGCCTGTGTTTTGAAGGGGTAAAGTTGAAAGTGTTGACGCACTGTTGATGGATGGTCATCAGTATGCGTACGTCGCCGTAAACGCGCTTAAGGTGGTGAAATGCAAGCGAGCATTCCGATTCAATCTCGTATGGATTGAGAAATTCCATCGGACCCAACTCGCGGATTTTTTCGTTCCACATGCGGTTTTGGTTGAAAAAATCGTCGTCGGCGACCGACGGCTGCGCGGATGCGCAAACCGGCGCCCCTTCCGTCGTTTGCGGCGATTCTGAATGAACGCTTTTTTTAAAGGGTTTTATTCCGTCCCACGAAGTTAGAAGAGGAAGAGATTTAAGTTTTGGAGCGAGCGCGGCGAGCCGGCTTTTAACGAACGCCGCCGTTTTTTCCGACGCTGCGGCATTGGCGCCGTTGACCGGCGCGAGCCATGAGCCGCCTTCTTCGCCGGCGGCGTATTTGCGCATGTCAATAATGAATTCAGCCGTTTCTCCGTCTTCGCCGGAAAACGCAGCCAATATTCCGTCCGGCCTCGAAGGATCCGTTTTGACGCACCTAAGCCCCGGGCCGGAAAGCAGCTTAGCCAGCCATGGGTAAAATTCGCGGGGATTATTGGGGTTCATTTGCAGCTTCGGGCAAAGCTCTCGAATTGTTCGTCGTTCATCGGCGTCGGTTTTGCCTCGGACGGAATGGTTTCGATAATTTTTTTTGCTAGAATCGCGAGAGCCGCGGCCGGTTCGCTGTCGGGGAACATTTCGACCAGAGGCGTACGCGCCTTTTCCGCCAGCCTAAATAATTCGCTGCCGGGCGCGCCGGGAAGAGCGGGAGCGTTTATAAGTTCGCAAAAGCGCGTTATCTCGTCCGTTCCGCCATAAGCCGATCGCAGGTTGGGGATTATCCCGCCAAGCCGCACCCCTCTGTCCGCGTATTTTGCGGCGGCGCGGGCGAGGTTGTTGGCGGCGTACAAAGACATTAATTCGCCCGACGTTACGATGTACATTTCGCTTGCGAAGCGCGAATGAATAGGCGCGGCGAATCCTCCGCAGACAACGTCTCCCAGCACGTCGAAAATAATCAGGTCGTAGCGGCCTTCGTCGAAGTGTCCCGCTCTTCGAAGCGTATCGAGCGCCAGCGTGATGCCGCGGCCCGCGCAGCCGACGCCCGGCTCAGGGCCGCCTACTTCCGCGCAGCGTATTCCGTGAATTCCCTCGAAGACGAAGCCGTCGTCGTTGCGCCCGGTTTTGCGCATGTAGTCTATGGCCGTTATCGAAGGCCACAACTTGCTTATAAGGTAAGAGCTGTCGCGTTTCGGGTCGCACCCGACGTGAAGAATTTTGTTTCCTTCCCGCGCCAAAAGCGTCGAGAGGTTTGCGGCGATAGATGACTTTCCTACGCCGCCTTTTCCATAGATGGCCATACGTCTCATGCTGCAAGCGCTTCCTTTGATGCCCCTGAAATTTTTAAGAAAACTAAATTCAAATTTACAGCCAATACAACTTCAAATCAACCCCAATTAAAGCTCGGCAACCTAACGTTTCCTTTAAACGCAACAATATTTATAGTAGCTTAATAATGAAGCGAGTCAAGTTTCTTTACCTGTAAATAAATAAAATAAATTATTATTAATCACTTTACTGATTTATGCGCGATTTATTATAATATTTAATAAAGAGTCGCCTTATTAACTTTTTTAATACGCTCTTAAGGGATGAATGCAGGTAAATTTCACAAATCTCTGAAAATTAGCGCGAGGCGGTAATTTATGATATTAAGCTAATTAATGGTTAAGAAGCCGCCTTTTGGGCAATGGTTTGCCATACTCAACTTCCAAATGCCATTAGCGCGCCAGAAATAGCGAGAGCTATTATAAATTTGATTAATTTTACCAAAACGAAATCGCGGCGCGAGTGCGCGAGCATAGGCAGCAAACCGTGGCCGTCCTGCACGATACTGTTGGCTACAAGCACGCTAAGCGGCAGAGTTCCGGTTGCGAAAAGGGTTACGAATACTAGATGCGGTCCCGACTCCGGAATTAGGCCGACGAGCGCGGCGGCGACGAGAATAAGCCATTTCACCGAAGCGTTGGCGTTGGCGAACGCCTCTATTTTGTCGGGGCCGGGGAGAAAATAAAGCGCGGTAAGCGCAATTAGCGTCCATATAAAAATGGTGGGCACGTGGCGTTTTGCGACGTGCTTCCAAAGATGCTCTTCTAAAAAGTGGTCGGGCGCCGTAGAGACGATTAAAAACGCGACGGAAGCGACGACGATTTGAGTAATCCAAAGCCACGCAGCATCCGTTTCGCCTATTACCTTTGCGCTCAAACCGAAGATAATCAGCGCGGTGGCGGCTGAAAGAATGCCGCGGATGGGAGAGTAGGAGCGCCACTGTCGAACAAACTCATTGCGGTTTGGCAGCAGCTTAACGTCTTCATGGTCGTGCAGCTCCAAATGCTCGCAGTCGCCGCATTCGCCGCTGTGGCCGTGTCCGAGGCCGTCGTGCCCTTTTTTCGTTTTATTCGGGAAAATCGCGTCAACGGCGAAAGCGGTTAAAAGGCCGAGAGCCGACAGCGACGCCATCAGCGCCAATGCCTGTTTGGGCATAATAGCTAGGGCGACGAAACCCTCGTCTCCGATTGCGGCAAGCATCGCTCCGACTACCGCGCCGAACGTCATAAGTCCGTGCGAGTACATCGCGACGACTATAAACCCGCCGAAGCAGCCCGGCGCCGCCCCTACGGTTACCGCGAAAACATACTGGCCGAATCTGCGTTTGAGCAATTTTTGCGCGAAACGCCCCTTTGTAAGGACGTTGAAATACTCGATGACCAGCATTATTACCAGCACAAAGCCGGTAATTTGAAGAGAATCTACTACGACTTTAAGCATTTTTTAGGCCGCGAATTTCCGTTTCAAATTTAATTGACGCGCTCGAATTTACTTTTAGGCGCGTTGCAAATCGGGCAGCGGTCGGGCGGCTCGCCCTCGTGAATGTGTCCGCATACGGCGCAGATGTAATATTCCACGTCTTCGCGCTCGTCCATAAGATGGTCAAGGGCGCGTTTGTACAGCTTTTCGTGCTCGACTTCCACGTCCCGCGCCTGCGTAAACACTATCGCGGCGGCTTTCTCTTCGTCCTCTTCGGCCTCGCGAATCATCTGCGGATAATAAACGCCGTTTACGAGTTGTTCGCCTTGAAACGCTTTTTCAAGATTGGTCTGGGTGTCGGCGACGGCTTCCAGCAGGCCGAAATGCCTGCGCGAGTGAACGCTCTCGGACGCGGCGACGGCGCGGAAAAGTTTGCCGATCACGGGCAGTCCTTCGTCGTCGGCTTTCTTTGCGAACGCCAAAAGCCTTTGGTGCGCCTTCGCCTCGCCTACGAACGCGTCATGAACGTTTTTCTTCGTTCTTTCCTTCATAGCCAAACCTCCGTATCTGCGGTTAGTTTTATTTAAATTATCAATTCTAATATTAAAACAGCTATAAAACAACTTCAAGTTAATAACGGGGCTCGCCGATTTGTCAACCCGTTTGCGCAAAATACATTTAGCTCCGCTAATAGCAATAGACGCAATTTGCATTAGCGGCTGCAAAAATATTTGTAAAATATGACGCGGCGCGGCGCGAATTTGCCAAGAGAAAAAGCCGAAAAATATTTTTTAAAGCCTTCTTGACATAAAAATCTATGTCTATATAGTCTGCAATTGGTTGTTTATTTAATTCTTTAATAGAATTGAATTAATAGTCGCCTTGACCATAACCTAAGGAGGATTTTTTATGACCGCTAACGTAATCATCATGGGCGCCGCCGGAAGAGATTTCCACAATTTCAACGCGTTCTTCCGCGACAATCCGGTTTATAAAGTCGTCGCCTTCACCGCCACCCAGATTCCGAACATCGACGGCAGACGCTACCCGAAAGAGCTCGCGGGTTCGCTGTATCCCGAAGGCATTCCCATCGAACCCGAAGAAAAACTCGCCGATTTGATTAAAGAGAACAAAGCCGACTTCGTCGTCTTTTCCTATTCCGACGTTCCCTACGATTACGTCATGCACAAAGCCGCGCTGGCGCAGGCGTGCGGAGCGAATTTTTGGATGATGGGCGTAAAGCACACAATGATTAAGTCCAAGGTTCCCGTGATTTCAATCTGCGCCGTTAGAACCGGCTGCGGAAAAAGCCAGACCACCCGCCGCGTGGCCGAAATTCTACGCGCCGCCGGCAAAAAAGTCGTCGCCATTCGCCACCCGATGCCGTACGGCGATTTGAACGCGCAGCGCGTTCAGCGTTTCGCCAAATACGAAGACCTCGATTATCATAAGTGCACCATCGAGGAGCGCGAAGAGTACGAGCCGCACATCGACAGAGGCTGCGTGGTTTACGCGGGCGTCGATTACGGCGATATTCTGCGCGAAGCCGAAAAGGAAGCCGACGTTATTTTGTGGGACGGCGGCAACAACGATTTGCCGTTCTATAAGCCCGATCTTCACATCGTCGTCGTCGATCCGCACCGCGCCGGACACGAGCTTAAGTATTTCCCCGGCGAAGCGAACCTCCGCATGGCCGACGTTGTCGTCGTTAATAAAATCGACAGCGCCAAACAGGAAGATATAGACGCGGTCGTCGCCAACTCTAAAGAGCTCGCCCCGAACGCCAAAATCATTCTGGCCGAGAGCCCGCTTACGGTGGCCGACCCGAACGCGATTAAAGGCAAAAAAGCGCTCGTCGTCGAGGACGGCCCGACGCTTACCCACGGCGAAATGAAATACGGCGCGGGCGTCGTGGCGGCCAAGCTGTTCGGCGCGGCCGAACTGGTTGACCCCAGACCCTACACCGTCGGCGCTATTACCGACACCTTCAATAAATACAAGGGTATCGGCGTGCTTCTTCCCGCCATGGGATACGGCGATCAGCAGGTTAAAGACCTCGAAAAGACGATTGAAAAGACGGTTTGCGACGTCGTAATCGTCGCCACGCCCATCGACTTGACGCGCGTCATAAAAATCAACAAGCCGTTTGCGCGCGTAAATTACGAGCTCAAAGAAAAAGTCGGCAATCTCGAAGACGTTTTGAAGCCTTTCGTTAAGTAGTCATATTTAGCGACGCGACATAAAGGCGTCGGTTAAAAGCCGGCGCCTTTGTTTTCTTCATTCGATTAAGACGGAACGGTTCGCATGAACATGAGAAAAATCGAAGAAAAAGGATACGGTTACAACGGTAAAATCGCCGTCGTGGCGCTGGGCGGCAACGCTCTCAACCGCAAAGGCGAATCGGGCGATATTCACGCGCAGTTCGCCAACAGCCGCAAAACGGCGCGCCTTATATTAAAGCTCGTGATGGACGGTTACAAATTGGTGATTACTCACGGCAACGGCCCGCAGGTAGGCGACAGGATGATTCAGGTGGAAGCGGCTATCGACAAAGTTCCCGACATTCCTCTTGGAGTGCTTGTCGCCGACACTCAGGGCGGCATGGGATACATGATTGAGCAGTGCATTCACAACGTAATGCGCCGCGAATTCAATATGTCGCGCCCTTATATCGCAACGGTTTTAACTCAGGTAATCGTAGATAAAAACGACCCGTCTATTCTTTCGCCTAGCAAGCCCATCGGTCCGTACTACTCCAAAGAGCAGGCCGAAAAAATGACGAAGGAACACAACTGGCAGATGGTTGAGGACTTAGGCCGCGGCGGCTGGCGCAGGGTCGTTCCTTCTCCGATTCCTAAAAAGATAGTTGAAACCGGCACTATCAAAGCGCTATTGGACGCCAACTTTATCGTAATAGCGTGCGGCGGAGGCGGCATTCCGGTCTATAAAGAGGATGACGGATGGCTGGAAGGCGTTGACGCGGTGGTCGATAAAGACCGAGCAAGCGCGGTTTTGGCCGATTTCATAGGCGCCGACGAACTAATAATTCTAACCGACGTGGACGCCGTCGCGATTAATTTCCGCAAGGAGAACCAACGATTTCTTTCCAAGATAGGCGTTCGCGAGCTTAAGAAATATTATGACGAAGGGCAGTTCCCCAAAGGGAGCATGGGACCGAAAATCGAAGGGGTTATACACTTTTTATCGAACAAGGACTGCGTCGCCCGCAAGGCTCTAATCACTTCTCCAGAAAAGACCGAGGACGCCTTTGCTGGGAGCGCCGGAACGTGGATAACGCAGGATTAGAATTTAGGGTTGAATGTTGAAATTTTAATAGGCAAACTTTTAATTTTCAAGGAGGAAGAAAAATGAATACGCCGCTCGGTTACAGCTTGAAGGGAAGACACGTCGTTTCTATCCGCGATTTGTCGCCCGAAGAATTCTACCGCATACTTTACGTCGCCCGCGAGTTGAAGCACCGCAAACTTATGGGCGAAATGCCCAAAATTCTCGAAGGACGCACTCTTGGAATGATTTTCCAAAAGCCCTCGCTTCGCACGGTCGTTTCGTTTCAGGCGGCGATGAACCAGCTTGGCGGACACGCGCTTTACTTGGGCCCCGATCAAATTTCCATCGGAGTGCGCGAGACGACCGAGGACATTGCGATAGTGCTTTCCGGTTTCGTGGACGGCATTATGGCGCGCGTCTTCGGACATCAAATTGTGGTAGATTTAGCCAAATATTCGCAGGTTTCAGTAATCAACGGCCTTTCGGACTACGAGCACCCGTGCCAGATTTTAGGCGACTTTTTAACCGTGCTTGAACGCAAGCAGACCTTAAAAGGTTTGAAGCTGGCGTTCATCGGCGACGGCAACAACGTGGCAAATTCTCTGGCCTTTGCCTGCGCCAGACTCGGAATGCAGTTTGTAATCGCCTCGCCCGAAGGTTACGAGATGGAAAAGAGCGTGCTGGAAAACTGCAAGGCCGACGCAGCGCTGTTCAGCTCCGGCGGGGAAGCCGTTCAAGTTCGCGATCCAAAGGAAGCGGCCAAGGACGCCGACGTTATTTACACCGACGTTTGGGCCAGCATGGGACAGGAAAAAGAGAAGGAAGCCCG
Organism: uncultured Myxococcales bacterium; assembly: GCA_964400725.1. Classification (GTDB taxonomy): domain Bacteria; phylum Myxococcota_A; class SURF-8; order SURF-8; family CAYNVS01; genus CAYNVS01. Next base: position 18,472 of record CAYNVS010000011.1, read on the forward strand.
TAAAAAGGCTTTCGCCAATTACATCGTCTCAAAAGAACTGCTTTCGCATTCCCGCCCCGACTGCATGGTTCTGCACTGCCTACCCGCGCATTACGGCGAAGAGATTGAAGCGGGCATTCCCTACGATATGCGCAGCGCCATTTACCCGGAAGCCGAGAACAGACTGCACGCGGAGAAAGCGGTTCTCGCGCTTACGATGAGATAGATTTTGCAGTATTTCTAACCAATTTAAATATGAATCCCTCTTCCAGCGCGAAGAGGGATTTTTTATTTGGGGCATAGTCGCATCTCTAATCGTCTGGCCAAATTCGCGGCAAACGCCAGAGGCTATAAGGTGAAAAGCGTCAGCCTCGCCGTCTGTATATCAAAATCATATCATATTTTATTTTGTATAAACTGTTGCGTTTTGTTTTCATTTATAATAATCTGACCAAATGAAAAAGATTATTTTTATAATATTAATTTTCGCATTCGTCCCGTCCGCGGCGCTCGCGCTAGACGGCTACGAAGATTTTTACGTTCCATCCGGAATCGGTTCAATGGGGTTGGCGGGAGTTTCCAGCGCCGTCAAGAACGAGGCGGTTCACGTCAATCCTGCCGCTCTTACCGCCGATCCCTCGTACACGCTCGATTTTACAAGCTCGCTTTCGCTCGACGTCAAGCATTACCCCGTAGGAATTAATCTATACGACGGAGTTACCAACCATTTCCTTTGCACGCATATCGGATTCGTCTTCGCCAACGAGGAAAACGGCAGGCACTATTCTTTCAGACTGGGGCTTGGAGTGCCGATTGTTGATAAAATCCTTTCCGTAGGGGTGGGCGGCAAATGGATTTGGGCTTCCCTTAAGGATAAGGACGCCACGCATAAACTCGGCCTCGACGTCGGGCTGCTGATCGAGCCTGGCGCCGGAATTAGACTCGGATTTGCGGTTAAAAACGTCGCAGAACGCTATCTCGACGAGCACGGAAAGAGCTTCACCAGCGGCGTTTCTTGGAATTCAAAATGGGTCGTAATAGCCGCCGACTACACGCTTTACTACGCTTTGCCGCTCACCGGCGAAGAGAAAAAAGGCTCTTCCGTACAAACCGGCCTTCAGATAAACATAGCTTGGTTTATTCTGCGCGGCGGCTACCGGTACGGCGATTACGACGATTCTCACGCCGTTACCGCGGGGCTAGGCTTAAAATTTAAAGTATGGGAATTCGGCGCGGGGTATTTTCACACGATTTCTACGAAAGCCAAAGCTCTCGACATCGATTCGATGCGGAATTTGATGTTCAATATGCGTTTGAACTTCGATGAGGCTCTCGGCGGCGAAGACGACTCTGACTTGGGCGGGCCGTCTTTCTCCGGCGAAGGCGAGTCGTCTTGGTAGCGCAAACTCGCCGCTTTGGCGCTTGAGTCGCCCTTCTAAATTTTGCCGTAATTACAACGAGTAATTTAATTAGGTTGCGCCGGGCGAAAGCCGGTCTGTATTCTAAAAAGCGAAATAATATTCTTGAAATTTATAGAAAAATTTATAATAATATTTTCTGTGCGAGAGAATAACTATTGAGAAAGGCAAGGACTTATGAAAAAAACAATAGTTTTGTCGTTATTGGCGTTGGCCGCGGTAGTTATGGCGGCCGCGATGTTCGGCTGCTCTAAAGGCGGAGACGCCAAAAACATAGCCGAAGGGCTTGAGGACGCTCTTACCGATTCGATGGACTTTGAGAACGGCCAAAAGGTTGACGGAGCTCCGCCCGAAGGCAGCGCTTCGACCGACGCCCCGCAGATTGAAAGCGTTGTAATGCCGGAAGAATTTGTGGCGGGCGAACCTTTCACCATTTTCATTACTACCAAATTTGCGACGGTTGCCGACATTGAAAAAACGGCCGTCGCGGTGGAAAACGCAAAGAGCCACATAATAGTAACCCAGCCTGCGGTAGAAGTTACCGGCGGCGGCGAAGTCAGGCTTTACGGAATTCTGCAAATTAACGACAAACTTCTTGACAAGAGCTTCAATATTAAATTTTCGCTGGGAAGCAAAGTCGGCAAATACGGCCTTTATCACACTAAGTCGATGAAAATTTCGCCGGTAAAGGCGGCGGGAAACCCGGCCGAGCTTGCTAAGAAGGCGTTGGAGGACGTCCAAGTAGCTCAGTCGGCGACTTGGGTGGACGGCGAGCGTCCCGCCGGCGACGGCTCTCCGAGCGCGCCGCAAATCGACTCCATCAACGCGCCTTCGGCGGTCGTTTTAGGGCAGTCGTTCGACGTTTCGCTTTATTCTTCAAACGTCGAAGATCCGACCAAAGTTTCGGCGGTTATTATGGGCTCGCCCAAGCTGCCCGGTTTTTGGCGCATAACCGGATTCCAAACGATTGAAGTTCCCGCCGCAAAGGTTTACGCGCCCAAGGCGGCCAAACGTTACGCGTTCGTCGTAACGGTGGTAATCAACAAACTTCCCGCGGCGAATTATCAACCCGTATTTATTTGGGCGCTTCAAACCGTTGGAGGCGAGGCCGGCGCTTACTATCCGTGGCAGATGACGCTCGACAACAATCCGGCCGACGGCGACGAGGAGAAAGAGGCTGAATACGACGAGGAAGCGGGCGAAGAGATAGCGGAAGAAATAACGGAGGAAATAGTCGATGAGGCGGTTCAAGAGGAAGAACCGGCAGAGGAACAGCCCGTCGAAGAAGAGATTGAAGAAGAGTCGGAACCGGAAATAAATCTGTGCGACCCCGATCCCTGCAACGGACACGGCGAATGCGCGCCCGCTACCGGCGCGTGCCTGTGCTCGGACGCTTACGACGGCGACAAGTGCGACAAATGCGCCGAAGGCCGCGCAGTCTATCCTGAGTGCGTTGCATGGCCGCCCGCCGAGCCTTGGTACGACAATAAAACGTGCAATCTTCCCGCGTGCGACGCGGAAAACGGAACCGTAACCTTCGACGCGGGCGGAAAGTGGATACGTATGACAAGCACCGTCGCGACCACCTGCCCCGGAATGATACGGAACTACGGCGACCCGCGGGTGAAGCCCGGAGCCGTTTCCGTCAACGCTCCGATACCGCTTGGATTGAAGGGAAACTGCATTTACGAACCTGAAAGCGAAACGCTTATTACCGGCTCGTACAAAGAAAACGTCGGCGTTTACTGCGTCGCCAGAGACGAAGACTCGAACTCAAGCCGCGTCGAGACAGCCGTTTTGTATCACGAAGGCGCGATTGCCGACGGATCGGGAATTATTCTCCTGAATAATCTTCCTGAATTTCTCTCCACTAAAGAATGCCAAGTCGTAATGGATATTAAATTGCTGCGCATAGGCGGCGAACCGTGCGAGAGCGACCCGTGCAACGGCCGCGGAATATGCAACCCGGACGACGGCGGAAAGTGCATATGCGGAACGCCTTACGCGGGCGACGACTGCTCTCAGTGCGCGCCGGGATACCAGGACAACAATGAGGACGGAACTTGCGAGCCGGATTGCGAAACGGCTTTGAAATGGATGATTTGCAATCCCGAAAACCCGAAGTGCGACGATTCGAGCGGAACGCCGATGTGCGACTGCGGCGAAGGAATGCAGGATTACGACGAGAACGGCGTATGCGCGCCGGCCTGCACGCCGGAGTTCTGCAATGGAAACGGCGAATGTTACGATTATAATGGCAGCGCGGTCTGCTACTGCAATACCGGTTGGGCTCCGCCTCAGTGCGGCGCATGCGACGAAGGCTACGCCGGCTCCGACTGCCACCAAGACTGGTGCTCCGTAAACGAATGCCAAAACAACGGTTACTGTATGGACGAAAAATGTCAATGCCCCGAAGGGTTCCGCGGTACATTCTGCGAAGTTCCGCCGGCCAAGCCTTTCGGCTTCGAGCTCTTTTACGACAGAGGGGACGTTCGCAGTTTTGAATTAATAGGAATGAGCGGCGACGACGCCGGCTCCAAAAAGCTGTGCGGTTTGTGGCGTTACGTTGGCCGCGGAGGAGAGAATGAAACGAAGAAAAGCGGCGGGAATTACGCTCTGGATGCGCGCAGCGTTATCGCCGAATGCTACGACGGCGAGAGCTGGACTGCGATTCCTACCAACTTTTATTACGAAGACAACGTAAAAATGGTCGTCAAGGGGGACGATATTTACTTCGTCGCAAGCGGCGAAGGTTTGATGCTTGTTCGGTACCGCGACGGAGAATTCGATAATTTAGGCGCGAGATTAAGCGGCTACTATGCATTGAACATGTTTAAAGGTAACGGCGCGTATTTTTACGTCGTAACGTACGGTTACATGAGCGACAGCGGATACGTCTATAGGCTGATAAAAATAGACCCGGAAGAAGGGACGAGCGAAACTATAATGACGGTTCCGGCCAACGTCGGCGGAATGTCAGGCGAATATAAACTTAAAGAATTCGGCGACGAAGGCTCTCCGATGCTTTTGGCTCCGTTTACAATCGCCAAAGGCTATAACGACGAGGACGTTATTGTCGCGCTTACTCCTTCGGGCGTCGTGAAAACTCTTGACGGCGAGACGATTGACGCGCTCTTCGATTACTCGGTGTACGATGAATACAAACTGTTGCCGGTCGGCATTTACGGCGACTCGATTGATAATTTATGGATGTTCGGCGTCGATTACTCTTATTCCGCGGTGATGAGCCGTTATACGAACGGCTCTTGGACGCACTTTAACGTTGGCATAAATCTTCAATTCTATGGAATGAACGGCGCGGCGCCGACGGTTCAGCCGATAAATCCTAATCTTGTTATCGGCACGTTCAGCGACAAAATAGTCGCATTAATTCCCTACGACGATACTGCCAAGAATTCGGTAATTCAAAGCATTCCTAAATTCATTCCATTGGATTACGACGCTTACGCCGGTTCCCAGACTTATTGGCACGTTTCGACTTCGGGCGGCGTTTATCTTTCGATCGGCAACGTTATCGAGAAATTTAACGACGATTACCGCGCCCAAAAAGAGTATTCTTTTGCGCTCGACAAATTCTTCGGAACGGAAGTAGGCAAATTCAACGCCTACGGTCTCGTATCCAATAAAGGAAGATACTCCCCGTGCGTCGTTACCGCCGACTTCTACCGCGAGAAAATGCTTACGCAGTGCTACGACAAGGAAACGCGCCTGTGGAGCGTTCCGACGGCGGAGGACGAAATATTCCCCGGCGACAATGATCCGACTCGGTTCTTCGTCTCCGATTCCGGCATAGTTTACTATTACGGCGAGGTAAACGGCGTTAGCGGTTATCTTTTTGCAAAAGAGCCGGGCGCGGAATGGGTCGCCGTAGGAATCGACGGAATGGATTTCAACGGATGGCGTCCCGAGTACGCCGCCAAAGGAAACGGCGACACCTGCGTTCTTACCGTCATATCCAATCAAACCTCGGCCAGAAACGTATATATGGTCGATTTGATTAACCGCAGCGCCGCGCTGATTAAATCGTTCGGAAGCGAAGACCCAACCTTGACCGATATATTCGTGCCGGAGGCTTCCGCTCCGGCCGTCGGCTTGAAGAACGGCTTCCCGCAGGACGTTTTCTTCTCTATGAGCGACGGCATTCACATTTTGCGCGGAGGAACGGAATGGACGAGCGAAGCGAACTCCGATTCCTTTAATTTAACTTTTCCCGTTCGCTCGATTACCGGAACGTCTCCAAACAACGTTTGGGCTATGACTACCGGATATGAAACAGGCTCCGTAACGCTGCTGCGTTGGGACGGCGCCGGCTGGACGCAGTTCGACCTTAGTTTGTGGGCGGATTCAGTCGTCGGCTCTATTTTTGCGGTTGACAGATACAACGTATTTATTCCCTTCATGGGAGGAACCGCATGGGTGAAATTCCCCAACGCCGATTTGCGCCGAAACTACGCAAACCCCAGCTACGTAACCGACGAAAACATTACATTCATCGACCCGCTCTCCACTATGCCGCTGAAGTATTTCGGCTCCGACCTCGAAAATCTGTCGGCCTTCACGCTAAATACGGTCGAGACGCTTGTCAAGAACGACGTTCCGCCCGACGGAGACGTCGATCCGATTGAGCCGGTCGGCGGTTTCTCCGTAATATTCGACGGCAACGCCAGCGAGCCGCACGCTTCTATCAGTTTAACTGCAGGCGGCTCGAACGCTTACGCCGATGTATGTTTTTTCGGTTATGCCGACGACGCGGGAATAATTTCCTGTTATAAAAACGAGTGGTTCAATCCGTCCATGCCCGATGGTTTGAACGGAATTAACGCCTTGGCTTTGAACGAAGCCGGTTTGTACGCGTACGGCTTCGGAGAGCAATACGATTTGTGGCTTTACGACTTTGCCGCGCAGAGTTGGTCGCCGGTGGATTTCGCTCCGTACGATAAACAGCGCATTCAGTCCAGAGTTAAAATGACCGTCGCGCCCGCAAGCCGCAACGCGGTATTCCTGCTGACCCAGGACTACGATTATGTATATGTCATCTACAGAGTAGATCCGTCGCAGCATACGGCGGCGCAATCTTCTTACGGCGTTTATTTTGACGGCTCTATAACCGAATTTGAAGCTGCGGCCGACCCGAACTCGCAGGATTCCCCGATTTATCTTTTTGTTGCGACGAACTACGGAATTTTCGCCTCGGCCAGCTTGGAAGATTTCGTTTTCTCGATTCAATCTTCGGATTTGCGATCCATGACGGCGATGCCGCTGTGGAGCTCCGACGACCCCAAGAACGTGTGGACGGCCGGATTCCTCCCCGCGGATGGTTCGTTGGCTCTGGCGCAGTTTAACGGAAGCGCATGGAAGGGGTACCGCACAAACTATCTTATGTCCGAACGCTCCGGCGTCAGCGTTTGGAATTCCGGCTCCAAGGCGGTCTTCTATTACGGCGGCGGGTTCTATCTGTACGACCTTGCGACCGTTATTAACGGCTACGGTCAAACCGCGCAAATTCCTTCCGATGCGACGGGTTTCTCTTACGCTCCCAAATATTACGGAAAGACGCTTGAAGGTTTATACGCGGCGAGCGGCGCGGTTATTATGAAATTCAACTCGTCTTACGTTCCCGTTGACGGCGACATAGACGGCGATGCCGACGAAGAGGAACTCCCCGACAACCTCGGCGGCTCATGCTCGTACGGCGCGTCCGTTTCGTATTGCGAGGACGAAAATACCTTCGCAGTATGCAGCTATGCGTACAACCGCTGGATGTACGAATCCTGCTCCGAGATAGGCGAGGGGTATTTCTGCAGTTCCTGCCCGGCTTACGGCGGAAGAGAAGTGGTTGGAACGCTTGGCAAAAACCAAATACCCGCGGCGGCGATGGGTTGCGCGAAAGAGTGCGCGGGCAACGGAAGACCGTACTGCAACGGGAACGTTCTTATAACGTGCGATTTGGCCTGCGGCCGTTATATAGTCAACAATGAAACCAACTGCGAATATATGCAGATGGTCTGCGGAACGGGAACGACCGGAACCGCGGACTGCGTATTCCCGTCGGTTGACGGCGATACGGACGAGGAGGATACGCCGGTTCACACCGGTCTGTTTGAGGAGTTTACTTGGAATTCCAAAACTACCGGCGGGGATGTCGGGTGTTTCGACTGCTCCAACGGACAGCCGAACACGACTTCTTACGCCGAATGGAGCGCGGCTCATTACTTCACGGGCCCGGATTCGATTCGCATGTACGCTTACGGAGACAATGGCGGAGTCTGCGGCAGGGACTATTACACCTGCAAAGACAACTATCTGATGTTCTCCAATCTTCCGGTCAAGCCCGACTACATTACGTTCTATTATTACGCGCCCAACATACCCTTCGATAACAGATTTGGCGCGAGCGCCACGTTTTACGCGGCCGACAACTCGAACGCGCTTGGAGAGCCGTTGTTCAGCGTTTTATGCGACGTTGACGGCTCGCAATGCTCCGGTCCCGCAAATATAATGTCCGCGTGCGCGACGCCGGTTACGGGAGCCGACGGCTTTACTTGGTGCAAAAAAACGATGGCTTGGCCTGCGCAGCTGGTTTCTCCTCCGTTCGGCGCGCACTTCGGCATTTACGGCTGGCGCTGGGATCAAGGCGGGCAAGACTCTGTAGTCGAACTATATCTCGACGAAATTTGCATTTCGGATGCGGACGGGAAGTGCATTCCTATGGCCGACGGCGACGAGGACTAGAGGAGCTGTCCGGTCGATTACCGGAGGCTTAGGCGGCGGAGCTGTTTCGGCTGCGAGGCTGTCCGCGCGCTAAATAACGCTTTCAACCAAACGAAGAAAGGCCGCCGAAAGGCGGCTTTTTATTTGCGGAAAGTCCGGCGACCGCTCATAATTACTTGACCTTGCGGGAATTCTAAATTAATAATGTTACGTTTTGCGTTGCATTCGGAGAAGCCATAATGAAATTTTTATCGTCGATTAAAAATTACGCCCGTTTCGCGGCAGTTTCAGCTGCGGCGTTTGCAATTATAGGGGCGTTTGCCGCTTGCGGCGGCGAGCCCGACAAAGGAGACAGCGTAATAAAGCGGACTGTTTACGAAGAGGGCGGAAAGGTCGATGGGCCGTACGGCTTCGCGCTGATAATACCGCCGGACAGGCTTAAGGGGCCGTGCGACGTTTCGCTCGCTTTTGCAAACGATTACCCTAAAAAGGGCGCGGCCTTGAAACCGCGCAGCTTAACGGCGCGGGTTTTTCTATCCTGCTCGCCCGTAATAGAAGGGGTAATCCTTCAGTTTCCGCTCTTGGAGCGATGCGAGCCGGGCGGATGCAAAGGCGCGGGGCTTATCGACGGGGCGGACGCGTACGAAGATTTTGCGCTCAATCTGCCGCTCGACGGTTTTGGGCAGTTCTCTATAATTTCAAGCGGTTATTACTTAGTAGCGGAAAAATAGACGCGGGCGGCAAAGCGTAATGTCTCAAACCGAAAACGAAAATAAAAACCAATTGCCGCTGACGGACGAGGCCGAGGCGCCAAACGGAGCGGACATAAGCCGGCAATCCGTCGATGAAAACCCCGAAGAAGCGGGCGTTGAAGGCTTGACCGAGCCGCCAAAGACAGAACGCGAGCAAGAACAGACTGATGAGTCTGAGTTTGCCGAATGCTCCCAAACTGTTCCATTAACGGAAAAAGGAGCGACTGAGCGAGCGCCGCAGGGCGATGCAATCGCGTCGAAACCGGACGGGACTCCGGCAAAAAAGAGCCGCAAAACGCTTTACGCAGGGCTTGCGATTTACCTTGTATGCCTCGTCGTTCTCATGCTATTCGGCTGGGACAGAACTTTCCGCCGCTCCGACCACCCGCATTTCGTTTATTTGGCCGACGCTTACCTGCACGGCAAAATTCACATCGAGAAGCCGCCCCCTTGGATGGACGACTATGTAAATTTCGATAATAAGTGGTGGGTTACTTTTCCTCCCGCGCCCGCGATTATGATGGCTCCCGGCGTTGCGGCCTGCTCCTCGCTTCACTTTGACAGAATTCCCGTCGTCAAGCAAGTTCTGTGCGGAGTTCCTAAAAAAGACGCTCTTGCGGGGCATCCTTATTTTAACGACACGCTTTTCACCATGCTGATGGGCGCCCTCAACGGGCTGCTTGTCTGGCTGCTGTTAGAGAGGCTGCGGCTCGAAAAATACTCGTCTATGACGCAGAGCGAGAATCTGTGGCTTACTTTCTTCTTCGTATTCGGCACTATGCACTTTTACTGCTCCATACTGGGGCAGGTCTGGTATTCGGCTCTAATCATCGGCGCTACCCTTACATTGATGTACATACTGTTTGCATGGGACGCCGAGCATCCCTTTTTGGCGGGTTTGTGCCTTGCCGCCGCATTTGCGACTCGCACGCCGGCGGCGATGGCGTTTCCGCTGTTTTTCTATTTTCTTTTTTTTAAAGGTTACGAGCGGAGGCGCCGGCCTTGGAGAGAAGTAATAGTCAAGACGCTGTGGTTCGGCGCGCCGATTTTAATCGGTGTTACGCTTATGGGACTGCAAAATTATTACAGCTTCCACAGTCCGTTTAAGTTCGGCCACGACTATATTATGCAGGACAGGCACCTGCGGCACGGACTCTTCGGATACCAGTGGTTTTCGCGCAATCTGTCGGCGGCGCTTACCAATTTGCCGCGCATTTCGCTCGACGAAAAGCATATAATCAAGTTCAGCTTTCACGGCGCGAGCATGTTGTTCACAACGCCTGCATGGATTTACATGTTTTGGCCGAAGAAAACCGGCAAGCTGTTTTGGATATTCGCGCTGTGCGCCGCGCTAATCGCGCTGCCGGATTTGCTTTACAAATCAACCGGCTTCGGACAGTTCGGCTACCGCTACAATATCGACTTCGCGCCGATGATGATAGTTTGCTTGGCTCTTGCCGGGCGCAGCCTTAAATGGCATTTCAAGGCTCTCATTATAATTTCAATCTTCTGGGCTACATTCGGAGCCGTTACTTTCAGGCGTTACGACGATTTATTCTACCATTACGACTTCTTCCCGGAAATGCCGTTCAGCCGAGAGTGAATAAAACGTTCTGAAACTGGAGATGCGTTTAAATCGCTGCGAATTTAAAAAATGGTTTTGCTAAAAAATCTCGGCGTCGAATCCGAATCGTAAATCATCGCCTCGGCGCCCTTAAAAATTATTCCGCCGTTTTTGTTTTTATCATAAAGAAAAGAGCCTGCGTTTGAGTAATAAACCGTATGACCGCCTTCTGTTGCAAGTTTGCAGGCGGCGGCGTCAAATTTTATTGGAGAGTGAGTGTGGCCGAAAATCAACCGGTTCGGAGCCGGAACATCGACGTTTATATCCAGCTTGCCGGACGTCCTAATCCTTTCGCGCTCCAACGAACACATGTTTAAATAATTAATCATTCTACGCTGCGTTCGATTGGATGCAGTCCATCCGGGACTTCGAGCGTCCGCGTCGCCGGAATTTTTTGCCATTTCCGCCAGTTTCTTTTCAAGACAGTCTATTTCAGCGTCGAAAATAAATTTCGCCGCGCCTTTATATTCGCTCGTTAATTCTTGAATCAGCGGGTTTAAAAATTTGTAATGAATATTTTTGAAATAGCGTTTAAGCCGTTTGCGCTCCTCGTCGTTGGCCGCGTCTTTGAAGCTGCGCTGAACGCTTCTGACGATTGTCGTAAGATTGCCCGCCATTCCTATGCCGCTCGATAAAAATTCGTTTATCGGATAATTCATCGCGACAAAATCTTTCAACTCAGGAATTTTTATCAGTTCGTTGCCGGGTCCGGCGGCAATCCATATTCCTCCGTCGTCCTCTACCAAACCTTCTTCGCCGTCGGCAATCTGCATGGCGCGTTCGCCCGTAAACGCCCACGCCGCCTCAAAATATTGGCCGTGAGTAAAAAGGAACGACTCGTTTTGATTAGTTACGAGATAGAGATTGGGGTAAGCGACGAATGTAGGTTTTTTAAAAAACTCCGAAAGAAAGAACGTGCCGTATGGATTGGTCTCGCCGCCGCCGCTTCTGCCTACGTCGGGCATTACGAATTTCAAAGCGCCGGCGCGGTCGTCGAGAACGCCAGGAACGGTATATTTAAAGCGTCTCGGCGGTTTGCCGTTAATAATGCGCGACGCGACGTTTACGTTATGTTCGACGGCGTTCCAAAGAGCGTAATCGTGATTTCCCGGAACGTAAACGTAGTTTTTAATTTGATTTGTCGCCGCTGCGGCGTCGAAGAATACTTTGGCGGAGGCGTAAGCCTTGTCGCAGCTTTGAATTGAAAAATCGAGAACGTCTCCGAGTAAAACAAAATAATCGACCGTTCCTATAGCGCTCATCAGAGCGTCGAACTTCTCTTTATTAAGCTCTTCGTTCGCGACTAACGCGCACATGGGATCTCCAAAATGAATGTCGGAAACGGCGGCGATACGCATGAAAAACTCCTTATCGTTTTAATTGTAAAGTTTTATAAAGGTATAAACCTATATGTAATTAATGATACGATGCCAAACTTAAAAGTCAAGCGATTATTTTTTAACGCGCCACTTGTAAATTAATTAAGACGTAAAGTCGAGGCGATTTAAGCGGATAAGACAAGACGATAACATAAAAAAGAATAAGTTTGCGCTTGACAACTCATCCGATAAAGATACATTTTGGTTAGTTTAAGGCTCTTTTTAGAGCGATAGGGTAAATAACCATTGGAGAATATTATGAGAAGACATACCGTTTTATTGACTGCGGCCTTTTCAGCGTTTTTTGCGTTTTTCGCTTTTGCGTGCTCTAGCGGCGAAAGCGAAAAGAAGGACGACTCGGAAAACGGCGACAGGGACGCCGATATTGCTTCGGACGACGATTCTACGGCGGATCAAAACGAAACGACCGACCTCGACCTTCCTCCGTCCAAGACGGTGAAGGTAATCGACATTCAAAATCCGGCTTCATCGAATCATCCGGCCAAAGATACGGCGGTAACGGTAAACGGCGTAATCGCAATGTGCAATCGCTTTTCATATACTACCGACTGGGACGCGATATACGTATCCGATCCCGACGGAGGCGCCTACCGCGGCATTTTGGTCGCTTTTTCAAAGTCGATGCCTCTGACTAATTTAACTATCGGCAGCGAACTGGACGTGGTTGGAACTTATAAGGAATATTACGAGACTTCGCAGATAAACGCCGACGTAATTTCAATAAAAGGGACGAAAACGCCTCCGGCGGCGACCGAAATAATAAACGCGTGCGATATTTCCACCAGCGGCGCAAACGCCGCCGGCTACGAAGGGACGTTGGTTTATTTAAACAACGTCGCCGTTACAAAACTTATCGACAATACTACCAAGAAATTTCAAGTCAGCGGCTGCTTGAACGTTGACTCAAAAATTTATTCTTATAATCAACCGAGCCTCGGAGCCAACTTTTCCCTTCTTCAAGGCTTTATGTATTTCCGCAACAAGGATTTTTGGCTGCTCCCCCGCGACGCCGAAGACTTTAAAGTCGTCGTAATGCCCGAAATAGACGGCGACGAATACGAAGACGAGACGGACGACGAAGATTACGAGGCGGTAGAATACGACGCGGAGCGCGAGTACGACGAGGAAATCGACTGGGAAGCGCCGGCTGGTCTTTCCATTTGGGACATTCAGAACATTCAAAGCGAGAGGCACCCAAGCCCCGACGCGTTGTTGATTTTGCAAAACGTAGTCGTTTCAAGTCCGGTATTTGAAATCGACTCGACGACTTCAGGGTTGTTCGTATCCGATTCCGTAAATGCGGAATATCACGGCATACTGGTTACGGCTTCTAAAACTACGGCTCAGGGGCTAAAGCCGAAAGACATAGTTAAAATAAAGGCGTATTACTACGAAATCGGCTCGGAAAGCCAGCTTGAAGCCGAAACGATTACCGTTACCGGAACGGCGGCTTCTACGCTTATGCCGGTTGTAGTGGAAGACTTTTGCGCAAATCTTAGCAAAGGCGGCGACGGAAGCAAAGCGGAAGCGTTCGAGGGAGTTTTGATTGAAATTCACGGCGCGGCTGTAACCGACGCGGGCGATTCAGCCAAAGGAACTTTCAAAGTCGGCGATTGTTATTTTATAAGCAATTACGCCTATAAATTTACGCTGCCGCAGACGGTTGGAACTTACTACGAGAAAATTATCGGCTATGGCGGATATAAAAACGGCGAAAGCGTTTTAATGCCGGTATCGTCGGACGCTTTTACCGTAGGCGTCGCGCCCGACGGCGACGAAACCGAAGAGGAAGCGGAGGCTTCCGAATAAAAGCTCAGCAACCTAGGCAATACGGCCAAGAATTTACAAAGGAGAGCGATATGCCTATTAAAATCAACGCGCCGCTGACGGACGAAGCGGTAAAAGGGCTGAAATCAGGGGACGAAGTTCTTATAACCGGAACGATTTACACAGCGCGCGACGCGGCTCATAAAAGACTGATGGACGCGCTCAATAAAGGCGAGGAACCGCCTTTTCCGCTTAAAGGCGCGATAATTTATTACGTCGGCCCCACGCCGGCGCGTCCCGGCAATCCCATTGGTTCGGCAGGCCCCACAACCAGCGGACGCATGGACGTTTACGCGCCTCGTCTGCACGCTTTGGGCGTTAAGGCGTCGCTGGGCAAAGGGAAGCGCAACAAAGACGTTATTAACGCTTGCAAAGAGCATTGCGCGCTCTACTTAGCGGCGACGGGCGGCGTTGGCGCTCTCATAAGCAAGCGCATCAAGGCTTGCGAGGTCATCGCGTACCCCGACCTCGGCCCTGAGGCCGTGCACAAATTGGAAGTCGAAGATTTCCCCGCGGTTGTAATAATCGACTCTAACGGCGACAATTTCTACGAAGAAGGCATTAAACCTTACCGCACCGTGGAACCTTAGCGCAAAGGCTGCGAATTAAGCCGAAATGAAAATCCCTCTTCAATCGAAGAGGGATCTTTTGTTTTTACTTGGTTTGCGTCCACGTTATTTTTGTCGCGTTCCACGGCAGCCACATATACCCGGCTTTGCGCCATACGCGCCCTTGACTCACGCTGACCATCGATCCGTACAGGCACATGCCGGAAGGGTCGCAAAAGGTATTCTCGTAAAAAGGCTGCGAAATCGCCGAATGGTTGTTTGAAATCGAAAGAACGGCGAGTTTGTTCTCAGAGGTGCAAGGCATATTTATGCTCATCGGGCCGGGTTCGCAGCCCGGAATAGACCCGCCCAACCGGTTTCCGCCAATCAGAACCGTCATCGGAACTCCGCCCATGCCGCCGCGGACTTCGTAATTGTAAGGCATTTGACTGCCGCCTCCGTTCGGGCCGAGAATTCGGTTAAATTTATACAAAGGCGCTTCTTCCGAATACAGCCACACGACGGGTTTGCGTTTTTTCTCGGTAATCCACAATCCTTTTTCGTCCGCGCCGATTACCGCCAGAGCTCCCAGTTTGCATTTTCTCGGTTTGGTTTCTAAAACCGTTCCCACGCTTTCAAGCTGCGCAAAGTGATATTCCAAATCTTTAAAACATAAATCGCCGGCGTCGTAAGCTCCGGTTTCGTCGATTTTATAAAGCGAGGTTCCTGCCGCGCCGTATAAATAGCCGTTTCGCAAATGCAGCCCGTATTCTCTGTCGAGGTTGTCCGGAGCTTCGAGTTTTTTCCATGTCGCGTCGCCAAGGCGAGCGCAAAGCGTTGTATTAGTAATAACTATTAATGCGCCGTTGATAAAATTTAAATCTACAACCTTGTTGGCGCCCGTTTCGGCCGAATCGGAAAGCATTTCTGACGGAGGGTCGAACGTTTCCCATTGTCCGGCTGCAAATCTGCCCAGTTTGCCGTCGAAGCCGCCCCAAACTTCTAGTTCCGCGCCTTCAATGCGTCCCGTCAGCGCGCTCATATATCCCGGCTGGTTTGAGTAGCATTTCAGCGTTTTGGTCCGGCCGGTTTCGTCGAAAACCCAAAGCTCTTCCGTTCCGCCGAAAACCGTCAATCCTGCGTCGTTAGACCAAACGAAACTCGATTCGTTTTTCAGCTTTACGGTTCCAGTTTCCTGCGAGCAGGGTTCGACTGTTACTCCCTCCCATGGCAGCGGCGCGTTGGAAAGCGCGAAGGCGTTTGACGGAACGTAATTAGGGTTGGGGTCGATTTCGTAAATAGACGGGACGAACAGCTCAAAATGGGTGTGATATTCAACCGTTTGTTGTTCGAGCTTGTCGTAGCAAAGGTTGGCGGAAGGGTTAAGCGTTGACCTTAGGAATAAATCGATGAAGAAATCTCCTTCTTCGTCAAGCGAGTAGTCGATGTACGCCCAGTCGTTAATAACTTTGTCCGGATAAAACGGACAGTAGGAAAAATTAGTAAATTCGTTGAAGGAAACTATATAGTCGGCTTGATAGTAAGGATAATCCAAGTTTTTGTTTCTGCCGCTCGTCGTGATATGCTCGATCGTTATCGAGCTTCCGTCAAATCCTTTGGCGTAAAGGTTAAGCGGAAGCCTGTATTTCCACCCTTCGCGCAGCTCGCCCGGATCTTTGCGTTCGTCTCCGGCGGCTGAAAGATACGACTTGCAGTATCTCTGGTCCTCGGTCATAACGTAAATTGGCAGCGTCGCTAGTCTGCACGGGTTCTGCATTTCAATTAAAAGCTCGCCCTTGTAAATATTCGGGTTTACCCTGTCGGTGAAGAGGTTGAATTTGGCCTCGTACCACGCTTTAATTGTAAACGGCGTTGATGGCAGAGAGTCAAGCCAAAAATGTTCTTCCGATTCGGGCGTCAGACGTATATCGCTTATTATCGCGTCGCCGGGGCCGTGGTTAATTATTCTTACTTCTTGATAATTGTAAGAACCTGCCTGTTCTTGCAGCAGGAATATAATTGGATTGGGAACGAAGCTGACCCCGGCGACCTGACAGTCGTCGTCGGCGCATTCCCATTCCCATTCGTATCCTTCGCACGAGGAATATTCTTCTGACTCAATCGGGTCTTCTCCCTCAGGCGTTATTTCTTCGTCGCCATCGAACGCTGGGCTCTCCTCGTCTGCGTCGTCCGGCAGTTCGGGCGATTCCGGCGGCACATTTTCTTCGTTCGCGTCCGGGTTTTGATCGGTTGCGGCGTCGGGGTCTTCCGATTGTTCCGAGTCCGTCGCATTCGCTTGTTCGTCGGTTTCAACCGCGTCAACGTCCGGATTGGGGTTAAGCTGCTCGGCGTTTTTTCCGCACGAAAAGGTAAAAAGCGCAAATAACGCCGCCATTATTAATTAAATGCGACTGTTTAGATTTCCCATATTGTTCTCCTGATTATAAATAACAAAGCCTTATACAAACATATGTAATTTTTTATATATGTCAATAGGCCGGTTATATTATTTCTTATGCGAATATTTTTTTTGTTTTAACGTATGAGAGAGATAACAATTTATTTGTGAGTAAAATTTTAATTTGAGTTTTCGGTTGTTTGGTATTATTGTATTTATAGAATGCGAGTTTAATAAAATGTAATATGCGATTCTACGCGATGTTCAAGGAGGCAAATGTGAGAAAATCGCTGTTATTAATATTTTGCGCCGCGCTTGTCGGCACGTTCGTTTACGGCGCGTCCTACGCGAAGGACGACGATATAATCGGGGGCGAGAAAGGCTCGAAAAAAGAGATAAAAGACGATTCTGGAGCGGCTCCCGACAAGAAAAAAGAAGACGCGAAGAAAAAGAAGGATAAAAAGGAAGCGGACGCCGACGACATAATTTTCGTAGATAAAACTTACGAGCTGCCCAAGGCGTTGTCTCCCATTCCTCGTCTTAAAATGAAGGAAGCGCAGGATGCTCCCGAAATTCCAAAACCGCTGATGAACATCGCTCCGCCCGATTTTAAAGCCAAAAAGCAGGCGGCTCCCAAAATAGACGAAAACAAGACGGAGACCGGCGGCGTCAAAAAAGACGACGCTCAAAAAAAAAATAAGGAAGCCCTGAATTTTGACGAGCCGGCGGGCGAAGAGCTGCCGCTCGATTTGAAACCCAAAGGCTCTATAATCGGCGGCTCCGATAAAAAAGAAGCCGCGGGAGGATCCGACAAAAAAGCGTCCGAGACTCCCAAAGACGAAGACGCATCCGAGGAATCGACCGAAGAAAGCGCGACGCCGGTCGTAAACATCGAGCAGCCTTATCCTCTTCCTTTTGAGGACAGCGTCAAACCGGTCAAGGTAATTACCTTCGATGAAATAAAAAAGCGCAATGCGCAATCGCTGTCGGACGCTCTTCTTGAGCAGCCTGAGCTATATCTCAACTACATGGCTCCGGCAATCAATTCGCCGGTTATGCGCGGACTGGGCGCGACTCACGTTCAAATATTGGTGGACGGAATCAGGCTGAATTCGCCCGCCTTCTTTCCTTACGGTTTTGGCGCGCTTATCGACGCCTTCGAGCCCGAATTCGTAGAATCGGTTGAAATTTACGCCGGATCCAACAGCTCTTATATCGGTCAGGGGAGCGCGGGCGGAACAATTCAAATCAATCTCGCGCAGGCGCAGGAAAAAGACGGCCAAGTCGGCGGCAGAGCCTCCCTAAAGCTCAATACGTCAAAGGCCGGCGGCTCGCTTAACGCGCTGTTAAGCAGCGCTACCGGAAGAACCAAGTGGCTTATCGGCGCCGGGCTTGCAAGCTACGACGACGTTTCCGGCGGCAGACGTCAGGGTTATCTGCATTCTACCGAATACGGAGAATATCAAGCGGCGCTTAAACTTTCCTTCGAGTTCGACAAGAACGCCGTCGCGACTTTTGGAGCGTATTATCATCGCTTCGACGACGCCGAAGTCAACCCCGCCGTTCATTATGGCCTCAACGTCTCCGATGAATTTTCGCCTATGGACATGATGGTCGTCTATCTTGCTTACGAGCATAAAGACATCGCTTTCTTCCTTCCTTATCTTAAGGCGCAGCTTTCGCTTGCGAGCTTTGCCATGGAGCGCGAATACGCGGCGACTGACTCGTCGGCATGGATGAGCCGCGAGAACAACAACCTGCTTAGCATTGGCGCCGGTTTGACTCTCGGCCTTCCTTACGGCTTCAATTTCGGGTTTAGCTACTATCGCGACATCATTGACAAAGCGACCGTGGACGTTTCGCCGCGTTTAGCTGCGGGCGCGAACGCGGGCGACGCTCCGTGGGAATTCCCGCTTCTTCCCGACGGCGGAACTTACCAAACCATTTCTTTATTTCTAGGAGGCTCTTATACGTTCCTTAACGCGCTTAACGTAAACGCGGCGGCGCGCTACGATTTCTTCAACATTAACGCCGACTGGCAGACGACCGACTACACCGGCGCGGTTAAGCAGCTGTCGGTCGATTACAATACGCAGGCTTTCACCGCGGGCGGCGGGTTGGCTTATTCGGCGTTGTCTAAAATGATTACCGTGAGCCTTAACGCGCATCAAGGGCTGCGCGCTCCTACAATGTCGGAACTGACTTATTTCGGTCCGGCGCAGTTTTACGGGCGTAAAATTTGGATGAGGCCGTCGATAACCGACGAAATAAACCTCAAACCCGAAAAGAACTTTACGGTTGATTTAGGCGTGAAAGTCAACGCCGAATTCGTTTACCTTAACGCATTCTATTACGTAACATATCGCGACGATATGATTCAGCTAGGCGACTTTCTTCCGGCAAAAGACCTCCCGTTCGATTATTCCGCGTCTTATAAAAACGCCGGACACGCCTACATTCAAGGAGTCGAAACGGAGCTTAAGTTCAACTTCCAATTCGTAGAACTGAAAGGAACTTACGCTTACGCGTACGCCAAGAACGACCGCGACGAGCCGCTGGCGAATATTCCGCCGCATCACGGCGGGCTGTTTTTACGCTACAACTTCCTCAACGCAAAAGCGTTCGCGGAAGGATATATGCTTTGGGCGACTTCTCAGGACAGACTCTCTACCGTCGAAAAAATCGACTTTGACAAATATTTTACCGATCCGGATGGAACCGACGGCTATTACACCGTAAACTTCCGCGTCGGAATGAAGCTCGGCGGCTGGGCGGAAATAAACGCGGGAATAACTAACCTGCTCGACCGCAATTACAAACTGCACGGAAGCGGAATGAACATGCCGGGCAGGTCTTTCAACCTGCGCGTTTCGGCTTGGTTTTAATTCGTTAAGCGGGCGGCGCAAACGTTTTCAACCGTAGCATCTAAGGAGAGCAAAATGACCGTAGAATATAAAATGCCGCTGGGGCCTATGGCGCAAACGGCCAAAGCCAGCGCGACGCTGGCTCTTTCGGCAAAGGCAAAACAGTTAAAGGCTTCGGGCGCGCAAGTTTTCGACTTCACCGCAGGGGAGCCCGATTTTCCGCCTCCAAAGGCGGTAATAGAAGCCGCGCACAAGGCGATTGACGACGGCTTCCACAAATACACTCCGGCAGACGGTATGCCGGTTTTAAAAAACGCAATAGCCGCTTGGCACGAAAAAATTTACGGCTGTAAACCAGCAGCCTCGCAAATAGTCGCGGGAGTGGGCGCTAAGCAGGTTATAGCGGAGTGCCTTATGTGTCTGCTGGCGCCGGGGGACGAAGTCCTCGTTCCGTCGCCTTACTGGGTCAGCTACCCGACCATGATAGAAATTGCGGGCGGAAGACCGGTTTTCCTGCCGAACGGCGGCTCTTCCGGCGATCCGTTGGACCCGAAATGCGTATTAGACGCTCTCACTCCCAAGACAAAGGCGATTATGCTTAACAGCCCGAATAACCCGTCGGGCGGCGTCGTATCCGAGGCGGCGATGCGGGAAATAGGCCGAATAGCCGTCGAGAAAAATCTTTGGATTATAACCGACGATATTTACTGCGCATTGGTGCATAACGACGCGAAGAAATGGTTTTCGCTCGGAATGGACGCAAAATTCGCCGACCATACCGCGGTGATTAACGGCGTAAGCAAAAGCTACGCCATGACCGGCTGGAGAATCGGCTGGCTCGTTGGGCCGGAGCATTTGGCGAGGGCGGTTGCTAGGCTTCAGGGGCAGCTTACAAGCAATCCAACGGCGGTGGCTCAAGTCGCCGCTTCTGCCGCTCTTACGGACGACTCCGCTCAGGCCGCCATGGCGGAAATGGCTCAAGCGTTCAAGCGCAGACGCAATCTTATAGTCGAGCTTGCCGGAAAAATTCCGGGATTGAAATGCTCGCCGCCGGACGGAGCGTTTTATTTGTTCGCCGACGTTGCGGAGCTGATGGCGAAGAAAGGCGCGAAGACCGATTCCGAGCTTTGCGGCGCTCTCATCGAAAAGGCGGGCGTCGTTACTGTTCCGGGTTCTGAGTTCGGCTCGCCCGGACATTTGCGTTTCTCCTTTGCCACGAGCGACGACGTAATCACAAAAGGCATGGAAGCTCTGCAAAAGTTCGCCTCAGAGTAACTTTATACGGTTATAACGCAATCGGACGCCTTTATAGCGAGGCTCAAATGAAAAAAAGAATCGCTTTGGTTAAGGCCGCGGCTGCGGCGCTTATTTTGATGTTTGCGCTTATTTGCGGTTGCAGCGCTTCTTCGGGCTGCAAAGAAGGTTATCGCGAATACAACGGGCGTTGTATTCCCATCGAGTCGGACTACGACTCGGCGGACGAGCGGCCGGTTGACGAGGACGGCGATATAGAAGACGCGCCCGACAATCCCGGCGAAGACGACTCGGCGGATAAAACCGACGACGAGACAACCGAGACCTTAGACAACGTCGAGATTGAAGAAGAACAAACGTTCGTTACAAAAGAAATGACGCACGCGGGCAATTGCGGCGATCCGGAACCTCTTTCGCTCGAATGGCGCGTTCACGCCGATCTAAGCAAGGGAACCAACGCGCTGCAGACAGAGCAGCAGTGCAAACTAATCGACGCGGGCGTCGCGTGGGACGGCCCCGAACAAATTTTTTCAATCGAATTCACCGAGGAGCTTTTGGCCGGAGGAACTAATTTCGGCGTGTATCTTCAGCTTGACGCAGGCGTTAAATTCGCCTACAGCTTCTCGATGTTTATCGACCGCAACCACGTTTTTAAATCAACCTGCGGCAAAGATCCGAACTCGTACTGCCAGCAGCAGGCGGTTTACGCCGAAGAAACAAATCAATCGAGCGCTCTGCGCATTTGGAGCCTCATTACGACGCCGGTTAAAGGCGAATTCGCTCACATAATTTTAGACAGCCGCTCGACGGGGAGCAAAATAGGCAAGGCCGGAGGCTACCAGATTTGGTTGGAGCGCATTGAGCCGCCTTGCGTTACGAACGAAGAGCGGTGCGCGGACAACGTTCCGCAGCGATGCGGAAGCGACAAGACTTGGGTGAAAAAAGGAAACAAATGTCTTGCGGCTGAAACCTGCGTCGTTGAGAACGAATTGGCGGTATGCAAGGTCGTCGAAATAGACGGCGACGACGAGACGGCAGAAACCGAAACTTCGGAAGGCGAAACGGACGCGGCGGACGCGGAAGAGACGGCCGAGCTTGAGCGCGAGGAAGAAGCCGACATAGAGCCGCTTTTCGCTCTTACCGCGCTGAGCAAACATACAATCAACGGCCTCGCTCAAAACGGGCCGATTCAAGACCTTTGCTGGTATAAAGTCGATTCCGGCGGATCGGCTGGAATGCGTTTCGCGGCAATTCAAAACGTTCCGGGAGCTACGGAATCGGCCGTTTTCTCAACCGACAATTTTACAGGACTTTGGAATTCTTTCTCCAAAACGAACTTTTCAAATCAGGTTCTCGGCGGCTTGGCTTACACGGCCAACGGCAATCTCATTTACGCCGTAAATGTTGACGGAAACGAAGGAAACCCAAATCAGCGGATGCTGCTTGGCGCGTATGCAATCAGCTACCCCGAACCGGTTCAAACGGTTGACGCCTTGGCCGTAACCAACGGCTCCAAAATTTGGCTTGCGGCCGAGCATCAGCTTTGGCTGCTCGCGTCCGATGGAAGTTTCAACAACTACGTCGCAGCAGGCTACCCCAACAATTATTACGGGCTGGCTCTGGTTCAAAGCATGTCGGGCGTTCGTTCGCTTCTCGTCCTGACCCGCGAGAACGACAACTCCAAAAATTACGTTTTGTGGGTAGAAGAGGCTGACCCGACGAAGGTTAAAGGAGCCGTCGAGCTTCCCTTCCTAGTCAACGGCATCGCCTACGACGAGAACGCATCGTTTAGGTTGTGGGGCGCGCCCGCCGACCCGGCGACCGACGGATACATAGTTCAGTTCTCGTGTCTTCCGTTTGACGTGAAATGCAAGTGAGCGGTTTAAATTTGAAGCATAAAAAAAGCGGCCGTAAAAGGCCGCTTTTCTTTTTCAAATTGCCGTAAAGTTATCCTTCGAGCGAAAACATGTCTTTGCTTGCCCCGCACGTGGGACAAACCCAGTCTTCGGGAATTTTGTCAAAAGGCGTGCCCGGAGCGATTCCGCCGTCAGGGTCGCCTACCGCCGGGTCGTAAACATAACCGCAAATGTTGCATACGTATTTCTGCATCGTTTCCTCCTCGTTAAAAAATAGTTTAACTCTGTTCGTTAAAATCAACGGCCGCCAAATTATAATAACGGGCGTTTATTGTTTAATCACGTTGAACGTGTGCTGAGGATTGCCGCCGAACATCGGCCACGCGGCGACGTTGTCGTAACCGAAGCTGCTTGACGCTATCGCCCGCAGATACCCGTCCTGCGTGGTAAAGTAAATGAACCCGTTGGTTCCCATCGTCAGCGGAGCCTTTATTTCTTTTTCAAAGGTAATTTTCCACAGCGTCGTATTCGTTTCGCGCTTAATTGCGTAAAAAATGCTGGAGCCGTTAGCGATTCTGTCCGCCAGATAAACTATTCCATTTTTTCCTATAACGGGCGTTGAGTCAATGCGGTGCTCTTTAAGCAGCGTATAAACGAAGGCGGCAGTCTCGTTGAACGTATTGTCGCTTTTAACCGCGAATTGCATAAGCGAACCTTGCCAAAGGCCGTATTGGTCTTTCGCCTGCGCGATGAAAATGTGGTTCCTGCTTCTATCTACAAGACCCGAATACCCGGAAAGAGTTTTGTCGGTAATGCTCAACGTGGAATACGCCGAGCTGAGATCGAGCGGCAGCATGGAATAAAAATTGCTTCCGCCCACGCTAATTGTATCGTTTACCGGGTCGGGGACGGGCGAGAGAACCGCCGCGCCTATGGGGTATGACTTTTGGATTTCTCCGGAATCGACGTCAAGACGGGCGATTTGATTGCCGAGCGTTACGAATACGTACTGGCTAAGCGTGTAATCCCAGAAAAGAGGCGAAGTAGCTCCGGATACGTCCGCAATCGACTTAGTCCACGCGACGCTCATCGCCGCGTACGTGTCGGTTAATTTCTCAGGAAAGAAGTTTATTCGTATGCAGGCGGTTTGAACCGGAGAAGTCGCGCTCGTTCCGCAGACGTAAAGCGGAACGCCGACGCCGTTGGTTTCGTGCTGAAACACTCGGCCAAGCGCTATTCCGTGGTCGAATTTAAGTCCGGTCAACCCGGCGGTTTGCGCGGCGTTGAAATATTGGCATCTGTCCAAGTTTACCCGAAGGTCGTGAACCATCACGAACCCCGCTTGGTCTATCGCCAAGGCGTACGACGCTCCGCTTATGGGAGTGATGACGCTTACCGGCGCGGTAATGGGCGCTCCGCCGGAACCCAACTGACAGTTGGACGGAGAGCCGCTGGTCATACACTCGAAGAGAGTGTCTCCGTCGTCCGCCTTTACGCCGAAGAAAGTATTGCGAATGGCCGCCGCAACGTAAGCTCCGTCGGGCGAAATCGCGGGAGAGCTTGTAACCGCGTAAGGCGAGCAGCCGAACTCTTTGCGCGGCTGGAAATTAAAGACTTCGCGTTTTATCGTAAAAGAGCCGTTGTAGGAGCTCGGATTGCCGAAACGGTCGGAGACTGTCATAATAATATCGACGGTGTAGGGATAATCGCGGTTTTTAATAAATTCGTCCCAGTCGATAAGCAGCTCGTAGTCTGTCGTATTTACGATTTGCTGAGAGAAAAACGGCGTAGTTTCTCCTTTGAAGTTCATTTTAATTTGGCTTCCGGCGCTGAAGCCCGATTTATCGGTTGCTTTAATTTTAACTTGCTGGTTGCCAAGAAGTTCTTTCAAACCGGCCGGAAGCTCCACGAAGTCGGCGCCGTTGTAATAGTAGAGGTTTATAAGCGGCGGCGTCGGGTCGATGATGAACGTAAGCATTCTAATGGTAGTTTCGTGTCCGGCTTTGTCGGTTGCTTTTACGATTAACGTGTGGTTGCCCGGCGAAACGTAAGTAAGCGTCATCGGTATGACGTGCTGTATAAGCTCGATGCCGGCAAGCTCCGATTCGCCAAGTTCGAGCTCAACGGTAAGGTCTATTTGAACTACAAGAGATTTGAGGTGATCTTTGGCTTTGACGGCTATCGACATTTCGTCGCCGTAGTAAAAGGTTGCGTTCGATTTGGGTTCTAGTATTTCTACTTCCGGCTGAGTGAGGTCGAGATAAACTGTAATGGACGCGGTTGCGACTTCGTCGTCGCCTCGTTTCGCCATGACCGAAATAACGTATTCCCCTTCGGGGATGTTTTCGGTGTTCCAGACTTTATCGTAAGCGGAAGACGGCGAGGTTTCCTTGAAAGCAACCTTGCCGTTAATCGAAATAACGACTTCGTTGGGCAGCGGTTCGCTGACGACTTTAACCTTAATATGAACGTCTCCGGCCGTTATAAATTCGCCGTCCGCGGGCGAAATGACGCTTACTTGAAAAGTCTGACTGTATTCGCGCTCCGTATCCGGTTCTTTCTCTTCTTGATCCGAGTCTTCAATCGGCAGCTCGTCGCCGTCTTCCGGTTCGTCGTCGGCGTTCGTTTCTATATCATCGGAAGGTTCTTCAACGTCGGCGGGAAGCTCAAGCTCGTCGCCGTCAGGCCGGGGCGAATCGACGCAGACGTTCGACTTGCAATATTTATACGTCGGGCAGTCGGCGTTGACGACGCACTTTTGCAGGTTGTCGTCTTTGTTGTCCGACGAAACGCCGCATCCGGCAAGCGCGGACGCAAACGCAAATAAGAGCGCCGCCGCGAAAAAATAACGCGTCCTAATTTTTGTCGATAAGCATCCGGGCACGGTTACTCTCCGTTTTTCTCAGGTTTGTAGAACCGCTTAAATATCAAAATAATATACATCTATAAAGTATAACACAATGAGACCCTCTTACAAAATAGAAATTTGACCATAAATTTTTTAAAAAGACAATTTTTACTTCTTGTCTTTTATCACCACAAGACCTTTTCCGCCGTCAATCATAAGCTCGTCGCCTGTGGAAACGCGCGACAAGATTCCCGCCGCGCCGACGACCGCCGGAACTCCGTACTCGCGGGCGATTATCGCCCCGTGAGAAAGCTGCCCGCCGACTTCTGTAACCATTCCCGCCGCTTGCGGTATTACCGACGACCAAGACGGGTCGAGGGCGTAAGAAACCAGTATTTCCTGCGGTTTGAGTTCGATAAAATCCTCGTAAGTATTGGCGACGCGGGCCTTTCCTTTGGCGAGGCCGGGGCTTGCCGGCAGCCCTTTCAGCGATTCGCCGGGCTCTACGCCGCCGATAAGCGTTTCGTAATCCTCGCCGTTAAAGAGGTAGCTCGGCATGGAGCGGCCTTGATTGAGATAAAAGCGCTCTCTTCTGCCGCGCGCTTTGCGCAGCAGCTTGTCGGCCTCTTCAGCCCCTTCCCAAAGCTCTTCGCCGAACAGCTCTTCGCGCGTAAGGAAGAAAACTAAATCGCTTTCGTTTTCTTCGATGACTCCTCGTTCGCGCAGCGCTTCGGCTGCGGATAAAATTAGTTTGCGTATTGCGAAAAGAAAAAAGTCGGCGTGGAACCTGACGTTCTCGCGTATCGGCAAAAATCGTCTGGCGACTTTTACGACCGTCTTCAACGTCGGGCGCTTCATCGGCGAAAAAAGATTGAGGTAGCGTATCGGCAAAGCCTTTTCTATCTCTGCGGCCACTTCCTCGTCGCTTGCGGACGGAGCCGGCACGCGCGTCGGCTGACTGGCCAGCTTGCAAATAAGGCCGAAAGGTATTTCGAGATTTTCTCCCCAGCGCTGATACAAAATGTCGCGGTCGGGCGTGCGGTGTCCGTGCTCCTTAATTAAGTAATGAAACTCCTGCATGAAGCGTTTGCCGGACTGACTTTTAAGCAGAAGCTCCCTCGCTTTGCTCCAAGGCAGACGCTTCTCAAGTATTTCCGCTCCGCAGTCGAGCTGCGAAAGGCGCACGGCGAGTCTGTTGAGTCTTTTAGCAGTCTCGAAATTTTTGTCCGACGGCAGGTTAGACAGCGCAAGGTGAGTCAGCCGCTCCTTGTCCTTAGGGTCGCACCACGCTTCAATCATTTTGGCGCAAAGAGGGACGAACAAGAAGGCGTAGGTTACTCCCCAAACCGAAATGAACAGGTATTCGTCAAGAAGTTTGCACAGCTCGTCCAGCGAGGTTTCGTAATCTTTCGGGGACGCGCTTATTGGCGGCTTGTATTTCTCGATTGCGGGCGACTTTTCATCTATGAACTTGTAGAAATTATCGGCGGCGCTGCCGTACCAAAAAGGCGCGCCTTTCTTTTTAAAGTTTGCCAGAGCTTTAGGGAAGTTAAGCGGCAGAACAAGGCCGGAGCTGCGTTTAATTCTCGCGCGGAAGTCGGATGGAAACATTTTTAAAATGTCGCCGGTCAACGCCCATTCGGGGAAGAAGAGAATTATCGGCTCAAGCGCGTTCTGGTTGACGTAGATGTGGTTGTAAATCAATTTTAGGTAAGGCGCTTTGGCGACGTACTTGTCGCCTATGAGCGATATGGGCTTGCGCAGCATGTTATTCTCTATCGCGCGGCCTATGATTGAAAACATAAGCGGAGTTACGGTTCCCGACCAGAATTCTTCCCCCAGCACCCTCGACCATACAACGTCGTCGGCGGGAGGGGAGTCTTCGTCTCGTCCGGTCGTAACCGGTCTGCCTTGCAGAGCGTAAAAGTCGGTTCCGTCGTAAGCCCACTCAAAGTCGCCGAGCTCCTTGAACTTCAAAAAAAGCCGCGCCGCGCCTTTTATTATAGCTTTGCGCGATTCGTCGTCCATCTTCGGTTCGCCTTCAGGCGAAAAGTATTCAAGTATCTTTTCATCTTTTGCCCGCGCCGTAATCCGGTGCGGATTTGCGCGTCCGCTTACAAGAGTTTCGCCCAGCGAAGACACCGCTTCGATTAGAATAAGTCCGTCCTTATCCGTTCCGCCCGGAAAGACGACGCCCGCCCACTTCGGCGCAATCTGCGTCTGCACCAGCACGCCGCCCGAAACGTCCAGCGAAAGGCGTTTGCGCGCGGCTTTATAAGCGACGACCTCTTTGCTGAAAACCGACAGCCAGCATTTTTTCACCGCGTCGAACAGCGCGCTTTCTCCCTCTACGTTAAGCGCGGTGGTCATTTGCCCGGCGAAGCTGCTCCCTTCCTCGTCCTCGGCGAGAAACGACGACCTTACGGCCAGCGGCTTAGGCGCGGCTCCGTAAGATTTACCGATGAGTTCGTAGTACGACTCTGCGATTTGCTTCTTTATTTCAGGCGAAAACCGCGATCTGGCGAAAAGCCGGGCGGCTTCCCTCTCGACTCCCGCAGGGTCTATTTCGCCTTTGCCCGCCGCGTTCAGCGTGCGCGCGAGTTTGTCGTTTATTTTATTCTGCCGCAAAAAAGTCTCAAACGCCAGCGACGTAACGACGAAACCCGGCGGAGTTTTGAAGCCCTGTTTGGCAATTTCGGCAAGCGTGCACGCTTTGCTGCCCGCCTGCTTTATGTTCGAGCGCTTTATTTCCTCGAATTTTATAGTGTAAACCGGCATTGTCGAACACCAAATCGTTTAAAGGTTGTCTCGTTAACGTTTAATTAAGCGCATTTTACAACAATTCGCTTAATTTTAACAACTATAACGGCGCCGAATGCGAATGCTAAAGGCGGAAAATAAAAAGACGCCCGGACGGGCGCCTTTTATTTTCTCGTTGCGGCAGGTTAAGGCATGCAGCACTTTTGGCCTCTGCCGCAGTCCAGCTGCGGGCCTGTCGTCGGCAGTTGGTTCGGACATGGATTGCGGTTGCTTTGGCACGCGCCGTTGTTTTCCGCGCACGTTCCGGTCGCGTTTGGGACGCAGCAATTTCCCTGCGCGCAATAGTATTCGGAGTTTTGTGTATAGCCCGCGCTGCACGTATTGCGGCAGTTTGCGCCTTCGACCGAAGAGCAGTCCGGCAGGCCGCCCGCGCACGCTCCGACCGTTGCGTCGCACGTCGAACCGGGGCTTGAGACGGAGTCGCGGTTGTTGCACCGGCCGAGCATACAGCGCGGAGCTACGTTATGGCAGACGCCGTTCGGGTCGTCGTAACAGCTTGGCGAGCCGCAGTCTGAATCTTCCTCGCACTCAGGCTGAACTTCTACGCAGGTTCCGCTTGAGTCGTCGCACGCGTATGAGCCTTGGAACTGGCGGTCTTCGGAGCCGCACGCGCCGTTATCGCATAAGGGGTTATGCTGAACGCATCCCATCGGAATCATTCCTTCGCACGTCGGAGTTCCGCAATCGGCGTCCGATTGACACGCCTTTGCGGGCATGCAGCATACTGCCGCCGTCCCGCCCGGACAACCGTTCGCCGGAGCTTGATTGTATTCCGCCGCGCATCCGCCCGAAGGGCCTCCGGCGACGTTGCAGTATCCGCCCGCGGTTACGCAGGCGTTGCGCAGGCAGCAGAAAGGGGTTCCGGCGTTAAGCTGGTTGCAGCCTAAGGGCAGACCGTTGATAAGATAGCCCGGCATGCACGCGGTAGAATCGCTGCAAACGCCTCCGCCGTTGGCCTCGCACGCCGCCTGCGGCGTATAGCATTTGCCTGTAGCCGCGTTGCATACCATTGCGTCGTTTACTTGGCTGCTTTGCGAGCAGGAGCCGCTAGACGCCTCGCACGACGAGGTAAATTGAGTGCAGCGCTGCATTCCGCCCTGCGAATTCTGGCAGTAATCCGCCGGACAGTCCGAGTCGGACGCGCATTGTCCGGGTTTGGCGCAGTCCGCTTCGCAGCGGCAGAAATTCTCGCCTATGCCGCATACGCCGTCGCCGCATTTGCCGCAGACGAAAGAACCGTCCAGCGGGGTCGCGCACTCGCCGCCGTTGGTTATAGAGGAATTTGGCGTTTCGCTTAGCCCGTCGCAGCAATAATCGTTGTTGGTCTGCTGGTCGATTCTGTTGCCGACCCTGCCTTCCATTACGCAGTTGGTTCCCGCCGGAAGGCAGCATAACGAGCCGCCCGCCGCCGCGTCGCAGCCGTTAGGCTGAGCCTCGCTCGGCGCGTAACCGGCTCCGCAAGGGGCGCCCGGTTTTACGCACTTTCCGCCTAAAGAGGCGCAGTTTTCAAGCGGAATATCATCGGCTTCTTTATCCGCTTCAGGCATAACTTCCGTGTCGCTTATTTCAAAACCATCGAAATCGTCCGCGTCGCCGTCCGGCGAGTCGGGAACGCACTCTCCTTTGAAGCAGACGCCTTTCGCGTTGTTGGACAGCGGGCATTCCTTTCCGTTCGCTTCCGGGTCGTCCCCGGCGTTACAATGCCAGCATTGCGGGTAATCGACGGGATCGCAATACCATTTTTCGCACGCGGTCAAGTTTGCAGGAGCGTTAGGCATGGGCGTTTCGGCGCATTCTTGTTCCCAATTCTCCATGTTGGAATCAGGCTCGGCGTCAAGCGATTCCGCCAAATCGGCCGTTTCGTCGTCGGTCTCGAAGTTAGGCAGGCATACTCCCGTTGAGATATTGCACTTGAAGCCTTCTTTGCATTCGGCGTCCGTTTTGCATTGTCCGGCGGACTGCGAACTGCCGGAAGTCGAACATCCGCCCGCGAGCGCGGCGGCGAGGAATATCGACGCCGCAAAAACAAACTTTAAAACGTTAAGCATCTTTTTCTCCGTTTGTTTGTAGTTGTTCTCCCTTTACTGCTAATTACATAATCATAGGCGAACGGCGGCGTTTTTCAATATTAAAAAATGCCTGTAAACCTAAATGGCAACGCTTAACGACCTCTCGCCTAACGCTAATAATCCGCGGCTCGCGCGGACGCGGCGGGGCTTTAGCTCCGTCTGTCTTTCTTTAGGCGCGCAAAGAAAGCGGAAGAAAAAGTCGGGCGAGGGACGCGTCCTCCCGCTGAAGCGTTATGAAAGGTTTTAACGATTGTTTTTAGGAATAAAGCGGGCGCATGCTTGGCCGTTCTTTATAAAAAACGACGGCTTGGCGTATTTGGCCGAAAAAATCAATTCCAGCTTGCGAGCTCTGTCAAACGTCTTGATTTCGTATTCGCGTTTTAAAGCCGCCGAGCGCGACGGAAGTTTTTCCGCGTAGGCGAGAGTCAAAGGTCTGCGGGAAGAAACGTATTTGGCGCCCTTCCCCGATGAATGCGCCTCGAAGCGCATAAGCAAATCTTTTGCGCAGCCTGTATATAGCGTATCGTCCGCGCACCGCAAAATATAAACGAACCACGGAGCCGCGGCGTTGTCGTCCGATTTAATTTCCTCTTCGGCGCCGCGCTCGTTTCCTTTTTTCATTTTCTCCGCGTTCCGGCGATTGAATCAACAAGCTCCGCGTTTGTTTTAGTGCGCGTTATCCAGCTTAAAAGCGTTTCCATCGCCGCAATGTTGTCTAGCGGGAAGAGCTTTTTACGAATGAGTCTCGCCGCTTCCAGCTCGGTCTCGTTCATCAGCAGTTCTTCCTTGCGGCTTCCCGACTTGTTAATGTCGATTGTCGGAAAGACGCGCTTTTCCATAAGACGCCGGTCGAGGTGCAGCTCCATGTTGCCGGTTCCCTTGAATTCCTCGAAAATCAACTCGTCCATCCGGGAGCCGGTATCAACTAAAGCGGTGCCGATTATGGTCAGCGATCCGCCGTTCTCAATTGCGCGCGCCGCGCCGAAAAATTTTTTCGGTTTGTACATCGCCTTTGCGTCCATGCCGCCCGACAGCATTTTGCCGGAGCCCGGCTGCCAAGAGTTGTACGCTCTGGCCAGCCTCGTAATCGAATCAAGAAGAATGACGACGTCTTTTCCTTCAAGAACTATTTTGCGCGCCCGTTCAAGCAGTTTTTCAGCCGTTTCGACGTGGTGAGAGTCGGGTTTGTCGAAGGACGACATGACGACTTCGCCGTAACCGCTGCGGACTATGTCGGTAACCTCCTCAGGCCGCTCGTCCACCAGAAGTATGAATACTTCGGTTTCGGGATTGTTCTTGCAAATCGCCTTTGCGAGAGTTTTAAGCAGGTAAGTCTTTCCGGCTCTGGGCGGCGAAACGATTAATGCTCTCTGGCCTTTGCCTATGGGCGCGACCATATCGATTACCCTCGTCGAAACTTCTCCGTCGTGCTCAAGTCTAAGGCGCTTGTAAGGATAAATCGTTACGAGGTCTTCAAATTCGTTCGTATCGTAATGAGACGGCATTTCTTTTGGAAACTGCTTGGGCTTGCGCTGCTGAAAATTCGCGCGTCGTTTTTTGCCGCCCTTTTTGCCTTCGGGCGCGTTTTTGCGTTTGCTTTTGTCCGTTTTCGCAGTCGGTTTGGTTGCGTTCATGCCGGCCTTTTCTCCGCGGCCTTTACGCAAAGCCGCGCCGTTTGTCGTTTTCCGTTTTCCGTTTTGTTTAATGCCGCTGGGTTTTTAAGCGAGGAAAAATCGCCGATTTCGCTCGGTTTAATAAACCGCACTAGCGCAGATAATACGAATTGCGCGCCGAATGTCAATATCGCGGGACGTCCAGTTTCAAACTTCTTTGAACGCCGCGTTTATAGCCTCGCCGATTTCGCGGGTGGTGTAGGGTTTTTTTAACGCCGCCTTAAAGCCGAATTTCCGGCATTCGGTCATAATTTCGTCGTTGGAATAGCCGCTGCAAACTATGCAGCGCGCCGCCGGGTCGATAGTCAAAATTCGCTTAGCCGTTTCGAGTCCGCCAAGGCCGCCCTGAACGGTGAGGTCTAAAATAGCGGCGTCGAATTTTTCTCCTTTTAAAATCGCGTGGGCGTAAAGCTCGACGGCTTTCGTTCCGTCCGCGGCGATTTCAGCTTTAAAGCCCATTTCGCCCAGAAGCTCCTTCGCCACTATACGCAGCGATTCGTCGTCGTCCATAAGCAGAATGCGCGCTCCTCTTCTCTCCGAGCAGGGAGCCGCGGCTCCTTCGGACTTCAAACCGCTCGAAGCCGCGGGCAGATAAATCGTAAATGTCGTTCCTTGACCGAGCGTCGAATCGACGGTTATGTATCCGTCGTGCCTTTTTATAATAGAATGGCACACCGCCAGACCCAGGCCGCTTCCTTTCTGTTTGGTCGTAAAATACGGATCGAAGATTTTATTTAAATGCTCCGGTTGTATGCCGATGCCTTCGTCGGCTACGGTTAATTTAACGTATCTGCCGGGCGGAGGGGGTTGTTTGGCGTTTCTTTCTATTTCGACGTTTTCTCCGCCGATTTTAATTACGCCTCCGGTAGGCATGGCTTGACATGCGTTAATTACGATATTATTGACGACTTCGCTTATCTGCCCTACGTCCGCATCGACCGGCCACAATTCGCAATCGACTTTGTACTCGCATTTTGCGGCGCTTCCGCGTACGGCGAATTCCGAGCTTTCTATTACCGCGTTGCGTATGGATGCCGTTTGTTTAACGGGCGTTCCGCCTTTTGCGAAAGTCAGCAGTTGATTAGTCAGGTCTTTCGCTCTCATTACGGCGCGCTCGGCTTCGTGAAGCCTGTTTAAAACCTCTGGATTTTCGTTTGAGCGCAGGGATGCAAGCGATATGTTGCCTAATATAGCCATAAGCAGATTGTTAAAGTCGTGAGCTATGCCCCCGGCGAGAAGGCTGGTCGATTCGAGCCGCTCTGATTTACGCCTCTCTTCTTCCATCTGATATTGAGCGGTAATATCGCGGAACACAAGAATTACGCCGAAAGTTTTGCCGTTTTTGTCTTTTATCGGCGAGCCGCTGTCGGCGATTATGCGCTCCGTTCCGTCGCGGGCGATGAGCGCCGTGTGATTGGCGAGTCCGACCACTTCTCCGGTCTCCAATACTTTCTCTACCGGATTAACGCACTTTTTACGCGTTTTTTCATTAATAATAACGAAGACTTCTGAGAGCCTGCGTCCTTCCGCCTCTTCGGATGACCAGCCGGTAAGCTGTTCCGCAGCCTGATTCATAAACGAAACGCGCCCCTCAATATCGGTTGAAATCACCGCGTCGCCTATGCTTTTTAGCGTAACCGACAAACGCTCTTTTTCGGCGTAAAGTCTGTTTTCGGCGATTTTTCTCGCGGTTATGTCCTTTACCGTCGCTTCGACGATTTTCTCGCCGGTTTTCTCGTCTTTAATCACTAAAGAATCGTGAATGACCCATCTGTCTTCGCCCGACAAAGTTTGAAAATGATACTCGAAGCCGCGAATTTCTCCTTTTTCGGCAAGTTCCTTGCGTATTCTTCCTTCTTTTTGGGTGTAGCGAATCAACTCGGCCAGCTTTTTGCCGATTATTTCGCGGGGCGTCGAGTGCGCGTCGATGATTTTGCAGAATCCTTCGTTGGCGGCTAGTATTTCTCCGTTTTCAAAGGTATAGCGATACACTCCGTCGTTCGTGAACTCAAGCAGCCTTTTATACATTTCTTCCATTTAATTATCTTTCTTCGTCGATATAAAGTTCGTCCGCTCGGCGAAAAATTCCGCCGTCCGCCATGCGGCGTTTAATTTCGCGGTACGTTTTCAAGCGAAATTTACAGCGCTCCGCAAGAGGAGGTTCCGGCGAGATTTTAAAAGTTTTTCCGCAAAGCGCCCGGCTGGCCGAAGGCGCGTCTTGGCAAACTCCGGCTCCTAGGAAAGCGAGCGCGGCTGCGCCTAAAAGGGTGGTTTCCGCGGCGTCAATCAGGTTGATTTCTTTATCGAGAGCCGCGGCAAGAAGTTTTATGAAAGTTTCGGATTTGGCTAGACCTCCGGCGGCTGAAATATTTGCTGCCGTCAATCCCGCCGCCTCGAAGGAGTCCGCTATTTCCTTTATTTCAAACGCGACGCCTTCCACTGCGGCTCTAAGAGCGGCGTCGCCGTCGGACGATAGAGTCAGTCCGACGAACGCTCCCTCGGCTTGGGCAAACCAGTCGGGAGACGCGCTGCCCGCTAGATACGGAAAGAAATACGGGTCGTCGGACGCCGCTTCCCCATGCAAATCTTTTTCTTCGCGTCCGGTCAATCGCTTCGCCCAAGCGACCGCGGAACCGGCCGAGTTAAGCAGGCCTTCCATTTCCCACGTTCCCGGCGCCGCGTGCCGGCATAGCGTCAGGCGTCCGTCTCCTTTAAAATTTGCCTCGCGGCAGCCAGTTAGAACCGTTGCCGCCGTGCCGACGGTTATCGCCATGTTCCCCGGTTCCGCTGCGTTCGCGCCTATTCCGGCGCACTGTTGGTCTCCTCCGCCGGCGACAATCGGCGTTCCGGCTTTTAAGCCGCACAAAGCCGCCGCCGTCTCCGAAACCCGTCCAATAACCGTTCCCGACTCTATTAATTCTGGGAATCGGCGGGTCTGCGCGCCCGCTATCGACGTCAGTTCGTCGCTCCAGCGCAGATTTAAAACGTCGAACGCGCCGGTAAGCGAGGCGTTGGAGTAGTCCGCGAAAAAATTCTCAGCCCCAAACGATTTAAGAACGAAATCGTTTACTCCGGCAAAAACGGAAGTCTTTTTAAAGAGTTCAGGCTCGTTTTGTTTAAGCCAAATAAGTTTGCCAATGGTAAAAACAGGGCTTAGCCTAAGTCCGGTTATCCGCCGAAATTCGCTTTCGGACAGAGTCTTGCGAATAATCTGTATGCTTTGAGAGCAGCGCATATCCTGCCAAGAAATAGCCTCCGCTAACGGCTTGCCGTCGCTTCCGACGCATATTAATACGGCGCGCTGGCTTGCGCAAGACAAGGCGCAAACGTCCGATGGATTGACGCCGGAGGCTTCCACGGCTGATTTGAGCCGCCTGCAGCACGCCGCAAACAGTTCTTCCGCGTCTTGGACGACCGAACCGTCCGAGCCGCTCTTGCACGGGACTTCTTCCGAATTCAAGCCTAGCATTCTTCCTTCCGGCGTTATTACTGCGGCTTTAACGGACGTCGTCCCAATATCTATGGCTGCCGCGACAAAATTGCGCATAATATCGCTTTCCGACGTATGCTTGAATTTCCCTAAATAATAACTACTTACATTAATTATTTTAAAGTATTTGCAGCGTTTGTCAAATTTTCCGTCTAAATTTGAGAACGCTCGCTAGGTTTTATAGAAACCGACTTTGAAAAAAACTTTACGCGTGATATTAAAGTCTATCCATTGATTCAATTGGTATTAATGTAATTGATTTGAGCGTTTAAATGAAAATTGTAAAAGAATTGATTAAGGCCGCCGAAGCCGCCAAAAGGTCGATAATGATTTTATCGGCGGACGGCGAAACGATTTCTTTAAGCGGCCGAGCAGCCGAATTTTTCGGACTTTCCGGCTCAGAGTTGGACGGATTCGATTTTTTTGACCGCGTAAAAGCTCCGGAACTAAAAGCGTTTCTAGCGGCCGCGGCGAAAAAAAACGGTCAAATAAAGAGCTTCTCAGTTTCATTCGACGATATTACCGTCGGCAATAACCCTTTCAAATGCGAATTTTCCTTTAAAACCGACGAAAGCGCTGATAAAAAGTATTGTTTGGTTGAGATTTTACCGTGCGATCGCCTTAAAATTTTGGAAGAAAAAAGCGATGTTCAAAGGCTTTCCTGTCCCGAATCGAGCGGAGCCAAGCTGCGCGACGTTCTCGACGTAATATCGGACGGGTTCGCTCTGACCGATCTTTCCGGCAGAATAATAAAGGCCGACGAAAAACTAGCCAAACTGTACGGCTTTCAAACAGCCGAGGAAATAAAAGGTCTTTGCGCGCTTGATTTTATGCTTCCGGAAGAAGTTGCGGGCGCCTCGGCGGAAATAGCGCGCACAATCGAGACGGACGTTTCGAGAGAATACAGGTATATCGCCGTTAAAAAGGACGGAACGCAGTTCGAGGCGAGCGTTAGCGCCGTTGTGGTTAGAGACGAGAGCGGCAAACCCGCTGCGCTTATGGGCGTAACAAGAGATTTGGACGCAAGAGCGCGCGTTAAAAACGCTTGGCGCGAAAGCGAGGCGTTGAAGGAAAGCGAAAAAAAATACCGTCAGCTGGTCGAATCGCTTCAGGAAGGAATATGGCAAATCGACGAAAACGCCGTAACGACTTACGTTAATTGCGCTATGGCCGAAATGCTCGGTTACCGGACGGAGGAAATGCTGGGCAGACATCTTTTTGACTTCATGGATGAAGAACAAAAGAAATACGCGGAAAAAAACCTCGCCAAGCGCAAATCGGGCATAAAGGAAAGGCACGATTTCAAATTCAAGAAAAAAGACGGATCGCCGATATGGGTTTCAATTTTAGGCAATCCGATATTCGACGACAATAGAGTCTATAAGGGGTCGCTGGGCGCCGTCATGGACGTTACGGAAAGAAGAACGATGGAGGAAAACCTTGTTAAGAGCGAGCGTTTCCTTGAAAGCATCATTGAAAACATACCGGATATGGTTTTTTTGAAAGACGCAAAAGAGCTTCGTTTTGTAAAAATTAACAAAACGGGCGAATATTACCTAGGGATTTCCCGCCAAGAACTTTACGGAAAAAACGATTACGATTTCTTCGATAAGGAGCAGGCCGACTTTTTTACGCAAAAAGACCGCGAGGCTCTCAATTCTAAGTCGATAGCGGATATACCAGAAGAGAAGATTACCTCGAAAACTTTAGGCGAAAGAATTTTGCGCACAAAAAAAATACCCATACTGGACGAAAACGGCGAACCGGAATTTCTACTGGGAATTTCCGAGGACGTTACCGAGCAAAAGAAAGTCGAGAGCGAACTGAACAAATACAGACTCGACCTTGAGGCGTTGGTGGCGCAAAGAACCGAAGAGCTGGCGCGCGGCGAAGAGAAGTTTCGGCTGATCGCCAACTACGGCCACGATTGGGAGAACTGGGTCAGTCCTGACGGCAGACTGCTTTGGATTAACAAAGGAGCCGAAAAATTAACCGGTTATTCTCTTGACGAATTGTACGCCATGCAAGACTTTCCAATGCCGTTGATTCACGATTCGGACAAGGAGTTTATGAGGAATTTGTTCGCGGAAGCGGTAAAAGGCAGCGTCGGCAACGACGTTATTTTTAAAGCGGTAACCAAGCAGGGAACGGAAAAATGGGCGGCCGTTTCATGGCAGCCGGTTTACGATTCCGAAGGGCGATTCATCGGGCATCGCTCCAGCGTTAGAGACGTATCGGAGCGCAAGCGGGCGGAGGAGGCGCTCAAGGAAAACGAGGCAAGGTGGAGAGCTTTGCTAGACATCTTAACCGACGGGTTCGTAATTACCGATCTTGCCGGAAACGCCATTTCTGTCGATCGCAGGCTTGCGGAACTTCAAGGGTACGACTCGCCCGATGAAATGATAGGGTTGAACATTTTCGACTTCGTTCTGCCGGAAGACGCGCAAAGAGCGATGGTAATTCTCGGAGAGATGCTGACCAACCAAGGCTCGGCGAAGGAAGTTGAATATACGGCCGTAAAGAGAGACGGCTCGACTTATCCGGCCTCAATAACCGGCGCTCTTTTATACGACGCGCAGGGCGAACCCGCCGGACTGATGAGCGTCGTTAAGGATTTAAGCGAAAGCCGAAGAGCGCAGAACGAGCTGCGCGAAAGCGAGGAGAGATACCGAAAGTTAATCGAATCTTCCCCCGACGCAATATTGGTGCACACCGCGGACGCAATTGTTTTTGCTAACCCCGCCGCGTCGAAAATGTTTAAGGTAGAATCGCCTGAACTTTTGATAGGGCGCAACATATACGAACTGCTGCATCCCGACTATAGAGAACTGGCGAGAACGAGGCTGGAAAAGGTTTACGGCGAAGGTAAACCTTCGGGAAGAGTGGAGGAAAAAGTATTCGCCGTCGACGGTTCTATTGTTGAAGTCGAGCTTGAAACGATGCTTATCGTCTTCAACGGCAAACCGAGCGCTCTCTCGGTTCTGCGCGATATAACCTTGCAAAGGCTGCTTGAATCGGAAGTGCAGAAAACTCAAAAACTTGAGGCGGTAGGTCTTCTGGCGGGAGGCATCGCTCACGACTTTAACAACTTGTTAAGCGGAATGCTGGGCAATATTTCGCTTGCTCAAATTTATTCGCGGGATAATCCCGACGTTCAAATGCGGCTGCGCGAGGCGGAAAAGGCCGTCGGCCGGGCGAGAGATTTGACCAACCAGCTTCTCACTTTTTCGCGTGGAGGCGCGCCGGTTAAAAAGGCCGCAAAACTAAGCTCTATTTTAATCGAGACGACGAATTTCGCCCTGCACGGCAGCTCGGCGAGAAGCGAGTTCGAAATCGCGGACGATCTTTGGGCTGCGGACGTTGATTTGGGGCAGATAAGTCAGGTTATTCACAACGTCGCTCTTAACGCGCATCAAGCGATGCCCGAAGGCGGAGTAATTTCCGTTAAAGCGGAAAACTCTTACATCGACGCTTCCAACGCGGTTCCGCTGTCTCAGGGGCGATACGTTAAAATTACCATTAAAGACCAAGGAAACGGAATTGAGCCTGAGAATATCGAGCGTATTTTCGATCCGTATTTTACGACCAAACCGAAAGGGAGCGGCCTGGGGCTGGCCGTATGTCATTCTATAATTAAAAAACACGGCGGCATTATTAAGGCCGAGTCGGAAGTCGGAGTCGGAAGCCAGTTCGTTATTTATCTGCCCGCTTCCGTCAGCCAACCCGAAGAGAAAGCGCAGCCGAAAGCCGAAATTAAAAAGGGAGCCGGACGAATTCTTTTAATGGACGACGACCGGCTGATTCTTGATATTGGTTCGGAAATACTTGAACTTTTAGGCTATTTGGTAGAAATCGCGGCGGACGGACAGACCGCGGTGGAGATTTACAAGAAAAATATTGACGACGGTTCGCCGTTCGACGCCGTAATCGTCGATTTGACGGTTCCGGGCGGAATGGGCGGAAAAGACGCGGCGAAAAAGCTGCTTGAAATAGACCCAAACGCTAGGGTAATCGTTTCGAGCGGCTACTCTAACGACCCGATTTTATCGCAGTTTACGGCTCACGGTTTTTGCGGCATTTTGCCAAAGCCTTATTCGGCGAAGGAACTCGGAGAAACGTTGAATTCAGTTTTAAAAAAACCGAAGTAAAACATATTCAAATATTCTTTCAATATTAAGAATGTTTTGATAAAATAAAAATATTAAGTATCCGCCTGAGGTTAAGCGGGCTAATTTTAAAACGGCTCTTTGAATGTTTGGAGAAGAAGATGCAATTATTTAAAAGCGTTATTTTAATCTCGGCCTTAACTCTCCTGTCTTTTAACTTCGCATGCAGTTCGGGAACTTCCGACTCGACGGGCGGCGCCGACAGCGAAACTACAGAACAAGAAAAAACGGAAAAAATGGACTCGTCCGAAACGAGCGAACCGGACGAAATCGCCGCCGAGGAGGCTCCTTCCGAGGACGAACAACCGGTTGAAAGCGCGGAACCCGCTGAAGAAGCGCCAGTTGAAGATGAAGTCATTATTGAAATAGAGGCTGTCGTCGAAGACGAAACAACGGCGGAAGAAGAACTTTCCGCGGAGGAAGAAGACTCCGCCGAGCTTGAAGAAGAAAGCTCCGCGCCGGCGGGGCATACCGACAATCAAAACGGAGCGATGCACAAGCCGGGTAAAAACGATCCATTATCCGCCTGCGCCGGCTGCCACGGCTCAGACTTACGCGGGGGCGTTAAAAGCTGTTACGACTGCCATAACGCGAGCGATCATACTCGCAGCAAAGGCGGTTATATGCACAAAAGCGGCAGCAGCTCCACCTGCAAAGCGTGCCATGGCCCAAACAACGACGGAGGATTGGGGCCCGCTTGTTCAAAGTGCCATTAATAGCCTTGATTATTTCGACTTTGGTGCCGCCTAGGGGCGTACGGCAAAAAACGACGCCAACGCCGTTCAAATATACAACATCTTAGGGAGCTTTTACGCTTTTTTATAAAAATGGGGTCGATTCAGGTTCTTTGATTTAAAACGCCTTATTCGCGTTGCATTGTCGTAACGGTTTTGATAATGTCAATAAAATTTTACGGCCGCGTAATAATTTGAAAGCCGAAAATACGTAACTTGAAACGATTATGACGAAAAAAAAGATTAAAATTACCTTATTTATTTTAACGGCGCTCTTTACAATCGCGTCGGCGGCCTGCGATTCTTCTCCGCTGCCGAAAATGGTTAAGCTCCCTCCGCAAAAAGTTGAAAAAATAATTTTTAAAACCAACCTTCCGCCCAGAGAGTTCGGAGAGTTTCAATATCCCGCAAAGCTGATGAATTACAACAAGGACGCTTATCCCGACTTGATGATTCAGCGCCTACGTCCTAATAACGGAGTTTACGTCGCCAAAGGGAGAGAAGGAGGATTCGAGCCTTTCGTTAAAGATTTAGACGGATTCGGCGGTTTCGACTCGGAGCAGGATACGATTGTGGGCGATTTGGACGGCGACGGGCTTGACGACTTAGCGGTTCAAAAGAAAAATCATCAAATTTGGGTTGCGCTGAACCGCGGCGGAAGGCTGGGCTTCATACACAAGGCTTATAACGCCGGCGCAGGCGTCGTCGATCAGCCGACGTTCATCGGCGACATTAAGGGAAACGGTACGGCGGATATATTTTTTCACAATCTTTTCAACGATGTATGCGTTTCCTATAACGATTTTAACAACCAGCGCGAAAACAAGAATGAAATTCTATACAAGCCGCATATAGTTCTATTTCACATACCTGATGAAAGCCGTTATTACAAAATTGCGCTGGGCGACGCCGACGGCGACAAGCTGAAAGACTTTATTGTTTTTACCGGCGACTCCGACGGCAAGTTGTGGAAATCGCATTCTATTTACGTTTTTAAAAACGAAAACGCCGGAAGGTCGTTCGCGCCGCCGTACAAAGCCGCGCTGTTTCCGGCCGGAGGATTTTCGGACGAAGACTGGCCTCCAAGCGTTGTTGACGCCAACGGCGACGGATTTGACGACGTTCTCATTCATACTTCGGACGGCCGCATCTTCGGCGCGCTGAACGACGGCATAGGCAATTTTATTTTAACGAATAAAAGTTTCTGCTGCGTCGGCGGAGGAGAATTGAGCTATTACCCGTTCCAAGCGCGGACGTTCGATCCGCATAAAGGCGCGTTCGTCTGCCAGCAGAAACGCTCGGAACCGATAATCGAATGCGCGTATATTAAGTTTTAATTTAAAGGAGCCGCGTTATGAATAAAAACAGCAAAACCATAGTGGCGCTTGACGCCTCGAACCTTGACGAAGCGTTAAAACTTGTCGAAACGCTTGCGCCGCGCGTCGCCGCTTTTAAAATCGGAATGGAGTTTTTTACCGCCAACGGTCCGCAAGGCGCTAAAAAAATAATCGAGAAAGGCGGAGACGTTTTCCTCGATCTGAAGTATCACGACATTCCCAATACCGTTTCAAAGGCGGTGGCGGAAGCGGTTAAGCTGGGCGTTTGGATGACGAACATTCATGCAAGCGGCGGCTTCGAGATGATTAAGGCGGCCTCGGATTCAGCGAAACAAACGGCGGAAAAGCTCGGCGTAGGCAAACCGATACTGCTTGCCGTAACGGTTCTGACCAGCCTAAACGACGAATTGCTTACCCGGATAGGCTTTGCCAACAAGGCCGCCGATCAGGTTGTTATTTTAGCGAAACTCGCCAAGGAGGCGGGCGCGGACGGCGTTGTTTGCAGTCCCAACGAGGCGGCGGCCATAAGGCGCGAATGCGGGACGGATTTTGTCGTCGTAACTCCGGGGGTGCGCCCTGCGGACGCGGACGCCGCGGATCAGAAGAGAGTCGCGACCCCTTCTATGGCGATTAAAAACGGCGCGAACTATTTGGTGGTAGGCAGGCCTATTACCGGAGCGGCCGACCCGGCGGCGGCGGCGGACGCAATAAACAAAGAAACGGAATCCGTTTAACGCCTTGCCTTTAAATAATTTGATGAAGAAAAATTTTACCGTAGTCTTTTATCTTGCCGCGGCTTGCGCAGCCGTCTTTTTGCTCGCATCATGCTCAAGCGGCGCGGGCGGCGGCGATAATAATTCGGACGCGGACGAGCCCTCTGGCGAGTCGGAGATTGTCGAACTGAACGAGACCGAGCGGCTTTTTCGTTTTGCGGTTATATCCGACACTCATTTGGGTTTAACCGACGCAAACGAGAACAATGTCCGGTTCGTAAAGGCGTCGGCGGCTTTGGCGGCATTGCGGCCTAAAATTGATTTCGCTGTCGATACCGGCGACGTTGTGGAAGACCTTTTATGTTTTCCCGGCGTAAATTGCAGCGATCCGCTGCCTGTTCTGTCAAAGCTGAAAGAAACAATCGACAAAAATTTTAACGTCTTTCCCATCTATCTCGTTTTAGGAAATCACGACAACCGGTATTTCGATAATTTCGGCGGAAACGAGGCGCCGCTCGCCTCGTGGAAGAGCGTATTCGACGGAAGCGTAAACCTTCCAGCTCCGTATTATTCATTCAAGCGCGGAGCCTTTACGTTCATAATGATGTTCTCCATGGACCTTTCCTTCGATCACGCCTCGAACGACGAGCCTTCGTTCGGCGCGCCGCAGCTTGCATGGCTGGAAGAACGGCTTAAAGACGGCTCTTACGCAATACTTTTCTGGCATCACTTCGTCGCTCCGCCTGAAATTAACGAAGCGGCCAAACCGATTTTGGACGTTCTGCTCGCGCATAAATCGCAGATTAAGGCGGTTTTTACAGGCCACGGCCACGAGTTTAAAAAGGTCGAATGGGAAGGCATGCCATTTTACGAAACGGCGAACATGGGCAAAAGGGACGACGATATTTTGCCGCATCACTTAGTCGAGTGCGACGGCGAAACCGGCGCCGTAAGAATCGTCAACGACTCGGAAATTATAT
Source organism: uncultured Myxococcales bacterium (assembly GCA_964400725.1). Classification (GTDB taxonomy): domain Bacteria; phylum Myxococcota_A; class SURF-8; order SURF-8; family CAYNVS01; genus CAYNVS01. The sequence continues at coordinate 61,954 of CAYNVS010000011.1, forward strand.
ATAATTAGATTTAATATAACCATTTTAAACTAAATTATTTTATCCAAGTAATTGCAATAAGTTACAATTTGCTTTAATATTTATTAAAATAATATAATTACATGTAACAATAATTTAATTTGCATTGGCTCCGTAAATGGAGACTCTATTCGGCGAAGCGAAGAAAAGCCTTGTATCTTGCGGCAACGACGGCTTCATGGCGGATGATTTTTAAACTATTTATCTGATATTATCCGCGCCGCCGCCGAAATAATTTTGTATAATAAATCCCCGTACGTCTGTTTGGGTTTAATCCTCCAAAACGAACCGCACCGGCAGAAGCACGGTTGTGAGCACCGGTTTGTCTCCCACAAAGCCCGGCTCGAATTCGGTTTTTTTTATCGCTTCGATCGCGGCTTTTTCAAGGCCGTAACCGATCGTTTTTTCCACCGTTACGTTCACGACTTTGCCTGTTTCGTCAATCGTTATACGCAGCAGTACGGTGCCTTCCACCTCGGCTTCTTTCGCCTCTTTGGTGTACTCCGGCTTCACGAGTTTGCGCACCTTGACCTGTTTGGTCAGTTTGTGCTGGGCTACCACTACTTGTTTTATCGGCGGCTCAATGTTTCCTTTCGGAAGTTCCTGCACCGCGTTGGGGTCGATGAATTTTTTATCCATCTCTTTCATAAGAGTATTGCCGGCGCGCATAAGCATGCCGGAGTCTCCCTCTTCGGCGAAACTGTCTTTGGTAAGCCCCTGAACTACGGGCGGCGGTTCTTTGTTGTCAACAGGTTTGTTGTCGGCCTGCGTATTAGGCAGCGGTTTTTCTTCGGGTTTGGGTTTAGGCTTGGGCTTTTCCTCCTCCTTTTTTTCGGGCGGCGGGGGAGGGGGCGCGGGCGGTTTTATTTCATTGAGGGCGAACGAAACGACGTAACTTTCTTTAACCCTGTCTATGAGGCTGGGCATCGCAGCGTACAGAGCGAAGTGCAGGCCTACGGAGACGGCGATTACGACCCAAATGAGGCTTGTTTTCGGCTTTGGGGCCGGAGTGTAGTTAATCATTTTTAAAACCAACAACAACGTTAAGAACGCGACTGATTAATATAACATTTTTAACCCCGCAGTCAACGACAAGATTAGATGAAGAGAATTATTCGCCTGCAATGTCTTCGATTTTGATAAAACACGTCGAGGCTCGGATGAGAGAAGAAAATTAACATGTTTTCTTTTTAATAAAACCGCCCAGCGCATCCACCTTTTGCTAAAGCTGCGGCGGATAGACGCGAAAATCAGCGGCAAATATTAGCTTAAAACCTGCGGATGGGAAAGGGCTTTGTTTAAGAGCCGGAGGCTTTAAGCGGCTTTGCCGTCTTTCCAGTTCCACCACTTCAATTTTTCGGGCTCTCTTTTTTCAGGCGAGGTTTCGGCGTAATACACCGCTAGCCTGAAAACGTAAAGAAGGCATCTGTCGATATGCGTTCCTTGGATTTCGCAAAAAAGGTCGTACATCCGCTGCGGGTTTTCGCCCGCCAAATCTGAAACGTTTTATACCCTAACGCAAGCAGGTCTTGCGCGATGGATTTGCCGACGCCGGGAATTTTTTTGAATTCCTTTAAGGAAGTCTCGCGGCTCATTTCTTTTCCAGCGCCTTCTGCTTATCAATATACTTTTTCCGGTCTTCGAGCATTTTTTGGAATTTTTCAAGCATTTCGCTTTTCATGTCTTCGCCGCCCGCCCCGTGTTGATGCTCTTCAAGAATGCCGCCATGCTCATGTTTGTTTTCATGGCCGTGGCCGCGCTTTTTGCCGTCTCCCGCTATGTCGGGCATCGTTTCGGGAACCTCTTTCTTCGGTGGAGGAATAGGCCTGGACATCGCATTAAGGTCGGGCAAGGGCGTCGGCGCGCCTCCGGGCGCGACTTTGCCGCGGGGCTGACCTTCGACGTAAAGCAGTCCCTCCTTGAATTCCGCGGCGACGGCAAACGCCAGCAACTGCCTGAAATAATCGGGCATGGCGTCCGGCTGCGTATTTGAAAGAGCTTCGCCCGTGTCGGGGTCGAGGTTGACTCTTCCCAGCAGCCTGCCTAACGGAGTTTGTCCGTTTGCGTCTTTAATAAGGCTTTGGTCGGGATCCATCGGGCTTCCCGACGACGAAAAGAGAACGTCAACCGCGATAATTTTATAAAGCGTCGAAGGCAGGAACTCCGCGGGAACGCTTGCGCGGTCAATGAAATACGATTTCAAAACTTTCGCCTGCCGTTTTTCGTTTTTCTCGATGTTTTCTTTCTTTATGCCGTATTTCCGGGCGAGCGCGTCGTTGTTCACTTCGTAAACCGAGCCGTCAGGCATTTTAATCGACATTTTTCCTTCGACCGGTTTATGCGCCTGATTTTTTTCGTCAGCCTTGTTTGAGCACGCGAAAATGGAAGCCAGCAATGCGGCCGCGAATAGAACCCCCGCGGCTTTAATAAATGTTTTTACAGGCAATTGATTAACCCGTTTTTCGTTAAAGTTCGGCGGTTAGTTTAGCATTTGTCTTGTTGTAAAAATAACGTATTTTTATTATTAACAGTTTTTAACAAACGAGATATTGCAATATCGTAATATCTTTTTTCTTTTTCAATGCCTATGTATTTTCTGTTTAATAAATAGGCGGCAATGATCGTCGTTCCGCTTCCGCAGAAAGGGTCCAATACCGTTTGATTTTCAATTGTCGTCAACTCAATTAGCGCCTGCATTAATTTTAAAGGCTTTTGCGTTGGATGCAGTCCCGCGTCGTCTTTGGCGCTTCCAATAAAAATAATATTATCTGGTTTGGCGTTGTATTTGATAAAAGCGTTCTCGTTAAAAGCTCCGAGATTGTTCTCAAGGGCATTGTCGGCAATTGTCCCGCCGGTTTTATAGGGCTTGATAAACCACAAAATAGGCTCAAATACCGGACGCAAGTTTCCTATTCTCCATCCTTCCCACGAGTCGGCGTTGGAATAGTCTCCTCTTCTTTCATAAACTACGCTCAATCTTTGCGCTCTGTGAGGAGCTCTATCTTTAACCCATGCAATCATATCCTTAAATGTGAAACCGGAATCTTCAAATGCGCATATGCACCGATGCGACATCCTGCGTCCGGCAAATACTATTGCCGATCCGCCGGGCTTTAAAACTCTTAACCAGTCGGGAGCCCAAGATTTGCACCAATTATAATATTGCTGCGGTATTTGACGATCAGATTCAGACCATCCGTTTAAAGGCTTTCCTCTTTTCTTAAATATCGCGCCGGCTTTTGCTTGCGCCGGACTAGAGCCTAATAGAGCTGAATTGGTATTATCGTGCAGAACGTCCCATTCATCAACGCCGATGCCGTATGGAATATCGCTTAAAATTAAATGGACGCTATTTGAATCTATGTTTTTAACGACGTCTATGCTGTCGCCTGAAATTATCTGATTTAGCGGAGAATAATCGTTTTTTATATCTTTATCTAACATTTTTTAAGCGTCCAGCGAAGATATGAATTTTTCAATGGATAAGATTTTTTCGTTTATCTTTAGAGCCGCGATTAATTCATTAACCGCCTTTTTTCTAGTATATTTCTTTATATTTTCTATCTCAATACGCCAATATTTTATTTCTTTCTCGCTTCTGTCCTTTAATTTTTTTTTGCTTTTTAAAAGGACTTTTTCAAACGCAGCAGGTTCAATTTTTAAGAATTCGCAAATTGTTTCATTTTCTTTTTGGCAAAAATTATTATTTTTCTCCTTGATTGTAAGCGATTCTGCCATACGGGAGCTGACGTTCCAAATGGCTGAAAGATTTGTCGAATTGGTTTCTCTAATTTCTTCTCTTAAAAAAAGGGCTAAATGCTCCCAGCTGATAAGGCAAACATTGCCGTCTAAGGCTTGTCCGTATATTTGGCTTGTCGATTTCGGATATTGGTAGTAAGGACAAACAAGAACCGAATAGTCATGGTCATCCCGCCAATCGGCCATTGATTTTACTTTGAAATCTTTTTGATTTTTGGGCGTTCTGCTTAGTCTAAAGGCTTTTGCGTCTCCGACAAGCGAATAATTGTGAATGGCGCTTTTAGCTGTAACGTCGGCGCAATTAGCCCGCGATGCAACGACTTCGGAGCTTAAACCTAATTCCCGAAATGACTTTGCTAAAAGAATGTCCGCCGTTTTTGCATACAGTTTTTCTTCGCTTGAATCATGCTCAATATGCTCAGGAATAGAACCTATTTGTAATAGAAGCTCGACAACTTCTTTTCGATTAAGAGAAAAAATGTTTTCTTGAATTACTGCAGTTGATTTTAAAAAGGAGGAGTCTTTCCTCGCCTCCTCCTCTATTAATTTGCAGAGTTTTTCGTAATTCATTTCTTTTTATTCAAATGCTTTATGCACTCAGGGCAGTGATGTTCCGGATACAGGAATGAACCGGGGGAGTTGAACAGGTTCATTACGTCGTCGCAGGTGGTATCCTCGGTCATTTTAAGCAGCTTGAAGTAATTGCGGTCGTTGTCTTTGTGCATATCGGTGCCGGTTTTGTAAATAAGAGACGGGCTGGACGCGCCGATTACTTCCTGTTTGGAGATTTGTTTTGAATAACCCACGACCTTATCCTTGGCCATAACGTATCCTTCGAGGTCGGAAATCCAGCGTTGAACGGTGTAAACCTCGCCGCGTAAAGCTCCGTCCATCAGCGTCGTCATGCCGGGCTTTCCGTCTCCGTCCTGATCGTAAACGCGGTTGTCTCCCTGCGCGATGGATTCGATGGTCGGAAGCTCGTCGTTCCATTCGTCGGCGAGATTGCATCCGCGGATTTCGACAACGTCGGGCGAATAAAACGGCGTATCTACCGCCGAGCTTTTAATGGTAACGTAACGCGGTATGACTTTGACCGAGTTGTAATATTCTGGCGGAACGATCATCCAGCCCAGTTCGTCCATCGGTTCGTCGTTATCTTGAAAGTTTTCAAGTTTGAGGTAGCACTGCTTCGGTTCGATTATAAGTTTGTCTCCTTTCATGTGCTTAATTTTCATAAGGTAAACGTTCCACGAATACGTGTTCTGCGTTCCGATTATAGGCAGACCGGTCGTGATAGAGGAGGTTACGATAAGAGCGCCCCATACGCCTGCGAAGTCGTGCGCCGGTTCCGTATCGGGGCCGTCTCCAAGGTCGAGCGTATCGCTTGCGATAGCGCATATTTTATCGCTGTTGCAGGCGTATTTAAACCCTTGGTAGAGGCAGTCCAAATCGCTTTTGCATGTAATTACAACGTCTTCTGCGGTAACTTTCCAAGCGTCGGTCCATTCTTCGTAGTCTTTAACCAAGCATTGCTTGAAAGGCGTGCAGGTTAAATTTTCTCCCGGAACCTTGCAGTATTTTTTATTTTCCGGGTCGTTGAACTCTACGCAGTGCTCTTTGCATTTTTCAGAGCCGTTGCACCAATTGGCGCAGTCGGTTCTGCTCGAACAGAAAACCGCGCAAAGCCCCGTCTCGGCGTTGTCGCCGGTGGGCGACATTGCTTTGTTGCAGTAACGGCCGGGGCCGCAGTCGGCGTGAGAGGCGCAGACGTCGTTTTCGTCTAAACGCTCGCATAAACCGGTGGGAGTGCATTTAAAGTATCCGTTGCAAGCCTTGTTGCGGTAGTTGAAGCAGGTCGTATCGTCCAGCTGAGTTTTATCGCGGTTGTCAGAGAAGCATTTTTTGCAGTTGTCTCCATCGCAAATGCCCGCTTTATCCGCGTCGGCTACGTTCGGGTTGTCGCAGAATGCGGCGCACGCAGCGTCGGCGTACTGAGTCCCGGTCTTGCAGGATTCGTTGCAGTTTTCCTGAGTAACGCAATAAGGCGCGCAGTATTTAAGCCCTTTGTTGCAAAAGCCGTCCTCTGAGCAGTCGCTGTTTTTATCGCACGACTTGTTTACGAACTGAGTTTTACATTGGCCGTTTATGGTGCAGAACATTCCGCTTCCGAAGAGAGCGCAGTCTTTGCTGTCGCGGCAGTCGGCGGCGCAGAATCCTTCGGCGTTGCAGTAGCGTCCCGCGCCGCAGTTAGAGTTGTTTTCGCATTCTTTAAAGTAAAAACCTTTGCCGTCGGAAATAGCGGTTCCCGCAGTTTTGGAGCATCCGGGGGCGAAAACGGAAGCAAGCGCCGCTGACGCGACGACCGTAGCGATTATAATAATAAGACGCTTTTTCATGGAAATTTCCTCGCTGTCTTTATTTAGAAGTGGTAAGCCGCGGAAACTGAGCAGAATACTCCGTAACCGCCGACCTTAAATCCGGGGAAACCGGGGTTGTTGGTCTGAAGACCGATGGCTTCGTCCATCGGCTTGCCGCCAATTTTAGTTTTGGCGTCGTCCGAAAATTCGTCTCGTATTTCTGTCGGGTCTTTGTAAACCGTTTTGTCGAACATCTTCCAAAATTGCAGCGCGACTCCGAACTCGAATTCTTCCCATGTAAACATATTGCCTAAGGTCGCGACCATGACGTCGTTGTCGGCGTAATTGGTGCGGCCTAACTGGTCGGGGACGGGCGTCGGGTAGTAGCCGAAGCCGATTTTCGCTTCGCTCCAATTAAGATACTTGTAGGCGAGGCTTGCGTTGAACGACCACGTATCTTTGAATTTGTACTTGTCGTATAACTGCGACTTGCGTTGAGCGTTGATTTTCTTCGCCTGTTCGGCGATGGAAGCCGCGTCGCCCGTTTTGGGGTAGCGCGGATCCCATAGGTTCATGTCGAAGTACGCCGCGTCGCCGGGGTCTGCGTCGTGAAAATCTTTATAATCCGACCATTGACTCCATGTTACCATGAATTGGCCGGTGAATCCCGCGTATTTGCCGCCGATCGCGAGCGACGCTTCCATCGGCTCGTAGGACATAACCATAGGAAGATTCTGGTTGGTAATTTTCAGCTTTGTGCCCGGCGCCTGATTGTCGTGATAGTTCCATACCGTTATTACGCCCGAACCGTCGGCTTTGATGACTGATTTGTATTTCCACGTCAACGCCGCGGAAAGCCAATCGAAGGGGCGGTATGTTACGCCGAGAATAGGTTTAACGCCGATTTTAATCGAGGCGTCCACGTCGTTGGAGACGCTTGACTCCTCTACGTTCGCGTCGGGGAGGAATATATATAGTTTCATTATTGTAGTAATCGTAATCTGCGCGCTGGCTCCGACAAGAAGCGCGTTGTCGAAGAAACCGTACGACGCGCCGGCCATGCCGTTCATCATGTTGTTCCATTCCGCGAAACGCATCATATGAACGGTGTTGGCGAAGTTTTGCTCAAGCTCGTTAGCCCAGTGCGTTTTAAGATTGGCCGCGCCTTCAAGCGGCAGAGCCATTACCAGCCCCAGACGCAAATCTTTTACGCCGAAGTTGTGCATTACGCCCAGCGTAAGGTAATGGTTGAAGCCGTTTTGATCGTTGTTATGCTTTTTATTAGGAAGCTCCTTGGTCGGCAGCGAGCGGTACAGGCCTGTCGCCTCGTTGCCCACGTCGGAATCGTAGTAGGTGAGGGGAACTTCGCTGTTTGCCGGCGCCTTCATCAGGCTGACTTTAAAGTCTTTCTGCATCAGCATATACGACAGCATGACAACCGTAGGAGGAAGGTCGTTCATAAGCGACGGATTGAGATACAGAGCCGAAAGACTCGTTCCGTAGGCTCCTTCCGCGTTGGCGGCGGCCTGACTGCTTGTCTCGAAGCCTGTAAAAATGAACGGCCCCGCCTGCGCCGCGCTCGTCTGCGCGAAGTACAGCGCGGACGCGAACGCCGCCATGATTATCGTTCGGCCGAGTTTTGATGTAAGGACAGAATGACGTCTCATACGGTAAACCTTTCTTGAAGCGTTGAGTGATTCGTTCGCAAAATTAGGAACTAATTAACGAACAGTTTACAAACTGATAATTAATCAGTCAAATATTATGTAATATAAAAGCGTCATTAAATTTTTTAATATTAACAATTAACCATAGACAAGTTTGTCTAATTGATTATTTTATTGCCAAGGAGGCTTGATATGGCTTATTATATAAACAAAACGGTAAAGGTCAGCTTTGACGAATCGGTTCGCAACATAACGGAAGCGTTGAAGAAAGAAGGTTTCGGCGTAATTACCGAAATTGACGTAAAAAAAACTATGAAAGAAAAGCTCGGCGAAGAAATTAGACCTTATAAAATACTCGGAGCCTGCAATCCTAAGTTCGCGTTTGCGGCTATTTCTATTGAAGATAAAATAGGAACGATGCTGCCATGCAACGTAATTGTGCGGTCGGCGGACGACGAAACGACGGAAATCGCGGCGATAAACCCCGCGGAATCGATGAAAGCCGTCGCGAACGACAAACTTTTGGAAATTGGTTCTGAAGTTGCGGCGCGCCTTTCCCGCGCCGTTGATTCGCTTTAAATGCGAACGCTTATTTAAACGTTCATTTACTTCATTATAAATTGAAAAGGAGAATTCTCATGGCTGGAGCAAATTCGCAGGATTTCGTAGTTACCTTTCCCGGTAAAAGGCGCGTTGACGCGGAGTATATGGGTTACACGATTATAACAGATCAGCCGGTTGACGCGGGCGGCGACGACAGCGCGCCCTCCCCCTTCATTCTTTTTCTGGCATCATTGGCGACGTGCGCGGGCGTTTACGTCAAAGCGTTCTGCGACCGCAGAGACATACCGACCGACGGAATAAAAATCGTTCAAAAGCTAGAACCTTCCCCGATGGGCGGAATCGGCAAAATAGCTATTGAAATACAAGTTCCGCCCGAATTCCCGAAACAATATTACGATGCTGTGGTGCGCTCGGCGGAGCAGTGCGCGGTTAAAAAGACAATTGAAAATCCGCCAAAATTTGAGGTGAAAACCGTTTTAGCCAAGTAATGCGGCGGCCGCATTAACTGTTTGAAAAAATGCTTTGCGGTTATCGACGCTGGATTGGCAGGCCATAAAACAAACCGTAAATTAAATGGACGAAAGAGGAGATTTTTTTGTTTCCAACTCGTCGAGCGTATGCGCGCCTTGATGCGATTGCCGAGCAACAATTTGGAGTGAACGGAAAAAGGAATTTCAATAGGAAAGGACATTCGAGAAACGCTATAAAAATTCCGCCGATGCCGTTTGGCGACGGACGAGCCCTCTTTCGGATTGAGCGAAAGAGGGAACGGGTCAGAGGTAAAAATCGTCGTAGGGTTCTCTTTACTTGACAAAACGCCATAGCGTAAATTATAATTACTCATCGGTTTGAGCGTTATTAAAAAGAGGAAATATATGGCGGCTTCAAAAAATGATTCGGCAATTAAGGTCGTCGCGGCGGTATTTGCGGCGTTTTCGGCGATTTTCTTTCTTTGCGTTTACGGCTGCGGCTCCGATGAAGGCTGCGGCCCAAACAGACGAGAATTCAACGGCAGATGTATATGCGAAGCGGGTTTTATAGAAGTAGGCGGCGAGTGCGTTCCTTATTCCAATCAAGACGGCGACGACGACGGAACGACAGAAACAACGGACTTGAGCGAAATTGAGAACGACCCTTCTGAAACGACGGAAGGCGAAGAGACGGTCAGCTCGAGCGTTTATGTTGACAGTAGAACTAATCTCGCTTGGATGATAACGCCTCATTCTGAATATTTGGTTTTTAACGAGGCGGAATTATTCTGCGAAGAGTTAATTTTGGACGAGTATTCCGAATGGCGTCTGCCTACCCTGGCCGAACTTCAGAGCATAATAGCGGGGTGCGATAAGTGCAAAGAGGCCGGAGAAAATTCCTGTTCGGGGTGCCCTAGCAAAGAAGGCCCGGATAAAGGGTGCTATCAAACGTCAAGATTGAATCCGTTCAGTTCGACGGAATGCGGTTGGATGTGGTCTTCAACCCCAGGCCCGAACGCGGCGAATTACTACGAAGTCAATTTTGCAAGCGCGGGAATTTACTCCGTCGCCATGGGAAACACTGCCGGCGCGCGCTGCGTACAACCGGTAAAATAGCGGCGGCGTTGTTTTATTAAATTAAATCCCGTCTTTAAACGCGAAGGACGGGATTTTTTTTTGTCTAAAACTCTACGGCGGCATTGCCAATAGATTTGAGGGCGCCTTTTTTTGCGACTATAAGTCGGGGACATTGACAAACAAAACATTCGCTCGCTTTGACATTACGTTCGTCATGCGGTAAATTATTGCGCATGAATACCGATGCTGACGCAAAAAATCAACCATATAAGAAAGGCGGGTAACTATGGCTGCAAAGATTGCTGCAACTAATAAAAACATCGATAAAAGCGTTCTCTCCCGCGAGGAGCTTCGCCTTATGAACGCCTATTGGCGAGCCGCGAACTACCTCTCCGTTGGGCAGATTTATCTCTTCGACAACCCGCTTCTGCGCGAACCGCTGAAGGCCGAGCACGTCAAGCCGCGCCTTTTAGGCCACTGGGGCACGACGCCCGGACTAAACTTTATTTACGTTCACATGAACCGCGCCATTAAAAAATTTGACCTGAACGCGATATACATAACCGGCCCTGGGCACGGCGGTCCAGGGCTCGTCGCCAACACGTATCTCGAAGGCGTTTACAGCGAGGTTTACCCTAACATTTCCCGCGACGCGGAAGGAATGCGCAAACTGTTCAAACAGTTCTCTTTTCCCGGCGGAATACCAAGCCATGTCGCGCCTGAAACGCCGGGCTCGATTCACGAAGGCGGCGAACTGGGCTACGCGCTTTCGCACGCGTACGGCGCGGCGTTCGACAACCCCGATTTGTTCGTCTGCTGCGTGATCGGCGACGGCGAGGCGGAGACCGGTCCGCTGGCGACGAGCTGGCACTCCAACAAGTTTTTAAATCCGGCTCTGGACGGCGCGGTTCTGCCGATACTTCACCTCAACGGATATAAAATAGCCGGGCCGACGGTATTGGCCCGCGTCAGCGACGAGGAACTTGAACATCTTTTCAAGGGGTACGGCTATAAGCCTTACTTTGTCGAGGGCGAAGACCCCGCGGTCATGCACGAGCTTATGGCGCAAGTTATGGACGAAATCGTTGCCGAGATAAAGGCGATACAGGAGAAGGCGCGCAAGGGAGGCGACGCGTCGCGCCCCGCGTGGCCTATGATAGTAATGCGCACGCCGAAAGGGTGGACGGGGCCGAAAGAAGCGGACGGCAAACTCGTCGAGGGCTCTTACCGCAGCCATCAGGTTCCGTTCTCCGAGGTTCGGGGCAACGAAGGGCATTTGAAGTTGCTCGAAAATTGGCTAAAAAGCTACAAACCCGAAGAACTGTTCGACGAAAATGGTACGCTGCTGCCGGAAATCGCTGAAATGGCTCCGAAAGGCGCGAAACGCATGGGCGCGAACCCGCACGCCAACGGCGGCGCGCTGCTGAAGGACCTCAAACTGCCCGATTTCCGCGATTACGCCGTTGAAGTTCCAACTCCGGGAGCTGTTGACGCCGAGGCGACCCGCGTGCAGGGAACGTTCATTCGCGACGTTATTAAACGCAACTTTGACAACGCCAACTTCCGCGTTTTCAGTCCGGACGAAACGTCGAGCAACCGCTGGGGCGCGGCTTTTGAGGCGACCGACCGCGTATGGATGGGCGAGATACTGCCTACCGACGATCATACGGCGCGCGCCGGTCGAGTGATGGAAACGCTGTCCGAGCATCAGTGCCAAGGCTGGCTTGAAGGGTATCTTCTGACCGGAAGGCACGGCTTCTTCTCCTGCTACGAGGCGTTCATTCACATCGTCGATTCGATGTTCAACCAGCACGCCAAATGGCTGAAAGCCTGCAAGCATATACCTTGGCGGCGTCCGATCGCCTCGCTTAACTACCTGCTGACGTCGCACGTTTGGAGGCAGGACCACAACGGCTTCTCGCATCAGGACCCGGGCTTCATCGACCACGTCGTCAACAAGAAGGCCGACATAATAAGGGTTTACCTTCCGCCGGACGCAAACACGCTGTTGAGCGTAACCGACCATTGTTTGCGCAGCCGAGACAAAGTCAACGTAATTGTGGCCGGCAAACAGAACGCTCCTCAGTGGCTTAACATGGACGAAGCGATTAAGCGCTGCACCGCCGGAATAGGCATATGGGAATTCGCCAGCAACGACGCGGACGGCGACCCGGACGTTGTTATGGCGTGCGCTGGGGACGTTCCGACTCTGGAGACTCTCGCAGCCGTGGACATACTGCGCAAGCGCGTACCCGACCTGAAGATAAGAGTAGTAAACGTGATAGACCTTATGACGCTTCAACCGCAGAGCGAGCATCCGCACGGGCTTTCGGACAAGGAGTTCGACGCGTTGTTCACCTCGGACAAGCCCGTCATTTTCGCGTTCCACGGTTATCCGTGGCTGATTCACCGCCTAACTTACAGGCGCAACAACCATAAAAACATTCACGTTCGCGGTTACAAAGAAGAAGGGACGACGACCACGCCGTTCGATATGGTGGTATTAAACGATCTCGACCGCTTCCACCTCGCGCTTGACGTGATTGACCGCGTTCCGCGGCTTGGTCAGCGCGCCGCGTACCTTCGCCAGCATTTGAAAGACAAACTTATAGAGCATAAGCAGTACATAGTCAAACACGGCGAGGATATGCCGGAAGTCCGCGACTGGCGCTGGGGCAAATAAGCCGACATGCGCAAAGGTTTCGGTTAAAAAGAGGAGGAAATTGCGGACGGCTCAAGTAAAAAAAAAATATTTTACTTGCAAAATCCCGAAGGAATTTAAAGTTAGCAGTTTGACGGATAAGCGTCGATATTGTTTTAATACAAGCCGGGCGAGGAATGCGCCATATTTACTAGTCGGGCAAACTGGGAATGAGCTGCGGCGGGTATGCTAAGGCGATTATTTTTGCTTGCCCTAAACGCGATTTGCAATTAAAATGATAAAATATTACTTATAGAGAAAAGTTATAAAGAAAGGATTTAACGATGCTTGAGCTGCTGCTTGAAAAAAAGCTGTATCCGAAGACGGCCGTGAAGGCCGCCAAAGCGGCGTTCGACCATCTCGCCGTAATTACGCTCGGCGAGAAGCGGGGGTACCATGTCGTATCGTTCGACAAGGTTGATCCGGACGTGCTGGACATGATAAAAGAAGAATTTGCGAACTACGCGCTGTACGCGACGGTTCAGAAAGCAAAATGAGGACGAAATTTAACATGGCAAGAAGTAATATTGGAAAAATATCGAAGGAACTTAATTACTTGCGCTTTAAGCCGTGGAAGGATGGAAGGGTGTTGGCGACGACGGATACGGGGGATTTCGCAATTTTGCAAAAAGCCGACTTCGACGCGCTTGTAAAAGGCGAATTGAGCAAAGAAAGCGACCTTTACAAAGAGCTCGATAAAAAGAATTTTTTCATCAACGACGAAATGCTCAAACGAGCGTTTTACAAATATCAAAATAGGTATTCATTCGCGCAGAAGGGGCCAAATCTGCACATATTGGTTGTTACCCTTCGCTGCAACTACAACTGCGTTTACTGCCACGCCAGCAAACGCGGCATGGAAAAAGCCGAATACGATATGACCATCGATACGGCTAAAAAAGCGGTCGATTTCATTTTTACTACTCCCAATTCGGCCATTAATATAGAGTTTCAAGGCGGCGAGCCGCTTGCAAACTGGCCTGTAGTCGATTTTGTAATCGACTACGCTCGCGAGAAAAACAAGCAGGAAAAAAAGGAACTCGCTTTCAGCGTCGTAACGAATTTAAGTCTCATGGACGGCGCCAAGCTCGATAAGCTGATCGCTGAGGATATTTACCTGTGCACGTCGATTGACGGGCCGGAAAAGCTGCATAATAAAAACCGTCCGTACACGGGCGGTTCCAGTTACGAGCTTACGACTTCGTGGATGAAGGTTATCGAGGATCGCTACAAAGCGCTGGGGATGGACCCCAAGACCCACCATGTTGACGTTCTGCTTACGGTCAGCAAGGAGTCGCTTAAGCTGGGCGGAAAAAAGATTGTGGACGAATACGTCAAGCTAGGCCGCAACACCATTCATCTGCGTCCGCTCAATCCTTTCGGCTTCGGCAAAAAGGCTTGGAGCTCAATCGGCTATTCTATCGAGGAGTTCAACGCTTTTTACAACGATACTCTTGACTATATATTGCAGCTGAACGCAGCCGGAACCGAAATCCTTGAGAGGCAGGCGGCTATAGTTTTAACGCGCATCCTGTCGGACGAAGACCCTAATTACATGGAGCTTCGCTCGCCGTGCGGCGCCGGCATCGGCCAGCTTGCCTACAACTACGACGGCAAGATTTTCACGTGCGACGAGGCGCGCATGGTCTTCGAGATGGGCGACGAGATATTCCTGCTGGGCGAAGCGGGAATCAGCGACTACAAGAGCGTAATCGAGCACGACACCACCAAGGTCATGGCTATGGCGAGCTGTCAGGACGGCATACCCGGCTGCGACCAATGCGTTTATAAGCCTTACTGCGGCGTCTGTCCGGTCTTCAATTACGCGGAACAGGGAGACATTTTCGGCAGAATGCCGACCAACGAGCGCTGCAAACTACTTATGAATTTGCATGAAAAATTGTTCGATTTAATAGATAAAAACGACGACGGAATTAATGCGGTCTTTAAGCGGTGGATTACGCGCAGACGAAGGGAAGGATCGGCGGCAGGTCCGGCGTAAGCCGAGGGCGAAACTGCGGCGGCATTTTTAGCGATTGGAGGAAACGAATGAGCGGTTTTGAAGTTCATTTTCTAGGCACGGGGACGGGAGTTTTCAATCAGACAAACAACACGGCTTGTTACGTTCTCAACATAAACGGTAGAGCCGTTTTAATGGACATGGGAAGCGGCGCGCAGTACAGGCTGTTTAAATACGGCTACCAATACGACGACATAGATTATATTCTGTTGTCGCATGCGCACCCCGACCACATATCGGATATTATGATTTGGTTTCAAGCTTTGCTTTACACGCCGGGCTACCTGCGGACGAAGCCGCTGGTTATAATAGGCCCGCCGTCGGTATTTGAATACATAGACGCGCTCAACAATTTTTTCCGCGGCGCGTTCGTTCCTAAAACTTTCGAGGTCGTTCGAGTGGTTATGAACGACCGCGACACGTACGCCAACGAGCTGTTCGAGCTGTCTGTAAATAAAATGAGCCACTTCGTCGAGACGCTCGGTTTTAGGGTTGCCGCATGCGGCAAAACGCTTGCCTACAGCGCCGATACCGACGTCTGCCACAGGCTCGGCGAGCTTGTTAAAGGCGCGGACGCCGCCATTATGGACGCGACATTCCTTGCCGAACAGAAGAAATCATCGGGGCATATGTCGGTTATGGAAGCGGCGCAGACCTCGGCGGCGGGCTCGGTCAAAACGCTCGTTCTTACGCACCGCAGCCCTATTTACGACAAGGAACAAGGCTTAGCCGAGGCGCGGGCGGCCGGCTTTTCGGGCGAGATTTTGCAGCCCGACGAAGGCGACAAACTGATTTTGGCGTAAGGCGGGTAAATGGCCGACAACGAGAAGAAACGCGACAAACGATCTAAGGCCGTCAGACTTTTCGAGGAGACGAAGGATTTTTTTATAAACCGGCTGTGGGGCATGGAAGTTGCGACGATGAAGCGGGCGCCGCGTTTGGGCGTAAAGTTGTTGCGCGTCATTGCGTTTTTGGCAAAAGAGGCGATTTCCGACTCTCTTACCATCCGCGCTCACGCGCTTACGAGCGTCGCGGTGCTTTCAATAGTGCCGCTCTTCGCGGTTCTTTTCGTCGTCGCCAAAGGAACGGGGATGTGGGAAGCGCTGAAAGAAAAGTACATCCTCGATTCGGTCGCTCAGCTCGGCAGCATGCAGGAGGTCGCTGACAAGGTTCTTTCCTACGTAGAGAACACCAACTTTCAAAGCATCGGCATGGCGGGAATCGTATTTTTATTTTACACGTCAATCAATCTTTTGAGTCAAATAGAAAAGGCTTTCAACGACATTTGGCGAGTAAAAACAGGGCGCGCCATCATCCGCAAGATAACCGACTACACTAGCATTCTGATATTCTCGCCGATACTGCTGATGGTCGCCGGTTATTTGCAGGCAATCTCGTCCAGCATGGTTGCGCGCTACGCGCCGACTTCCATTCTGCCGCACGGCGCGGGGCAGCTTTTCGCCGCGCTTTTAAGTTACGTCCTTTTATGGATTAGTTTCGCTTTTCTCTTCCTAGTTCTTCCGAACAGAAAAGTGCCGCTCATACCGGCGATAGCCGCGGGAATCGTTACCGGAACGATTTACAGGCTTGTGCTTTATCTGTACGTTGCGGGGCAAATAGGCGTGGCTCGATATAACGCCATTTATTCGTCCATCGCGGCGCTGCCGCTGACTATAATATGGATTGATATTTCGTGGCTTATCGTGCTGCTTGGCTGCGAGCTGGCGTACGTTTTAAACAACGTTGAAAGTTACGCCAAGCAACAGACCGTCGCTAAAAACCAGCTTTCGGTAAAAAGCCGCGAGCTTATAGCGCTTCGTCTTCTTCTTGAGACGATGAGGCGGTTCGACGACGGCAAACCCGCCCCTACAAGCAGGTCGCTCGCCCGCGAATGGGGGCTGCCGGAGGAAGCGATTGAAAACGCGGCCGCCGCTCTCTCAGCCGCCGACATGATTCGCCTTTCGTCCCCGGACTCTGCCTATCTTCCGGCTCTGCCTGCTATCAAGCTCACCGTGGCTGAGGCGCGAAGCCGCCTCGCCAACCTAGGCGCCTCGGTTTCTGTTAAAAGCGATCCAGCGTGGGCTCGCGTGGAAGAGGCGATGGCGAAAACCCGCGAAGGCGCTAACTTCGAGGATTTGCTCAAGGCTTGCAAGTAAAACGTCAGCCTCTTTTTAAATTAGCCGCTCCGCTTCGATTGAAAGCAATGTTAGGCGCGCCCAACTAATTATTGTCGCTATAAAGCGGCGCATAATTAGTTCTTTGCTTCTTTTGGCGCATCGCGTTTACGGTTTGTATTAGCGTTGCGTTAGCTTTGCATCGCTTTTGTATTAGCATTTTTAACCGATTGAAAGTAAAAAATGAGCCTAGACTGTTGACACGGGCGCAACCCTTTAATATAAATGTATATGTAAACGTCATACGACTGCGCACGCACCTTTTATTTTAAGTCCGCGAATCGCGGCAAACAATTAAAAAGGCAATAGCCTTTTAACCGGCGCTTTGAACATTTAGAGAGTTGCCTATGAACTGGATGAAAATATTCCTTTACGGGGCGTTATTGCCTTTAATCGCCGCCCCAGTCTTTTTAGCCGCCGCCGACAAGCAGGCGGACGATAAGTCAAATAACAAAGTAACCGTTGCCGCGCAGCAGACTGCGGACGCCAAAGACTCGAAAGAACCCAAAGAAGTTAAAGAAGCCGCCGACGCGAAAGAGGCGAAGAAAGAGACGAACGAAGACAAAGACGCGGCTAAAAAAGAAGAAAAGAAAGAAGAAAAGAAGGAAGAAAAGAAAGAACAAAAAGCCGCGGCTAAAGACGAAACAAAAGAGCCGCCTTCGAAGAATGGACAGCCGAACGCAGCGGCGAACAAGGCCGAAGAAAAAGCCGATAAAAAAGAAAATAAACCGGACGTCAAGGACGCTAACAAAGACGGCGCGCAAAACGAGGAGGAAAAAGATCCTGTCGCCGAGAACGAGGAAGAAGGCGAGATTGAAGACGAAGACGTTGAAGAGGAAATCGTTCTTGAAAACGCAAAGGAAGACACTCCCGAAGACAAAAACAGCCGCCCAAAATACGTTAAGGATTTAACGTGGGGACAGATTGAACAGTATTACGAAGAAGACCCGAAGAAACTCGGTTCCGTCTCTTTGGGTTCTCCCGGATGCGGCGGGCAGATGAACAGCGTGGAAATGCCCGAAGGCAAGAATTGGTTCGTTACTAATCCGGCGAAGAAATGGGGAACGCAGGAGACCGTAGATTACATCCAGACGGCTATTAATGCGGTCGTTGAAGAATATCCGGACACTTGGCCTCTGGCGGTCGGCAACTTGTCGGCTCCCAATGGAGGCAAACTGCGCCCGCACCGCAGTCATCAGTCGGGCCGCGACGTCGATATTGGGTTTTACTTTAAAAACGGAGTCAGCAGACGCTTTGACTACGGCAATAAGTCGAACCTCGACTTGCCGCGTAATTGGGCTTTGGTTAAGGCGCTGATTACCAAAACCGACGTTCAGATTATACTGCTTGATAGAAGCATTCAAAAACTTCTTTACGACTACGCGCTTTCAATCGGCGAAGATAAAGATTGGCTCGATGTCATTTTCAAGCGCGAAAACGGCAACAAGCCTTTAATTCAGCACGTAAGACGCCACCGCAACCATTATCACGTAAGGTTCTACAACCCGCGCGCGCAAAAGCTGGGCATTATCGTTACAAAACTAGCCGAGAAGAAGGCCAACGAACCGCCTAAGGAAATCGACGCTAAGGACAAGAACGTAAAAGAAAAGGAAAAAGAGCCGACCGGCGTAATGCACAAGGTAAAGCAGGGTGAATGCTTAGGTTCTATAGCGCGCAAATACGGAAGCACGGTTACGGCGATAATGAAAGCAAACAGGTTGAAACGCAATCTTATTAACGCGGGGCGCGTATATTTTATTCCTACAAACAAAGGGGGAATTGCCGGAGTGGTGGTGGAACACGACGCGAAAGGCGGTAAAAAGAAAATACGCGCAGCCTGCAAAGTTGTTGAGAATTTATACATTCCGCCGCGGCGTCTGCCGCCCAAGAAAGGCGTTTCTTTTCATCCGTAAAACGAATTTAATTTGCATTTAAACGCGCTTCGGCGCGTTTTTTTATTTTGCGGGGTTTTAGAGTCGTTTTTTTATTTCGGCTAGAACCGCGGCTTTGGCTTCGTCCAGCGGCATCTCAAGCGTCGCGCCGCTTGCCGATTTGTGCCCGCCGCCGCCGAACGCTTCGGCGACCTTAGCTACGTTCACGTCCTTTGAGCTGCGAATGCTCAGCTTGTATTTGCGCGGGCTTGACTCTTTGAAGAAGACCGCGACCCTAACTCCCTTGACGCTGCGCGGAAGGTTTGAAAAACCTTCGTAAACTTCGCTTCCGACGCCGAACTCGGCCTCCCATTCCTTTCGGGAATGAATGAACGCGACCTGACCGCCGCAATGCGTTTCGAGCGTTCCCAAAACGCGCGCCGTCATTTTTAGCTGGCCTATCGGCTGACTGTTGTAAAAACGGTCGGCGACAAGAAATGCGTCGGCTCCAAGTTTAAGCAGTTCGCCCGCGGTTTCAAAGCATTGCGCCTTAACGTTTGAAAACCGGAAAAATCCGGTGTCGGTCGCGAGCGCGCAGTAAAGACAGGTGGCGGTTTGCGGCGAAACAACGAAGCCGTTCTCTTTTAAAAACGCGAAGACCAGCTCGCCGGTTGAAGCGCTTTCGGCGTCTATTATTTCAACGTCGGCAAACGGCGAAAGCGTTTCGTGGTGGTCGATTTTAATTGTTTGTCCTCGGCATAGCCGTTTGTAATTTTCGCCTATCGGCCCGCCGAAACGATCCAGCGAGCTTGAATCGAGAAAAATTATTAAGTCGTAGGCCGCGTCCCCGCCGGGCAGTTCGTTAATAATTTCGTCTGCGCCGGGGAGAAAATCGAGGAAGTAGGGGACTTTATTTGCGTTATAGGCCGTCGCGCGCTTGCCAGCTTCCTTCAAGGCGCCGAGCATAGCCAGAGTAGAGCCTATCGCGTCGCCGTCGGGGTTTTCGTGAGAGACGATTAAAACGTCGCTTGCGGCTTTAATAAGGCTTGCGGCTCTCTCGATTTGCGCTTTGTCCGGCGCGCTCACTTTTATCCTCTTTCGCTTTTAATCTTACGGAAGACTTCCTCCATCTGCATGCTCGCATCAAACAGACTGTCGTGGCGGAATTCCAGAGCGGGCGTCTTTATTCTCGGCAGCCCCAGCGACACCGCTTTGCGAAGCCATCCTTTGTTCTCTTCAATAATATCCAGCGCGGCGGAAGGGGTCGTTCCGGCCATGTAGCAGTCAAAGTAAACTTTTGCCACGCTCTTGTCGGCGTTGAGCTCGACGTTGGTAATCGTGAGCAGCGAAAGGCGCTCGTCGGGCGGCGCGGACTTGCGCAGGCCCGATACCGCCTCGCCCAGTATGCGCTTGATTTCTTCTTCAAGCCGCGACTTTCTCTTCTCGCTTCTTGCGTCTTTCAATGTTTTTCTCCCGTTATTTCTTGGATGAAGGCTCGCTTGCGGGTTTCAGCTCGCCCGCCTTCTTCTCCATAATGAACGCCTCTATCACGTCGCCGGGCTTGAGGTCGTTATAGTTGGACATCAGTAAACCGCAGTCCTGCCCTTGCTGGACTTCCTTTGCGTCGTCCTTGAAGCGCTTGAGGCTGGAAAGCGTGCCTGTGTGAACGATTTTCTGGTCGCGCAGCAGGCGGACGCTGGCGTCGCGCGTAATCTTGCCGTCGTTGACGAAGCACCCCGCAATGGTGCCGACTTTAGCGATGTTGAATATCTGGCGCACTTCGGCGTGGCCGAGCACTTTCTCTTCAAACGTCGGCGATAACATGCCTGTGAGCATCTGCGTTATCATGTCCACCGCTTCGTAAATAATATTCGAGAGCTTTATCTCCACGCCCTCGCGCGCCGCGATGGGGAGAACCTTAGCTTCCGGCCTGATATTGAAGCCGATGATAACCGCGTCGGAGGCGCTGGCGAGCATGATGTCGTTCTCGGTAATTCCGCCGACCGCCGCGTGGATAACTTCAACTTTAATTTCGTCGTTGGAAAGTTTAACCAGCGCGTCGGCCAGAGCTTCTATGGAGCCCTGTACGTCGCCCTTGATTATGAGTTTGAGGCTCTTCGCTTCGCCTTCCTGAATCTTCTTGAGCATCTGCTCCAAGCGCGCTTTGCCCGCTTTTGCTATGGCGGCTTCCTTAATCTTAAGCGCGCGGTGCTCGGCCAGGCGCTTGGCGTCCTTTTCGTCTTTAACGATGACGAAATTCTCGCCCGCTTCCGGCACTTCGTCGATGCCCAATAGCTGCACCATTGAGCTTGGAGGCGCCTGCTTAACCGGCGTTCCTCCTTGAGTGTCGAGCATGTTGCGCACGCGGCCGCATATGGCTCCGGCTACGAAATGGTCGCCGACGCGCAGCGTTCCGTCTTGAATGAGAACGGTAGCTACTGGGCCTTTGCCGCGCTCCAGCCTAGCCTCGACCACGACTCCCTTGGCGCGCTTCTTCGGATTGGCGCGCAGATTCATAATTTCTGCCTGCAATAAAACCATTTCAAGCAGTTTCTCGACGTTGTCGCCCTTCTTGGCGCTTACTTCCACCATTATGGTGTCGCCGCCGAGATCTTCAGGGACGAGTCCTTGCACCATCAGCTCGTTTTTTAGGCGCGGGATGTTCGAGTCGGGCTTGTCTATTTTGTTAATCGCGACGATTATCGGCACCTTCGCTTCGCGGCTGTGGTTAATCGCTTCGACTGTCTGCGGCATGACGCCGTCGTCGGCGGCCACGACCAGAATGACGATGTCGGTAATCTTGGCTCCGCGGGCGCGCATGCGGGTAAACGCTTCATGGCCCGGCGTGTCGATAAAGGCTATCTTTCCCTTGACCTTTTCGGTCTTAAGTTCGACGAGATACGCGCCGATATGCTGCGTTATGCCGCCCGCTTCCTTCGCCGCTACGTTCGTGCGGCGTATGTAATCCAATAAAGTGGTTTTGCCGTGATCGACGTGTCCCATAACCGTTACTACAGGCGGACGCACCACCAAATCCTCTTCCGGCGATTCTTCTTCGCGCAGGAAGTTGTCCTCCTCGAAGCCTGAGCGTTCGATTTGACAGTCGAACTCGGAGGCGACGATGGATGCCGTCTCAAAGTCGATAATCTGGTTCGCAGTAACCATCATTCCGAGTTCGAAGAGTTTTTTAATGACTTCCGCGGCTTTTAATCCCATGCGGCGCGAAAGCTCCGCTATTTGTATGGATTCGGCTATTTTAAGCGATTTTACCACGCTCTTCAACGGCCCTTCTTCCGCGACCGTCTTTCTTTTCTTCGCCTGACGTTTCAGTCCTTCCGGGTAAAGGTCTTGAACGACCTTGCGTTTGCGGTGGCCGCCGATGACGGTTTCTTCGGCGTAAGAGTCGGATTTTTTCTCTTTGGCTTTCTGATCGACGACCGGAGTCGCATCGACTACTTCGTCCTTGGGTTTCGGTCTGCTTGCCGGACGCTGCGGCGCCGGACGCTGCGGGCGCTGCCTTACCGGCTCGGGTTTAATTTCAATGCGCCCAAGTATGGTTGAAACCTGCTTGGGTTTCTGAACTTTTTTCGCGGGCTTCTTCTTGTCCTTGGAATCGTCCTCTTTAGGAGCTTCCGCTTCTGCGTCCGCAACTTCAGGCTCGGCGGCTTCGGGTTGAGCGGTTTCCTCGGCTTCTGCGGTTTCCTCGCTTTTGGATTCGGCTTTCGGCTCATCCGCTTTGACGGCTGCTTCTGCAAGCGCTTCTTCTTCGCCTTGGGGCTCTTCGGCTTCACGCTCCGGCTCGACGGCGGATTCCTTTGCGGTCTCCGTTTCCGCCGCGATCGTCTCTTCGGTTTCTTTCAGAGGCTCGGCTTCGACTAGCTCTTCCTCAGGCTGCGCCGGTTCCGGCGTCGGCTCAGGTTCGGGCGCAGGCTCCGCCTTCTTGCGGCGGATTATCGTTTTGGGCGCGCCGTCCTTCTGCGCTTGACGCTCTTCAATCAAGGCTCCCTTTTCCTTCTTTTTGAAGTACTCCCTTATTTGGCGCTCCTGATTCTCGTCGATTGAAGCCATGTTGGTTTTGACCGGCACTCCGGCTTCTTTGGCGATTTCCATCATTACCGTAGTGGAAAGCCCCAGTTCCTTGGCCAGTTTGAAAATTTGCGTTTTAGCCATTCAATAAGCCTCTCTTTTTGCCTGTTTCGCAAGATGAGATCCGGCGTTTAATACAATCTGTTTCGGGCTTTTCCGCCCCGCGTTTAGCGGCATAATCCAAGGCCGCGTCGGGCTCGAAACGCGCGTCTTTAATTTTAAGCGAGCGTCTTATTCCGGCAGTCGCGGACGGCGAATAAAAGCATTCGGTTTTTAAGTGCAAATAAGCTCCGCGTCCATTTAGCCGGCCGTCTGGATCGGGAAGGACTTCTTTTCCGGCTGCCGCAAGGCGCAGCATCGCGGACTTCTCGTCCTTTTCCCCGCATCCGCAGCACGTTCTAATCGCGGTTTTGCTCATATAAAGTCTTTCGCATTAATTCTTCGTTCCGCCGCCGTTTATTCGGGCTGCGGCTCTTCCTTCTTGGGGCCGAAAACGCTGTCAAGCGTAGGCTCCGCAGGTTTTTGCTCCGCGGGATGCTCGGCCGGATGCGGCAGCATGTCCGGGGTGTACCAAGGCATGTCCACTCCCGCCGGAGGCGCGCCGTCCTCGAACAGCTCCGGATGAACCTTAGGCAGCTTTTGCTTGGCCAAATGAACCATTCTTCTGGCTTTGCGCCGAGCGAATCCGAGCTCGTCCGCCAGCTTGTCCGGGTCTTTTACTTTGGCAATATCCAGCAGCGAGGTGAATCCTCTCGCCAAAAGACGCGCGAGTATCTGCTCGTCTATTAAGCGTATTCTGCCGAGCTCGTGGTTGGCGATTTCGCTCTTGGAAAGCTCCGCCTGCTTCTCTCTTTGTTTTTGCTTGCGCCGTTCGATTTCCTGCTTGTGTCTGTCAAGCGCCATTACCTGTTCGTCGGCGAGCCTGCGGGCGTTGTTAATTAAGTCTTTGGCAAGCTCTTCGTTAAGACCGGGGATTATGCGCAAATCGTCCATTTCCGTCGTGTAAATGTCTTCAAGCGACATAAAGCCCAAACGGGTCAGGGTCATGGCGAGTTCTTCGTTGACTCCGCGTATCTTCGTGAACAAATCGCGCGCGATTTCCGCCAGTTTCTCGACTTTGGACTCGGACTGTATATCGAGCTTCCAGCCGGTAAGCTGCGCGGCCAGACGGACGTTCTGCCCTTTCTTGCCGATGGCGAGCGAGAGCTGGTCGTCGGGAACCGTTATTTCCATGACCTTTTCCTCGTCGTCCACCACAACTTGGCTGACGACGGCGGGAGCCAATGAGTTGCAGACGAACTTCACCGGATCTGGGTTCCATGGAACGATGTCGATTTTCTCGCCGCGCATTTCTTGAACGATATTCTGAACGCGCGTTCCTTTCATGCCGACGCAGGCTCCGACCGGATCGACGTCGCTGTCGCGGCTGGTTACCGCTATTTTACTGCGGCTGCCGGCTTCGCGGGCGGCGCTGACTATTATGACGATGCCTTCGGCTATTTCCGGAACTTCCATCTCGAACAGCTTTATAAGCAGCCCTTCGTCGGTGCGGGAGAGAATGATTTGCGGGCCGCGCGCCGTGCGGGAAACTTCTTTGACGTAGCAAAGAATGCGGTCGCGGACGCGGTAATTTTCTCGGCTGGACTGCTCTTTCGCGGGGAGCATTCCTTCGGCCCTGCCTAAATCGACGATTATGTTTCCGCGCTCGATGCGGCGCACCGTTCCGGCGATGATGTCGCCCTTGCGGTCTTTGTAGTCGTTGTAAACGAGCTCGCGCTCGGCGTTGCGCATTTTATTGACGATAATCTGCTTGGCGACCTGCGCGGCGATGCGGCCGAATTCGCCGACTTCCAGCTTAACGCCCAGCTCGTCGCCCAGCTCGGCTGCCGGGTCGAGCTTGCGAGCCTCTTCCAAATCAATTTGATAATCGGGCGTTTCTACGACTTCGACGACGGTCTTGAACTGGAACAGCTCGATTTCGCCTTCGGTCTCGTTATAAATCGCCTCGATGCTGGAGGCGTTCTCGACGTTATAGCGCCTCTGGGCCGCTTTAATCATCGCCTCTTTCAGAGCGTCGATTATTATCTCTTTGTCGAAGCCCTTCTCTTTGCTAACCTGTTCGATGAGGAAATTTAGGTTGCCCACGATACGCCTCCTTCTTAGTATATAACAAGGTAGTTTAAACTTGCCTTAACGCTCATCTTTATCTGTTCGCCTTTTTATTTTTCAGCAAGCGGTCGTTGTTTTGATTTATTACATGGCGAAGTGCTTGTTCGCCCTCGCAAGCGCGGTCATCGGTATGTCGTAAACTTGGTCGTTGAACTTGGCTTTTATAAAAATCTTCCCCTGTTTTTCAAATACGGCTTCGATAACGCCCACCTCTTTGTGCATTCCGTGAAAATCCCCTTTGAATACGAACGACGCTTCGTTTCCGATTTCTTCCTCGAAGTGCGCTCTTCTTTTTAGGCTACGCGTAAGCCCCGCGCTGCTTACGTCGAGCGTGTAGCTCCCCTTTATGTAATCGGTAACCTCAAGATGCGACGCCACTTCGCGGCTGACGGTTTCGCAGTCCTTCAAGGTAACCCCCGTTTGACTCATTATGTAAAGGCGAATGGAGACTCTTCCGCGCGCGCCGCCGCCGAACTCGACGTCGGTTAGACGAAAACCCAGTTTCTCGACGAGGTCGTCTATTACTCCCCAAAATTTCAGCTCCCGGTCGTTCAGCTTCGACAGGGCGTCGGTTTCGTCGGGAAGAGCCATATGCCGCGCATCCTTGGTTTAAACAATAAAAAAGCGGGCTTAAAAGCGCCCGCCGGGTACTCGCTCCAGCGAAATTTCAAAAAGATATTATATTTTTTTTTTCGAAATGCAAATTTATTTTGCCGCAAAATTGCTTTAAAACCCTTAAAAAACCGCCGTTTGCGGCGCAAATCGGAAGCGGCATAAAAATGCGCAAAATTTTTAAGTAAGCGCAAATAATAAACTACTCAGCCGCCTTTTCTTCCGTTTTTATCTCGCTGGTGGAGCGGATGATCCTAGCGAAGAGAAGAATGAGAATCGGGCTGGAAATAGCCGTCAAGCCGATTATGCCCCAGAACATATACGGGTCGATGCGTCCCGCAATCGGCGCATAGTCGGGAGTAACCGCGGCGTAAAAGCCCGAAAGCCCTCCCAGCGGAGTTTCGTATGTAGGAGCGGGGCAATAAGTCGGCAAAATCCACCGTTGCAGCAAAGCCACAAGCGGCTTGCTCGCAAACCACGGCAGAATGGAAAGGCTCATGTAACTTCCTTCCCGCCCTTTAGGAGCGATGCTTGCGGTGTACTCAAACAGTCTAGGCGACCATATTCCTTCGCCGATTGTGAAAATAATTACGAAGATAAGCAAAGGAATATACCACGGGTGCAGCGCGCCTTGAACTCCGAGCAGCTGCGCGATAACTTTTCCGACGGCGCCGTTTGCGATGGGAGCGAACGCGCTGGATGGAATGCAGAGAATAAATACCGCAAACGATGAAATAATCGAGCCCAGCACAATCATTTTAAATGATGAAATCTTTTGAGTAAAAGCGCCTATGAACGGAACAAATACCACGATTATAAAAGGATTGAGGAAGCCGTACGCCGTTCCAATTTTTGCGCCTTGGCCGATATACCTGTCGGCAAAGGGAGGCAGCGAATAGTGCATATGATAAAAAACGCTTTTTACGCCCAAAAGGAACGAAAGAAAGAGAATGAACAGCCAGAATTGTTTTTCTTTTACGACCTCGACAAGTATTTTTATAGGATTTTCCGCTTCTTTCTTAGTTTCCGAAAGCGGAACGAGCGCGCAGGTTTCCTCGTCAACCTCGACGCCTTCGCGTATGAAAAGCTGTATTATTACTACTCCGCCGACGGTTATAGCCGCCGAAATGAAGAAAAGAAACTGAAATTCGGTAAGCGCGAAGCCGCCCACCGCAATAGTTCCGCCGGAATTCTTTACTATTTCGCGAATCATATCCCAGCCCCAGCCGCCTATAGCGTAGCCGACGTTCATCAGCACGTAGAACATCGAGAACGCCATAGAACGCTGTTCTCTGCTTGTAAACCGGCGTATCGCCGCGGCGACAACCGGCGACATCAGCGCCATGCCAACCGCAATCGTTCCCAGACCGATTACGACCGACAGCCAGAAGTTGGTTGTGAAAGCAATGAAGCCGCGGCCTATCGCGCAGGTAAGATAGCCAAGCAGGAAGGAACGTTTGATTCCCAGCCCGTCTGTAATTATTCCGGAGAAAATTGTAATGGCGGAGAGAATCATTCCCCATACCATTAAAATGTAAGTCGCGCTCTCGTCGGAATACTTCAGGTCGTTCAGCATCCACAGCATAAGCGAATACTGCATGAACGAGTAAGCGATGTATTCGGTGATGTTTACAAGGTAAACAAGCCCAAGCTCCCGCGGGGATTTGCGCAGAACCGTGAACTTGTCCGCGAACGATTTTACTTTGTCTTTCAAACTCATTTAAACGAGCCTTTCGGTGAAGAGAACTTTTTTTGCGGGTTTCGCCGCCTACATTTCAACGCACCGGCTATACGCAGGATAGCCCGGCTTGTTTCTGCATTCTTCGTCGGAACCGCATTCTTTCTCGCGGCAAAAATAATCGTAACATGTAAATATGTTAGTATTATATATCTCGGCGCAGTCCCCATCGTTGCGGCAGAACGAGCAGACTTTCTGCCCGTAATAATCCACGCATCGGCTATAAGAGGGATAACCCTGTTTAGCGGCGCATTCTTCGTCCGATTCGCAGTCTTTTACGCGGCAGTAATAGTCGTTGCAAGAATAGCCCTGCCCGTATAAATTTTCGCAGTCCGCGTCGCTGCGGCACAGGGAGCAGACGCGCCTGCCCGACCTCTCCAAGCATTCCGAAAAAGAAGGATAACCGCTCTTCGCTTGGCATTCCTCGTCGTCAACGCAATTCTTTGCCGCGCAATAGTAGTTATAACACTCGTAAATGTCCGTTCCATATAAATCAGCGCAGTCCTGATCGTCGCGGCATATTGAGCAGGATTTCCATTTGCGGATTTCCTCTTCAAACTCCGCTTCCGCGTCCGGCTCCGGCTCTTTTTCCTCTGCCGTTTCTACGGCCGGCTCTTCGTCCGCCTCGTTATCTACGGTCTTTTCCTCGTTGTCGGCCTGTTTATCCTTAACGTCCGTCTCGTATCCGTCTTCCTCGAACGAATCGTCGCCGCCGCCGTCGGGCGTAACTTCGTCGTCATCCGCTGGGTCGTCGAGCTCATCTTCGGCTCGTTCTTCTTGCGGCGTTTCGCTCGCGCTTTCTTCTAAAACGTTTTCCCACTCCGGGTTCCATTCGTAATCGACCGAAGAAGCCTCTTCCGTCTCCGTTAAGTCCGCCAAGTCGCCGTCAAGGCTGGAATTTGGGTTTGAACCCTTGGAGCACCCATGCGCCGCAAACGCAAACAGCGCCGCCGCGGTTAAACAAAGAGCGGTTTTTACTTTCATGCGACCGTCTCGTAAGGGTCGAGGACGTTTTTATACGGGTCGTATTTTCGCAGGTAAAGCCTGTTGAAGAGCGCGACGAACTCCCGCACGCCTCCCATGTCGTTTTCCTGCGTTTTGTGAGGTTTAGTGTATTCGGCGCAAAGGTCGCGGCACGACCAGCCGTCTTTGCATGGACGAGTCGCGTCCCACGTTTCGGTTACAGGTCCTTCGTCGCCCGCGCCCGCAAGCCTGAAAGGCCAGTAACGGTTGAGGACGAAGTAGAAATGTTTGATTTCAATCGGCGCGCCTTCGAGTTTTGCCTCAGGGTCGAGCGCCATGCGGGCTCCGGCCATGCCGAAGCGGCTTGCAAGCTGATGCTCCGGGTGCTGCGTGTAGCCGGTAAAGGGGTCGAATGTGAAGACGACCGTAGGACGGAAACGCCTTATCGCCTCGGCGCAGACTATTGCGGGGTCTTTGACCGCGGCCCATTTCTTCGCGATTTCATGGCGCTTGGGGAAACTCTCCACCGGCAGGGGCGCGTTGAAATAAGACTCGTTCTGAAGCTGCGCGCCGTAAAGCGCCGCCACTTTTTTCAGCTCTTCGGCGCGGACGGTCGCCAAGTCCGGCTTGCATCCTTCGGGAATGCAGCATTCGCCTCCGTCGCCGCGGGTTAGAACGAGAAAGTAAAGCGGAGCCTTGCAGACTTTGCTCGCGTAAAGCAGTATTGAACCCGACATAGACTCGTCGTCGGGATGAGCGGCTATCCACATAACGCGGGCGCCGGAATTTAGAGCGGCGTCAACGCCGGGTTCAAGCGGAGATTTCTCCGTCGTTACGCAGGAGTGCAGAGAGCCGGCGGAACCCGCAAGAGCCGCCGCCGCAAGCGCGCCTTTTAAAAAATCTCTTCGTGTAAATTTATCAAAATCCATGCGAAATCCTCGTTGCAACCGGCTTGCTCAATTAAACGACAGCAAAAGAGTATTTTATCGCGTTTGTTTTGTAAAATATTTTTCCTAAATAGGAATAATATTGCGCGTCCGCCAGCTAAAGCGCGGACTATAAATTCCGCGGGGAAAATATAAAAAGCCTTAATATCTGCGTATAAAACAACTATGCCTTCGGGTGCGCCTTCCGGTAAACGGCTATCAGTTCCTCCGGCGAGACGTGCGTGTATCGCTGGGTTGCGCGAAGCGACGAATGCCCCAGAAGCTCTTGAATAGTCCTCAGATCGCATCCTGCCGCTAAAAGGTGGGTGGCGAAACTGTGCCTTATCAGGTGCGGGTGAATTTTACGGACGAGCCCCGCCTTCAGCGCGTACTTGTCGAGAAGTCTTCTTACGCTTCGCGCCGTCAGTCTTCCTCCGCGATGATTTAAAAAAATCGCGTCCCCGCTTTTTGCGCCGTCCGCGCCGCTTTTTAATTTATGATAAAGAGGCCGGTATGCGTTTAGCGCCTCTATCGCCGCGTCGATGAGCGGAACGACGCGCGTTTTGTTTCGTTTGCCCAGAACGCGCAAAAAACGCATTCCCGAATCGAAGCCGCTCCAGTCGGCTCCGACCGCCTCGCTCACGCGAAGCCCGGACGAATAAAGCAGCTCGAATACGGCCTTGTCGCGGGCGCCGAGCGGCTCGTCCGCATACGCCTGTTCTAGCAGGGTTTTCATCTCCTCGACGGATAGAATCTCAGTCAGCCGCTTTTTCTTTCTGGGCGCCGGAACCAAATCGGTCGGCGAAACGGTTATTGCGCCTTCTCTTACGAGCCATTTGTAAAAAGCCCGCAGCGCCGACAATTTACGCGCAAGCGTCGAGTTGTCCAATCCTAAATCGGACAGCTTGTAAAGGTATCCGCGCACGTCGTAACGGTCGGCTCGCATTACGCGCTCCGCGCTTGGAAGCCGTCCGTCCCTGTCCGCGAGCGCTCCGAAATACTGCCAAAGGTCGGCAATGTAGTGTTCGACGCTTCCTTCGGCGCGCCCCTTTTGGTATGTAAGGTATCTGTAAAACCCGTCCGCGAGTTCGTAAACGTCGCCTGTCTTTGAAGTCATTTTGAGTCCGTCAGTAAATAAGGCTGTCGCGCCTTATCTCGTCGAAGAGCCGCGCCTCTTCGCCGGTTTGCCAAAATTCAATCTGGTCTGCGATAGGAACGCCGTCTTCAATCATGCGGCGCAGCCGAGTCGAGCCGATTAGCAGGTCTATCGCAGGTATGTCGTCCTCAAACTCGTAGGTATGCGAGCGCCACGCGCAGACTTCTGAGCCGTAAAGCCGCCTCGTCTTCATTATGACTTCGGCGAAAAAGGCGATCGACGAGAATTCGCGTTCGTTGGTTACGTAAATGTCGAAGCCTCCGCAGAGATTATCGGCATGCTTTCCGAACTTTGGAATAAACCAGCACGGACGAGGGACGCACCCTTTTAAGGCGACAGAGTCGAGCGCGCTCAGCAGCTTCAACGGGTCTATTTGCGGCGCGCCGAAAGTCTCAAAAGGCCGCGTCGTTCCGCGTCCTTCGCTCATCAGCGTTCCTTCTATCAAACAGCCTCCGGGGTAAACCCGCGCGGTTTCGTAAGTAGGCATGTTGGGCGAAGGGGCAACAAAAGGAACGCCGGTTTGCGGCATTGTCATTCCGCGGCTCCAGCCTTCCATTTTTATTACGCGCAAAAGCTCGTCGGAAAACCCGTTGACGCGCGCGTAGTAGCGAAGCAGTTCGGCCATAGTCATGGCGTGGCGCGTTCGGCAATACTTAAATGCCCCGACAAACGACTCGAATCCGTCGCGCAGCGCCGGTCCTTCAATCGTAATTCCGTCGAGAGGGTTGGGGCGGTCGAGAATGTAAAACGGTTTGCCAAGAGACGCGGCGCGCTCGAAACAGAACGCGGCTGTGGCTGCGAAAGTGTAGTAGCGGCTTCCTACGTCCGCCATGTCGGCGACGACGTAATCGACGCCGGCGAGATTTTCCGGCGAGGGCTTGAGCGACTCTTTCGTCCGTCCGTAAAGGCTTATCACTTCGACGCCGGCATAAGGGTCTCGGTAACGTCCGTCGCTTCCTACCATGTCTTGCAGGGCGGCTAAAAGCCCGTGCTCAGGCTCGAATACTTTTACAATATTAATATGCTTGACCGCCGACAACGTTTGAAGAATGTGCGTCATTCCGCCGCTTACGCTGGCGGCGTGGCACAGAACGGCGGCGTTCCCCTGCGGCAGAATCGCGCGTCCGCCGCGGACTACGACGTCGTTTCCGGTAAGAACTTTCGGCATATTAATCGCCCGGCTGCGGTTCGCCCTTCTTTATTTCTTCGGCAATTTGCTTTTCGATTTTTTCGCGGAAAATTATGCAGTAGCCGAAACCGCCTAGGAGGGAAGCCGAGCCGATGGCGAGCAGCACGTCGGGGCGTTTGCGCAGAATTATAAGAACGCATATTGCTAAAAAGGTAACGACTTGAAAGGCGTTGAAAGCCTTGCTGCGGCGTTTTGCGACCTTCGGCAGCTTAACGTTCGAGACCATCATAACTGCGAGAATAATCATTACGTATGGCGAGAACATAATCCACGCCTTGAAGAACGGAATATTAGGCATGTAAAGCAGGCCGGTCAAAATATACGCCGAAAGAAACGAGCCCGCCGCCGTAGTGGGGAGACCTTTCATAAAAGAGCTGCCGGGAGTAGTCGTTACGTTGAAGCGCGCAAGGCGCAGCGCGGTGGCGAACACGAACAATATTATGCCGACGTAGAAGTAAATCAGGTCTTCGTCCGCTGGAACGAAATCGAGCCTGCGGTCTATCATAAGGCCGTAAACAATGGACGCTGGCGCCACGCCGAATGCGATGAAGTCGGAGAAAGAATCAAGCTCGACTCCGAAATTGCTCATCGCGTTGAAAAAGCGCGCGCTTGTGCCGTCAAGTTTGTCGAATATCGTGCAAAGCATCACGAACCACGCGGCGCCGTTATAGGCGGAGAGCGCGCCCGCCGCGTCTTTTGCGTTAAGCCCGCGCATTACCATAAATATCGCCCCCAAACCGAACCCTAGGCCGGTGAGCGTAATAAGGTTGGGAATGAGGTATCTTGATTTATCCACCAGTTCCCTGGGCGATTTTGACAACGACATTGAGGTCTCCTTGAGGGCGTACGCCTTGTTGTTTCAGCCCGCCGTGGGATGCGAGTTGAGTTTAATCCATTCGACGAGGTCTTTAATGATTTTTTCCTTGTTGAGCTCCTGAAAAAGCTCGTGGTAGCAGTGATCGTATATTTTCAGCTCCTTTTCCGGCTTTTTGAGCTTCTCGTAGAAACGGCGGCTCGCCGCCGGATCGACGAGCATGTCGTCCGCGGCCTGCATTACAAGCATCGGCGCCTTTATGCGGTCAATTTGCTCGAATACTTCCTTTTGGGCTTTAGTAATTTCTACGAACCAGCGGGCGTTTGCCGTTTTGAAAACCAGCGGGTCGTCGCGGTAGGCGTCCACTACGGCCGCGTCGTGCGTCAAAACGACAGGGTCGATGCCGGAAGGCAGCGATAGCGAAGGCATAATTTTCGCCGCTATAATCGCTGCGGCTTCTTTCCATGCCGGAACCGGTATGCGCAGCCCTAAAAACGGGCTCGATAAGGCCGCGGCCGAGAAATCTTCGGGATAAACTTCCATGTAACGGCAAACTATAAGGCCGCCCATCGAGTGGCCTACCAACGTCCATGGAGCCTCGCTGCGCTGGCCAAGCTTCCACATTTTGACGGCGCCGTGAATGTCGGCGAGATAGTCGTTGAACGAATTGATTCCGCCTCTGGGGCCGTCGGAGCGCCCGTGCCCGCGAAGGTCGATTTGAAAGACGTTAAAGGACGCTGCGCAAAGCTCCTCGACCAGATAATCGTATCGGGCGGAATGGTCTGCGAATCCGTGTATGAATACGATATTTCCTTTAGCGTTTTTAACCGATGCGCTGTAAAGCCTGAGGTTGAGACCGTCCTGAGTCTTGAAGCTTTCGGATATTTTTTCCATTTTTTTTATTGCGGCCACTTTAATCTCCTTAAATAATTACTTCTCTCAATCGCGCGCCAAATAAAAAATTTATTACTAAAGCAAAGCCGTGTCAATAAAATGAAAAAATCATCGCTTTCGGCTCGACTCGTCCGGTTGATTATACGGGCGGACAAGCCGCGGCGATTAGCCAACATATTAATATTATTTGACGCGTCGTATTGACAACAAACCGCCGTCAATGTAAATACGCATAGCAGGAGGCTTAGTATGAAACCTATAATTTTAGCGGCAGGCGTAGGAAAGAGGCTTCGGCCCTTCACGGACGATAACCCCAAGTGTTTCGTGGAGCTCAAGGGCAAAATGCTCATCGACCGTTACTTCGAGGTTTTCGCGGACTTCGGGCTGAAGGAGGCGGTCATAGTAGTGGGGCATTGCAAAGATAAAATCATGGCGCGCGTGGGGAACGAATACAAAGGCGTAAAGGTTAAATACGTTCATAACGACGAGTTCAACCACGGCAATATTTTAAGCAAATGGCTCGCCCGCGACCATTTCGACGACGACGTTTTGTTCATGGACGCCGACGTGGTGTTTCATCCGGCGCTGTTGCGCAAACTTATCGACAGCCCCAATAAAAACTGCTACCTCCTCGACGCAAGCTACGACAAGTCGGGCGAGGAAATGCTCGTGGCGGCGAAGAACGGCAGAGTGCTGGAAAACGCCCGCAAGCTGTTGAACGACGGTTACGACGCCGTGGGCGAAGGAACGGGCTTCTTGAAAATGTGCAAGGAAACCGCGCAAGTTTACGGAAAAATGCTCGACGAAGCCGTAAAGGCCGAACGCATCGACGACGAGTACGAGGAAGTTTTAAAAGACTTGCTCAAGGTCGAAGTCTTCGGTTACGAGCCGACGGACGGCATTCCTTGGCGCGAGATAGACTTCCCGCAGGACATAATCCGCATCGAGAACGAAACGCTGCCGAAAATTCCTTGGTAGCGGCTCATCGCCGCCAATCGCGGCAAAGGCCAGGGCTAAACGCATGAATGAAAAAACGCTCGGCGCGGTAATAATAGTGGAGAATATATCGCAGGCGCGGCGCAGAGTCGCCGGTCTCATGCTGTATTCCCGGCTCTTCAAACAGCTGAGCGACTTGAAGCCCGAGCGGATTTACGTAGTGTCAAAAGACGCTCAAGAAGCGGGCGTAATGCACGGCGAGGCGAAAAGCGATCTTCCGCCGCTGCCCATAGAGCCCATTTTCATAGAGTCGCCCGAACCGGCGAAAGCGGAAATCGAAGGCGCGCCCGCGGGCCGCTGCGCGGTCGCTTCGTCCAACATAGGTTACCGCAACGACGTTCTGGCATACGCGCTGAACGTTTCGATAACCGAGAATCTTCCCGTCGCGGTTACGGTTTCAGACGGCGAGAAGGACGGCGAAACCGTGGCGGCGAAAATCGCCATCGTCGCCGAAGGCGAGGCTTTCAAGCCGGGAGCGCAGCTTAATTCCAGCGGCGCGAAAATACTGCGCCCTTCCGAAAAAGGCTGGTTCGCGTTTCCTGTAAAAGAATCGTGGGACGCAAACGCCGCGGACGAACTTTATCTGCTTACGGTGCGCAAACCGCTCGATGTTGACGGTATAATTTGCTGGCTGTTCTCTCGCCGCATAAGCACGTATTGCACAAAATGGATACTTCGCGTTACGCCCTGGGTCAGGCCGTCGCAGGTTACGGTTATCGCGTTTCTACTCGGGCTGGTCGCCGGAATTTTCGCCGCGATAGGCTCGTACTGGGCGATGCTCGTCGGCGCATTTTTATACCAATGCTCAACCACCTGCGACAACATCGACGGCGAAATAGCGCGTCTTACGTGGCGCGGCTCGTATCTTGGGCAGTGGCTCGACACGCTAAGCGACGATACGACCAACCTATTCTTTATGACGGGCATGGCCGTCGGACTTTCCCGCATGAAGCTCGGTCTGGGTTTCCCGTTTGAGAACCCTAATTATTGGATGTTAGGGCTCGCCGGCGTCTTTATGATTTCGGTCTATAACTATTTTATATATATTTATTTGCTTAAATACACCGACTCCGGCGACGTATTTCTTTACCGCTGGTTTTTCGACGTTAAAAACGACGCCAAAACCGAGCCCGACGCCAAGCCTTCCCACGGGTTTATGTATTACGTAAAATTCATGGGAAGAAGAGACTTCTTCATCTTCGCGTTTTTGTGCCTCGCGGCGGCGAACTACCTGTTTATCGGCCTTTGGGCCATGGTAATAGCAAGCGCCATTACCTTCATTCTCGTTTTGATACAGGAATTCAAATACAACAAGCATGTACGGAAATAAACCCGCGAAACAGCAGCGTATTGTATAAAGATGGTTTCCCCGGCCATAACGGCGCGCATTCGCCGCCCGGCGGGTTTAGAAAAAGGCAAATATTATATTACAAAGCGTTATTCTTAGCCTAACGAAAAAATAAAAAATAAGAATGCAACATTGATTAAGGCTTGATTACATCATTCGTGAGAAATTTGTTTCCAAGACGTTGACATTTTGTAAAGGTTTGGTTAAATAAATAAATAAATAAATAAATTACTGGATAGTTGTTTAATAGTTTAGTTAATAGGTTAGGCGAGAATAGGCATAACA
>CAYNVS010000012.1:0-82879 GCA_964400725.1 uncultured Myxococcales bacterium
CCGGATTCGCAGCCCGCCGCAGTAAACGCGAAGGCGATAATCGCCGCAAATGAGCGCAAATACAACTTTACGTTTTTCATTCTTCCGCCTTTCATCGCGCGCATAAAACGCGGCTTGCAAAGTCGCTCATCGAGTAGGACGGGCAATCGTAGTCGCCGGGGTCTGAGCTTGCTCCAGTCGTTTTGAAATGACAATATGCGTAGTGGCATCCGGCGTCGATAACCAGTTGTTTCCCGACCCATTTCCCATTTTGGCACGTCTGACCGAAGCAACCATAACAAGAACTACCGGTGCATATAGTCAGTCCGTCGTTTTAGCAGGGTTGAGTAAAGTCCGCTTTGTCGGGGTCGAAGTCGAGCGGGACGCACCCCTTGGGCGCGGGATTCCACGAGTTATTCTCGAACTTGATGCAGTTCGCGTCGTCTTCCGACTCGCACCCGCAAGCAAGGCAAAGCGCCGCCGCAATAAACGCGACGCCAAATAAAAACGTTAGCATATTTTTTTTATTCATGTTTTTACCCGTATCCTTTACAAGCGCTATAAAATAATGGTAAATAATTCGGTTTTAATTTTCAAATCAATTTTTCGGGCAATAAAATACTTGACAACCTAGCCCCGTATAAATTAAATTACTTTGCTCTTTGTTAGGTTACTCTACAGACTGGAGAAGTAAGCTATGAAAACGTATAGAACATATCAGCCGCACAACAAGCGCCGCAAGAGAACGCACGGCTTTTTGGTTAAGATGCGTACGACAAATGGGCGCAAGACCATTAATCGCCGCAGGGCTAGAGGCCGCGCTCAACTCGCTTCCACCGCAGGCTCCAAATAGACGATAAGCGCTTTGCGCGGGACGAACGAGTCCGAAAACGCGCCGATTATTTGTTTATTCAGGGCGGCGGAAAACGCTTTTATACGGAATACTGTCTCGTCATATTCATGCGAAAAGACCGCGGCCCTACAA
Source organism: uncultured Myxococcales bacterium (assembly GCA_964400725.1). Taxonomy (GTDB): domain Bacteria; phylum Myxococcota_A; class SURF-8; order SURF-8; family CAYNVS01; genus CAYNVS01. The sequence goes on from CAYNVS010000012.1 coordinate 965, forward strand.
GACTTGGCGTTACGGTTTCAAAAAAAGCCCTCAAAAACAGCGTTGACAGGAACCGTTTCAAACGCGTGGTCAAGGAAGTTTTCAGACTCGGCAAACATAAGTTGGAGGGCTTTTACGACATAGTGGTAATCGCGCGGAACGGCGTTCCAAGAAAATTAGATTTTCACTGGTTCCAAGGCGAGTTCGACCGCTTTATCAGCTACGCGAACTCCAAGCGGGAACGACGGGAAAATAAGGCCGACGGCTGATTCAATGCTGGTAAGGTTGTTCGTATTTATAATCGGGCTTTATCAGAAATTTATTTCTCCTCTATTACCGCCTTCGTGCAGATATTACCCTTCGTGCTCCGAATATACGAAGCAGGCGCTTCAAATTCACGGGTTCTTTAAAGGAAGCTATCTTGGCGCAAAAAGGATACTGCGCTGCCATCCGCTCTATCCGGGAGGTTACGACCCCGTGCCTCCGCCCAAAAGCCGAAAGGCCAAGAGCGGAAACGGTTGAAATACAATGCGGCTGAACGGCCGCGCGCGCAATAGCGGCGAACTCGAATAAAAAATCCGCGCGATTTTTAACCGCGCTAAACGCGAGGAAAATAATGGAAAAAAGGCTTTTTTTAGCTCTCGGATTATCGGTCGCGATACTGGTCGTATGGCAGCTTATTTTCCCGCCGCGCGTTCCGCCCAAACAGCCGCCAGCGGAACAAACTCAGCAGCAAAAAGAAACGGCCGATTCGGCGTCCGACGGCCAAAAGCCTATCGAACAGGTTAAAAACGGCTCCGCGAAGGAAGCCGAACTGAAAGCCGACAACTCTCCCAAGCCCGAAAAGCAGGATGAACCGGAGCAGAAGATTGAGGAGAAAATCACTGAAATAAGCGGCCTGCCGCTTGTTGGCGCGTCCTTTTCAAACCTCACGGGCTCGCTTAAAAGCTACGTTCTTAAAAAATCTAAATACGACGTTACGACCGACCCCAAAACGACGGGTAAAGAAGAGAAAATCAAGAACGATTTGGTTCATACGGCTTTTTTGGACAAGCCCGATTTGCTGCCTTTCAACGTTGAATTTCCAATTCACAAAGGTTTTTCCGAGCCCGCAAAAGGATGGACGGCGGCGGAAACGGATGACGGCGTTTCATTCTCGAAGGAAACGAAGGAAGGGGTGGTTGTCGTTAAGGAATATAAATTCCTTAAAAATTACGCCATGACTTTTACCGTCCGCATTCAAAATAAAACTAAAGAGCCCGTCAGCGAGGCGACCAGCGTAGTTTTGGCCTCTTGGAGATCGCCTTCCGAGAGTTCCGGCGGCATTTTCAGCGGTCCTTCCACCAACGCCATAATGCCCAAAGCTTACTTCGGCGACACGCTTGAAAAGACCGACTCAGCCGACGAGCTGGCAAAGGGATGGAATAAAAAAGGCGTTCCCTCTTTTGCCGCGATAGACGAGCATTATTTTCTTCAGGCTCTTCTTTTCAAAAACAAAGAAGAAGCCATGGTTTCGGCCAAACGCGGAGCCGACGGCGTTCTGAAGGTGAACGTTACGCTGCCGGAATATAAAATAGATCCGGGCTTTGAGACGTCGCACAGCTTTACCGTTTTCATGGGTCCCAAAGAGTACAATTTGCTGAAAGAAACCGGACATAATCTTGAAGAAACGGTCGATTTTTGGATTTTAGGAATTTTCTCCCGTCCGATGCTTTGGATATTGCAGAAGAGCTTCGATTTTCTTGGCAACTGGGGGCTTGCGATTTTGGTTCTGACTCTCGTCGTCCGCATTCTTATGCTGCCGCTAACTCACAAGAGTCAAGTCTCGATGGCGCGCATGAAAACGCTTAAACCGCAGATGGATGCGCTTAAAGAAAAATACAAGGAAGACAAGGTCGAGTTTAACAAGCAATTAATGGATTTGTACAAGCGCGAAAAAGTAAATCCCCTTTCGGGCTGCCTGCCGATTTTACTGCAAATGCCGATATACATCGCGCTTTACCGCACGCTTTGGGGCGCGGTCGAGCTTTACAACTCGCCTTTTATACCCCGCTGGATCGACGACCTGAGCAAGCCGGAGCCTTACGCGATAAAAGTTCTGCCTCTTCTTCTGGGCGTTTTGATGTTCGTACAACAAAAAATAACGCCGCAAGCCATGGAAAGCGAACAGCAGAAAATAATGCTTTATATGATGCCGATACTTATGACAGTAATGCTTTACCTGCTGCCGTCCGGTCTTAATCTTTACATTTTAATGAGCACTATCGTCGGCCTCGTACAACAATGGATTTACAATAAATACGACATCGGCGTTAAACAGTACGCCAAATAAGCAAAACGATAATTACCGCAGCGAAGCGCGCCAAGCCGACGCGCTTTTGTTACGCCGCGGCAATCATGCGGAACCGCTAAAACAATCGACAATTTGGTTGACGCGGGCGCCGAAATGGAATATTTTTATTACAGGCAATCTATTCGGCGCCAAACATCGCGGCTTTTTTCATCGACATAAGGAGGACTGTATGTCGAAAACATGGTCGATTCCGAAAACCACCGAACAACGCATTGAAACGCTGCGCGTAAACGCGGGAGATAAAGTAAAAGCCGGCGACGTAGTAGCTGAAATGCGTATTTTGAAGTTTCAAGGCGAAGAAATGCCGGTTTCCGACTCTTTTCCGCCTATCCCGGTCAAAGCTCCCGACGACGGCGTAGCGCTTTTTTGGCCCGACGCCCGCAAAGGCGTTTCTTTAAAAGAAGGGCGAAAAGTCTTTTCGATTTTAAGCGAACTGGAATTGAAGCTCCTCGACGAAACCGCCGGCGAGGCCGTGCGACGTAAAATGTTCGAGGCCGCCTCGTCCTTTTCATACGAGGGGTTTGAGGAGCTGATAAACGCCGTGAGCGAAGCGCAGGTCGGCGTAATAGTGCAGTCTTTTAAAAAACGACGCGGATAATTTGCGGAGTTTAAAAAAAGTTTTTGCAAATTTCCCTCGAATTGTCAAAACCGCATTAAAAACAATTTTAACGCCCTGTCAGCGCTTTCAATGAATTCATTAGAATTTTTAAGAATTACGTCTAGTTTTTACAAATCCACGATGACCGAAATACGCGGGCCTGCGGACAATTCCATCCTGCCGTCCTTACATTCGTATATTTCGCCGTCTTGAGTGTAATGGAAAGGCTTTTCCGATTCAATTATCACATGTTTTGCCAGCGCGTCTTGTCCTAGACGCTTGCTCATCGGGCGTCCCATGTAAATATTGGGCAGTTCCACGGCAAATTCCATGGGCGAGCAATCGTAAAATAAAATATGGAAAACATCGGGAACTTCTGAGGCTTTGTAAAAAGGTTTAAAACCGACGCCTATATCCTTGATTGTCGCCGCCAATATCGAAGAGAACCGCGTTATCGGAAGAGGTTTGCCGTCAACCGTAACGCGCGCCTCGCTCTTTGCGAACCATTCTTTTGCCAAGCGCGTACCCAATGCCGCGGATCCGACGCCTCGAACGAGCGTCATAACGCCGTGCGCGGGAGAGGGAGTTCCGGTCGTATAATAGGTATGAAGGAATTTCGCGATTAACCCGTTGCCGAAAATGAACGAATACTTTCCGTTTACCTTTACTAGGTTCGTCTGCGTCGTTTTGAACGGAATTCCAGCTTCATATTTCTTTGTAATAGAATCGAGGAGGTTTTCGGAGCGTCCTTTAATTTTGAAAGCGCGGGCGACGGTATTCAACGTCCCTCCGCGCAGTAAAGCGATTTTAGGAAGAGGGGTATTGCTTTCAGCATAAATTTCAATAAGTTTTGTTAAGGTAATATGGTTGCAGCCGTCGCCGCCGTTAATGCCCAGAACGTCGATGCTATTTGTTTTGAATTCTCTAAGACATTCGTCCAGTTCCGCGGCGGAGCGGGTAGTTTTAGAATTTCCGTTATCGCCTAAAATATAGCAGAGTTTGTTAATGCGCTCCGGATTGTAAGCGTTTTGTCTTGAGCGAGGATTATGTATAATGCCTATGCCCGGCATTGCGGCTCCTTTCTGCTTGAGGACTGTAATCAAGCGTTTAATCTTTACTAAGCCGTAAATCATCTAAGTAATGACGTTTTGTAAATATATAGAGTTAATTTTGTTTTGCAACATTAAATTATTGAAAAACAATTTGCCGCTATTTTGTCGCCGGAAATAAAAACAAGAACTTTATAGCAATTCTCAAAAGTTTTGTCCTTTATGATTCAAAACAACTTATACGAATGTGGAGAATCGCTCGTTATCCGAGATTGAAACCGCAGCAAATGCCGCGCCGATGAGGCAGACGCGCGAACGTCTCATGGCTATTCGCGCCCTTTTAATCGGCCGGCAACCGGATAATGTCGCGGCTATTTTTTTCGTCGATAAAAAAACTCTGGAACGGTGGATTTCGCGTTTCAACGCTAAAGGAATCGATGGAGTTATAGAAAAACCGAGAAGCGGAAGACCGAAAAAGATAAAAGGCGAACGGGACGCAGAGATCGTCAATTTGATGAAACAGCCCGAAATTGCGGTGAAAACGCATTGTACGGCCAAAAAGTTCGACGGGTATTTAACTGAAAAAATGAGCGTCGAGGCTGGATATAGCACGGTAGTGCGCCGGCTTCACGAGAAGGATTTCAGGCTGAAGGTTCCGCGCTTGCAGCCGGTGAAGCGGGACGAGGAGGCTCGGAAGGCTCGCGTAGAGGGCGTCTGCGCCTTTCTATCCGACCCTGCGGTCGAGCTTTGGTATCTTGACGAGAGCGGAATTGAAGGCGAGCCGAGGCCGCGTCGGAGTTGGGCGACGAAGGGGTCGAAGGAAAAAGTTCCGTATGAAGGCCGGCATATTAGGGCGAACGTCTGCGGCGCGTCTATCCGCGCGCGGGAAGTTTTATGCGCTGGAGTTTTCGCATATGGATACGGAGGTTTTTCAGGCGTTTCTCGACAACGCAAACGCCGACGTTAAACTCGAACGTAAAAAGAACGTCCTGATAATGGACAACGCGACATGGCACAAGAGTAAATCGCTGAAATTCGGCTCGTTTGAGCCTATGTATCTGCCGCCGTATTCGCCCCATATGAACCCGATAGAACGGTTGTGGCTTGTGATGAAAGCGGAGTGGTTTGCGGATTTTGTGGCCAAAGATTTTGAAAAGCTCATTGATCGCGTCGACGCGGCGCTCTGCTGGCTGATGGAACGAATAATTGATAACCGTAAAACTTGCGCTATCAGACAAAAATTATGAGAAACACTATATACCAGCTATTATATCTTTATTTTAAATTTTTAAAATCCTAAATCCGGCATACGACGAGCTTGAAGCTCTTGCCGCGGACGCCTTGCAACTTTGCTACTATTTATCACTAGGCATAAAAAAAGGACTTGTAAAAAGTCCTTTGAAGATTGAAAACGACTGGTCGGAGCGAGAGGATTTGAACCTCCGACTTCTTGGTCCCGAACCAAGCGCGCTACCAGACTGCGCTACGCTCCGACTCGCGTAATATCTAACTCAAACGCGGACGGTTGTCAACGGTTTCAACGCTTTTTTGCCTTGTTTTTCGCAATTATTTCCGTTTCGGCGGTTCGAACGTCGCTCCGGGGAGTAAAGCGCGGCTTGACAACAAGCTATCTTGGCTTCATATTAATAAAAATTGAGGCGAAACGCGCAATATGCGCTTTAAACAATGAAAGGAATTTAAAATGCAGAACAAGAAACAGTTGGCGGCCGTTCTGGCGGCGGTCTTCGCTTTGGCCTTTGCATTTGCGGCGAACGTTTTGGCGGCCGATAAAAAAGACCCCGGAAAGGAAATCGTCAAGCAGGCAGATTATACGGTTTATCTCGACGTCTCCAACAAAGGCGGCAAGGGAACGGTTAAAATTACCGTAAAGGTAGGAGAAAAATACCACATAAACAAAGAATACCCGCTCAAACTTCAGCTCGAAGCCGGCGACGGCGTTAAATTCGAGAAAAATCCGATGAAAACCAAGGACGCTAAGTTCCCTGACGAAAAAACGCTTACGCTGGAAGTTCCGTTCGCGGGCGCGGCCGGCGCCGAAGTCAAGGCCACGCTTAGATTCGGTTACTGCGACGACTCGCATTGCCCCACTCCCAGCGAAACGTTCTCGTTCAAGCTCTAACCCGATATGACGAAAAGAACGCAAATCATCGCGGTTCTCTTGGGCTGCGCGGCCGCTGCGGGGCTTATCTCATGCGTTTCGGCGTGCAAGGACGCTAAAAAAGGGGCGTCCGGCAAAACGGAAGGAACCGCTATAGTCGATAAAGACGATTACAAAATTTTTTACGCGCCGTCGCTTAGTTACGGCGGCGAAGGCGGCGCGTCGGGAACCGTGAAGATTATTGCTTCGGTTTTGGACAAATTCCACGTAAACGCGAGCGGATATCCGCACAAGCTCTCAATCGAGCCGACTAACGATTTTACGCCCGAAAACGCGGAAGTTAAAGTAGTTTATACCGACGAGCGGACGGTTTTATCCGTTTCCTTTGAAACGGCGGTAAAAGGAAAAAAGGGAGCCGAGACGAACGCGGTTTTAAATTTTTCCTATTGCGACGCGAGTCAGTGCTACATACGGAAGGAATCTTTTAGAATCAAATTGTAAAGCGACGCTAAAAAGTGAGTTTTTATCCGCTTTGCGCTTGACACGAAGGGCGGTTGCGGTTATACAAGTTACTTCGTGAGCCGGTAGCTCAGTTCGGTAGAGCATCGGACTTTTAATCCGGTGGTCGCGGGTTCAAGTCCCGCCCGGCTCACCATTTAATAATTTCCGCCTAAAGCCCTGCAATAGCCTTGCAGGGTTTTGCTTTATAAGGAGACATAATGTCCGCAGCCAAGGCTCAGGCCGCTTACAACCCGCTGGCGTTGAAAAATCTCAAGGACGAGCTTAAAAGCGGGGACGCGCTTTTGCGCGTTTTTTTAATTTACGGCAACGACGTCGAGGAGATGGAAGCGGCTCTGAAAGCGATAAAAGAATGGGCTGGGGTAACGGCCGCGGGAGCCTCCGTTACCTACAGCGGATTTGAAAATTCTCTTACGCAGGTTCTCGACGCCTGCGCGATAAAGTCGATGTTCTCGCCCAAACAGTTTGTGGTGGCGCGGCACAGCGAAGCGTTCGTAGGCAGAAAAACGCCTTCAAAACCGTTTGCCGCAAGCGAGGACGAGCTTAAAAGGCTCGCGGAGTATCTTAAAAATCCGCCAAAGCACGCGACGCTGGTATTTTTGCACAACGTAGAAGAGACGAAAAGCAAATCGTCAAAAGAGACCGGCGAGCCGAAAAAAGGCTCAAAAAACAGCTTTGAGCAGCTTAAGGCGGGATGCGCCGCGCACGCCTTCTTTACGCCGTCCGAAAAGGAAATAAAAACTTGGCTGCGCGGTAAAATTAAGAAACTAGGCCTGTCGGCGAGGGACGACGCGGTTGACGCCCTTGTTGACGCGGTTGGAACGGACACGGCTACGATGTCGCAGGCTCTCGAAAAGCTGGCGCTTTTTAAAGACGGCTCCGGAGAGATTACGGTTGCGGACATCGACGAAAACGTTGCGGAAACCGCGATGCGGGCGTTTTACAACCTTCAGGATTCGCTCGCAGCCGGAGACGCAAAAAAGAGCCTAAAAAATCTTCACAATCTTTTGCGACAAAAGAAAGTGGAGCCTACGCAGATTCTATCGAATATCCGTTCTAAAATGCGCGAGCTTGCTCGCGCCGGAGAAATAATAGAACGCGGAGGCGGCAGAGACGAGCTGGTTGCGTCTTACAGAGGACGAGAATGGCTTGCGGAAAAAGTCTATTCCGCGGCGGCGCAGGCTTCGCCGGCGGCTTGGCGCAGAACGCTCGCGTTGTGCTACGACGCCGAAAGAAAGCTAAAGTCAACTTCGCTGTCGGACGAAATTCTGCTGGACGACCTGACGATTAAAATTTGCGCGGTCGTAAACGGAGGCCGAGTTTAAGCCGTGTGGTACAAAGTCGGCAAAAAAATCGCGTCCGGCGGAATCTGCGACGTCTTTGAGGGAACGGCCGTAGGCTCGAACGATTTTAAACGCCCGGTGGTAATAAAGAGGCTCAAACCTCAATTTGCGCACCTCGATTCGATGTACGAAAAGCTGGCCGCAGAGGCGGAGCTGCTCGCGTCGGTTTACCACAATAATTTGGCGCAGGTTTTGGAATTTCTCGACATCGACGAAATACCGTCCATCGTCCTTGAAAAGGTCGAAGGCGCAAGCGTGGAACTTGCGGCGAAAAACGCGGGCGGCGACGACGTCGAGAGGGCGCGGCTTTGCCGCAGGCTGCTTTCTGGCGTCGCGAGGCTTTTCTACGACATATCCGAGCGGTGCGGACGCTCGTTCGTTCACGGCGATATATCCGCGGCGAATATAATTTTCACCGATTCGACGGGCTCGCTTAAAGTGATTGATCTCGGCGAAGGAAGCCTCTCAAGCGAAGAGGACGGCGCGTCAGGCGGTTTTATTTACGCCACGCCGCAGTTTGCGGCCCCGGAATTGGCCGAAACGGGCGCCACAGTCTGCGCCGACGTTTACGCGCTGGGCAAAGTGGCGCTTTATCTTTGTCCTAGTCCGCCCGGCGACCTTGAGGGATTGCTGGGGATGATGACCGCGGTCGATCCGGCGCGCAGGCTTCAAAGCTGGCGCGAAGTTCTGCTTCTTCTGGGCGAACCGCTTGGCGAGGCGGCTACCGGCGCGCAAAACCGGCGGGAGATGTTGACGCGAAAAATCGGCGGCGGCGCAGGCTCCGGCGGGCGGAGATTTATTTTATCGGCAAAATTTAAAATATTGGCGGCGGGCGCGATTTTAGGACTTGTCGCCGCGGCGGGCATAGCGCACTTCGAGACGCGGATAGAACGAAAGGAAGCCGGAACGGCGGCCAGCCCCAAACTCGTTGACGGCGCTTCGCTGGCGCCGGCGGCGCAGATTGAGAAAGCGGGCTTAGAAACCGCTTACTTGAAGCTCGCAGCTTTGCCTAAAACCGCTTTTACGGCGACAATCGACGGCGAGCCTATCGACGAGCCATCTTTGCAGGCTCTCGCGCTGTCTCCCGGCTATCACCGCGTCGAGGTTATGACGGAGGACGGCAAAACTTATTCGCAGAAACTCACGCTTTTCCCCGGTCAGGCGGTTACGGCGCACATAATTCCGCGCGAAAAGAAAGCGGGCGAGGACGCCGCTTTGACGCCGAAGAAAGAAAGCAAAAAGAAGAAAAGCGGGAAGAAAAAATAAAGTAAAAAACGCGCCGACCTTGTAGGGATTGCGCCGGCGCGGTTTGAACGCGCCGTAAAAAATTACGCCAGAGGAAGGTTTGAAAAAGCTTTCGTCCTTTCGTCGTGCAGCTTAATAAGAGGTTCGAAATCCGGATAAACCGCCGCGGAGCCTACGCTTGCAACGAATGCGCAAACGGCGTTGCCGCCTCCAGCGCTCTCGTAACTAGACAGCCATTTATCGAACTTGGCGCGCGCCTCGCCGGTCTCGAATGGAAACCGGACGGGAGGAGCGGGCATCCCGCATCTCCAAGGTTTAGGCGTAAGCCTTGCGCGGAAAGACCGCTGAGCGGCGCACAGCTTCATATAAAGCGGGTCGGCTTTCAAATCGTTCATATGTTTAACGGAAACGCTGGACAGCGGGTCTATCGGAGCTTCCGCGAAAAAAACGCGCATTCCCGCCTTTGTTCTGTAAATTCTAATCGAAACCTTCGGATCTGCCTTTGCGATGCGCTCGGCGTTAGAGACGACTTCGGCTTCGAATTTATCTCTCGGACGAATAGTCTTAAATCCTAGAAGTCCTTTTATCAGCCGCGCAATGCTTTGCCCGACGGAAGGAACCGGATAATCCACGTCCGCGAACATAGCGTTTGCGCAGTTGAGAACCAAACAGCCGCAGGCGTTGCGCGTAATAGCCGCCAGCGTTTCGCCGTTGGGGTTTTTAATTTCTTCGATAACTTCTTCGCGCAGCGGTCTGTCGGAATAAAAATACGCAGCTTTATCTCGGCTCGACAACGCCGCGTCCGCGGCGGCGCGCGCCCGCCTTTCCGCGTTTTTCCGGGCGTCCTCTTTGCTTTCGTCGGAAAACCCCCAGCAGGAAAAATTTTTAACCGTTCCGTCGGGAGCCGTCGCTTCGTAAATCCCCTTGGCCCAGTAACGATAAAATTTCATTATTCGGCTAAAGATTCCAACTCGCGGCTTGCGTCGGCCCACTGGTTGGCGAGCGTTTCAATCTCTTTTTCTATTTTCTCCCGTTTATCGATGAGCTTTTGCAATTCGACGAAATTAGCGGCGTATTGCGGCTGCGTCATCTGCGCGGCGAGAGCCTTAACTTCGCTCTCTTTCGCCGCTATTTCATCTTCTATCTTTGCGACTTTCTTCGCCATGCTCTCTTTTAGCCGGGAGCGGCGCTTCGCCTCCTCGTACTGCCGCACGCGAAGTTCTTTCTCGGAGACGCCGGTCTGCGAGGTTTCCGCGGCCTGTTTTGCCGACGTCTTTGCCGCCTGCTTAGCCGAGGAGTGCGTTCCTTCCGCCTCCGCCTTGCGGCGCTCGCGGTATTCCAGCCATTCCGTATAGTTGCCTTTATATATCTCCAAATGTCCGTCTTCCAGCGCAAAGACGGTATCGGCTAGATTGTCGAGGAAGTGCCTGTCGTGGGAGACGAACAGGACGCTCCCCTCGAATTTTTGCAGCGCCTCAAGCAGCACTTCTTTGCTGTCCAAATCGAGATGGTTGGTCGGCTCGTCCATGACGATTAAGTTGGACGGCGTAAGGAGCATTTTCGCGATTGCGAGGCGGTTGCGCTCGCCGCCGGAAAGCACCGAAACTTTTTTATCAATCTCGTCGCCCGTGAAAAGAAACGCGCCTAAAAGAGAGCGCAGTTTGGGAATCAAATCGAACGGGCACGACGACTCGACCGTCTTGAAGACCGTCAGAGCCGGGTCTAGCCGCTTGTGTATGTCCTGCGCGAAGTAGTCGTAACTCACGTTATAACCGAGAGCGATAGAGCCGCTTCTGGGCTCAAGCTCCTTGGTAATCAAGCGCACCAGCGTAGTTTTTCCGGCGCCGTTTACGCCTACCAGCGCCGCTTTGCTGCCGCGGTAAAGCTCGAAGCTGATTCCTTTTAAAATGTCCGGTCCGTCGCCGTAACCGGCAACCAGTTCTTTCGCCTCAAGAGCCACTTTGCCGCTGCGCGACGGCTGCGGGAAGTCGAAACGTATTTTCTTTTTAACCGGCGGAATTTCCACCTTTTCGAGCTTTTCCAACTGACGTATGCGCGACTGCACCAGCGTCGCCTTGTCGGCCTTGTAGCGGAAGCGGTTGATGAAGCTCTGTATGTGCTCCCGCTCCTGCTCCACTTCGGCGGCTTTTTTTTGCAGAAGCTCAAGCCGCGCGGCGCGCTCGACGAGAAACTGCGTGTAGTTGCAGTAGTAGTCGCTTAGCCTTCCGTTAAATATTTCCGTAATGCGGTTAAGCACTCGGTCGATGAAGTAGCGGTCGTGGCTGACGAGTATCAGCGCTCCCTCGTATCCTTTAAGCCATTCCTCCAAAAAGACGCGCGCCTCAATGTCGAGGTAGTTGGTCGGCTCGTCCAAAAGCAGCAGGCTCGGGTTGGAAAGAAGCACTTTGGCCAGAGCGATGCGCATCTGCCAGCCGCCGGAAAATTCTTGACAAAGCCGCCCCATGTCTGACTGAGAAAAGCCTAAGCCCGAAAGCACTTTGCCGACGGTCTGCTCCGCCATGTAGCCGCCTATCTGGTCGAGGTTGGCGTGCACTTCCGCGTAACGAGCCGCAATGGCGTTATGCTCGTCGCCTTCGGGCGTTTCGTCCAGCGCCTTGCGCAGAGTCTCTTCCTCAACGCGCAGGTTGTAAACGTCTCCCAGCGCGCTCGCGGCCTCGTCGAACAGCGTCTTCCCTTCGTGCACGACTTGGTCTTGCGGCAAGTATCCGACCGTAACGCCTTTAGGGACTATCACGTCTCCTTCGTCGGGTCTAATCTGCCCGCATATAAGGCGCATCAGCGTAGTTTTGCCGGCGCCGTTGCCTCCTACGAGGCCGATTCTGTCCTTGTGGCCTATAGACCACGTTACGTCGTTAAAAATTATCTGTCCGCCGAAAGCCAACGATACGCTTGAAAGATTTATCATATCCCGTTACTTCAATCGTCTATCCAAAGCTCCTTAAACGAGCCGTTGCGCCAATAAAATAAAACCGACGTCGTTTCCCATACTTTTCTAATTATTCCGCGTGCGCGCAGTTTTACCTTTACTTTTTCGTCGCCGGACTGCGAGTACGTTTTAGGCTGCGCTAGAGTAAGATACACGTTGTCCGGCGGAAGCTTCACTTCCTCTAAAATCAAGCCGGCGGTTCCGCCTTTAGGCTGCGTCATAGCGACCGCGACTGCAAACTTCTCGTTCGCGCCGTCAGTCAGCAGAAACGCGTAATCCTTTTTTCCGTCTCCGTCGAAGTCGGCGTAAAGGCAGTTGTACGAATTCGTTTGCTTGGTTTCTATTATAAACTTTTTAAAATCGCCCTTCAGCGATTTATAACCGCGGTGGAAATACTTCCTGAAGTGTTTTTTCACAAGTTCGGGAGCTTTCTTTTGGCAGATTTCCGCGTCGTCGGGCGCCGCCCCGCCTTTCTTTTCCGCCGCGTTCGCTTCGCCGAAAATAATCAAAACCCCTATTAACGCTACGATAGCAGCCGCAAAACCGCCGCGCATTCTATTTCCCTCATATTAAGGCTCGTCCACGTCGAGCCACAAATCTTCGATTTTTCCTTTTTTCCAGTAAAGAAGCACGCATGACAAATTATAATAATACCGGACGACGCCTTGCGCGGCGAGCTTTACTTCCTCCCCCGCGTCCCACTGTTGGTAAAGGCCGGGTTGAGCGATTTCAAGGTAGAAATTCGATTTGTAACCTTTAAGGGCGGGCTCGTCGAATTCGTCGTAGGTTGTTTTTATATCTTTGCCGTTGGGGCGCGTTACTAGTATAACAGTCTTCTGTTTCTTGCCGTCGAGGCTTGAAAGCTGAAAAGCGTAATCGGCTGCGCCGTCGCCGTCGAAATCCCCAATGACGCAGTTGAAGGATTTTTTTTGTTTGTGCGAAATAAGCATTTCCTGCAAATCCTCGCCCAAGCCCTCGAACTCTTTAAGCTTGTAACCTTTGAAATGCTTTTTTATAAGCTCCGGAGCCCGCTTTTGGCACTCGTCCGCGTCGTAATTCAGCGCGCTCTTCGTTTGCGAGGCGGTTTCAGACTTCTTCGTCGAGTCCGTCTTGGGAGACTCCGTTTTCGTCGGTTCGGTTTTTAGCGTTTCGCTCTTCTTCGCGTCGTCGGCGAAAGCGCCGTCCGCAATAATCGCGCCCAGAATTAAAAGCGTAGCAACGGTTATAAGCGCGGCGTTGCGCATCTTCATCCTTTCAACGCGGCGTCCACGGCGTTCAGCAATTTCTCGCCGCGCAACAGCTCGCTTATTACGTTAAGCGGCTCGTAGAACCATTCGTCGGTGGCGTAGGGCCGGATGCCCGCTTCGCGCAGAGTTTGCATTATGGCCGCGGTGCCCGCGCCCAGAATCGAGAAATCGTCGCACGATTTGCCCAACTGCTGCAACCGGACGCTTACGCCTTGAAACGCCGCGAAAAGCTCGGACGCGATGATGCGGCTTGTGTTGTCGGCGATTTGGAGCGCGTGGTACGCGGTAATGGAGCCCATTGAGACGTGATCCTCAAAATTTTCGCTCGTCGGAATGGAATCGACCGCAGCCGGATGCGCGAGCACTTTATTTTCGCTTACAAGCGAGGCCGCGACGTACTGCACTATCATAATTCCGCTGTTCAGCCCGCTCTTTCCCTGCGACAAATAAGCGGGAAGCCCTTCGTTAAGCGTTTTGTCGGTGAGCTTGTAAAGCCTGCGCTCGCTTATGCTGCCCAGCTCCGCGACCGCGACTTTGAGATATTCCAGCGGCAGAGCGAGCGGTTCGCCGTGGAAGTTGCCCGCGGATATAACTTTATCATGCTCCGGAAAAATCAGCGGGTTGTCGGTTACGGCGTTGAGCTCCATCTCCACGACGTCCTTCACGTGATTTATCGCGTTGGCGACCGCGCCGTGAACCTGCGGGACGCATCGAATAGAGTAGGCGTTCTGCACTATTTCGCGCCTGTTTCCGGGGCATGGCGTTGATTTGTCGGCGTTTTTAGCTCCCGTGAACGGGAAGTCGATGAGCTTGCTGCCGTTAAGCAAAGCCGTTATGCGGCGCGCCGTCTTCTCCTGACCGTCGCTTTTTTTGCCGGTGCGCAGCGCGTGGGCGAGCGGGTCCAGCGAGCTGGAGCGGGCGAGCAGAGCTTCCATCGTAAGCGCCGCGGCCATGTTGGCATAGGAGTAAAGCTTCATTGCGTCGTAAAGCGCGAACGCGCCGACCGCCGTCATTACCGGCGTGCCGTTGTTCAGCGCGAGACCCTCTTTGTATGTGAGCTTGTGCGGCTTGCGTCCCGTCTTTTCGAGCCATTCGGAGGCGGGAGTTTTGCGGCCGTTCATGTAAACGTAGCCGTAGCCTAGCATCGGCAGAACCATATGGGAAAGAGGCGCCAAATCGCCGGAGGCCCCAAGCGATCCCTTCGCAGGAACGGCCGGGTACGCGCCGGAATTGAGCATGTCGGCGAAGAACCGCAGCGTTTCCATCGTAACGCCGGAGCGGCCTTGCAACAGAGTGTTCGCGCGGAGAGCCAACGCGCCGCGCACTATGTCTTCGGGCAGGTCGGGGCCGTAGCCTACCGCGTGCGATAAAATTAGGTTGCGCTGAAGCTCCTCCGCTTCCGCGGCGCTTATGAGTTTGTCCTGATTGGAGCCGAAGCCGGTGGTAACGCCGTAAACCGCGTCTCCCTTCTTAACTTTTCCGGCGATCCATTCGGCGGCGGCCGCCACGCGTTTTTCGACGCCCGGCGAGAATTGCAGCGACACGTCGCCGCGAAGTCTGCGCGCGAAGCCGACGAGATTTTCAAGCGAAAGTTTGTCGCCCGACAATACTAAGGTTTTCATTGCGTTTGCTCCTTGCTGAAAACTTAAAAACGCATTGTCGCTTTTACCATTCATAATAATTATCTTCAAGATAATTTTACCGCGGCGTCTTTTTGCGTTTTTTCAAAAAGCAAAAAGGGATAAAAAGCAAATTAATCGCCCCCGCCTTTTTATTTGTATTAAGAACTTTAAAAACCGGCCGTTTATGCGCCGATTATCGCCGTTCCCGAGGATGTTCCAATGCGGTTCGCGCCGGCCTTAAGCATGGCAAGCGCGGCTTCCGGAGTCTTTACTCCGCCCGAAGCCTTAACCCCCGCGCTCAACCCGACGGTCTGACGCATCAAAGCTACGTCATGCTCGGTAGCTCCCCCGGTTGAAAAACCGGTGGAAGTTTTCACGAACTCGGCGTCCGCTTTCAGAGAAATAAGGCATGCGGCGATTTTTTCCTCGTCGGTTAAAAGGCAGGTTTCGATTATGACTTTAACGGCGGCGCCGCCGGCGGCCTCGACCACGGCGCGCGCGCAGTCGTAAACGCGCGAGTATTCTTTCGCCTTTAAAAGACCGACTGGAATTACCATGTCAATTTCGCAGGCTCCGTCTTTTACGGCCTGCGCCGTTTCGGCGGCGACGCCCGCCAAAGAGTAGGCGCCCAAAGGAAAACCGACTACCGATGCGGTTTTGACCTTTGTTCCTTTCAGGCTTTCCGCAATTTGCGCAACGTGCTGCGGATTTACGCAGACCGCGCAAAAATCGAAGAGCTTTGCCTCGGCCGCAAGTTTCATAGCGTCCTTTGGCTGCGCTTCCGGCTTAAGAACCGTATGGTCTATCGCAGCGGCAAAAAGGCTTTTTTGGCCGCCTTCAATCCTCTCGATTATTTCCTTGGATATAACGGGATGAAAATCGGTTCGGTAAGCCGGTTTTCGGTCGTAGGAGCCGGGAAGAAAGTCAAGCTCGGTCTTCAATCTGCCGATTGTTTCGGTAAAATCCATTTTCGCCTCCGTCTCAAATCATTCGTTTTCAAACGGGATGGAATAACGCACCGGAATCGGGTCGCCGTTGAAAGCCGGGAAACGCAGTTTTACTAGCGTCTGCTTTACGCAGTCGCCCAGCGTCGTTTTGCGGAATTTTTCCGCCGCGATTTTAACGCCCGACGGCGCGCCGTCCTTCTCTATTACGAACTCGACCACAAGCTCTCCCGATATGGCGTCGTGGCCGCGCAGATAAGATTCGTAGCAGTATTTGAACTTGGCTCGGTTTCGGTCGAAAGTGTTTTTAATCGCCGCCGGACTGAGGGTATCTTTGCCTGCGGCCGGCTCGGAATTCCCTCCCATTCCTGTTTTTTTCGCGGTCGGACCGATTTCCTGCACTTTGTTGGCCGCGACAAGGGCGTTCTTATTGCCGTTCTCGCCAACCAAGTTTTCTTCTTTAAAGTCGCCGCCAAGCATTGATTTTGCGGCATCCTTATCGCTTTTTTCGCCGGAGCCGGACTGAGCTTTCTTGTCGCCGTCCTTCGTCTTCTGAGCCGAATTTTCGACTGCGCCTTTCTGTCCCGCGTTGTCCGCCGCTTTTTCAAGCGCCGATTTAACCGCGTCGCTCTCGACCATGATTTGAGCGTTGTTCAGCTTTTCGCGGTCTGGCGCGTCCGGGCGGTTCGTCTTTTCCGATTTCATCCCGGCGCTTATCGCCGCCGCAATTACGACGCCTATTATTACGGCCGCCGTCGTGGCTATTACAAACGAGCGCGGTATTTTATGCTTGGAAGGCTCCGGGTGAATCGTAACGGCGCGAGGCTTCTGCGGCTCTATTTTGGGCTCTTTCGTCGGTTCCTTTTTTTCTTCTTTGGGCTTCTCGGCCTCTTTGGGAGCCTCGACGATTTTAAGTTTGGGCTCTTCCTTTTTGGCGGGTTCGGGCGCCGGTTTGGCGGGCGGCGCAGAAGAAACCGCTTCCGCCTTCGGTTTTGTCTCGATTTTGGGTTCAGGCGTAGGCTGAATGGGCTTAATATCCGTTTTTGAAGCGATTTGTTCCGGTTTTGCCGCCGGTTTAATCGCCGGCTCGGTTTTTGCAGCGCTGGAAATAAGAGGAGAAGGCGCGATTTTTACCCTCGCGGAAGCCTGTTCCGGCTTTGGAGCCTGCGCCGGTTTCGCCGCTTCCGAAACCGTTTTTGCGGGTTCTGCGGCTGTTTTGACAGGCTGAGTTTGGGCGGGTTTCGAGTCGTCTTTAACGACCGGAATAATTTGCGCGGACGCTTCGGGTTTTGTTTGAGCCGGAGCTTTCGCCGGTTCGGAAGCCGTCGTTAAAGCCGGTTTGGCTTCGGTTTTTTTAGCCTCTGCAACCCTGCGGGCCGCGCCTGATCCCCACTCGTCGAAAAAGACGCTCTTGTCGGGCTTGTCGTCCGCGGGGCGGATTTGGCCGGGAGCCGCCTTTACGTCGGCTATAGTGTCCGACTCGCCGGTCTTTTCCTCGATTGTAATGGAATCGGCTCCTTGCGCGATTTTAATCTCGGCTTCTTTTTTGGCCGCTTCTTCCATTTTCCGAAGAGCGTTGGCTTGACGATTGGTTATCTCGTCGATTGTAATTTCAAGGTCAAGGTTTGTCTCCGCCTCGGTTGGCGCGGGCGCCGGTTTTGGCTCTTCTTTTACCGCGGGTATTATTTGGGTTGCGGACTCCGGTTTGGCCTGCGCGGCCTGTTTGACGGGGGCGTGTTCAGGCGCGGGCGCCGGTTTTGGCTCTTCTTTTACCGCGGGTATTATTTGGGTTGCGGACTCCGGTTTGGCCTGCGCGGCCTGTTTGACGGGGGCGGATTCAGGCGCGGGCGCCGGTTTTGGCTCTTCTTTTACCGCGGGTATTATTTGAGTTGCGGATTCCGGTTTAATATTTTGTTCTTTCTCCGGTTCTCCGAAAGTAATTTCCTTTATTTCCGCTATTCTGGGCGGAACCGCCGCCGGTTTGACCAAAGGCTGCGGTTTGTCTTCCTTAATCGGCGCGATTGTTTGCAGCGTCATTCCCGCCCGTAAATCAGGTTTAGACGCCGCGGGCTGCTCCTGCGGTTTGGGGCGCGGTTGAGGCTGCGCCTGCGCCCTCATTTTTTGCGCCGCTTCCGCCGCGGCTTTGCGTTTGGCGGCTTCTTTTTCGCGGGCGATTCGTTCCAGCTCCTCTTCTTCCTGCATCAGCTTGAGGGCTATTTCGTCGAGCTCCGCAGCTTTCTTTTCCTCTTCGCGCCGCTTTAAATAGGCTGCCGCCTGCGCCGCGTACAAATACAGCGCGGGAGCCTCAATCAACGGAAGCCATCCGGCCATCCCTTGATTCCATACAAGCGTTTCCGGCTTTATTTTTCCTTCGATGAAAAGCTGGCAGATTTCCTCGGCGGTCGCCTCGCGGTAATTCTCGTCGGTCTCTTCGTAGCACCAGTTCTCAGCCGCTGGAATCGGCGCCTGAGCGTATAAATGCTCCGGGTTGTTCGACGGCTCGGCAACAAGCGAGCGGACGTAAAATTTATTCTGGCAGGAATGACACCGAACCTTGAGGTAGCTTCTCTCGACGAACTTGTCTTCCCCTACGTGGCATTTTGCTCTGCAAGACGGGCAGGAAAAAAGCATGTTTACATCCGGCGTGATAAATATTTAGGTTATTTCGCGTCGGGAACGCATACCGATACGGGAAGAGAGGACGCCCCGGCGCTCTTTGTCTTGCAGCTCCATCCGGAGCCGCAATCGGCGTCTTCCGCGCATAGTATCGTGCACTTCTTCTCCGATTTGAGGCACAGCGAGTTGGCGCAGTTTTTGCTCGAAAGCTCCGATGTCGTGGCGGCGCACGTCTGGCCGAACGCGAGCGAGCCGGACGGCTTCATGCAGCGCCCCGTGTATTTATCCTCGCCGTTCTTGACGTAAAGCGCGCCGCAAACTTCGTCTGAGGGGCAGTCCGCGTCCTTCAAGCAGTCGTCAAGCGACCCTTCATACGGCTTGCACATTTCAATCTGCGCCGTTTTGGCGCCAGCGACCGGATATTTTTTCATTTTGCAGTCGTACGACGCCGGGCATTCCGCGAAAATTCCCAAACCCGAGCCGTCGATGCGGCGGCAGGGGCGGGTGCATATTCCGTCGGCGCAGTTCTGCGACTTGCAGACGCCGTCGGTCGGACAGGCCGCGCCGTAATCGGCTCCGCCTTCGGTCTCTTTGGAGCACGAGCGTTTAAGCTCTCCCATGTCGTCTTCGGTTATGCCCATAGACACGCCGATGCACAACTCGCCGTTAGAGCACTGCGAATCTTGGTAGCAAAATTTACGCGAGCCGTTGGGCGTCGCGCCCCAATTCTTTTGAACGCAGTAAGAACCCCAAACAGCCGGGCCGCCATAGTAAAACTGAAGCATGTAAACGTCGCGGCACTGCATCGAAGAGGGACAATCGGAGTCGGACGCGCAAACTGCGCTGCAATACTGCGAATTGTCGAGCGGGTTGTATTTGCACCAATCGGCCTCGCATTCCGTAGTCGAGTCGCACGCCTCGCCGGTTTTAGCCGCGCACGGCACAAGAGGCTGGCAGGAATTGACGAGTCCGTCCATGTCCCAGCTTGGCCAAAATCCGTTGCACATCATCCCTTCGGCGCAGTCGGAGGCGCCTTTGCATATCTTGCCGTCGCCGCGCGCGCACATATAGGAGTCGAGGTAAACCGTCGATTCGATGTGATAGCCGACCTTAACGCATCCGAACCCTTCGCCGCAGTCGTTTACGATTTCGTCGGTCGTATCCGGCACGCACTCTCTCGTGCATTCTCCGAAGAAGCAGGCGTAACCCGGCGGGCATTCGTCTCCGGACTCGCATGGGCGGCCGCAAACTCTGCACTTCTCGGTGCCGATCTTTCTCGCGCACGGATCAACCTCTTCCTCGTCGATTTCCGGCTCGGACGCTTCTTCTTCCGCGACTCCTTCTTCCTCGGCGGCGGCTTCTTCTTCCGCGAGCTCTTCGGGCTCTTCGACCGGCGGTTCGGGCGTCTCTTCAACCGCTTCTTCGGCTATTTCTTCAACGATCTCGTCTTCAGCGGCGGACTCATCCGACGACGTCTCGTCTGCGTTTTCGTTAAAGTCCGAGTCGCCGTTATTGTCCGAGCTTCCCGACGACGAACACCCCGCAAAAATCGACAGCGCCAACAACGCCGCGAACAAGAAAACAGCCGAATGCTTTTTCATTTACAATCTCCTCGAATGGAATTCGCGTTTATAATATAGAACTGAATAACTATACCAGACGCTATTCTCCTTTCAAACAAATTTTAAAAATTTAAACCGTTTCTCGATAATTTTTCCTTAGCAATCCCTAATTTTTGCAAAAATCGGGGACGGGGCGTACGCGTCCGATGCGTTTGCCGCCTTCTTTTCATTTTAAAAGATTATGTTATAATTATACGGCTTAATGCGAATAAGGCTTTTGATGAATGAGTTGAAACCGGCGGCGTCGGCGGGGTTGTTTGCGCTTGCGCTCCTGCTTGCCGCCTGCGGCGGAACGGGCTCAAGCAGGCTGGAATGCCCGTACGACCGCGTTGCGTTGGGCGGAAAGTGCGTCTGCGCTTCGGGCGTAGAGATAGACGGCAAGTGCGTTTCGGCGGACGAAGACGAGGCGGATTACGTTGAGGATAGCGCCGCGCTAGAATACGACGAAGACGGCGGCGAATACGAAGACGGAACGCCGGAATCGCCGGATGAGGACGATGCGGCGGAGGAAGGCGCCGAGGGCGGAGAAGGCGAGCGCGAAACGGCTGAATTTACGTTTGCGCAGCCGCAAATCTTATACCACACAAGAAAAGTTTGGGACGCGAAGCTGTCGAGCTTTGGCGTAATATTGTTCGCGTCCAACAGACTGGACGAGACGCTGCCGCGTTACGACATTCTTGGCGTCAAAACGACCGGCGGAAAAGAGTGGTTCGTCGGCAACGTAACGTGGGATTTCAGCCCGCAGTACGACTGGTTGCCGTTCGAGTTTACGCCCGACGGCAAAAGCGTCGTTTACTCCAACGATTTCAGCTCGGTTTCCAACCTTTATATTTCCTCAGTAGAAGGCGGAACCCCGCAGTTCATAACCGACTACTGCTACCCTATGCGATGGGCTGTTTCCGACGACGGGAAATACATAGCTTACGGAATCGGCGCGCCGGACGAAAACGGACTTATACGATATCTTTTCTCCCGCAGGCTTGACCTTTCGGACGACTCTCATAAGGTCGGAAAAAACGTCGTTCCCGAATCCTTTCGTTTCGTAAAAGGAAGCGATTTGTTGGTTTACGGACAGGGCGCAAGCGCTTACGATTACTCGCTTTACGTCGTAAACTACGCCTCGACTTCCGGCGGAATGGCCGCTTCCGGCGTTTCTTCGCCTTTTTTCAAACTCGCCGCCGACGCTTCTGGCGTTTTCTATCAATCTTATAAAGCTGGTTCGCCCGACTGCGTCGAGCTTCGTTTTCTTTCTTTGAAAAATTACGAGAATTCAATTCTCGCGTTTATTTTTTGGCCTAAGAGCCGCTTCGTTCCCTCTATATGCGACGTTTTGTCGTCGCAAAATTACGCCGTCGTTTACGCGGAACCGACGGGAGCGGACTTTAGATATTCGTCGGCTGGTTTGTCGGGAGCCTACAACGGCGCGGTCGCATCCGGAATGAGGCGCGACGCGGTTATGTCGCCGGACGGCTCGGTCTTATTCGTCCGGGACGGCGCAGGAGCGCTTTACGCGGCGGACGCGCTCAATGGAGGAAGCGCGCTCGTTACGACTTACGCCGCGCCAGACGCGAGAATATTTTTCTCGGACAAAGGACGCTTCGCGCTTTTTAAAGTAGTTCTTCCCGATTTGTTTCTTCAGTCGGGGAAAAGTTTCGTCGCGGCGTACGACCTGACCAATAAGAAGACGTATCTTCTAGCTCCCGCCCCGGATGGATGCGCGATTATGATGTCGGAGAGCGGCGGCAGCGTTTATTACGTAAACGTTGACGGCAATCTAGTTTCCGTCGCCGCGGATTTTAAATACGCGTTGGATTGAGCCGTTTCGAGGCTTGCAAGCCGTATCATTTTGAGAAGGCATATATTCGGCGCTTGACTTGTAATATAGCGCAATTCATAATTAAAACTTATAGCGGGAAGCGGTAACGAGCAGGCAAACAGGAGAAACTTACCATGAAAAAAATATTTTTTACCTTCGCCTCCGCGTTTCTTTCGCTGTTCGTATTTGGCGGATGCGACGGAAATACGGGCGAGGCCTCGGTTGATTATTCAAAGGCGGCGTACGGCGCGCCGACCCAAGACGCGACTTATACCTTTAAAGGAAGCGTAGTTTGGACGAGCGAAACGAATTATTACGCGGCGTACATAGGCGAAAAGACTATCGGAGGCAAAACTTATAAACGGCTGAAGGTCGGCTACGAAGTTACGAACGCTTCGCAGGTAACCGAAGCGACGAAAGGAAATGAATTCTGGATTAACGGCCCTGCGGACGGAAAGATTTCGCTGGCCGGAATAAGGCAGGCCGGAACTATGACGGCGACGCTCGACGCTCCGTTTGAGGTCGATCTCGAAGCTCCGGTCGGCGAGGAGCGGCCTGTAAACCTGACTGGAAATATAGTTTTAGATTCCGGCGGAAGCGGCTCGGCGACGGTTACTGGAACTTATAAAATTGTCGGCAAAAACGAAACCGCGGTTACTCCGATGGGTTCTATCGGAGGCTGTCTGCGTATGACGGGTTCGGGAACTATTTCGGGCGAATTCGTGGACGACGCCTTGAACGGGCTGAAGGTTGACGTCGAGGTTTATTATCATCCGACGTTGGGGTTGGTTAAATGGGACGTTCCGCTTATTAATTCGGGAATGGGTCTTGAGGAGAACGCGGAATACGGCAAACCCGATGCCGAAGGGTTCGCAACGATTAAGAAAGTTAGGATGATCGACGACGTCAATCCGGTTTTTTCTCTATCAACCTACGACGTCAATAAAGAATTCGACGCCGATAAAACGACTCACGCCAAGATGCTTTTAGAGCTGCGCTACGCCGACGAGAACGACGCAAAAACTCAGGCTGGTCTGCTCGGCTCCGGTCTTTCTATCGCCTTTACGACCGTATGGGGACAATTTAATTATACTCTTATCGAATCGCCGGTTTCAATCTTTCATCCTGAAGACAACGGCAAGGGGATGAAATTCTATTACGCTTACGTCGATCAGGCGGCGAAAAACGAGCCGGGAACAAACGGCATAATGTATAAGATAACGGTTTCCAGACCCGCCGGAATGAAAGCGCTTCGCTGCACGGCTAGAATTCATTATAAAGTCGTCGATATGACTGAGAAATAACCGGCGTTATAGAGCGCGTATCTTTGTTAATTATTATGAAAGGGCGGAATGAATAAGTCCGCCCTTGAATTAGGCCAAACCGAAAACGCGGCGCGGCTTTTTTCGGCTATTTTTTAATTAGCAAACCACTTGTACATATAATTTCCGGCGCCCGTCTCGTACCTGTACCATTTACCGTCCGAAATCGCAACCCGTTTAACGGTCGTCGTTTTATTTTTAATAATGCTGAAAACCTCGCCTACAACCTCTACGCTTACAACATCCGATAACGCGATATCCGATTCGCAAACATAATTGGCTATGTCGGACGCATATTCATCCGGGTTGTAATAAGCGACCGGCTCTCCGTTGACGACAGCGGTTGGAATTTGCGCCTTCAGCTCAATAACTCCGGTTTTCAAATTAAAACGAATAAAGGCTTCCAGAGCTCCTTTTAGTTCCTCGTTAAAGGTTGCCCGCGCGTTCGTCAAACCGTCCTTTGTGTAAACCTCCAGCATTGCGATTTCAACGTCTTCGGATTGATTTAGATGCACCGTTCTCTTTAATACAAAATCCTCTTTGGACAATCCGATACGGAATTCGCCCATAGCCTCGAATGTAACGTCAACTGGCGTTTTGGAGTTTAGTTCGCCATCCAAATCCAATTTGTATTCGCCCGCCATTTCTCCCGTCTTTGCCAGCGCGGCTTGAAAAGTTTTTTCCGCCGTTTTAAGCGTAACGCTTACTGCCTCTTCCGCTTTAACGGCTCCTTTATTAGTATAAGGCGGAACGTAAACTCGTATTTTATGGGGATCGTAGGAATTTAAATCAACAAGCGGAGATACGTAAACGATAGTATCCTCGAGCGGCGGCGTGTTCTGTTTCGAATTTTCAGAGGTACAAGCGAAGGCATTAAAAAATGCCAATACTGCAATAAAGAACGTATTAGTTTTCATGGAATCCTCCTTTTCGTCCTATTGATTCATTAACCACGGTTACTTAATCCTCTTTTAATAGTGCGTGAAAATAGTTATAAACTCCGGCGGGAAATTCATATTTTCAAACGTTTCTCCGTCGGGCGTCTTCCAAGGCTCTCCATAGATTCTATTTTGATTTCCTAAACTTGTCCATGCAGGTATAAGGTTTGACGGACACGGATCGTCGCCGTCTTTTCCATGGTCGCCGCTATAACACAAAGCGTTATTAAGAAGGCTTCTTGCCATTAAGGAATGACCGCAGTAAGTATTGCTATGCGGCGGGTTTCCTACGTCATGGTACTCGTCGTTTAAAGATAATTCGCAATGCCCCCATTCATGCGCAAGAGTTTGAGGATATTCTAAATCATCATTAACAAAAAGATGGATTTTATTCCAATTCTCACAATAAGCTCTTCCGCTACCGGAATGCCAGCATACGTCGCAAGGAGAACCTCCGCAATAGCATCCTCCTGAGTTATATATATGCGCCTCGTAAACATATATTGAACCCATAGTTGCGCCGTATATCCTTTTAATTCCTTTCTCAGTATTATCGTAAATCAAATTCATTTGCGATTGCGTAGCGTTAAAATTTGTTCCTACAGTCAAGATATGTCTTTCATTTGGTTTTGTATAAGCGACTCTTATAGAGTATTGTCCCATTCCACTGTATGAAGGGACGGCAACGTAATACCAGCCGGTAGGATTCGATGTAGTCAAGCGGATTGCTTCGTCTCCGTAAGTAGAAATGCTTTTTTTGAAATAGTTTGTCGAGGTTGGGTAAGAACCCTGTTTAACATAAAGGTCTATATCCGCGTCGTCATATCCATGAACAATAATATTTGTCTCAAAATTAGCTTTATGTTCTACTATATAATAATTGACGTCAAAGGTTCCAAATAATATGCCATCGTAACGGAAATTGTGAAAAAGATACATATGTGTAGGCGTTTGCGGAGTTGGGTGGCATTTAACCGCTATATTATTAATGCCAACGCCGTGATAAATAATTGAATAATCAGAAAAGAAATCTAATTGAATTGTATGTATAGATGACGGAGAAATTTCCACTTGAGTATTTGGCGAATAATAACCGCTAAGGTTTGTAATCGTAGCTCCGGAAAAAGTTAATGTATCATAATAGTATTCTGTTTCAAATTCAGAAAAAGTAAATTTAACCGCTTGGACATTTGAGTTAAAATAAATTAACATTGAGTAATCAATATTCTCAGAATATCTGAAATCAAAGTTCCCCATGTTTTTTGTTCTTAAATAATTCTTTGTAAAAAATGCAAAAGGCTTAATTTCAAAATTTGAACTGTTGCACGTCGCTTGAGTCCATGCGCTAACGGGTGCGGGTTGGGCGAGATTAATGAAAATTGAAAAAGAAAACAACGCCATTAACCATATAGCTTTTCTCTTTAGTATGCGTGCGGGGGGGGGGGGAATGCCACAACATTATTTAGGCTCCTTTCCTTTAAATGTTAATAAGAAACGCAATTTATCTTTTAGCTAGTTTTATTGTCGCCCATTTTTACGGCCGCGTCAACATTTATTTTTAAATTTATTTTTGCGGGTTCTGCGGGGTTTTAAAGTTCGGCCAGTTCGACGGGGTACGGCGCGAAAAGCGTTTGACCGTTTATATAACCGCCGCCCGCGCGCCCGGCAAAGCCGCGCAAAACCGCCGCGGTTTCGCGGAAAGAGCGGCGCCCTTTGCGGTATTTTTCAAGCTGCGTAAGAAATGCAGCCTTCTCCGCCGAAGAAAGCTTATTTTTAAAGTAGCCGAAAACGTGCTCCAAGGCGTTTGCGGCTTCTCCGCGTCTTCGCCCGCGCGCTAAAACGCTCTTCAACCCTTCAAAATATTCCTCAAAAATTTCCTCGACGGGGCGTTTCGTCCTGTTCGCCGCAACCGCGCCCAGCGAGCGCATCGCGTTCTGGTCGCAGGCCATCAGCAGGTATTTGTAGCGCGAATGAAAATCTACTACTCCGCCTATTCCGTCTCGGCTTGACGCGGCGCGGAAGTCCGCAAGCGCGAAAACGGCGGTCAAAAAGCGGTCGCGGGAGGCAAAACGGGCGAGGCGAACCTCGTCCGCCGCCGGTATGCGCGGAAAGCGCCTTAAAATTTCCGCGGCGAAAAAGCCTTTGGTTTTACCGCAGGGCTCCGCCGCGTCCGCGGAATCGAACGCCTTTACGCCGTTTAGGCCGCAAGAAGGCGAGCGCGACTTGAGAATGAAGCCGTCGGTTCCGCCAAGCGCAAAGGCGGCGACGCGCGAGAATTCGGACATTTCAGCGGTAATATCGAGGCCGCTTTGCGGCTGAACGAGCCGGCGGAACCCCGCGGTTTCAACGACTCGAACGGGGCTGCGCGGAACGCCCAAACCAGCCTCCATTTCGGGGCAAAGCGCGGTTATATCCGCGTATTTTGCGAGCTTTTTTAAAAAAGGAAAATCGAACGGCTCGCCGTCGTACCTCCAGGGACGCTGCGAATGCAGGCAAAGGCTGCAAAATATTTTCGGGCGCGGAAACTCGTTATTCATCGCCGCTAGAACCGTTATTGCGCGCGCCTTTTTCGCCGTTTTTTCTTCCGGGCGAAATAAGGCGCAGCAACGCGATAGCGATCTGCGGCCCTTTTTTAACCGCAAAAACGGTTAGTATCACTCCCGCCAACAGGACGAGCTCGCTGAATTTTTCGATGCCGCTCATAATAAAGCCTTTCCGACGACTTAGCTTAAACAGAATAAGGCGCCGAGCCGTTTTTTGTCAAATAGCGAGCGGCTTCGAGTCGGCCTGTCTCCAAATTTTCATAATTCGCCTTCGGGCCGGTCGGGCTAAATCGCTCCGCCGCCGCGTTTTTCTCTTGCCAACGACCTTTTTTGATGGTGAAATTAAACCGAAAAGTACGATTTAAAAATTGAGGCATATTATAAAATTTTACAATCTTTTTTTGTTCCGGAGTTTTAAATGAAAACGCGCTTAAAGGCATACCGACTAATATCAGCCGCGGCAATACTTGCGGGCGTAATTTTATTCCCGGCCTCGTCGGGCGCCGGCGATCCGTTTGAGACTCCTCCCGAAAACTATCCTCCTCAGGACTCCAATCCTGCGGCTGGCGCGCTCGACAGCGAAGGAGAAGAGGGCGCGTTTACGCACGAAGGCTTTTTCCTGCGGCTGGCGCTCGGCGTCGGCTACGCAAGCTCGACTCTCAAGTTTGACGGCTTCAACGCCTCGCTGAAAGGCGCGGGAGTCGCCAGCGGATTGAGCATAGGTTATTGCGTAATCGAAAATCTTGCCTTGTCGGTCGATTTTTACGGCGTTACCGTCGTCAATCCCGTTTACAGAGTTCAGTCTCAAGAGCTTAAAATCAACAACGACAGCTACGTCAACTGGTCTGGGTTCGGCGTGGGAGCGCACTATTATTTTATGCCGATAAATCTGTTCGTCGGCATGTCGCTGGGAGCCTCTGTTATGCGTCAGAAGATATGGGTAAACGACGAGCCCGCGGAAGAGATAAAGACCGACGCCGGTTTTATGATGCAGCTTTTAGTCGGCAAGGAGTGGTGGGTTTCCGAGAATTGGGGCATCGGAGTAACCGGCCAGTTTCACCTTTCCTCCCAACCTCTTAAAGAAAACGCCGACAAGAAATGGCAGGGGCTCGGCGGAGCGTTGTTTTTTAGCGCCACATACAATTGACAAACGCAATAAACCAAACCAAGACTGCGAAGATTGAAGAGATGAGCGGAAATTCAAACGGCGGAAACTCAGGCCAGAGCCTAGGGCACCCCAAGGGGCTCTACGTTCTGTTTTTCACCGAAATGTGGGAGCGCTTCAGCTACTACGGCATGAGAGCTCTGCTCGTGCTCTACATGGTGAACTACTTCAAATGGACGCAGGAACAGGCCAGCGAGGTTTATAAGTGGTACACGAGTCTCGTTTACCTGACTCCGATATTAGGCGGCTATCTCGCGGACAGATATTTAGGGAATAAAAAGGCGGTCATAATCGGCGCGGTTATGATGGCTATAGGGCATTTTCTCATGGCGTTCGACGCGTACACTGCGTTTTACGCGGCTCTGGCGTTTCTTATCTGCGGCAACGGCATGTTCAAGCCGAACATGTCAACGCAGGTCGGAAGGCTTTACGCGCCGGGCGACGAGCGAAAGGACGCCGCGTACACTATATTTTACATGGGCATAAATCTCGGCGCGGCTTTCTCGCCGCTGGTTTGCGGAACGCTGAAGGCGAGCTACGGCTTCCACTACGGCTTTGCGGCGGCGGGCGTCGGCATGGTAATAGGCCTGCTTACCTATCTTCTCGGCCAGCGCTGGGTTGTGGAAATCGACAAAGGGGTCGTCGAAGCGAAGAAGAGCGACGACGACGAGCGCGAAAGCGAGCCGAGCGTCGCGCCTTTTATGAACAAAATTTCTCCTTGGTTCGTCTTCGCCGCGGCGTTTTCCTTTCTGCCGCTTGCGGTCGCAATGTATTTCATGGGCGCGGTCGATTTGTCGGTTCAGGGAATATTCCCTTACCTTTTGTGTTCCGCGGCTTTCGCCATGGCCGGATGGATTTTAATAAAAGTCAAGGCCGCGGCGCGCGACCGAGTCATTGCGATTTATCTTTTGAGCCTCTTCGTAATATTTTTCTGGGCGGCGTTCGAGCAGGCCGGAAACACAATGAATTTGTGGGCGGATCAGACGACCGACCGTTATTTAACGCAAAAAGCTCCGGCTCCGGAACTTTATCCGGCTCCGCCCGGCGAGGCGGTCGGCTTCGAGAAGGCGGCGGAAACGGGGGAAGGCCTCTTCGAGTCCATAGCGTCGTGGTGGCGTACGGCTTCGCTCGCGAAATGGTGGAGTTCCTTGTGGAATCCGGTCAGCGCGGAGTGGTTCCAGTCCGTCAACCCTGTGGCGATATTCGTCCTCGCGCCGATATTCGCATGGTTGTGGACTTTTTTAGCGCGTAAAAAGCGCAATCCTTCGACCGCGACTAAAATGGCTTTGGGAATTACGCTTATGGCCGCGGCGTTCGCGGTGATGATAATCGCGGCTAAAATCGAGGACAAAGAAAGCCGCGTTCCGCTAGCTTCGTATCCCAATGCGGTGAAACTTGCCGACGGCGGAAAAATTACCTACCTTGACGCGCCCGACTTTAACGGCGAAGTTACAAACGGCGCGCCCGATAAAAACGCAAAATACAACAAGGCTATGGCCGGGCGCATGTCCTTCTCGAACGGAGAGCTTATTATGCGCGGAGTTTTGCCCGACGTTGAGCGCGACCGCATTCTGCGCGCTACGGTTCCGCCTTCGTTCGTCGCCAAGGCCATGGAACTGGCCAAAAAGACCAAAGAAGCCAAAGGAGACAAATTTAAGGTTTCCGTAGTCCTAGACGAAATTCCGGTCGGGTTCGACCTAAGGTTCGCCGGTTTTCACGAAAAAAACGTATATTTCGACGAGGCTGCAAAAACGCTTTACGCGGAGAACGTTAAAATCGACGACAAAGATTACAAGTCGCTTATTCTCGCCGCCGCGGATCCTTTGTTCAGGACGGCTTTGCACGCCGTTTACGCCGAGAGCGCGAAGCGCAGGGTAAGCTCGTGGTGGCTTTTCTGGTTTTACATTTTATCGACGATAGGCGAGCTTTGTCTGTCGCCGGTCGGCCTTTCCATGGTCAGCAAGCTCGCTCCGGCGCGCTTCGCCACAATGCTGATGGGCATATGGCTGCTTACTAGCTTCTTCGGCAATTTCGCCGCCGGACAGCTAGGCGAAAGCTGGGGAACCATGACGCCGACCAACTATTTCCTGCTGCTCGTCGTCGTTTTGGGCGGCGCTAGCGCGCTGCTGTTTGTGCTGTCGAGGAAAATCATCGCGCTTATGCACGGGGTCGAATAACGTAACCGGCCGCTTAAACGTAAAACGGATTTAAAATGGAAAAGTCGCATCTTTTGTTGTTGCTGCACATGCACCAGCCGTATTACTACGATCCGTCCGCTGGCGTTTACAGGCTGCCTTGGACCAGGCTTCACGGCGCGCGCGAATACTACGACGTAATAAGCCTCGCGCTTAAAACGGAAGAGGCGCGTCTTACGATTAACGTGGTTCCATCGCTGCTGATACAACTGCGCGACTATGAAACCGACCCTTCGCGGGACGAATTTTGGCGGTTAAGCGTCCTCGATCCGGATTCGATGAGCGAGTCCGAAAAATGTTTTGCGCTTAAAAATTTCTTCCTCGCAAACTGGAAGAACATGATTTTCCCCATTCCGCGCTACAAAGAACTGCTGGAAAAGCGCGGGCGCGAAGTCGCCAAACTGGACTGGAAGGCGGTCTGCCGCCGATTCAATAAGCAGGACGTAATAGATCTGCAAACCCTTTTTAATTTGGCGTGGCTGGGCTTTACAGCCATGGAAGAATTCCCGCAGGCGAGAGAGCTTTTACGCAAAGGGCGCGAGTTCGACGCCGCAGACCGCGACGCGGCGCTCGACGTTCAGGCTCAGGTATTGAAGCGCGTTCTGCCGCGGTTTAGCGAAGCCGCGGCGACAGGGCGCGTAGAGCTTTCCGTTACTCCGGCGTATCATCCCATTCTGCCGCTGTTGTACGACAACAACATAAGCCGCAGAAGCGATCCGACGACGCCGATTCCGGCCGAGCCGTTTCGTTATCCGGAGGACGCCCGCGGACAAATCGAGCGCGGACGCGCGCTTTTCGAGGAATTTTTCGGGGAAAGACCCAAAGGAATGTGGCCCAGCGAAGGGGCGGTTAGCCCAGAAATCGCTCAGCTAGTCGCGCGCGACGGCTTCTCGTGGCTTGCAAGCGACGAGGAGATAATAACTACGTCGCAGCCTTCAATATCGCGCGACGACGCGGTTTACTCTCCATGGAAAGTAAGGCAGGGAACCGACGAGATAAACATGATTTTCCGAGACAAGAGGCTGTCCGATTTAATAGGTTTTACTTACAGCAAAAACGCCGCCAAGGCCGGCGTCGCGCACTTTATCGGTTCGCTTGAGGAGATAGCTAAAAGGACGGGAGGAGGGCGTCAGATAGCGGTCATTCTCGACGGCGAAAACCCGTGGGAAAATTACGAGAACGGCGGACGCGAATTCATGGAAACGCTTTACAACGAGGTCGCCAAGAGCCCCTTTGTTGAGATGGCGACGATTTCCGAGTCGCTCGCCGCGAGACCGCCGCGCAGAATTACGGAAACGATTCACTCCGCCTCGTGGATTAACAACAATTTCCGCGTATGGATAGGCGGCGAGGAAGAAAATCTGGCGTGGACCTATCTTTCCAAAACCCGGCGCGCCCTTGCGGATTTTCCGCAAAAAGATTCGCCGCAGTGGCGCGAGGCGCTTGAGGCGGTTTACGCCGCGGAGGGGAGCGACTGGTTCTGGTGGTACGGCGATACCTTCGTAAGCGAAACGCCGGAGCTGTTCGACGAGCTTTTCCGGGCTCATTTGGCGGCGGTTTACAAACGGCTTGGGCAAAGCGTTCCCGACTTTGTGAGCGTCCCCGCGCTGCGCGAAAAAATAAACGCCGCGACGTTCGAGCCTTCAAGTTATATTTCTCCGCGCGTTACGGGCGATATTACGAATTTCTACGAGTGGCGCGGAGCCGGTAAAATGGATTTGCGCCGCGCGGCTGGCGGAGGTCAAGTCGGGGCGATGGCCAAGACGTCGCATTACATAAAAGAGCTGTACGTCGGGTTCGACAAAACTAATCTTTATCTGCGGCTCGATTTCGCGAAGGACGAAATAGACCTGCCGAGAAAAATTATCGAAGGGGAAGGGGAGATTGAATTTTACTTCGCTTCGAAGGAGCGCGGACTATCATACCGTCTGCTCGTCGTTTCCGACGGCGGCAGAGGCGCGGCGGCGCACTTTGCGCGCAGCGAGTACGGATGCGACCGCATAGATTCGCTTAAGCCCAATGCCGGAACCGCGGCGATTAAAGCGTCGCTGGTCGCCGCCTTGCCCGTCTCGGAGTTTGGGCTGCCGCCGGGCGAAAGACTTAACATGGCGGTGCGTATTCTTAAAGAAGAACCCGACGGCTCCGCATTCGAGATGGCTCGCTACCCCCTGCACGGCTATTACGCGATTCGCATTCCGGAGGAAGATTTTGAAAAACGCAACTGGAGCGCCATTTAAGATTTAGGCTTTGCAAAGAAACGAAAACGGGCGGTTTTTACGCCGCCCGCCGCAAACCAAAATAATAAAACTTTAAACGTTGAAAATCTTTTCGAGCTCTTTCTCTATCTCGCCTTCCTTCTTCTTCTGGGCTATGGCAAGTTCCTTTACAACAAGGCTGCGCGCCATTTCGAGCATTCTGCGCTCTCCGAAGGAAAGCTCTTTTTCCTTGCCGTATTTTAGGCTGTAAAGGTCGCGCAAAACCTCGGCGACCTCGAAAACGCTTCCCGTCTTGATTTTCTCCATGTATTCGCGGTAACGCCTGTTCCACGTCTGGTGGTCGGGAGGCGCGAGCGTTTTTTTGTTTTTGAGTATGCCGATGACTCGGTCGGCCTCCTTGCGCGTGATTACGCCGCGCAGCCCGACGTTTTTAATGTTTGTCGTCGGAATGAGAACTTTCATGCCGTTTTCGAGGATTCTTAAGACGTAGAAATCGACGTCTTTCGCGCCGACCTTACGCTTTTCGATGGACGTTACTTCCCCGACTCCGTGCGCGGGATAAACCGCTTTGTCGCCGATTTTAAACATTGGTGCAGCCTCCTTTAAAAAAACTATATCGATTGTAACACGGGGATAATCAAAGTCAAATGTATTTAACGAGTTTTAAATAAAATAACGCGCCGAAATTATTAAAATTAATATTGCGCTTATGACGCGTACGGCGCCGTGCGCGGTTTGCCCGCCCAAATAACGCAAAGCGTTAAGCCCGCGGGAGAGGCTTGCGACGACGAGGCGGCGGAGAGCCGCTATTCGGCGCAGCCTAAAGAAACGCTGCCTATTATGCTCTCCATTCCCGAATCCATTTTAACGCTCGATTTTTCCTTCAGCGTTCCGGCGGCGTCGATTTCGAATAGATGCAGCGCGTCATAGGTGGAAATTAAAATCATTCCAGACAGCTCGCCCCTGCGGATGGGAATTACGTCGTCGGCGAGAGGAAGTCCGGTTTTGGTCGAGGCCGGCGTAAGTTTTGACTGCGAGACGTCGAATACCGCCGCGAGATTTTTCTCGAAGCTCGAAACGACTAGAAATTTGCCGTCGTTTGTAAACGCGAAGCCGCTGGGCGTATCGACGGCCGCGCTGGACAAAAACGTCAGAGCTCCCGCGGAAGAGAACGAGAAGAGCTTGATTTGGCTCGCGTCGTCGTAAAACGGCGAGTTGTTGCCCATCGCAAAAAGCGTTCCGTCGGGCGAAAAGGCCGGGTCGAAGCTGCTTGAGCCTTCTTTCCAAAAATCGTAAAACTCGACGGAGTCGAACTGCGGGTCGAGCAAATCGACGACGGCCGTATCGTTAGGGTCGTCTATCTTCGTTCCGGCGCTTACAACTGCGTAGCGCTTTGAGGGCGTTACGGCTAAGCCGCTGGGCGCGTGAAGCGAAATCGAATTGGGAACCGCGCTTAGCGACGCGTCTGAGACGTTAAGCATTTTAATTCCGCCGCCAAAGTTGACCGGATTGCCGTCGAGCAGATAGGCGAAATCGTCGTAGGCAAAAATAATTTCCTCGATGTAGCCGTCTTCAAATTTGGCGCTGGTCAGTTTCGCCGCTCCCTTCGCGCTAATCTCGTATAGAGCCATTTCCTGCGACTCGTTTACGACGAGAAAACGCTTGCCCGACGGAGCGAAAGCTCCTTTGACGAGGCCGTCGAAAACGGTTATGCGGTCGCCGAACTTGGCGATTGAACCGTCTGGAGAAATATGGAAAAGCTGCATCTGGTTGCCAGTGTAGGGGTCGTATTTCAGGCTATACAACGCCATCGCCATGCACCCCGTATATGCCTGATACGAAGATTCCTCCTCGGTTTCCGCCGCATCGAGCTCGTCGCCGTCGCCGGGCATCGGGAAGCATCCTTCTCCGCAGGGCGCCCCTTTGCAGTAATATCCCGTCGGGCAGTCGGCGTCGGAAGCGCACGAACATAAAAGCTCCTCTTCGCCGGTCTCGGCTTCTATTTCGGTTTCTTCCGACGGATTATCGGCGCTCTCCGCAGGCTCTTCCGTCGTCTCGGTCTCTTCCGCGGTTTCGTCGTCGCCGTCTGTCGCCTCGGGCTCGGCGGCGAGTTCTTCCGCAGTCTCGGTCGTCTCAAGCGTTTCCGTCTCGTCCGTCTCGAAACTCGCTTCGGCGTCTGATTCCGTCTCTCTTACCATGCAAATGCCGCATATGGATTTATCGCAGACCATATTTGCGGGGCAGTCATCATTCGAAGAGCATAAAGCTCCGCACACAGCGCCTTCAGGGCATTTGCACTGGTCTTTGTTCGATTTGTCGCCCGACGAGCAGCCCGCCGCAAGCGCGAGCATTGCGAGGATAAAAAATGAAATGTGTTTATTCATTTACAGCCTCGTTAAATCATTCGTTTTTGGTTTGCATTCGACCGCCCTCGCGTCCACGGCGGCAAAAATAAAAAAGACGGCATAAATGGCCGCCTTTTTTTGTTTGTTTTATAAAATTTTTCATCGCCCTCCCCGACTTTGGGCGGAACGAAATTTATGCGCTCTTTCTTCGCAATAAAATTGCGCCCGCTACGATCGTCGCCAATCCGAATATCGCCGCCGCGGCGTCCGTGGCCGCGCACCCTTTTCCGTGAACGTAAAACGCCGGATTCGCCTTGCACTCGCCCTGATTGCAGTAGGAGTAATACGTGCAGTCGCTGTCGAACATGCAGGTCTTCGGGGAGCAGACTTTATCTTCGCGGCAATAGAGGTCCGGGTAGAAGCAATCGGCGGTTTTGCCGCACTGCGGAGGGACGCAGTAGAGGTAGTTCATGCAAATCTGCCCTTTGGCCGGGCAGTCGTCGCTGGAGTAGCATATCGGCAGGCAGGTTCCGTCGAAGCAGGAATAGCCGGACGGGCAGCCCTCAAGGCATTTCTTCGGCCCTTCGCTCGTTTCTGCGGTTTCCGCGACCTCTGATAATTCCGCGTCTCCGCCTACGGTTTCAGCCATGGCATTGCCGGGAGCCGCCAGAATGATAGCGCAGACGGCAAAAGCGGCCGCCAGCGCGAGCGCCAAAACAGCTTTACGCATGAGATTACCTTTGTTTTAATGCGTCAATTTAATCAGACCGCGTCGTTTACAGCTTGCTGATGTCTATCTCGTCCGATCTGCGCTTCAAGATTTCCGCCACCTTGTCGCACACGAACGCTATTACGTTCATTTCGCCCGACGACCATTTGTTGGAGCCCTTCTTGTTGATGAGCTGAACGACGCCCAGCGTGCGCTCGTCGTAGGAAATCGGGACGCAGAGCAGCGAGCGCGTCTCGTAGCCTGTTTTCGCGGCGATGTCGCGGAACCAGTTCGGGTTTTTATTTACGTCGGAAATGGCCAGCGACACGCCGGTGCTGACTGAGAAACCAACGAACCCTTTGGAGCGCGGAATGCGCATTTTAAGAATTTTATTGGCCACCGGGCCGCGCGCCGCCGCAAAATAAAGGTCGTGAAGCGGGCTTGAGTAGTCGGATAGAATGATTGAGCCGCTCTCGGATGGAACTACCTCCATTGCGAGATCCATAAGATAATCTATCGCTTCCTGCTCTTCCATCATGGGCAGGTCAATCGTTTTCTCGAAGAGGTCGGCCAGCGCCTCGTTGGGGTCGAACGGAGTCTCTTCCTCGATGTCCGCGGTCTTAGGCATGGCGACCGCTTCCATTTTATCGTAAGTAATATCTACTTTGCCCGCCACGCCGTCGGAAAGTTCTGCCGCCTTTGCGCTTGCGCGCTGCATGGCGTCTTTCTTTTCCTTCATTTCGGCTTCGAGGCGCTTCTTTTCGATTTCCATCTGGGCGGCTTGCTTGGCCGCCGCGGCTTTCGCCTCTTCCTCGCGCTTGCGTCTGGCTTCGGCGTCTTCCTTTGCTCTCGCCTCTGCGGCCGCCAGTCTGTCGGCTTCTTCTTTTTCTCTGCGCAGTTTTTCAATCATCTCGGCCTGCTGGCGCTGCTTAGCTTCGAGCTGTTTGCGCAGCTCTTCCTGCTCTTTCGCAAGGCGCTCGGCTTCTTCGCGCGCTTTCTGCGCTTCGATTTCGGCCTGTTTCTGCTTCTCTTCGTTGTCCGCGCTTGACGCCTGCGAAACGACGGAAATCTTAAAGATTCTCCTCGTTCCGGGGTCTTTCACTATAACGCTGCCGTCGGCTTGGTTTTCGCAGATGACGCCTCTGAGGCTGTCTCCTTGATCGCCGATTTGCTGCATGCCGCTTCTCAAAGCCAGCAGCCAAGAGGGAGCTTCGATTTTAATGGTTACGTTCTGGTTATTACTGCCTGCTTTTGCGGGAATATAAACTTCATATAACGGCATCTTCCACCTCCTGATTATTGAAATGCCAAAACATGCCAAATAGTAACAAACAAATTAATATATGTCAATTCGCGCTCGCTTGATTTAAGCTCAAGAAAACTATTTTGTTAGTTCTTAAAAAATATCGCAACGCGATCTAATTATTTAAGTTTAGTTAAAAGGCTCGCCACGTAATCCACGTATAATCGGCACATTTTGCGCTTTTTCTTATCGCAGTCGTTTAAGTAAATCGCAAAAATCGAAACCTTTCCGTTTTTACTCATCGCGTAGCCCGAAAGCGATATTGCGCCTTCAAGAGTTCCGGTCTTGGCGCGTATCATGTAATCGCCGTCTAGCGAATCGAAGCGCCGTTTCAGCGTTCCATCTTTTCCGGCAACGCACAAAGCCGTTATAAATTCGGGGTAAACGTCGGGGCGGCCAAGTATGAAGCGCAGGAGCGCGACGTTTGCCGACGGCGTCAGCTTATTGTTTTCCGTAAGTCCGGAGCCGTTTTCCAGACTGACTTTTTCGTCGTTCACGCCCGCTTCTTTTAAAAAGTCCGCCAGAATTTGCGCGCTTTTTTCAAAGGTAGCCGGAGCTCCCAGCTTTTCAGCCGCGACCGAAAGAAGCGTCTGGTCGGTCATAAAGTTATTGCTTTCCTTGAGAAAATCGCCCGCGATTTTCCATAACGGAGGAGATTCGTATTGGTAAACAAGCTTGGCGTCTTTCGGAAGCGCTTTTTTTAATATTTTGCCCGTTACTTTAATGCCTGCGGCCTCCAAACTCGCTTTCAGCGATTCGGACGCGAAGGCGAACGGGTCGGGCGCGCGGCGGTAAATTATCTTCGTTTCTGCTCCGACCGAAATTTCTCCCTTGGCGTCTATGTATAATTTACCTCCCGAAACGGAAACGCTTATCGCCAACGGCTTAACTTTTCCTTTGCCGACGGTTTTTACGTTGTTTCTAATTTGAATGTAGTTCGGGACGTTCGGTTCGACCTCGATGAACGCCGGTTGAGAGGCTTTTTTAGCCGGTCGGGCGTATATCGAAACGACGTTGAAGTCGGTTGAGAACGCGCATACCTTGGAGCGGTACGCTTGATCGTTTTTTTCAAAATCGCTCCCTTTAATATCGCCGCAAACGCCGAACATCGAAAGGTCGAAAACTAGGTTTCCTTCTATTTTGGTTATTCCGCGGTGCCGAAGCTCGCGCGCGATTGCGAATAGATTTTCTTTGTATAATGCAGGGTCTCCGCCCGCCTTAACGTATAAATCCGCGGCAGCTCCGCTTTCTTTTTCGTTGTTTGGTTTTACGTAAAAGCCCGTTTTGAAAGTGTGCGTCGGGCCTAAGTAATAAAGCGCGGCGGCGGCGGTTATCGCCTTGGTGTTGGAAGCCGGAACAAACGCTTCGTTTTCGTTTTCAGCGTAAAGAGTTTTGCCGTCCGCTGTTGTCAGCAGCGCGCCCTTTTTAACGTCATTTTGGTCTTTTAAAAGCAGCTCTTGCCCTGCCTGGATATATTTTGCGAGCGTCTGCGGCGTTATTTCCGCGGGAGCGTTCTTATGCAGTTCAGCCTTTTTAAGGCAGTCGGCTTTTTCTCCTATATTCTCTAAGTCGTCGCAGGCGGGCGCGCTTTCGTCGTTTTTCTCTTCTTCCTTTTTGCCGTCAGATTCGGCGGTTTCTAATTTTTTTTCGTCGTCCGAACCTTCGCCCGCGTTTTGCGGTTCTTCCTTTTTCTTTTCTTCTTTAATCTCGTTAATCTCGTTTTTTTTTATGGGTTTGATATTTTTAACTTTGCCGCTTTTCTCCGCGACGAAAAAGCCGTCTGCGTCGGAGGCTCCCAATAATAGCGCGAGCGCCGCTGCGGCGACGAGCAGGTTTAGCCCTCGATAAAAGCGACTTGATATGGGCATCAAATTTTATTTCCGTTTCGTCCGCGCAAATGCGTCCTTGCC
This sequence comes from uncultured Myxococcales bacterium, assembly GCA_964400725.1. Lineage (GTDB taxonomy): Bacteria > Myxococcota_A > SURF-8 > SURF-8 > CAYNVS01 > CAYNVS01. The sequence goes on from CAYNVS010000012.1 coordinate 39,630, forward strand.
GCAAGCCATGGACATCGCAAAGGGAGCGGCCTTTTTGGCGAGCGCGATTATTTCGTCCGAGACGTTTCTTACGTCCCATTGGGCGTGCATGTCGCAGCGCAGGCGCGCGAGGTGATAAGCCTCTCTGGCGTTAATCGTAAACAAAACTCTGCGCATGTGAGCGTTGAGAAGCGCGTAGGGCGCGGCTGACGGCAAAACGCCGAGCGTTTTATCGTACATTTTTTCAGAAATCTTGACCGCCTCGTAAAAGAGCTTTTCTCCCTTGGCCTGTACAATGCGGTAGGGGAGCGTAACGCCTATGGAAACGTCGTAAGGCTGCGCTACGATGGTCGCCATGCGGTGCCGCTTCAGCTGGCCGTACGCCGCCGCCGATAATTTTATTTCAAACGTAAAACTCGCGGTTTCAAACTGCCGCCACGCGGGCGAAAATTCGGTCATGTCGGCGAAGTGCGCCTTGTAGAACGCCGAGAGCTCTTTTTTGCTCATCGCCTTGACGGCTTTAAGACAGTCGGCGTAAGAAGCTCCGCCGTAAAGTTCGAATAAAATCGACGCCGCTATTTTTTTGTCGGCGTCTTTATCGCAGGCAAGAAGCTCGACGGTTTTGTAATTTACGGAAGGCGTTTCTTCGCCTCCGTCCGCGCCCAAACCGAGGCTCTCGAACGCCGCTCCGGCGGCTTTTCTCGCCGCTTCGCGATTTTCGTAAAGAGGCGGCTCGGTGAATAAAAAAAGCGAAGGCGCGACTTTAACTGCCTCCGCGTGAAGGGCGGCGCCAAGTTCCCTGCATTCGTCAAGTTCGCTTCCGGCCAGTTTGCGCAGACTGCGCTCAAGCGTCCGGGCGTTTACAGTCATTCCTAGCTGCGTCTTGGCGCACAGCGGCAGAACGTAGCGCGCGTCCTCGTTGGCGAGGTTTTTTTCTTCCGGGAAACGCTCTTCAAGCAGCGCTGCGAGCTCCTTGTATATGGAGCCGAGCCTTTGAGCCGCCTCGACGTATTCGCCGCCGAGCTTGGTTCCTTCTATTTGCGGCGGAACGTAGAAGTCGCTTTCCATGCGGACGTACCGCTGCGACTTTTCGGTGTAGGAGGCCAGCCGCGCCGATTCGAGCTCTTCTATCGCAAGACGCGAAACGCCCAGGACGTCGAAGTTGAAACACGCGTGCTCGGCGATTGAAGAGTGCCCGTACTCGAAGACGATGCGTTGATTGCGCTCTCGCATCTTTTCGATTTCGCGCCTGCTTTCCGCCCTCAATTTATCGACGCTTTTGGGGCTTCTGCTTATTCTCGCGTACGCCGCGGAAAGGCTTTCCGGACTTAACGCCTCTTCAAGCGCGGCGTCTTTCCCCGCAGCTTTGCGCAGTTTTTCAAGCGCTTCCGCGTCAACGTTGTAACCGGCTAAAATAATTTTCATGCGTCGGTCAGGCTTTCTAATTTATATTGAGTTGAGCCGATTTACGGATTGATGTAAGTCTGCTCGCTTATCCCTTCTCCGTTTATTTCGACGCTTGCGCCGCCCTGCGTCAGCGTAAATTTGAACTTGTTCTTCCATGTGTACGCCATCGGATCGACGAACTTGGAAACGACCGCGCGCTTTAGCGCGGGCATTTTGGCCAGATACGAGTAGCGGCTAAGCAGCTTATCCGTCTGAACGGTTCCTTCAAGCGAGTAGTTTGACGTTTTTGCCTCAAGGCTGTAAGCCTTTATCAGCTTAAACCGCTTTGCCTGCGAATCGCTTTCAGAGTCTGTAGGGTCGAACGCGTAACGGAAGCTCTCCATAACGATCTTATTTTTATAACCCACGACGAGCCAGCCGACGCGCTCGTAGCCGTAATCCTTGGGCGCGGTAAACTGCGACATCAGCACGGTGTAATCGTCGGTATAGGCGCGCAGGCGGACGAAGTTCTTGGCGTGCTTGTAAGCAGGAAAGTTGAGGACAGAGTGGTCGCCGTAGGTGATTCCCTTGAGGGAGAAGCTCTTGTTTCCGCATTTTATCGTCGCGTCGGTCGTAGCGCGCGGGGCCAGCAGCATGAAGTCGTAAACTCCGTCGGAGCCGTCGGGGCCGTATTTTGTCTTGCCGTCCTTGGGGCGCCACGGCGGAATCGTATTGACGAGCGATAGGCTGAACGAATTGTTTCCGTCCTCGCCGTAAATTTTAAATCCCGCTTCGTCGCCGGAAAGCTTGTTCTTTCCCATCGTAAGCTCGAACGAGTCGCTCGCGCTCTTCCATTCGTCGGAGTCATAATCTTTGCTAACTCCGCACCCTTTGCCGTCGGCGGGGTCGTAGCTCATGGTTACCGCGGCAAGTTTGTCGCCGATGCCTAAGTTGGTAACGACGAACTGAATGTAGCTGCGCGAGCCGTCGTCGTACGTGGAGCTGAACGAGTAGCTCTCGGAATACCATTCCTCGCCGTAAAACTTGGGAAGAAAATCCTGCCGCGTCGGCGCGCTTGAGGGCGCGGAGAACGGGGTAAGTTTGCCGGCCGCGAACGCTATTGCCGCGGCGCATATTACGAGCGCGCCCGTCGCGAGAGCTATTGCCCGAACGCGTCCGCTCGAAGTCGTAAGTTTCATTTGGTTACCTCAATATCGCGGCTTTGAAGTCCTCGACTATTTTCACCGGAACCGGGTCGTAGCCGTAAACCAGCGCGAGCCAGTAGGTTACGAACTCGCCTAAATACAGCATTTTAAAGACGCGCTCGGCCAGAGTATCGCCTTCGAACCAGACCTCTTGCCATTCAATCTTCAGGCTCGAAAGCAGCTCTTTCACCGCCTCGAACCGCTTGGCGTTGCGGGCGTATTCGTCTTTGTCTCGCAGCATAAGCACGCTTATCGGCATTCCCAGCGTATTGGTGTAACCGACCATCTCGTTGTGGTTGAGCTCCGGTATCGCGTTATAAAAGGCCGGAATCTTGCTGTTCTCGTTGAACTTGATTTTAATGATTCGCGCCACGCTGTCGGTATAGCTGCCGGACGTATAAACGATCGGCAACTTCCCTTCCAGCGACAAAGCGATTTCCTTCGCCTTTTCCGACGGGTCGTAGCTTTTTAGAGCGTTGGCGATTGACTGGACGTGCGCCTTCGCGTCGGCCTTAATAAGCCCGGCGGCCTGCAAAGCCATTATTATGTAACCGTAAAAGTACCCCAGCCCGAATCGAGGCTGGAACCCCTTGCGCGTCTCGTCGATGAGAAGCAGCGGGTCGCCCCACTCCTTCGCCATCTCGGCCACTTTGCCGCCTTTGGTTATTACGCAGACGGGCAGCCCCTTGTCGCGCGCCTTGCGGTAGGCTTCTATCGTCTCTTCGGTGTTGCCCGAGTACGAGCAGATAAACGCCAGCGTGTCGGGCTTTATCCATATCGGCAAATCGTATTCGCGGCTTATTTCCAGTCGCAGCTCTTCTACCCATAGCGCGTTTACTATGTCCGCCGAGAGAGCGCTGCCGCCCATTCCGCAGAGTATCGCGCCCGAGACCTTCGGGAATTTAAGGTCTTTCGGGAACCATTCCACGGCCTTCTCGAACTGCGTCGGGAAGGCGCGCATCATCGACATCATGTCGTGCGCGTCAAGTTCAGGCTTTATTTTGGAGCTCATTGTAAATCTCCCTTCCTTCGGCTATTGTTGCGACGACTTTGCCCGTAAGCTCGCGCCCGTCGAAAGGCGTAACTTTGGACATGGAAAGCAATTCGCTCGAATTGATTTTGTGCTTCCTGTTCGGGTCTATTATCGTTACGTCGGCGACGCTGCCGGCTTTGAGCGTTCCGCGGTCGGTCAAGCCTAAAATTCTGGCCGGGTTGCGGCTCAGCGCCTCGGCTATGCGAGGGTAAGTAAGCTGCTCTTGCGCGGCCAGCGTGAACAGCGCGCTCGCCGTCGTCTCGAACCCGACGGTTCCGGGAAGAGCCTCGTCTAGCTCCACCATCTTGTCGATGAGGTTGCGCGGCCTGTGCGCGGAAACCACCACGTCGATGATACCGTCGCGCAGGGCTCGGCGCAGCGCTTTCATTCCTTCCTTGCTGCCCAAAGGCGGCAGGAATTTAAGCGAAGTCGAGTAATCGGCTAGGTCTTCGTCGCAGAAGAATAAATGGAACGTGGTTACGTCGCACGTTACGTCGAGGTTCGCGTAGCGCGTCTTCATGGCGCGCATCCACTCCAGAGCCTCTCGGCTGTTGATGCGGGCGACGTGAATCGGCGTGTTTGTGTACGCGGCGAGCATCAGGTCGCGCACGAGCGGCGCGCTTTCGGCCACGGGCGGCGTGCCGGGCAGGCCCAGCTTGGTGCTCATAAAACCTTCGCGTATAACGCCTTTGCCCCACAGTTCTTTATCCAGCGGGTATGTAACGTAACGCAGCCCGAAGTGCGAGCCGTACTCCATGGCGCGGCGGACGAGCGAACCGTCCTTCAGCGCGAAATCCATGTCTCCGACGAGCCTGCATCCGGCCTGCGCCAGCTCTCCTAACGGCGCAAGCTTTTCCCCTTTTAGGCCGACGGAAACGGCTCCGCTTGGCAGAACCATGGGCGCGTTGAGCCCTTTCGTCTTTTCCTTTATAAATTCGCACACTGCCGCGTTGTCGCAAGCCGGGTCGGTGTCCGGGGAAGCTACGACGGTTGTAAATCCTCCTTTCGCGGCGGCCGCCAGAGCCGTTTTAAACGTCTCGCGGTCTTCAAACCCGGGTTCGCCCAAAAAGGCGCGCAAATCTATGAAACCTGGCATTACAATCATGCCGGTTGCGTCTATCGTCTTGAAGACCGCGGTGTTGGGCGCCTCGTCCAGCGATATAATTTTACTTTTATATATTCCCAAGTCCCGGACTTTATCCTCGCCGGTCGCGGGATCTATTACCCTTCCGTTGCGAATTACTATCATCATGTCAGCGCCTCCGCGTCAATATTGCCGCCGGTAACGAGATAAAGCAGCGCCATACGCACCGCAATTCCGTTCGTAACTTGGTCGAGAATAACCGAACTTGGACCGTCGGCAAGCTCGTGGTCTATCTCGACGCCGCGGTTCATCGGCCCCGGGTGCATGAGTATATAGTCTTTCTTGGCGCACTTTATAACGTCTTTGTTGATTCCGAAGAACTGCCAATATTCCTGATTGCTCGGGAAGAGGTTCTTCTCCATGCGCTCAAGCTGTATGCGCAGCCCCATCACGACGTCGGCGTCTTTAATGGCGTCCTTGGGGTTCGACTGGACTTTTACGCCGAGCCGCTCGATGTCTTTGGGTATCATCGTGCGCGGCCCGCAGACGTGAACCTCGGCGCCCATTTTCGTAAGTCCGAAGATGTTGGAATGAGCCACTCGCGAGTGCGTTATGTCGCCCAAAATGGCCACTTTCAGCCCCTTGATGCGCCCCTTCCGCTCTTTCATCGTGAACATGTCGAGCAAAGCCTGAGAGGGATGCTCGTGCCAACCGTCGCCGCCGTTGATAACGCGCATGTCGGTGTTGGCCGCCACAAAGTGCGGCGCGCCGCTGGACTTGTGCCGCATGACTATTACGGACGGCCCGAGAGCCTGAAGGTTCAGGCAGGTGTCGCGCAGAGTCTCCCCTTTGGTGAGGCTGCTGGTCGCGGCCGTAAAGTTCATCATGTCGGAGCTTAAACGTTTGGCCGCCGCTTCGAACGACAGCCTCGTCCTCGTGCTCGGCTCAAAGAACGCGAGACAGATCATAATGTTGCGCAGAGCGGGAACCTTTTTAATGACGGGCGGAGGGCCGAACAGTTGTTTGAACCTCGCCGCGACTTCGAGAATAGTCTCGATGTCCCTGTCGCTCATCATATCAAGCCCAAGAATGTGCTTGTGTCTGAATTGAAGCGGCATTATAATATATTCCTTTCGTTTCTAAGGTTAAATCAACGGTTTTTGCCGTAAATATTTTCCATGTAGTAGTCTATAAACTCTTTTTTCAAGATGTGCCCTTTTTGAACATTTCCTTCTATAATTTCATTATTTATCTCTATGTTAAAATATTCCAAATATATTTCTGTCGTTTTAAATTCTTCTGGAATTTCGTCTACAATAAATTTGGGAATGCCTAAGTCAAACATTGCGTGGTGGTTAGGACATAACACGATCATGTTGGATTCGTCATCAGAGCCGTTATGGGTTCCTCCTAGAGGTTTAATATGATGAACCTCTGAGTAAAAAGTACCATCATTCTTTTTTATTTGGAGACCGCAGACTTGGCATTTATCTTTGTAAAGCTTCTTTAGTTTGAGCGTTTTTGGCGTATCTCTTATAATTCGGGTTACGACGGATGTCCTTTTTTCGGTCGGTTTTATCTGAAAGTCAGAGTCATTTATGGTCAAATTTTCTTCTTCTTCAATGGCGAATGTCTGGAAATTTTTACCGGAAACTTTTACAAGAATGTCATCCCATGAAAGCGGCGGTTTGTTTACGACTGAAATATATCCGCTTATTGGTTTTTTATCGCCAGATAGAAAAAAGTTAAACAGATGAACGTCCATTAAATCTCTTGGCTTAAGCCCGCGTTCTCTCCATTCGTTGAAAAGGCGGGAGTAAAATTCTCGGGCTGTAACTAGTCTTTCTATTCCCTTTTCTTTTATTCCCAGCAAACTTCGCTCCGCCGGTTGATAGTAGCGCGCTCGAACAAACGCATAGTCATTCGGCTTTGCGACGGCGACGAGATAATTTATTAAAAGTAAGTCAAAGCCTTGTTTTTTTCCGATTTTACCGTGCGTATTAAAAAAATTTGTCAAGCGCGTTTCATACTCGTCTAACGGGCCATGAATTAGATAGATTAAATCATCTTTGACGTTGGGATTATTTTCCAAATATTTTTTCGCGTCGTCTTTATAAAACCAATCAACCAAATTACCATGACGCGCGTCGGAATTAATGGCCTCTAATACCGCTTTAATTGGATCTTTCTGTATGTTGGTCAGTAAGAGGGCCTGTTTAACGGCGGGTATTATCTTATTGTGATATGCTCCGGCCAACCCATTAGGTTCGAATGCGCCTTTTTGAATTAATGGTTGTAACGATTCGGCTGCATAGTCCAACGCTTCGGCGCAATATTTGTTATCCCTCAGCAATTTTTCTACGTTGGCGCTCATAATCGTTTTTTCAGTCCTTTGTCGTCCGCTTTACTGGCGCGGCTTTTTTTTCCGATTTTTTAGTCGTTTTCTTTTCGCGTTTCGCGGGTTCGGCGGCCGGTTTTTTAGGTTTGTCGCGCAAAATCACGCGGTCGTCCTCGAACCCTTTTTCCTTCAATTCCACGTCCACCGTTTCGTCGCTTCCGGTCTTGAGAATCGCTCCGACGAAATCCGCTTGAATGGGGAGTTCGCGCAGTCCTCTGTCAACCAGCACCGCGAGGAAGACTCGCTTGGGGCGGCCGTAGTCCATTATTTGGTCAAGCGCCGCGCGCACAGTGCGTCCGGTGTAAAGCACGTCGTCCACCAGCAGAATATTCTTGCCGTTGATGTCGAAGTTTATTTCCGTTACGCCGACTTCGGGCGAGGAGAGGCTGCGGAAAGCGTCGTCCCGATACAACGCAATGTCTATCGTGCCGATGGGAAGAAGCTTATCTTCAAGCCGCTTTATAATTTTTTGCAGCCTTTTTGCGATTAACGCGCCGCCGGTGTGGATGCCGACAATAACCAGATTCTCGCTTCCCTGATTGGCTTCTATCACTTCGGAGGCGAGCCTCGAAAGCGTGCGCTTCATGTCGGTCGAACTCATCAAAACCCTTTTAATGTCGTCCTGCGCCACTGCTTGTCTCCTTGTTTGAAGGGGCGGACGTCGATCCGCGCCGCGTTATGAAGTTAAAAGTCAATATTAGGTAATTTTTATTACTTCGCCCCGGCCCCTCTCTCATCGGACGGGGAGGAGCCGGGGTTAATTAAATCGAGTTTACGGATTCAACGCCTTGAGCTCGTCCAATACGAACATTCCGTCCTTGCGAATCAAAACGTCGTCGAACCATATTTCGCCGCCGCCGTGCTCCGCGAATTGGCGGCAAACCATGTCCCAGTGAACCTGCGATTTATTGTCGTTCGGAGCTTCGTCGTAGCTGGCGCCGGGCGTGAAATGGAAGCTGCCGGCAATCTTTTCGTCGAAGAGGATGTCTAGCATCGGCTCGCGGATAATCGGGTTGCAGCCCAGAGCGAACTCGCCGACGTAGCGGGCTCCGTCGTCCCGGTCGAGTATGTCGTTGAGGCGTTTCGGGTCGCCCACGGCGCAGGTCGCTTCGACTATTTTGCCGTCCTTAAAGACGAGTCTTACGCCGTCGTAAACGTTCCCTTCGTAAAGCGTCGGGGTGTTGTATTGCAGCGTTCCTTGAACGCTGTGTTTGACCGGCGCGGTGAAGACTTCGCCGTCGGGAATGTTCAGCTTGCCGTCGCATTTAATCGCCGGGATGTTTTTAATGGAGAAGCGCAAATCGGTTCCCGGCCCCTTGATATGCACTTTATCCGTCCTGTTCATCAGCGCGACGAGCGGGTCCATCGCCTTGCTCATCTTTTCGTAATCGACTATGCAGGCTTTAAAATAAAATTCCTCGAACGCCTCGTTGGACATTTTGGCGGCTTGCGCGAAGCTGGGGTTCGGGTAGCGCAGCACTACCCAGCGCGTTTTTGGAACGCGCACTTCGAAGTGAACTTTATTAAGTATCGTGGAGCTGAAAATTTTCATAGAGGCGGGGGGAACGTCGCTGTTTTCAAGCGCGTTCTCGCTGCCGCGCACGCCGATGTAGCACTGCATTTTTTCCATCAGCGCGCGATCGACCGCCGCGAGCGTCTCGTACTGCTCCTGCTTGGCTCCTAGTAGAAGCTGGCGAACGACGCCTTCGTCGTTGATGCGGACAAAAGGATTTCCTCCAGCCTTATAAACTTTCTCCACGAGTTTTTTAACGAGAGGAATCGTGCGGAAACCCGTCGCTTCGATGAGAACGTTTTCGTTGTTTTTAACAGCGCAGGAGTAATCGACCAGCAGGTCGGCCAGTCTCTCGACGTGAATGTCCATAAAAACCTCCTTAATTTATCGTTAGTAATGCCTCGTATTAACCATTAATAACCGTATTTGCGCAAATGATAGAATATCGCAAATAAAAAATCAACGAATAGTTTAACCCGCCGTTTCGTTGCGAGATGTCGCCGGTTTTGCTGGAAAAACCGCCGAGGACGCGGAGATTTTAAAAATTAATTCCGCCGTTTTATTCTTAATAAACCCGCAGGGCGCATGCGAAAATCAGCGAGGTCGGCGCAACCGGCGAAACCGGAAACAGGTTGGCTGCGAACGCAAGACCGCCGCCGTCCGCGCGAAATAATTTTTTAATTGGAAACGCCTTCGCGCCGCGCCGATTGTGATTGACACGCTCGTTTGAGGATTTAGTATTAATCTCGTCTTTTAAATTTAAACCCGGAAATTATAAAAGGAGAACGACGCATGGACGTTAAAGAGACGATTGAAAAAAGAAGGGCTTACAGATCGCTTGCGCCCGCGGAGATTACCGAAGAACTGCTTGCCGACCTTGTCGGCTGCGCCTCGCTTGCGCCTTCGTGCATGAACAAACAGCCGTGGCGTTTCGTTGCGGCGTGCGACGAAGCGACTCTTGCGCCGCTGCTGGCGGCTTTGCCCGAAGGAAACGCTTGGGCTAAAAAGGCGTCGGCGGTTATCGTCGTCTGCTCAAAAAAGGAATTCGACTGCGTAATGTCTGGGCGCGAATATTACATGTTCGATACGGGAATGGCGACTGCGTTTTTAATTTTGCGAGCGGTCGAATTGGGGTTTGTCGCGCACCCGATAGCCGGGTACGACTACAACGCGGTCAAAGCGGCGATAGGCGCGCCGGACGACGTTTCGGCGATTACATTAATTATTATTGGAAAAAAGTCAGACGATCTGGACTCCTCTCTTTCGGCGAAGCAGATTGAAGGGGAGACTGCCAGACCGCCTCGTATGCCTTTGGAAAATATTTTATTTAGAGGCAAATACGCCGAATCGAAGGAGTAACGAGTCGTGAATTCTCATAAATCATACGACGTCGCGATTGTTGGCAGCGGCCCGTCGGGACAGACGGCGGCGATAGAGCTGGCCTCCGCGGGACGGAGCGTCGCGATTATCGAGCGGGCGGGCTTTTTCGGCGGCTCCAGCCTGCACGTAGGAACGATTCCGAGCAAAACCCTGCGCGAGGCCGTTATTTCTCTTTCGGGTTACAGGCTCCATCCGGCTCACCGAGCCATGCTCGGCGCGTCGCCGGCGGAAATAACTTACGAAAAACTCAAATCAACCGTAGATTGGGCGATACGAGACGAAACGCGGTTCTTATCTAATCGCATGGAACGAGCGGGCGTCGATTTGTATTTCGGCGTCGCTTCGTTCAAAAACGAGCGGGAGATCTCCGTTGCGGGCGATGACGAAAAGAGCGTTTATGCCGAAAAAATAATCATAGCTTCCGGCTCCAAGGCCGCGCGTCCGGGCGGCATTCCTTTTAACGGGCGAACGATAATCGACTCTGACGAAATTTTGGCCGATCCGGCTAAAGCGTTCGTTCCCCGCGATATGATAATTCTGGGCGGCGGCGTGATAGCTATGGAATACGCCACGATATTCGCTTTGCTCGGAGTTAAAGTTTACGTTTTGAGCCGATCCGCTTCGGTTCTTTCATTCGTGGACGGCGACCTGCTTCAAGTCGTATTGGATTCCGCGAAAGAGATGGGCGCGGAGATACGCGGCGGCGCGAGGCTTGACGGCGTAGTCGAACGCGGGGACGGAAGAGTAGAAGCGTCTGTGGCGGGCGGAGAAACGATTGCGGCGGACATGTTCGTCGCGGCGGCCGGGAGGGTAGGGAACGCCGCGGATTTGAAAATCGAAAACGCCGGTCTTTCGATGAACGAGCGCGGCTTGATTGAAACCGACGCCGGTTACGAAACGGGCGTTCCGGGAATTTACGCCGTCGGGGACGTAATAGGCTATCCAAGCCTCGCCGCGTCCAGCAAACAGCAAGGCAGAGAGCTTGCGCGCCGCATTCTGGGTTTGCCTGTAAAGCCGTACGATTTTGCGCTTTTGCCCGCCGGAATTTACGCGATACCGGAAATATCCTACGTTGGTAAAAGCGAAGCCGAGCTTATCGAAACTAAAATAGATTACATAAAAGGAGAGGCGCATTACGAAGAAATAGCTAAAAACTTGGTTACCGGCGGACGCCGAGGGCTTATCAAACTGCTTTTCGACGCGGGCGATAGAAGGCTTTTAGGCGCGGGCGCGGCTGGCGAACCGGCGTCGGAGATAATTCACGCGGCGCAGGCGGTTATCGCCGCGGGCGGAACCGTGGATTACTTCGAGGAAACCGTTTTCAATTACCCGACTTTTTCGGAAGGGCTCAAGATTGCGGCCTTGGACGCCGCGAGAAAAATGAAACGCAGCGCCTAAGCGTTTTAAGCCGCCAGACTTACGGTTAATATTTTTAATGAACAAGAATTATTTATTTTAAATATCTATACTTGACTTTTGCCGAAACCTTTGTTATTAAACTTCATAATTGAAACATACTATAAATAGTAAAATGGTTAGAAAGTAAGAATTTTTGTTTTAAGAACTACGGAAACTTTCCGCGGCGGATGCGTCGCTAGGTTTCGCATGTTTTTTGAATGAGCGTAAGGTCAACTTTTTTGGAAGAAGGGAAGAAACATGAACGATTTTAGTAAACTGCTGGAAACTGCTGGAATTCCGATGTATCTTAACGTAATAGTCTTTATCGTGGTTATCGCGGTAATCGTCGAAAGGACTATTTTTTACGTCATGCACGGAAGAATGAACATCGAGAAGTTCACTTCTCACCTCATCAAGCTGATGGAAAACAACCAGCTTGAACAGGCGATTAAATATTCCACCATCGACCACGCGGTCTGCAAAGTGTTTAACGCGGGCGTAAAGCGCGCCGACAACAATCCGATGGAAATCTCGATGGCCATGAACGCCGAGCAGATGAGAGTTACCACCCAGCTGGAAAAGCGCATTTCGTCGTTGTGGGCGCTCGCCAACATCGCTACCCTTCTCGGACTAATCGGAACCGTCTTCGGTCTTATCACGTCTTTCGGCTCTATGCGCGACATCCCGCCCGAAAAGAAAACCGAAATTCTTTCGGCCGGTATTTCGGAAGCCTTGTGGAACACCGCCATCGGTCTTACCATCGCCGTTATCTGCATGACCGGACACTTCTTCCTTTCCACGGCCAGCAAAAAGCTCGTCGCCGAATTGGAGCACAGCTCGGTCAACCTTGAAAACTTCCTCATTCTCCGTTCCAAAAAACTCAGGGAAGAAAAGGAAGTGGCCGGCCGTTAATCCGGATTTCGCTTAACAGAACTTCAGACGAAACGGCGGTAATATATAATGAAAGACCCTAACGTAAAACCGCAGAACAGCGAGATGTCGGACGCGGACCTTGCCGCCGTAACGGCGTGGCGCGCCAAAAGGAAGATTCCGGTTTTCGAGGCGATGGAGGAAATCAACCTCGTTCCTTACCTCGACATCGTAACCAACCTCATTCTCTTCCTTATGATTAGCGTAATGTACATTCTGCCGCTTGGCGTCATCAGCATCGTTCCGCCAGTCAATAAAAACGACGGCGGAGCCGCGGCGCAACAGGATCAAAAGAAGGAAGAGAAAAATCTTCTGCTCATTCTCAGCGTTACCCGCGACGGGTTCATCTTTATCGGGAACCTTGAAATTACGGGCGAACGCGAAGTGCCTAAGAAGAACGGTCAGTACGATTTTGAGAAACTTGCGCAGGTTGCGGCCAACATAAAAACGCAGTATCCCGATAACCGCACGGTTTTCCTTACGGCTGAACCCGACATCCGTTACGAAATGCTTATTAATGTAATGGACAACGTGCGCAATAAGGCGGACGGAAGCGCGGAGCTGTTCGACAACGTGCAGTTATCCACGGGCGTGTATCTGGACTATTAGCCGCGGGAGATATAAATGGCGGACTTAATAAAGAAACAAAAGCGCGCGGACTACCAAGACGGCCCCGACATGGTCGAGGCTATGCGATTGTTGCGCCGCAGACAACAGAAACTAAACAAGGCCAAGCGCGAAGCGGACGAAATCACCTACCTGAACATCGTCGCCATGATGGACATGATGACCATTCTTCTGGTCTTCCTCCTTCAAAGCGTCTCCTTTTCCGCCGCTACGGTAACTACGTCGAAAGACTTACAACTTCCAAAATCTACGGCGAACGATCCGTTGAAGGAATCGGTTAAGGTGTTCATTTCAAAGGTGAACATAATCGTCGAGGACACTCCCGTCGCCGAAATTAAAGACGGCTTCATAGTTCCTCTCTTCGTGGATAAGGCGAATAAAAACCTTATTCCCAGTCTCAAAGAAGCTCTTGGCCGCGAGATTACCCGTTACGCGGAACTGGCTAGCGCTCTTAAAACCTTGGATGCCGGCGCGGACTTGACCATTATGGCCGATACCGAGACTACCTTCGACACGATAATTAAAGTCTTTTCCACCGCTTCCCAATCAACATCCAGCGGAGAGGGAGGCAAGGAGAAATGCGGCTTTACCAAATACCGCCTTACGGTATTGAAGAAAAAACCGCAGTAACATTAGTATCATTTTAAGAAGAGCCGCCTTGAAGGCGGCTTTTTTTTATTTATTCGACAAAGAAGTATTGAAATATTTTTTTTATCTGATATAAATAACGAGTCGCTTTTTTGAAAGAGCAGTACAACTAATGAACATTCAAAGTTTGCAAGAATTTCAAGCGCTTCCGGCTCCGGAATTAACCGGCTACATTCAGCGGCGCAAAAAGGAGCTGGGCTCCTCGCTTCTCATTTTGACTCATCATTATCAGCGCCCCGAAATTGTAGCCTTGGGCGATTTCGTAGGAGATTCGTTTAAACTGGCGCAGACGGCCGCGTCCGTAAAAGGGGTTAAAAACGTAGTTTTCTGCGGCGTAAACTTTATGGCTGAAGCGGTTTCTACGCTGGTAAACAACGACGTCGTAGTTCAGCTGTCAAGCCCCACTTCCGGCTGCCCCATGGCCGACATGGCCGAAGAGCAGGACGTTTTGGACGCGGTGAACGCGATACGCGACGTGGGACACGACGTAGTCATTCCAGTCGTTTATATGAATTCCACGTCCGAGATTAAAGCGATAGCCGGCGGAATGGGCGGATGCGTCTGCACTTCCTCCAACGCCGACAAGGCGGTTGCGTGGGCTTTGGCGCAGCGCGCAAAGGTTCTATTCCTGCCGGACGAATACCTCGGCGTCAATACCTGCCGCAAATTGGGGCTGCCCGAAAAAGATTACTGCGTTTACGAGCGCGGCAAGGAAAAAGGTTCGCTGTCGAACAATCAAATTAAGGCGGCTAAAGTTTTAATTTGGAACGGTTTCTGCCACGTTCATAAAGGGTTTAAACCGGAGCACATAATCGCCGCCCGCGCAATGTCGGCAAACGCCAAGGTTGCGGTTCATCCGGAATGCTCGCCGGAAGTGGTTCAAATGGCGGACGCGGTCGGCAGCACCGAATTTTTAGTAAAATACGTCGAATCTCAACCCGAAGGTTCGACTGTATTCGTAGGAACCGAAAATAATCTTGTGCGCAGGCTTGCGGCCTCGCACGCCGGCAAAAGAATTCTGCCTCTTTCTAACGAGGCTGTCTGCTTCAATATGGCGAAGAACACGCCCGCTCATTTGGCGTGCTCGTTAAAGGACGAAAATTTGGGTATTTGGGGAAAAGTATCCGTTCCTTTGGAGTCAAAGCTATTCGCGGCGGTCGCGCTTAATAGAATGCTTTCTTTGGAGTAATTTTAACGCATTATCGAAAGCGCTGCAAAGATGAATTCAACCATATGCCCAAAGTGCGGTAAATCCGTGCCATGGAAGAAATTCTGCGGGTTATGCGGGGCAGTCCTACCAGAAGAACCAAAACCCTTTCTAGCCGAGCCGTCGGTGCCTCCTCCGAAGGAGGATTTGTCCGGCGATCTCCTTTCGGAGCTTGAGGAAGTTGTGAAATTCAATCCCGGCTCCGTTGAAATAACGCGCAACGGGGACGTACCGCCTAGAGAGCCCCGCGCTATGGGGACTATAACGGCAAAGGCGGTTAAACCCGAAGGATCGGGAAAACTGCCGCCTAATCCGAATGCGACGGCTTCAAGGCTGTCTGCGGTTTCCTCTCAACCCATCAAAATAAGAGACGACTATAATCCTTCCGAGTCGATATTCGACAAAGTGCAGGTTGCGGCCACCAAAGAAAAGATTGCGGAAGAAGAGCCCATGCTTCACAAAAAAAGAACGCTCGTTCTTATCGTTATAGCTATTTCTTCGGCCATTCTTCTGGCCTCGTATATGATGATTTTTTCCTACAAGAAAAAAAACATCGTCGAAAACGTGGAAATCGGATTAATGGCCCCCAACCGGAACAACGTCGAAGTAACGAGCAAACTGCTTGAAAAAAACGGCTGTAAAATTAAAAAACTCGACATCGGCGCTTCTCCCGTAAACGGCGAGGAAATAGCGGAATACGAAAAGAAGAAGGGAAGCAAGGTCGAGGATGCGACGCATAAAATATGGCTCTCGGCAAAATGTTCCGCTTTGTGGGCTCCTTTCGGGTTCGCCGTCGAAGCCGAAAAGCTGGATAACCTTTCGGATGACCGCAAAGGCAAAAACTTTGTTTACGATCCGACAATCGGCGAATTGATAGAAAAGCCGCGCAAGTAACTTAATAATTGCATTTTAAGAGGAGGGGCCGCGCCCCGACCGCGTGTCTTAACGGCCGGAGCGCGGATCGTGAAGTGCGACCGGACAGCTTATCCGCAGTAAGGTTTGTAAGGCAGGTTGCGGGGCTTAACGTCCGATCTGGATGATATAGGACAGGTTCGGTTGGTTTTGAAAGAACTTGCCATTTGCATTAATACTAACAAACATAAAGTAGGTTTTATTCCCGAAATGGCAACAGTAACTCGACTTTTTATAATTAAAAATAATTAATATAAAATGTTTATTCGATAAGAGACGCTAATTGGCGGTATAAGCAAATGGCATTTGAGAGTTTTCTTACATGTAAAGTCGTAATTGTCGTTTTGGAGCTAAATTTTAAATATAAAAAAAAGCTCTCCTTACGGAGAGCCTTTTTTGGGGGCTGCACGGCATTATTTGCCGGCTTTTTCCATTTTTTCTTCGTCTATAACGCGGTCTTCGGTGATGTTGAATTGGCGCTTTTTAACCGCTAAAACGTAACCGAGCTCTTCAAACGGCTTCTGGAACATGAAACCAAGATTGGCTTCTTTTTTAGCCGTCATCAGTTTGAAATAAAGGTCTTTCGTGCACAGCCGGTTAGATGCGAAAACGGCGGCGTTTAGAACGTAGAGGTTTGGATACTGGAAGGCCTTAACTATTGCGTCGCCTACTTTGACGTCGCCAAGGTGTCCTATGGCCATAAGGGACTTTTCGACTTTCGCCCAGTGGGTTCCGTCGTCGTTGGGGGGCGGCAGCGAAATTTCTTTCGCGTAGCAGGCGGCGTCGCTCTTGCAGCGCTTGGAAATTTCATAGCGGCGCTGGAAAGATTTAAGTAGGTCGGGGGTGGACATTTCAAGGCCGAAGATTTGCGTTTTAACTTTGCCTTTTGCTACGGCCTGATCGAAGCGGTCGGCAAACTTGGCGTTGAGGTCGAGCTGGGTCAGAGCATTGGCAGCTGCGACCGGAATTTGCGAAAGGGTCAGAGGCTTGTTGTCCGGACCTTTGATTGTAGTGTCGCCGGCCTCGAAGATTTTAATCAGCTCTTCGAGCCTTCCTTCGGGGATACCGATTTGAATAAGAGCGTTAGCAATGTGTTCTTTTATGGAAATCTGCTCGGTATTCATCGGTTTGGAAATGAAGATTTTAAGCAGAGGCTCGACCGCGGTCTGATCGCCCAAACGCCCGATGGCCTGTACCATCTTGGCCATGACTTCAATGGCGTAATCGGAGTTCGGTTTAATCGCCTTGTCGAATTCTCCGAGAAGGAAATCGACGAAGCATTTGTCTCTCGATTGTCCCATGACTTCGACGGCCTTAATTTGCACCCACGGGTCTTCAAGGCCGATTTCGCTGGCGATGCCGAGAACTTTGCCGTCAACCTTTTTGAAAACTTTTTCGTTTTGGAGCGTAAAGAGTTTCTTCATCGCGTTGCACATCGGTTCGCCGCCGATGCGGATAATCGCGAGTTCCGCGTCGCGGAAAAGCGTATAGCCTTCTTTATCGACGAACAAAGCCCACGCCAAATCGTCGATGGTTTCTGCCGCGCGAAGTTTTCCGAGGCTTATTACCGCATAATGGCGTATAATCATTGGAAGTTTAACGTTTTTCATAACGTCAAGCAGGGTAGGAACGCTCTTGGGGTCGTTTATTAAACCGAGAGCCTGAACCGCGCCGGCCTTGGAAAGGTTGCCGGTCAGTTTGTTTGTAGCTACGTCCGCGAGCGTAGGAATTGCGTTTTTATCGCCGATTAAACCGAGCGCCTGACAGATGTCGTTTGTAAGTCTGTCGAAGTCCGGGCTGTCTTTATCTTTAATTTTATTAACTATTTCAATCAATTTAGGAACGGCGACCGGATCGCCGAGCATGCCGATTACTTTTACGGCGTTTCTCGCGGCGGCTTTGTCGGTTTCAACGATTTCAATGAGCTTGGGAATAGCGGCCTGCGCCAGTTTCTTGTTTTTGGCGTTATTCTGGATGTAGCGCATGGCGGCGTCTCTTGTTTTGAGCTCGCCGAGCTCGTCCGCCCAATCCTGTTCGGTCTTTTCGAGCGTGCAGCCGACGGCGGCCAGCATAACCGCCAGAACTAAGCCGTAACCAAGTTTTCTCAAATTCATATTCAACCTCTTTTTCAAGCGTTACTTGGATATTTAAAGAATACCAAACTTACGTATTTTATCTACTACACAAAAAAAGTCTCTTTTGCAAGATTTTTTTACATTATATATAGAAATAAAAAAAACAGCGCGCGGAAAGGTTTTTTTCAGAGGGAAAACGTCCGCGAGGAGCGTCGCGAAAACGCCTCCAATGTCCCGCGGGGCTTCAGTAAACATTCGAACGAGGTTAGCGCGCGTTTGAAAAAACAATTGTTATTACGGATTGAAAAAATCCGCGAAAAGAGCTATTATACTATCGTATAAGAAGAACGGCGTTATAAGGTTTGGAAACCGTTTGACCCGTCCGGCGCAAAGGAAGAATTTGCCGGCGCGCCCGGCCGGAAAATCGTATAAACGCTGACCATGGCCGTATTCAAGCTCTTTAAACCCATCTCAAACGTCTAATAACGCATTGCGTTAATTCTCTTTTTGGGAAGAAAAACGTCATATTTTTTGTTGAAAAATACTGATTGCTAGAAGTTTTTTTTATAAAAAATTGGACGCGAAAAAAGTCGGCATGTTTTTCGCGTGTGAATATTAGTTAATCAAATCAACAAGTTGTTAAACGCGGCGATTGCAAGAAAAAAAACGGAAAAGGATGGAAATTTAATTTTTTTATTTCTTGACAAACGTTTCGCGATATTTTAAAAAATATCCGATGTGTTTTCTTTGAAAAGAAGTGTAGTTGATGTTCTTAAGAAGCAAATCTTTTGAATTACCTGAACGCTAAGGAGGGCAAAAAAATGGTCGACAAATTAATGACGTTACTCAACGTAGGAGAAGAGTGGGTACTTTACCTGCTGTTCGCAGTCAGCATCGTCTGCGTCGCGCTTATCATCGAACGCGCCGTGGTTTTGCACAAAGCCAAGGGAAACCTTGAACAGCTTAAAGACAAGCTGCTCGGATTCCTCAGCAGCGGCAATATGGACGGAGCGAAGAAATATTTCTCCTCGGAAGGTTCCGGCCCCGCGGCCATGGCCAGCGCCGCCTTTGCGGCTCTCGACCGCTCCCCTGAAGCGCTTCAGGAAAGCATTGAAGCCGAAGTTACCGTTCAGCGTATGAAGCTCGAACGCGGACTCGACTTCCTCGGCTCCGTCGGCTCCAACGCCCCGTTCGTCGGTCTGTTTGGAACCGTTCTCGGTATTATTCAAGCCTTCCAGGCTTTGGCTCACGCCACTAACGCCGAACCGACGAAAATCATGGCCGGTATCGCCAGCGCGCTAGTCGCCACGGCGGTCGGTCTGGGCGTCGCCATTCCGGCGCTTGTCGCTTACAACTACTACAAGGGCATCGTCCGCGACATCATGCGCGCCGGCGAAATTCTTTGCAAGCCGCTTATGTCCTACAGCCTCGATAAAGAACTCGGTCGTCCGGTCGGTTTAGAAGGCAAGAAAGACAACAAGAAAGCGGAGTCGGAGGGCTAACATGGCGGGAGCGGCGTTAAGCGAAGGCGATGACATCATTGCGGCGATAAACATTACGCCGATGGTTGACATCATCCTCGTTCTGCTCATCGTATTCATGGTAACAACTACGTTGGTGCAGAACCCCGTGGTTCCTATCAAGCTGCCGAGATCGGAAAGCGCGATACCTAGAGACACTACGCAAAAAACGCTCAACATAATGATTACCAAAGATCAGAAACTCTACATTGACGGCTACGAGAATACTAAGGATACCGTAAAGGAAACTCTTGACAACGCTGTCAAGGAAAATCCCGACACCTTCGTAATTCTCGGCGCCGACCAGGACTTGGAATACAAGTACGTCATGGAAATGCTGGAGTTGACGAGAGTATTGGGCGTAAAGAATCTGTCTCTTAACGTTCAGTCGGCAAAAACCGGTCAAGGACAATAGCCCCGCGCAAGCGGAACTATTAATTCGGAGGTTAATATGGCAGGAGCAGCATTAGGAGACGGAGACGAAATCATTGCGGCAATCAATATTACCCCAATGGTTGACATCATTCTCGTCTTGCTCATCGTATTCATGGTTACTACCACTTTGATGCAGAACCCTGTGGTTCCGATCAAACTTCCGCGCGCGGAAAGCAATCGGCCGCAGAACCAGGAAAATCCGCCAAAGACCCTGAACGTCATGGTTTCTAAAGATCATAAAATAATGATTGACGGTTTGGAATACACTGTTGACCAGACAAGGGATCTTTTCAAAAAAGAGATAGAAGCGGACGACCGTTTGGTGGTCGTGCTTGGCGGCGAACTGGATGTCGAGTATAAATACGTAATGGAAATACTCGACATGACTCGAATCGTGGGAGTAAAAAATCTCTCGCTCAACGTTCAGTTGGCAAGAACCGGTCAGGCTGAGTAGGAGCTTTTAAAATGAAAACGATGAAGATTCTCAGGCAGCGCAGAATCCGCAGAGAGGGACGCGAACCCGTCCCCAAATGGAGACTGGTGCCGAAAGTCGCTAAAGTTTCCGAAAAGAACCGCTGGGTAACCACCGTTTTGGTGGTTGTCGCGGTGCTGATGTCCGCGGGCGCGCACCTTATGCTCGTAAGAGCCTCGGTGAAAGATCAGGAGAAAAACAGCTACCTGATGCAAGTAACTCAGCTGCGTAAAGAGCGCGAAGAGAAAAAGCCCGAAGAGAAAAAGCCCGAAGAGAAAAAGCCCGAAGACAAAACCGGTCCCGGAAACGCCGAAGGCCCAAAAGCCGACGACAAACCCGCCGGTCATAAGTCTATCGACGACGCCCGCAATGTGGCTAATACCTCGGCTCTTCTGGGAGCCTTAGATCAAGGCAACGAAGCCATGGATAAGCTGTTCGACGGTTCGGCCATCGACCCCGAACTTGACAAATCGCTTGCGGACTTGAATGCCGTTACCGGCGTTGACGCCCGCGGAACGAGCGGCTTGGGCATGATGGGAGCCGGTATGGGCGGCGGCGGCGGAAGCGCTCTGGGCATGGGCGGCCTCGGAAGCAAAGGAAGAGGCGGCTGGGGTTCCGGATACATGAGAGGCGCTCTGGGCGGCGGCGCGGCCAAAGGCAAACACGGAAGCAATATGGCGAAAGTCGATCAGGGAGCCATCGGAATTCAAGGCGCCCTTGATAAAGGCATCATCCAGAAAATAATCGAAAAACACCTTAACCAAATCCGTTTCTGCTACCAGAAAGAACTTAACAAGAACCCCAACCTATACGGCAAAATCACCGTTAAGTTCACCATTTCCGGCAACGGAACGGTTTCGCAGTCGTCAATCGCTACGACGACCATGCGCAACAACGCGGTCGAGGACTGCGTAGTAAGAGTAATGCGCAACATTATTTTCCCGGCCCCCAAGAACGGCGGTATAGTTATCGTCAACTATCCGTTCGTCTTCAAGCCGATGTAGCGGGTAAAATACGTCGTAACGCTTAATAAAACGAGCTGAATATGAAAAACAAAATAGCTATCTTTGCGGTTTTTACGGCGGCGGCGCTCTTTGGGTTCGCGGCCTACGCCGAGGACATTGAGACGGAAAGCAAAGCCGGCGATAAGGAAACGACTGAAAAAAAGGATTCTTCCGAATCAATAGTCGCGCCCGAAGAAAAAAAGCAGACTATCACAGATGAACAGGTGAAAGACCCGAATCTGCGCGAATATAAAGACGGCGAAATGATTAATATCGTGCAGCGCGGCTTTTATATGTTCGGCAACATGGGTTATTCCTATTTCCTCGGCGACGTCGGGAAGTTTGCTCCGCATGGAGTTGCGGTAGGATTCGGCCTAGGATACGACGTATTAGATAAATGGCTTCAGGTAGAGCTCGCCGGTATGGCGATTTCGGCTTCGGCCAACATTAAAGACCAAAGCGGCTTTTTCAAAACCGACGCTAAGCTGTCGGGGAGCCACACTACCGTAATGGGGCTGGTTCAGGTCAACGGAACTTACGCATTTGATCTGCGCCTTTTGGCGAAATTAAAAGTCGGCGGCGGAGTCGCGTGGGACGATAAGTACATTAACGGGTATTCCGCCGATTTGGCGAATCAACAGCCCGATAAGGTCGCCAGTATAGGCGGAGCGATTGCCACGGGTCTGGCGGTTGAGTATTACACTAAAATGCGTAATTTCTCAGTGGGAATGAATATTGACTTCTATTACCTTTTAGCCCCCAAAGCGATGGCGTTAAGTTTTATTCCTAGCGTTAAATACACGTTCTAAAGCGCGAAAAGTAATTCAAAGTTAAAAGCCTCCTTCGTAAGAAGGGGCTTTTTTTTTGCTTTAAAGAACGGATTAGCGCGTTTTTATACTAATTTCTGGTCATATCGCGGCAAAAGTTTGGCCTTATTCGGATTTAGACGGTTTTGATAAGCGCGGCTTGCGAGCGTTGCGCCGTAAAAAATTAAATTGCGCAATTGCCGAAGTTAATAAGGAAAAGCGGCTTTAGATATTAGCTCAAGCGTCCGCTTTCCGCCGATGCCGCCCTTTATAACGACGCGGTCGCCTTGCGCGTTGTAAGTCGGCTCCGCGTTGGCTCCGTCGGTTTTAAGCGTAAATCCGGCTTCTTTGACCCAGCGCGGAAGTATTATCTGCGAGTCGCCAAGCGACTTATCCTCGTTCCATTGCATAGTAAAAGTGAGCGAGTCGTAGTCCCAGGCGAAATTTAACAATTCTCCCGAAACGACGGACGGCGCGGGGCGCAAAATCGCCTTAGCGTGCGGATGCCATCTGCCCGTGGTTTTTTCTAAAAAGCCGAAATCGCCGTTGCTTTTGGAATACATCCAAATAAAGGTTCCGGCCATTTTCTCGTCCATCGCCTTGTAAAGAACGAACAAATATTTGTCGAGGTTTGGCGTAGCCGTTTTGCCGCCCATTTCCCCGAACGCCCACGGCGTTCCCATCGCGGCGGCCATGTCGTCGAACGCGGTTACGGTGTCGATTACGGACTGGTCGTTGCCGTCGTAGTTGGTATTCAGCTCGATGCTCGTATTGTAGTAATGAGGCGCGAAAACTCCCTCATAGACGCCTTGCGGGCCAGGCATCCAGCATTGCAGGTTTGCGCTTATCAACAGAGACGGCTCGTAAAAGAACAGCCTGCCGGGTATTACCGGCGAAAGCGCGAGTGCAAATTTTTTATGGAACTCTGCCAGGTATTCGACGTCGAATTCTTCGCCGCGAGTCGAGCCGGGAAACGGCTCGTTGATGCAATCGAAGCCGATGACAAGCGGATTGCCGGCTATTTTTTCCGCGATTTTTAAGGCCGCCTTACGCTGCCTCTCCTGAAGATAGTCGCTGCGCCAAAAGGCGTCAAAACAAGCCGTTATTTCGTCGGTAAAGTAGCGCAAAAAGGCCGGATCCGCGGATTGATACGTTTCGTAATATTTGGAGTCGCAAGCGTATTTCGGCGCGCCGTCGCCGTCAAACCCGACTCCGAAGAAATCTTGGTGCATATCGACCATGACGTAAAGTCCCGCATCAGTTGCCAGCTTAACGTGTTTAACGACGAGGTCTATGTATTCCTGATTGTAATTCTCAAGCTCCGGTTCGATGCTTGCCCATTCGGTAGGCAGGCGCACCGCGTTAAAGCCGGATGCGGAGACGTCTATGAATGCCGCGGCGGCGGAGCCCTGTTTTTCGTCCTCAATGTCTTTTAAAAAGTTGTGCGCGACGTTTATGCCGCGCAGAATAATTGTTTGTCCCGCGGCGTTTTTAATAAATTTTCCCGTCGATGAGTAAAGCGGTTTATCCGCCGTATCGGGTTCGGCCTCTTCTTCGGCGTCCAGAACGTCTTCGTCTCCGTCGCTTTTTTCCGGGCTTTCGCAGCCTAAAAATAAAAACCCTACAAAGGCGGCAAGCGTTGCGGATAATGCGAAAATATACGTCTTTTCTAGTTTCATGCGGTTTCCTTATCTTTCTCGCATGGATGTAAGGCCGATGAAGTCGGCGGAGATGTCGTCGTCGCTGCCGCATTCCGCGTCGGGGCCGCAGCTGCGTATGATAAAGCCGTCGCGGATGAACTCTAGATGGTATTCGTTATGCCAATAATCGAGACTCGCGTCGCGCACCGCGCTGTGCATGTTTTCCTTAACCCAAGCGGCGTAATCGGACGGAAACGACTGTCGGCCTTGATAGAAAACTATTAGCTGGTCGCGCTG
This sequence comes from uncultured Myxococcales bacterium, assembly GCA_964400725.1. GTDB lineage: Bacteria > Myxococcota_A > SURF-8 > SURF-8 > CAYNVS01 > CAYNVS01. The sequence goes on from CAYNVS010000012.1 coordinate 63,579, forward strand.
AGCGTTGACTTCCATTTGCACCATCGCGCTCATTCCCCAATTCGCGACTGCCTGAAGGTTCTTTTGCACGTCTTCGCTGAAAACGCCGACGACGGCGGCCAGCGGCGCGACCTTTAACAACAGTTTAAAAAGGAAGCCCATCATACCACCCCCTTCCACTGCGCGCGGGTTCGGGCTTTCATTTCAAGCATTGAGCCGAACTCTACGTTGGAAAGAGCAAGTTCGATGAACTGCGCCCTTGTAATGGAAAGAAGCGTCGTCTTTTGCGTGGCGACAATTGTGGCCGTACGCGGAACGTTGGCTATGAGGGCTATTTCGCCGAAATAATCCCCTTGTTTCAGCCTGCCGACCTCCTTGCCGTCGATAACCGCCTTAACTTCTCCTTCTTTTATAATATAAAAGCTGTCGGCGTTTTGGTCGCCTTGAGAAATTATAGTGTCTCCTTCCGCCGCCCAGATTTCCTCGCTGGACGACGCGAGACGGTATAGTTGCGACGGGGAAAGGCCGGACATGAATTTTACTCCGTGCAAAAGCTGAAGCCTCCGAAGCAGCGAAGTGAACCTCTTGCCGCCGGAGTCGGCCTTGTTTACCATGTAGTTGAAGCTGTCTTTTGACATTGCGAGAACGGAGAGCGGTTTGGCCGCTCTGACGGTGGCGGTGCGGACGCAGTCCTGCAAAAGCGCGATTTCTCCGAACCCGTCGCCGAATGAGAGCCTCGCCACTTTTTCCACCGCGCCCGAAGGTCTCTCATACTCAACTACCGCCTCTCCCTCGGCGATGATGAAGAACTCCGAACCGGGTTCGCCTTGCTTCACCACGACGTCGCCGGCTTGGTAGGCGCGGACGTTGATATGCTTGGCGATTTGCTCCATCTCCTCGACGCTGAATACCTGAAGAAGCGGCTGACTCGCCAGAAGATCGGGGCCTTCCTCGCCCCACAACGGCCTGTTTTGAGGCTTTCTTCGCAATAGCGGCGAAATGGAGCCGGTTATCGGATGAAAAATCATGCGGGCAATAAAGAAGGCGGCGGTCAGCCCGGCCGCAAGCATCGGCAGAACAAGCAAGGCGAGCAATACCGCGCCCGAAACGTAGTCGAGCGTCTCTTTGGTTTGAAAAAGGCTTGAAACCTGAGGGGAAAAACGCCTGAACGCTAGGCCGGTAAGATGAAAGGCTCCAGCAAGCCACGAAATTACATAAAGCGCGTATCCGAATACCGCTTGCATTTCCCCTTTCGGCAAAGGCTTGAAGAGTCCGGACAACATTTTTTTGGTAAGGTACGAAACGCCGTGCAGCCGAAGCTCCTCGTTGCGGGAAACCGACTGCGCAAGCCGCGCAAAGTCTGAGTTGAAGAATGGAGAGAGCGATACGGCGAGAGTTGCAGCCGAAGCAATAATTACGCACGATACGAACGGAGAGGCGAAAGGAAGTCTTTGTCCTGCGTAAAGAGCGACGCCTACCATAACCAGCGGCGACGCGATCGAAGAAAGCGAGAGAGCGATTCGTCCGCGGCTTCCGGCCATTGCGATGTCGGAGACGTCAACGTAGAAACCCGGAATGCAAAAAGCGCGCAGAGCGAATCCAGCGCCGTTTATTTTGCAGCCTACCGCCTGAAGCGCAAGCGCGCGCGAAATCTCGCGCCACAACGCAGAGACGGCAAACGCGCCCCATAGAAGAGGCGCAAAAAGCCGAATGCCGCTGAAGTTGAACAAAATCGGGTTTCCAGTCTGCGGAGATAGCGCGCTGGCGAAAAGCCCTAAAGCGCAAAGAAAGAACCCTATCACCGTCGCGGGAAATACGACGTCGAGAGCGAAAATTCTTTCTACGGCCTTCGATTTGATCGACAGTTTAGGCGGCTTGTATTCGGGAACGTACGGGTTGAGGTTTTTAAACTGCTCTATTTCCGCGGGCGCGTTGCATAAGAAACCGGCGTTTGCCAGCGCGGCGATCATTTCGATGATTTCCAGCAGCAGTATGCGCCCCGTTCGTTTATGCGCCGCAACGGCGAAATCTTGAACGGAATGAGCTCCATCCATCATTTCAAGAATCGGCGTAAGAGGAAGCGGAATTTCTACGTATTTCCCATCGTGCTCTACCGTAACGCTCGTGCCGTCCACCACGGACGACCGAAATTCCGCGGTAATTTTGGGCATTATTCCGAATAAGGGTTGAACGTCTTTATCATTTTGCCGAGAGATAGTCATTTTCTCCTCGTACCAGCGGGCTGATGCAAACTATTTACCAATATTGATTATTCTGTGAAAACGCGCTTGTGTCAATTTTATTGAAAATTTAAAAGAGTTACGGCAATATCAATTTTATTTTGCGGCTTGCCTTTGAAGTTCAATTAGGCATAATAAAAAAGTATAAGGGAGGTTTTGTAAAATGAATTATTATTCACTTAACGGCGCAGGCGGCAAAATATTTGCAAGCGCGGCTGCCGCCTTGGCGTTCACGCTAATCATATTATACGCGCTCGATTACGGCGCCTTGGCAAAAGACAAACATTCGGCGATGGATAACTTTTCGTCCCTATGCGAAAAATATGCGGAATCGGACGAAGCCGGAAAAGCGAAGCTGCTGAACTCGATAGAAGACGCGCTGGACGCGCTGACGCAGACGGAAATTGCTCCGCTTGTAAAAGCGTCTCCATACGACCCTCCGATTACGCAATTAATACTTATGAAATCGGCGTTGTCGGCGTTTCATAAAGGAGATTTCAACAAAGCGCAATCCGCGCTCGAAAAATTCAACGGCGTTTGCGTTCCGAACTGCGGCAAAAAAGAAGCGGCCTCAGAAATGATGAAAAAAATCGAGGCTATCAATTCGCCCGACGCGTCTGCGGTAGGCGTCGTGCTGCCTCTCTCAGGCCCTTACGCAGAAGTGGGCGAAAGAATAAGGCAGTCCATTCAAATGGCTTTGGGCATGCTTCCGCCTCTTAAAGCCGATTCTGACGCGGCCAAGGAGAAGCAGAGCGAAGGAAAGCCGGCGGATGCTGCGGGAAAAGCCGATTCCGAAGAAAAGAAACAAGACGACGCTTCGGCGGTCGAGCTGAAAGTGTTTTTCTGCGACGACAAATCGACTCCTGAAGGAGGCGGCGACTGCGTGGACGAGCTTGTTTTCAAAAACAGAGTTTCGGCAATACTCGGCCCCGTGTCGAACGCCAGCTCTTTCAACGCCGCGGCGCGCGCGCAGTTTTTAAATACGCCCATATTTGTTTTCGCGATGGCCGACGGCGTCGGCGAGTTGGGCGACAAGGTTTTTCGGTTCGCGCTTTCGATGAAGCGGCAGGCGGAATTTATGGCCGAATACGCCGTTAAAACCCTCGGATACCGCAAGTTTGCCGTGATTTACCCGTCCAACCAATACGGCGTAACAATGATGAACTATTTCTGGGACGCGGCTACGGCGGCGGGTAAAAGCCTCGAAGGAAAACCGCAGGTAATTTTTACCGCAGCCGAAACTTACTTGGACGGCACGACCGACTACATTTCGCTCGTCAGAGGCATCGTGGAACGCGCCAAGAGCAAAGCTCTGGTCGGCGAGAAAAGGGGTTTTTCAAAAAAGAAAAAAAAGGACGACGACTCGTTCACCGTCGCGCTGCCTGATTTCGACGCGGTATTCATTCCCGACTTTCCGCAGCAGGTCAGCATGATACTTCCGGCGTTCGCATATGTCGGCGTAGAGTTTTACACGACGAAGGAAGGGAGGCTTCAAACTCTTAAAAAACGCGCCCGCAAGGACGGTATCGAACCCAGATTGGTTCGTTTCATGGGGCCGGCGTCGTGGAACAGCCAGAAGCTGATAGACAGAGCCTCAAAGTATATAGACGACGCGCTTTTCTGCGACGGATTTCTCCCCTCGGACGACTCTCCTGCGACGCAGGCTTTCTCCGACGAATATCTCAAACGATTCGATAGAATTCCTTTGCCGATGGACGCGTACGCATTTGACGCTGCGAACTACGTAAAAGACGCGCTCGCAAAACTGGCGAAAAAGAAATCGAAGAGCAAAGAAGATTTGCTTAACATTCTTCGCTCCGGCGCGGAAACGGTCGGAGTCAGCGGAAAGTTCAAATTTGACAAAAACGGCGAAATAATAAAAGATTTGATATTGCTGAGCGCGCAAAAAGGCGAAATAGTTAAAGCTCCGCCGCCGCCGAAAGAAGAGACTTCGCCGCAGACGAACGAGGAAAATTAACGCCGTAAGCGCTTTAAAGGAATTAATAACATGACGGATCAAGACGCCGTAAAATGTCCCCGCTGCGGTTTTTTGCAGGCGCGAACCGATAACTGCGGCAAGTGCGGCCTTTTCTTTGCGAAATGGCGCGGAGTTTACACAATTTTAGCCGAAATCGACGATCCTTCGGTGCGCGAGATAGTCGGACGGATGTGGGACGGTTTGAAAAACGATTTCGAAAATAAAAAGCTGCACGAGGAATTTTTGGAATTCTGCGACGCCAACGAAATACTGGACGTTTCAGCGTCGCTTTACCGGATGTACATGGTTGACTTTCCCGACTCGCCGAACGCGGCGGATTTTTTAAAGAAAATTATTTTTCTTGCCCAGCAGCGCATGGAGCGTCTGCAAAAAAAGACTCTGCGCGACGCAAGACGCGCCAAACTTATAAAATGGACGGTCGTCGCCGTTACTCTAAGCGGCTTTATGTTGATATTTCTATGGATTTATAAAACGCTCCCCAAATAGCGGCTTGAGAATAAACAAAAATCGCCGGGGGGACGGGCGCGCGCCAAAACGGATAAACCGAGTATTGGTCAGTTTTCAAAACCCGCCCTTTTTCCGGCTTCAGCTTTTAATTTTTATCTTAAACAGCGTTCAATCCGGCTTGTCTTACGCTCGTTTTTAAGTTATTATTTTTTATCGCCTCGATAAGAAAACTTAACCCATCTAAGAATTTTCTTCCTTGTTTTTCGGACGCCCGCGTCCGGGTTATTATTCGCTAAAAAGAGTTCGCTTTTAAAACGCAGGAAAGGTCGTCGGCATGGTTAAAATTACAAACAGATTTATGATAAATTCCGAGCAATTCGTTAAGACGCATTACGGCGCTTCGGGCTGGCGCAACTTATTGCCGACGCTGGAAAAACAGACTCAAAATTACTACGATAAAAAAATCGACCCGAAGGAATACGTCGATTTTACGATGGTGTCAGACGTGCTGAAAGCCGTCGAGCGCCAATTTGCGGAAAAAAGCCCTAGCGTGCTTTTCGATTTAGGACTGCACAACAGCGAAAAAGATCTCTCCGCCACGCAGAAGCTGGTAATGCGTTTTATCTCGGTAGAATGGGTGCTTAAGCTGGCGGCGATACTATGGAAACAACGCGTCGTCAACGGCGGAACGATAAGCATAGAAAGACGCGGAGAAGGAAACGTGCTGGCGAAAGTGAAAGACTTCGAGACGCCGACTAGCCAATGGTGGAAATATCTCGCCGGCTGGTTCTGCTGCGCGATACGATTTTCCGGCGGCAAAAACGTAAAGGTAGAATGGATTAGAGGCGGAGACGGGAAAACTCCGGCGGAGTTTGACGCGAAATGGGAGTAACTCTTTAAAAAAGAATAGAGGAATCTATGGCGGATTTGAAGGAAATGCTGAAGGCGGCGGGGAAAGCTACGGGCAAGGCTGGAGCGTTCGTCGGCAAGAAGGCGGTAGAATACTACAAAGCCGTTGACCCCGACGTAATTCGCCACGTCGCTCAACTTCCGCTTCTTTCATACTGTTTGTTCGTTGGCCGCGAGGAGGAGATAGATCCCGGCATTTCGGATGGAAAGCCTCCGATTATTTTCGTTCACGGCCTCGGCGGCAACAGGGGGAATTTCCTTCTTATGGCATGGTATATGGGAATGATGGGACGCTCTCGCAGCTATAAAATAAGTTTCGGGCCGGGACAAACGCTCGACGAAATGGCCGCCGCGCTGGCGTCGTTTATACGCAAGGTTAAAAAGCGCACGGAGGAGCCGCAGGTCGAAATAGTCGCGCACAGTCTCGGCGGGCTTACGGCGCGCATGGCGGTTTGCGAACATCGGGCGGCCTCAAGCGTAAAAACGCTGATAACGCTGGGCTCTCCGCACAAAGGCACTTACTCCGCGCGCTATGGAAACACGAGCGTAATCAAAGACTTGCGCCCCGACAGCGAACTGATAAAACGGCTAAATTCCAAGCCGTTCCCGAAGAAAACGCGGCTAGTCGCGTTTTTCAGTAAGAACGACGTTTTTATACTGCCGCCGGAGAACGCATGCTTAGAGGACGCGGAAAATGTCGAGGTGACGCCTTTTACGCATTACAGTTATTTAATAGACCCTAAATGCTGGGCAGCCGTATATAAAATTTTAGAAGAAAAGAAATAAAATATCTCTGATTTTGATTTTTGATAATTCCGCGAGATGGCGATTGGTCGCCCGACTGAACTAAAACAATCTCGGCGCTTACGAGACGAGCTATTAACGTTCAATTACTTCGGGATTTTTGAAAAGAAATAATATCTATTTTAGACGCATGCGCTTTCCTCTGCTTTCTAATTTCTAAGAGTCATCCTCGGTTTTATCTATAAACTAAAACTTAGAATCATCTCAGATATTAGCCTGAAGGGGAGCCCCTTATTAGGAATAACCATTCAACCGCTTTGGCGCGGCGGTAAATTTAAACAATTCCTATAAATTCGCTTGACATTTGCGGCAACAAGCGTTATAAAATCTATAGCTTTTGTAGGAAATGACGATGAGGCAGATATGTTTCACAACCCAATGAGTTCGGACGCGATTAAACTGATTCAAGCGGTAGTGGGGGAATTATGCTCTCCGGCGTCGTTCGGCGGCCTTTATCACCGCGGCAACCGGGGAGTTCCCATGCCCAGCGTGCGGGAATTATCCGAAATCGTGGAAGACTTACGCGGCGTTTTATTTCCGGGGTACTTCGGCGAAACGAACCTGCGTCCCGAAACGATGAGCTACTACGTCGGCTCCAAAATCGAGTCGATTTTCCGCCGCTTATCCGAGCAGATTCGGCTAGGTTTTTGTTTTGAATGTCAATCGGGAGAGAGCGGCGCGGCGTGCGAAAACTGCGAGGAGCGGGCGCAAAGTCTTACAGCGCAGTTCGTAGAAGCTCTGCCTAAAATACGTCATTATCTATCAACCGACGTCGCCGCGGCGTACGAAGGCGATCCGGCCGCTAAAAGCGCCGGCGAGGCTATATTCTGCTACCCAAGCATACGCGCCTTATGCAATCAACGCGTCGCAAAAGAGCTTTACGATCTCGAAGCTCCTCTTATTCCGCGTATTATAACCGAACTTGCGCATTCCGAAACCGGCATCGACATACATCCCGGCGCGACCATAGGCGAGTCGTTCTTCATGGATCACGGAACCGGAATAGTAATCGGGGAAACGGCCGTAATCGGCAAAAACGTCCGCGTTTATCAGGGGGTAACGCTGGGCGCGAAGAGCTTTCCGCTGGACGAAAACGGCAATCCTATCAAAGGAATACCGCGTCATCCGATTGTCGAGGACGACGTTATTATTTATTCGGGAGCCACAATTCTGGGGCGCATTACAATCGGCAAGGGCGCGGTAATAGGCGGCAACGTGTGGCTCACCCGCGACGTTCCGCCCGGAGGAAAGGCTCTCGTCGGCAGAATCGACGAGCAGGGGTTCGATCTCGGCGGAGGCATTTAGAAGGGAAGGCAGGAGGCTAAAAACATGAAACTTTCCACAAAAGTGCGGTACGGTCTTCGGGCGCTTATCGACTTGACGCTGAACTATGAGAACGGTTTGGTTGACGCGCAGGAAATCGCTACCCGGCAGCAATTGTCTAAAAAATACCTCGAAAATCTGCTCGCGTCGCTCAAGCTGGCGGGAATCGTTAAAAGCGAGCGAGGGTCGAAGGGAGGTTACGCGCTGTCTCGCGACCCGCGGGAAATAACGGTTGAAGACGTAATATTGGCTCTTGACGGCCCCATTACAATTACCGACTGCCTGTCGGAAAAATCCAGATGCGTTTTAAGCGCGCAATGCGCAACGCTGGACGTCTGGCAGGAAATGGCCGACGCCATTATTAGCATCGCCCGGCGGACCACGCTTCAAACCCTAGCCGATAAAACTAAAAACAAAAAGAGCTCGTCTGCCGAAGTTTTCCGAAATTGACGACTCAATATTCGTTTGTTTTGCGTATAGCGACGTTTTTTGATAACAGGTTCCGCGTTAACGTCGAAACGCGATAATCCGGAGAAAACAAAATGAAAAACGCAGTTTACCTAGACCACAACGCCACCACTCCGATACGCCCCGAAGTATTGGATGAAATGCTGCCATTCCTAAAGGAGCATTACGGCAACCCGTCAAGCGCGCACACGCTAGGCCGCTTTACTCGCGAGGCTCTCGAAATCTCCCGCCAGAAGCTAATTTTGGCCGTCGGCGCGATAGACGCAAAGGAAATAATATTTACTTCCGGCGCCACCGAGGCCGACAACATGGCGCTCTTAGGCGCGGCCAACCTGCCGATAGCGGAAAAACGGCGCAAAATCGTAACGAGCGCGATAGAGCACCCGGCGATTTACGAACCCGCGAAATATCTCGCGAAAAAAGGGTTTGAGGTAGTATTTTTACCTGTGGATAAATACGGCGTCGTCGATTTGAGCGCCGCGGAGCGCGAAATAGATGAAAATACGTTGATCGTTTCCGTCATGGTCGCCAACAACGAAATCGGTACGATACAGCCTATCAAGCAAATTTCCGCCCTCGCTAAAAAGCATGGCGCGCTGATGCACGCGGACGCGGTTCAGGCGTTGGGAAAAATACCGGTCAACGTAAAAGAGCTCGGCGTTGACATGGCGAGCTTCGCTTCTCATAAAATTTACGGACCCAAGGGCGTGGGCGCGCTTTACGTTAAAAAAGGCGTTAAAATCGAGCCGACTCTGCGCGGCGGTCATCAGGAAAGGCTCGTTCGTCCCGGCACGGAAAACTTGGCCGGAATAGTAGGCTTTGGCAAAGCGGCGGAAATGGCGGCCGAAGACGTTGAAAGCGGCAAAAACGAGCGGATACGCGAAATGCGCGACCGCCTACAAGGCCTTCTCTTGGAGAAAATACCTCACTGCCGCCTTAACGGCGCTCCGGAAGGCCGCGTTCCCAACACGCTGAATATCAGTTTCATGTTTGTAGAGGGCGAAGGAATGACGCTGGCGCTGGACGCGATGGGAATCGCGATTTCCACCGGCTCGGCTTGCAGCAGCGGAACGCTGGATCCGTCGCACGTGCTTCTGGCCATCGGAGTTCCGGTGGACGTGGCGCACGGAAGCCTGCGCTTTTCGCTCGGCTTTGCCAATACGATGGAAGATATGGATTATACCGCGGCCTGCGTCGCTAAGGTTGTGGGCCGCCTTCGCGACATGTCGCCGCTATGGGAAGACTTTATAAGCGGCAAAACCACGACTTACACCGATAAACACGGACATTCCCACGACTTAGGGGACGCCGAATAGACGATACGGAGAATTTATATGAACAACACAAATTACAGCGAAAAAGTTCTCGACCACTTTATGAACCCGCGCAACATGGGCGAGCTGAAGGACGCCGACGGCGTAGGAACCGTAGGCAACCCGACCTGCGGCGACGTGATGCGCCTTTATATCAAAGTTCAGGACGACCGCATCACCGAAGTTAAATTTAAGACTTTCGGGTGCGCCGCGGCCGTGGCGACCAGCAGCATGGTTACCGAAATGGTCGTCGGCAAAACGCTCGCGGAGGCGATGGAAATCAGCAACCGCGCCGTGGCCGACGCGCTTGGCGGGCTTCCGCCGGTAAAAATGCACTGCTCGGTGCTGGCCGAGGACGCGCTTCGCGCCGCGATAGAGGACTACAACAAGAAGAAGAGCGCGCAATAAATATGGAATTTCGCCGCAAAGCCGAACTGCTCGACGGGATTTTAAAGCAAGCGGGCTCGTGCGTCGTCGCCTTCTCGGGCGGGGTTGACAGCTCGTATTTGGCGGCTGCGGCTAAAAAGGCGCTGGGCGATAATGCCCATATAATAATGGTAATCTCGCCGCTGACTCCCAAACGCGACGTCGAATCGGCCCGCGCGGTCGCCGCCGCGCTCGGCTTCGAGTTCGAGACAGTTCAATCGCGGGAGCTTGACGACGAGACGTTTGCAAAGAACCCGCCTGACAGATGCTACCATTGCAAAAAGCATATCTTCGGCGCGCTTATAGAGGCGGCGCAAAGGCTCGGCGCGGCTTGCGTCGTCGAGGGGACGAACCGCGACGACGAGACCGACTACCGCCCCGGCATGAGAGCGATTAAAGAAATGAGCGTACGCAGCCCTCTTAAAGAGGCCGGGTTTACGAAAGCCGAGATACGCGCGGCCTCCAAAGAAATGGGCGTCCCGACGTGGAACAAACCTTCGAGCGCCTGTCTGGCCTCGCGCTTTCCGTACGGCAGCCCGATTACCGAAGAAAAAGCCCGGCGCGCGGACGATGCGGAAGAGCGGCTTACGGCTTTGGGCTACTCGCAGGTTCGCGTGCGGGACTTTGGTTTTGCGGCGGTGGCGGAAATTGCCGCAGACGAGCTCGGCAGAGCGTTCGACGAGCGCGAAAGAGAAAAAATTCTCGCCGCGTTAAAGGCCGCGGGCTACAAAAAAGCGGCGATAGACTTGGAAGGCTACAAGACCGGATCCATGAACGCCGGCCTTGCGGACGAATTGAAAAATTCGATTAAAACAATTTGAAAACCGGAAAGGAGATTTGAATGGAAATTCAAGAAAAAGTAAAAGCCGCGCTGGATAGAATCCGTCCCTACCTCGCCGCCGACGGCGGAGACGTAGAGCTGGTGGAAGTTACGGACGACGGCGCGGTCAAAGTGCGCCTTCGGGGCGCGTGCCACGGCTGCCCGATGTCCGCAATGACGCTGAAAAACGGCATTGAAGGCATCCTCAAAGAAGACGTTCCCGAAGTAAATAGCGTAGAAGCGGTATAATTGTAAAACCTATTTAAAAAAAGGAGAATTGAAATGAAAAGAAATACGCTTATCGCCATTATGTTCGCCGCGGCCGCTATTTTTGCGGTTACAACCATGACTTCGACGGCCTCCGCGGGCGACTGCCCTTACAAAAAAGCCAAAGAAAGCTCCCAATCGGGCGAAGTTAAAGACTGCCCCATGGCTAAGGAAGGCGGTTGTCCGTGCGCCAAAGACTGCCCTTGCGCGAAAGACTGTCAGTGCGCCAAAGACGGCGCGGCCTGCGCCAAAGACTGTCCTTGCGCGAAAGACTGCCAGTGCGCTAAAGACGGCGCGGCCTGCGCTAAAGATTGTCCAAAGGCAAAAGAAGGCGGATGCCCCTACGCCGATAAAAATAAGAAAGAGGCGAAAGATAAGACGGCGGGCGGCGCGCAGACGCTTTGCCCCGTCATGGACAAGCCTATCGACAAGAAAATTTTCGTCGATTACAACGGTTACCGCGTTTATTTTTGCTGCAAAGGATGCGTTGAGAAGTTCAACAAGGAACCCGAGAAATACCTGAAGAAAATGAAGGACGAAGGCGTCGAGCCGGAAAAAACGCCGGAGAAAAAGTAAGATTGGCAAATGACGCGAAAAACCAAAGTTGCGGTAGGGTTAAGCGGCGGAGTTGATTCTAGCGCCGCCGCCGCCCTGCTCCTGGAACAAGGTTACGAAGTCGTCGGCGTTACGATGACGATTTGGGACGGCTCGATAGACCTTAAGGGAGCTGGCGACGCGTGCTTCGGCCCGGGAGAAGAGAAGGACGTAGAGCTTGCGGCAAAATTATGCGACCGCCTCGGAATCGAGTTTCGCGAAATCGACTTGAAAAAAGAATACAAACAAATTGTCCTTTCTTACTTTCGCGAGGAATACCTAAAGGGGCGGACGCCGAACCCTTGCGTCGTGTGCAACCGCAACTTAAAATTCGGTTTTCTTTTAAGCCGCGCGGAGGAGTCGGGCGTCGAGTTCGACCTCTTCGCGACCGGCCACTACGCCCGCATAGACGAGATTTACGGCCGTTACAGACTGCGCAAGGGGCTGGACGAGTCGAAGGAACAATCGTATTTTCTGCACGCCATAAAGCGCGAGCGGCTGGCTAAAACAATATTTCCGCTGGGCTCGCTGACCAAGGCGGCGGCGAGAGAAATCGCCCGAAGATACGGTATGGAAGCCGCCGACAAACTCGAAAGTCAGGACTTCATTTCCGGCGGTTCTTATGAAGTTTTATTCGAGAAAGACGACTCGCGCCCCGGCGACATAGTTACGCTCGACGGCAAGCGCGTAGGCGGGCACCGCGGCATAGTAAATTACACCGTGGGGCAGCGCAAGGGGCTTGGGTTGTCGTGCGCGAGGCCGATGTACGTCGTCGCCATCGACGCGAAGAAAAATCAGGTCGTCGTAGCCGAAGAAGAGGCTCTGTCATCGAATTCGCTCGTCGCTTCGTGTATAAATTGGCTGTCAATCGACGCTCCGGCCGAGCCCATGCGAGTAAAGGCGCGCATAAGGCAGAAACACCGCGAGGCGGACGCTCTGCTCGAACCGCTTGCGGACGGAAGCGTAAAAGTCGTATTCGACGAGCCGCAGCGCGCGGTTACGCCCGGTCAGTCGGTCGTGTTCTACGACGGCGACGTAGTTCTCGGCGGCGGCGTTATTGATAAGGCCGAAAGGGTCTCCTCTTAAATTTATTCCGATGGAAAAATTCGTCGTCAACTCGTTCGTCGAGGGGTGGCGGCTGGCCGTTCAAATGACCCCTTACCTTATATTCGGCTTCGCTGCCGCGGGCGTTTTGCGCGTATTAATTCCGGCAAAGTTCGTCGCAAAGCATTTGGGCGGGGAAACCAAGTCATCCGTTCTCAAAGCCGCTGCGCTGGGCGTTCCTCTGCCGTTGTGCTCTTGCGGAGTTCTGCCGGTCGCGGCGTCTTTGCGCCAGGCCGGAGCGGGCAAAGCTCCCACGCTTTCGTTTCTCATCGCGACTCCGGTTACGGGAATCGATTCTATTTTAGCGACTTACGCGCTGCTTGGACTTCCGTTTGCGGCGGCCCGCGTCGCGGCGTCGTTTATTATCGGCCTTCTAACGGGTTTCGCGCAGCTTTTGCTGGGCGCGAAGGATAAAATTGACGCGCGTCATTTAGGGGTCGAAACGTCCGAAGCTCTGCGTTGCGGCGGCGGATGCGAAGACGGATGCGGGGTTGCGGATGACGGCGAAGAGAAAAAAAGCCGCGCGGCCAAATTAAAAGAAGGTCTTATTTACGCCTTCTACGAACTTCCTTCAAGCGTATCCGGTTCCTTATTGCTTGGACTTTTAATCGGCGGGGTTATTACTGCCGCAATTCCGCCCGATTGGTTCGGCGGCGCAGCGGGCTCAAATTTAGGCGGCGTTCTCGCCGCGGTCGCGGTCGGCGTTCCGCTTTACGTATGCGCGACCGGATCCATACCCATAGCGGCGGCTATGATTACCGCCGGAATGAGCCCCGGCGCGGCTATGGCCTTTCTGCTGGCAGGCCCGTCCACAAACGCGGTCGCATTCTCGACCGTAAAAAAAATACTGGGCGCAAAATCGCTCGCAATTTATTTAGTCTGTATTTTCGCGGGGAGCGTCGCTTTTGGTCTAACCTTCGACGCGTTGCTATCGGCTTTTCCGTTTTTAAAAGAAGCGCAAAACGCGGCGCATTCCTGCCGTAAAGACGCGCATACCGCTTTTTCCGCCGTTGAAATAATCGTCGCGGCGTTTTCATTGGCCGTAATGACGTTTTATTACGCCGCCGGCACGGCCGCGTTCCAACGGTTTCGCCGAGCCGTTAAAACCAAAGGAAAAAACAAAATGAGCCAAAGCCGTAAAATCGCCCTAAGCGTTCCGGATATGTCGTGCGCTCATTGCAAAAAAAACGTTTTGGAAGCTCTTTCCAAGCTGCCGTGCGCGCTTGCCGCGGACGTGGATTTGACCTCAAAGCGGGTTGAAGTAGAGATGAAGCAGGATTGCGACGAGGCCGAAATACTAGACGCGCTCGCAAAGGCAGGCTATAATGCAAAGGTTGTTTAGCTAATTCCGCAAACCGGAAAGCGCCCAGCTCGCCGAGTCCTTTTCATTCAAGCGTCGCCTACAACGCCGGCGGGTTGAAAACAAATAGGAGAAATAATAAGTTTCCGCGCCAATCCGCATGTTCCGCTTTTTTTTCGCTTTTTTATTGATTTATCCGCGCGCATTATTTATTAAAGCGTAAGCGGTTTGAAACCGAGCGTCAAAACAACGGAGGAAACATGCGCGCATTTTTTAACGGCGGCGGGCGCGTCGAGAAAATTCTCGACGACTTGAAGGAAATTTCCGGGTACATATGGGAGAAAGGCTGGGGCGAAAAAAACGCTGGAAATCTCAGCGTTGACGCTACGGACGAAACGGTCGGCGAAGGCGCTCAATGGAGCGAGCCGGAGCGATTTGGCGACGCGGAGTATCCGGCGCTCGCGGGAAGGGTCTTTGTCGTAACGGCGTCGGGCAGGCGTTTTCGCGATATAGCCAAGGACGCCGCAAGCGGCGTATGCGTAGTAAGATTGACGGAAGACGGACGAGGCATTCAAACGCTGCGGGGCGCCGCCGAAGGAAACGCGCCGACCAGCGAGTTAAAGTCGCACTTGAAAATTCACGACTTTTTGCGCTCGTCCGGCGCTTTGGAAAAGGTCGTTCTGCATACGCATCCAACCGAATTAATCGCGCTGACGCACCTTGCGGAATACCGCGGCGACAAGGCTCTTAACGACGCGCTGTGGGGCGCGCATCCCGAAGTTAAAGTCGCCGCGCCCAGAGGCGCCGGGTTTGTCCCTTACGAGACGCCGGGAAGCGAAAGTCTGGCCGAAGCGACTTTAACCGCTTTTAAAAACCGGCGGCAAATAGCCCTGTGGGACAGGCACGGAAGCGTTTGCGCCGCGGAAACCGTAATCGACTCGTTCGACGTAACCGACACCATAAATAAAGCTGCCAAAATAATTCTCGCCGTCAGAGCTGCGGGCGGCGAGCCGATAAAGCTGACTAAGGAACAGCTCGACGAGCTGGTTAAAAGTTTCGGGCTTAAGGAATAAAAATTGATGAGCGGCGGCGTATTTTTCGCGATAGATTTAGGCGCCGAAAGCGGACGCGGAATGCTCGGCTTTCTGCGGGACGGCAGGCTTGAAATAGAGGAAATAAGCCGCTTCCCGACCGGCATACTAGAGATTTACGGAAGCAAGCGCTGGAACGTTTACCGCATCTACGAGGAAATAGTTACGTCGATTGAAAAAGCCGGACGCGCGGCGGCGGCGCGGGGCGAAACGATTGAAACCGTCGCAATCGACGCGTGGGGCGTGGACTTTGCTTTGTTGGACGCAAACGGAGAAGTCGTCGGACTGCCTTACAGCTACCGCGACGAACGTACTAAAGGCGCGATGGAGCGGTTTTTCGCAAAAATGCGGCGCGAAAAGGTTTACGCTCTTACCGGCTGTCAAACGCTGCCTTTTAATTCGCTGTATCAGTTCGAGGCGGCGATAAACGCGGACTATCCGGCGCTTAGACTCGCAAAAAAAGCGCTATTCATCCCCGATTTGTTCGCTTATCTGCTTACCGGCAACATGGCGACCGAATTCACCTACGCAACCACGACTCAAATGTTCAACCCGTTTAAGCAGGATTGGGACGACGATATTCTCGCGGCGCTCGGCCTCGAACGCGGCATGCTTCTTACGGTTTCGCCTACCGGCTCGCGGATTGGCGCTCTGAAAGGAAAATTGTCGGACATTAAGGGGCTTAAAGGCGCGCAAGCAGTCGCGTGCGCGACGCACGATACGGGAAGCGCCGTCGCCGGTCTGCCGGACAGCGGAGGCGAATTCGCCTTCATAAGCAGCGGCACGTGGTCGCTTATGGGTTTTTTAACCGAAAAGCCGATTGCGAACGAAAAGACGCTCGAATACAACATTACCAACGAGGGAGCGGCCAACGACCGCGCCGGAACTTACCGCGCTCTTAAAAACATAACCGGAATGTGGATTTTGCAGCAGTGCAAGAAATCGTGGGAAGAGCGCGGCGGCAAAGCCGTACCATACTCGGAAATAGCGGCCGCCGCCGAATACGCGCGCCCTTTCGCGGCCTTCATCGACCCCGACGATCCGGCCTTTGCGAGTCCGCCCGACATGCCGAGCGCGGTTGCGGATTATCTGCGCAAAACCGGTCAGAGCGCGGACGCGGAGATAGGGCAGACGGCGAGAATAATTCTCGAATCGCTCGCGCTTAAGTGCCGCTTCGTACTGAATCAGCTTGCGGAAATCAATCCGTCGAAAATGAAAAAAATACACATAATAGGCGGCGGATGCAAAAACGAGCTTTTATGCCGCATGACGGCGTCCGCTTGCAAACTGCCGGTAATCGCCGGACCCGCGGAGGCGACGGCGGCTGGAAACCTATTGGTTCAGGCTTTTGCGGGCGGCAAACTTTCGAGTCTGGGCGAAATTCCGAAAGTCGTCGCGGCGTCGTTCGCGCCAAAACGTTACGAGCCTGGAAATGCGGACGAATGGGACGAGGCGTACGAGCGGTTCGTCGAGCTGATTCGTTTCCGCGCTCGACAATAGAAAACCTCAAGCGCAGCGGAGATTTTAAAAATTAATTCCGTCGCTTTACTTTTATTACAACCCGCCGGGCTAATACGGTTTCCCAACCTTAATATCCTTCGACGCGGACGCGGGTTGATTCAATTATTTCCTAAAAGGAGACTAAGCAATGGACAGGAACAACCTTAAAGGCCAAACCAAACGGCTTCCCGAACAAATCGTTCCGCGGGTCGTTGCGCTCGTTAAGGAATTCAAATGTCCGCAGTGCAAGGCGTACACTCTGTTCGTTAAGAACGACGAAGTCCGCTGCCGCAAGTGCGGCTATTCCTCGCCGTTATACGCTTTTGCCGTCTCCGTTATGAGTTACGCCGTCGCCGACGGCAGGGCGTTCGTTAAGATTCCCGATCTTTTCGGAGGAGAGCCGAAGGTCGTCGATTTGGGCGTCGTTTAAATAAAAAAGACGAGCCGTAGGCTCGTCTTGATTTTGCGGCATTCAATTATCGCGTCGTTATTTAACGTCCGGCTCGTCGCCGTAAAGCGCGGCAGCCGCTTTTGACCAAACCTTTAGAGCGCGCCCGCATTTTATTCCCGGATAATTTTTATACAACGCCGCGACCAAAGGAAATCTCGCCAGCGCGGGAATAGCTTTCGCGACTAATCGAGGCCTTTTAACCGCGCCCGCCGCAGTTTCCAGCAAGTCTTCCAAACTCGCGTCGGGCATGCGTTGATCGAGTCCCGCCATGAAACTTCCTTTGTTTAAAATACCGAGCGTAAGCAGGTCGCCGACTTCCTCTTTAGTCATGTTTTGCGACATCCGCCTGAACAGGTCGTAAACAGCCAGCAGCGCGCCCCATCTACGCTGGAAGGCGACGCAGTAATCGTTCAACGCTTCCGCGTCGCCTGGGTCGTCATGCCCTTTCGCGCAGTCCGCGAGGATTTTCGCCGCAATCATTCCGGTTCCCACGCCGCTGCCGTGCGCAGGAAAAACCATGTTGGCGCTGTTGCCGAGCAGAGCGATTCCTTCCTCCGCGAGTTTGTCGTACGGACGGCGCAGAGGAATGCGCCCGGGCGCGCCGAAGATAACCTCGCCTATAAAGTCGGAATGCCGCGCGATGAAATTTTCGGCCAGTTCGTCGGCGTTCTCGCCTTCGGCCTTACGGTCTAAAGTCGCTCCGGTAAGAATTTCCATCCGCTCGAAGTCGTTTTCGATTTTGAACGTGAGGGTGGAGTAGCCTCCTGCGACGCCAAGATAATTGGCGAAGTCTTCGGGCTGCATGCCGAGACCGTCAAGGAATTTTCTCGCCGCCGTCTCGTTGGTTACGCGCCGAACCTGCTGGCGGGCGCAGCAGACGTCTTTGTCGGCTATCGGCGGACACGTCGCGCCGATTAACGGAACGCGGTTTCTGAAGGCGCCTTCCATGCCTGAAGCGTCCACGAACAGCCGCGCCGTAAAGCGCGCCGCCCGTCTCGTTTTGCCTTTGCCTATAACAGCTTCGACAGCTTTCGGTCTGCCGGAATCGCCGAGTTCGATCGATTGAATCGAGACTCCGTCGAAAATTTCCGCGCCCGCTTCCATCGCAAGCTTTTGCAGGCGCGCGGTAAGCGTCGGCATGTGGATTGCCGTCATAGGGTTGCGCGGCAGGTTCATCGCCATGCGGCCGTCGGCGGCGAAAATCAAGACTCGGCCGTCGCGTCCCAGCTTCGCCTCGTCCGCGTCCGGTCGAGGTATTCCAGCTTCGTCGAACTGCCAAAGAAGAATGCAGTTCATATGCTGCGGCCCGGCTTTTGCCCGCGGCGCCTTTTCAAGAACGGCGGTTTTAAGGCCGAGTTTGCTTAAATGATAGGCCGCCGCGCATCCGCTTGTGCCGGCGCCCGCCACTATTACGTCGTAATTAAAGTCGTTGTTTTTCATAAAAATAAATTATCGCATTTTGACGCGACGCGCAATTAAATTTCCGCGCTCGGTTTTACTTTGCTTAATCGTTCTTTTTGCCGGGCGAAAAGACGCTTTTGAAGGTTATTCGATAATAATTCGCTTTTAACGGTTTGGCGCAAATATTTGTCGTTTGCCGCGGGCTTCAAATCTCCTGTTGACTAACGGCGTTAAAAGATTTATTCCTTAATCGGTCGCGGCGGCCGGTTTTTGAATTACATCCATCGTCCCCTTCAACGCCGTCCGCGCAATGCTTTCGAAAGGCAGTTTGAATGATTCAAATCGACGCCGTCGGCATTTTAAAAGAATCTCCCCTTCTTCTTCTCTTTCTCGTCGCAGCGGCCGGATACGCGATAGGCCAAATAAAAATAGGCGGCTTCAGTCTGGGCATTGCGGCGGTGCTTTTTACCGGTCTTGCTGTAGGAGCCGTTCATCCGGAGTTGAAACTCCCCGAATTCGTAAGCCTTTTCGGACTGGTGATTTTCGTTTATTCCGTCGGGTTGTCCAGCGGCCCCGGTCTGTCGCGCAGCCTTCGCGGAAAAGGGCTCAAATACAACGCGTTCGCGGTCGGCGTTCTACTGTTAGGCGCGGCGCTGACGCTGCTCGCTTTCCGCTTCGTAGCGATGCAGGCCGCGGTGGCGAGCGGACTCTTCTGCGGTTCGTTCACTAACACTCCGGCGCTGGGAGCCGTCATCGAGGCGATAAAAGGAATGAGCCTCGGCGACAAGGCGCAGGCGGTGGCCTCCATGCCGGTATTGGGCTATTCCGTGGCGTACCCGTTCGGCGTAATCGGCGTCATGCTGTC
>CAYNVS010000013.1:0-77370 GCA_964400725.1 uncultured Myxococcales bacterium
ATACTTATGAACAATAAGGCGTTTGGAGCCGCGGATGAAATCCTCTCGTCGGACGACTTCTACGAGGAACGCCACCGCCGCATATACAAGGCCGCCAAGACTCTCATCGACCAAAAGGGGCTGACGGTAAACGAAATAAACCTCGGCGAAGAGCTGTCCCGCCGCAAAGAGCTTGAGCGATCGGGAGGATTGGCCTACCTCAGCGAGCTGTCCCGCTACTATTGCAGCGACAAGGAATTGGCGGAGCACGCGCGCACGGTTCACGACAAAGCCATGACCCGCAAGCTCATCGCAGCCGGAAGCTCCATAGTCTCTACGGGCTTCGAGGCGGAAAAAGACTTCGAGGAATATTTAATCGAAGCCGAGGAACTTATTTTCGACATTGCGACGGATAAAAAAACGCGCGCCGGAGAGTCGATACGGGACGTGGCGATGAGATACCTCGACGAGATACAGCAGCGCAACGAATCGACCGACGAATACACCGGACTTCCCGCGGGCTTCAAAGACCTCGACATTAAAACCGGAGGCTTCCAGAAATCCGATTTAATAATTCTTGCGGCTCGACCGCGGGTCGGAAAAACAGCGTTCGCATTAAACGTCGCTCTTAACGCCGGTCTTCATCTGTGGCGCAGAAGTCAAGGAAAAAAGCCCAAGGACGACGGAGTCATCGCCGTTTTTTCCCTTGAAATGCCGGCCTCTCAGCTTGTCGCAAGGCTATTCTCCATAGCGGCTGAAATCGACGCCTCAAAGCTGAGATCTAGGCGCGTAAAGCTGGAACGCGACGAATGGAGCAGGCTGCGCGAGGCGACAAGCTGGCTGACTTCTCTTCCGATAGTCATAGACGACAGCGCCGCTCTCAACATCGAAACTATTAAAAGCCGCTGCCGCAAACTGAAACTGGAAAAAGGACTCGCGCTGGTAGTTATCGACTACCTGCAACTGATGAACGCGCCCAACGAAACCAAAAAAGACAACCGCGAGCGCCAGATTGCGGAAACCTCGCGCGGGCTTAAAATAATGGCGCGCGACCTTCAGGTGCCGGTAATCGCGCTTTCGCAGTTAAACCGCGAGCTTGAAAAACGCGTTGACAAACACCCGCAGCTCTCCGATTTGCGCGAATCGGGAGCCATCGAGCAGGACGCCGACATAATTCTGTTCCTTTACCGCGCCGCGGTTTATAAAGAGCCCACAAAAGACGGCTTCAACGCGGACAAGAGCGCGGAGTTGATAATCGCAAAACACCGCAACGGCCCCACGGGCAAAATCGATTTAATATTCGACGACGAGTTCACCCGCTTCCGCCCGACGCCGTCCGAAGGAGAAGACTACCCGCAGCCTCCCTACCAAACCATTATGGTGCGCGACCAATACGAGCCCGACGAATCCGAGCCGCCTGCCATGGACGACGTTCCGCCTCCCGAGGACGATGGAACTCCGCCCGCCTCCGACGACGACGTTCCGTTTTAGCCCGCGAAAACCGCAGCCGCCTACCCTTTTTTCAATTCCTTGCGTATTTGTTTTTTGCGCAGACGCTTTTTCAAAAAGCTTTGCGGTACCGTCAACAATACCGATTTCACCGCGCGCTCCGACGATTCCATAATTTGTATCCGCAGACCGTTTTCTACATTAATCTCATCGCCCGCCTGCGGTATGCGCATCGCGGCGAAAGTAACGTAGCCGCCCAGCGTCGCGTAGTCGTCCGACTCCGGCAACAACCCCGGAAAAATTTCGTTCACGCTCGAAACTTCGACGCGCGCGTCCATGAACAGTTTGTCCTTGTCTATTTGCTTGATAATCGGCGCGTCATCCTCGTCGTCGTACTCGTCCTCAATCTCGCCGACAATCTCCTCAAGCACGTCTTCCATGCTTACAATGCCGACCGCGCCGCCGAACTCGTCCACCACAACCGCCATCGACTCGCGCTTCTTCTGCATCTGCGGCAGCAGCTTGTCCAGCGGAATGGTAACGGGAACGTAAAACGCTTTCCGCATAACGTCTCGCAGTTTAATTGAAAGCGAATTGCGCGAAAGCATATCGTACGCCGACACGACGCCGATTATCTCGTCCACCCTCCCCTCGTAAACGGGATAGCGCGAAAATTCTTCTTCCAGCGCGGTTGGCATGACGTCCGCTACGGTCATTTCCGCGTCAAGAGCCGCAACGTCGATGAGCGGAACCATTATTTCCCCGACCGTCTTGCCGCCGAACTCCAGAGCGTTGGCGACCATGCGCTTTTCTTCGCGCAGCAGGTCGCTGCCCGCGGTAATGTCGTCCGACTCAATCATGCGGCGCACTTCCTCGCGGGTTATCATCGCGTTGTAATCCATCGGCTTTCCGCCCGAAAGAATATATGATATCGCGTAGCCGAAGTAAGAAAGCGGTCTCGAAAGGACGCCGAATAAGTAATAAAAGATTATCATGGGGTACGCGATTATCGGCGCCATTGCGTCCGCCTTGCTCTGATATATCATTTTAGGCGTCATTTCTCCGAATACGAGCACCAGAGGGCTTAAAATCATTACGGCGTACGCCTCCGCCTCTCTTCCGACGCGCGAAATCAGATAAAAAGTAACCAGCGTAGAACTAGCCACCAC
Source organism: uncultured Myxococcales bacterium (assembly GCA_964400725.1). GTDB lineage: Bacteria > Myxococcota_A > SURF-8 > SURF-8 > CAYNVS01 > CAYNVS01. The sequence continues at coordinate 2,598 of CAYNVS010000013.1, forward strand.
GGCTAGATTCGTCCCCATAAGCGTGGCGCTTAAAAAGTAGTGAGGCTTCGCAAGCATCTTAAGCGCCAGCGCGGAGCCGAGAGAGCCGTTTCGCGCGTCGTTCTTCAATTTCAGCCGGTCGGCGTTAAGCAAAGCTATTTCCCCGCCCGAAAAAAAGCCTTCAAACAGAATGCACAAAACGACAAAACCGACGACCGCGAAGAGACTCATCTTCCCCTCCGCAAATCTTTTTCGTCGTGAATCTCGCCAACCAGCTCTTCAAGCAAATCTTCGAGCGCGACTATTCCGACGACGCAGCCGGACGCTTCGGTTACCAGCGCGATGTGAAACTTCTCTTTGCGCATTCTGCGCAGAATTCTTTCGGCGTTCGCCTCCGCGCTCACTTTAACGGGAACGCGCATGATGTCGGCGGCGGTAAGCCCTTTTTCGCGAAGCTGCCTGTTGGCGAAGATAGGCATAAGGTCTTTCGCGTATAATATGCCGACCGGAACGCGCGAATTTCCTCCCGCGTAAACCGGAATGCGCGAATACGGCATTTTGCCGATATTCTTTAGTATCTCGTCTAGCGACTCGTCCTTCGGAAGCATAAAAACGTCTTCAATCTTACGCATCACCGCCGAAACCGGCGTGTCGTCGAGAGACAACACCTTTTCGATGAGCTCCTTTTCCCTGCCGTCTATTTCGCCGCGGGACGCCTGCTCGTCAATAATAGTCATCAGCACGCTTTCGCTGAACGCGGGTTTCTTCTCCGCCTCTTCGACCCGAAGAAGGGAAATTATTTTAGCCGACGCGGCGATTAGCGCCCTGCGCAAAGAAGCCGTTTTTTCCATGTAAAAAATAAGCGGACGGCTCGCTTTTTCCGAAAATGCCTTGTTGAAGCGCAGCGCGACAATTTTAGGCGTTATTTCGCCGAAGACGAGCAGCATTAGAGTGGAAGCGCCTGTAACCAGCGCGGTCTTTTGCCAAAAAGGCGTCGACGCGTCGACGCAGTGCGCCGCCAGAGACGCCGCAGCAGCCGCGGCGCTCACGTTCACTATTTCGTTCCCAAGCAGCAGCGCCGCGATTAAATCTCGCGGTTTCTCCAGAAGGGCGACGATTAACTGCGCGTTATTTTTTCGCTCTCCGTGAATTTTCTCTAAATCGAGCCGCTGAAGCGAAAAGAAAGCGGTCTCGCTTCCGCTGAAAAAAGCCGAAAGACAAAGCAGACAAAACAGCGCTGCGGCGTGAGTAACAACGAATGCGTCCATAGTTTTGCGTAAAAAAAATAACTTAAAAACCGAAGTTTAAACCGGCCGTCGCGTCGAGGCCGGAATAAGGCTCGCCGCGCAGCTTGAACTGCCAGCCGGCCTTTGCAAAAAGCGTCATGTCGTCGTGAAAACTCCACTCGACGCCGCCGGTAAGTTTGAGCGAAATTCTATGCTTCACGTTCGTCTGCATAGCGACGTCGAACTCAATCTCGGGGTCGGAGACAAAGTAAACGGGGCCGCCGCCCAAACCTATCGGAAGAGCCAAACGCGGCGCCAAAAAGAATCTATCGGCGCGCTTGCCGTTCTCTTTAACGAGCCAAAGCAGCGCGGCTCCGGCGCGGATTCCCATGTTAAAAACGGAGCGTTCGTCCTCTAGAAGCTGCACCTTTAGGTAGTAGCCGAAAAAGAAGTCGGGTTGATAGCCGAACTCGGTCAATAGCCCCATATCGAAAAAATCGGCCGGGCAAAACTGCACGTTGATTTTGCTCTTCGGGTAACCTCCGATAAAGCCCAGACCAAGCCGCCCTTCGCCCATAGTTTCCGCGTCTTCCATCCCAAAGAGCCTGCGTTTTGGTTCGTCGTCGTAAATCTTCGCCGGGTCGTCGGCTTTGGCCGGCGCGGAGCCGAACGCGCAGACTATCAAGACGAAAATCGCGAAAAGAAAGCCGCGTCTCGTCATGGTCCTACCTTGCCTTGTATCTGGTATTTATAAACCGCCTTCGCGTGCTCGGCGTAAGTTTTAGAAAATTTGCTGCGGCCGTTGTTCATCGCCACGAAAAAAATATATTCCGTTTTGGCCGGATAAAGAGCGGCTCGGATTGAGGCGAGTCCGGGGCTCGCTATCGGGCCGGGCGGAAGCCCCTTGCGCGTGTAAGTGTTGTAAGGGTGGTCCGTTAGAAGGTCGCGGCGGCGGATGTTTCCGTCGAAATCCTTTATTCCGTAAATAACGGTCGGATCGGCCTCCAGCTTCATGTTTTTGTTAAGGCGGTTGTGGTAAACCGACGACACGAGCTCGCGTTCGTCGGGCGAGCCGGTTTCCTTTTCGATGATAGAAGCGAGAGTTATAACTTCTCTTTTGCTCATGTTCAGCTCTTTTGCGCGCTTGTCAAACTCTTCCGTCCACGTTTTATTGAAACGCTCAATCATTCCCGCAATCGCTTCTTCGGGCTTAATCAGCTTCGCGAATCGGTATGTGTCGGGAAATAAAAATCCCTCAAGCGAAGGCGCGTTCACGCCGAATTTCGCGGCTCCTTCACGCGAAAGCGCGATAGAGAGAAAGCGCTCTTTGTCGTCTGCGGCGATGACTTTCGCCGTTGCGAGCCTGTCCGCGATTTCTTTGACCGTTATCCCTTCCGGAATGGCGGCCTCTGTCAAAGCGACTTCGCCTTTAATAATTTTTTTTAAAACAGCCGCCGGAGAAGAGTTCGCCTCCGCCTCGTAATACCCGGCCTTTATGTTTGCGCCCAGTTTCGCTTCCTTCGCGTAAATGTCGAAGTAAAGAGAGTTGTCGATGAATTTCGCGTCGGTCAATATTTTTTTCGCTTTGGCGACGCCGCAGCCTTTTGGTATCTCGAAGGCTATAATTTCGTCCCCTTCCCTCGCGGGAGTTTCTTTCCACGATTGATAATCGTAGTAAAAGTAAGTCCCGACGGCGGCCGCTCCGATTATGAGCGCCGCGAAAACGGCCGCAACGCCGGCAAGCGTTTTTTTCAGCATTAAAATTCAGCTCTTTCCTTTTCCGTCGGCAAGGTCGCCGTAAAATTATATTATACCAATCATCGACGGCTTTGTCTATACCGAGACGGCGCAAGCGCGCAAACGACTAAAAGAAATCTATTTATCGAAGCAGACTCTTTTCTTTACGCCGCCGACGCTTATATTGTTTACGCAAAACCGCCTCCAACCGTTTGGGAAAGAGGGCTTGAAATCGGCCTGCGAAGCTGGGAGCTTATAAAGCCCGGTTAGATACAACCATACCGCCTCGGCGTTAATCGCGCCTTCCCACGGCCGGTAGCGCGCCCATATGTCGCCCATTCCTCCGGTCTTGTAATATTGCAGCTGCAAAGGCTCGAATTGGCCGTAAACGCCGTCTTCAGGGAACTCTCCCGCGCATGAAGCCTGCTTGTGAACGGCGTTGAAAACTTTCTCGGCGAGCTCGCTCATGCCCAGCGCGGCGACGTTATAAAGCCAGTAACCAACGGCCATGCCGGTGTAAATTCCCTGCCCCTGCTTGAAACCCATAAGCTCTAAGTCGTCTCCGTTCGCGTTTTGCACAAGTCCGTCGGGTTTGCCTATAGCGGCGTACATCGCTTCGGCGTTGCTTTTAGCGCGCTCGTCGTCCGCGCTTAAAACGCCCAGCCACAACGGCATCGTATTGACGTCCGGTGAAGGACGCGTTTCCGGCTTTCCGTCTTCCATATATATCCACGGCGCGAAAGATTTCGACTCTTTCAGCCAGTACGCCCCGTCGGCGGCAAGAGTTTTCTCGGCCTTAATTCTGCGCTCGGCAAGCGAGGATAATATCCGCTCCTTGTCGAAAGAGAACGAACCGGCGTAAGAGCCGATGAAATTTTCAAGCCAGCGCGACGCCGCGACGTAAAGCATGGCCGACTCGGCGCTGTAAGCTTTATTCTCAAACGGGTAGGACGTAGGCATTCCCAAATTTGTCGCCTCGCCGGGACGCCACGTTTCGTCGCCGGAAAAATACATCAACCCTTCTTCGGTCATCCCTTGCGCCAAAAGAGAGCGCAGCAGGAAAGGAACGAGCGGCGCGACCCGCTCCGCGCTTCCGCCGTTGTCCATGTATTCCTTGAACATCAGCGGAATGTGGCTCGGCCCCTCGCCGCGCTGACGACCGGTAAACTGCCCCATCGCAAGCCAGTCAGGCTCGTTTTTAAGCTCGTCGGCTATGTCGTTTTCAAGCGAGTTGCCTATATCTCCGCGAATCGAGGCCGCTTTGTGGTAATATTTCGCCATCGCAAGCGCGTCTTCCATAAGGCCGATACGGAAAAAAAATCGCGCCGGACCGTATGTATCGCGAATCCAAGTACTAGTGTAATGGCTCATAGGCGTAACGCCTCCCGTAAAGGACTGCTGCGACTTAATCGCGTAAAGAACGCTCTCGAAGAGGTCGTTCGTCTTTTCGTCCGGCGTTTCTAGGCTTGGCGCGTTGGCGAACCAGTCTCCCCACCATTTCGCGGCGGAAGCAAGAGCGCTCTCGGCTTCAATGACCGATTTAACCGCCGCTTTTCTCGCGTCGCCGTCTTTGTAAAACGAGACGGACAGCCAGAACGCGGCGCTTTGCCCGGCGGCCAAAATCGCTTGCGGCGTACCGAATCCTCCCGCGGGAAGACCTGAGAGGCTTCCAGCGCCCGCGGCAGACTGCGTTTCCACGTTGATGCCCGCAAGCTTCATCGTCCGACCGCCCTTAGAAAAAGAGACCGAATTTTCCGAAACGACCGGATCGTCGCCGTATGTTTTTACGTAAAGATAAACGTCGGGAATATCGGCTCCGGTCTCGTTTTTGATTTCAAAATACTGTAGAATCTCAGGAGCGTTCTTCGGGTCGTAAACGGGCGCGAAAGTAACGGAGAATATTGAAACGACTCCGGACGCCGACATATCGGTCGTAGTTCCCGTCGCGCAGACGACGCCGTTGTTTTTAACTCGCCATGCCCGCTGTTTGTCAAAAAACGCCTCTTTATATTCGCCGTTTTTTTTGACGTAAATAGAGAACGCGACGTCGCCGAAAAAGCCTTCGTCGTTCACTTGGTAGGTCGGGCCGGTCGGAGAATGAAGCGTCCACAGCGGGTTCGTCGCGCCCAACAGCGCGAAGGACGCTCCGTTGCCGACGCCGTAATAACCCAAAAGGCTGTGCCTTACGTCTTTCCCGCTCGCCTTATACTCCGAAAAATCCTGCGTTGAAATCCATGCGTTTTTATTTTCGAGGAAGTTAAATTTCTTTACAATCATCGGACGCTCGTCCGGCTTTTTCGTTTCGTCGGAGCCGCTTGAGCAAGAAGCGAAAGCAAGAGCGGTTAAAAGCGCCGGCGCGGCGAATGCAAAAAAGAATGCGCGGTGATAACGTTTCATTTCATTATCCTTTTCAGAACATTCCGATAGAAAAATGTATCGTGTAGCTCGATACGGGGAAGCGATTGTCCTTAACGACGGGGAAGCCGAAGTCGAGGCTGATTTCGCCCACCGGCGTCATGTAATGCGCTCCGAAACCTAAACTAGTCCGGTATTTGGAGACGTTGAGGCTGATGTCTTCCGCCGAGGCCCAAAGATTTCCGGAATCGCAAAATACGCCAAGCGCGTACTCTTTGTACAACGGAACTCGCAGCTCGAACTTAAATAAAAGATACGACTGGCCGCCTGGGCTTGGCGAATCGTTCTGCTGAAGCGACTTAATTTTCGCGTCGGACATTCCGCTTGGATAAACGCCTAGCTCCGGCCATCCGCGCAGCGAAAGCCTGCCGCCGAGGAAGAACATCTTGTCCTCGCTGACCGGCGCGTCGATGAGATTGAAAATATACCCAGCCTTAACCTGAGTCTTGAAGACCAGAGGCCGCGCTTTGAAAACCCAAGGCATTTTTATCGGCGTGTAACCCGTCAGCGTTGCGTAGGCTCGAATCAACGAAGTGTCGAGGCTCTGCGCGACGTCTTTAAAATAGGCGATGGAAAACGCCGTCCGGAAGCCGCTCGTCGGATTGAATTGGTTGTCGCACCACGAACCGTTAAAGCTCAGCTCCGGCGAAATCTGCACGGAGGTCCCCTCCGGCTCGTTTATCTGCAAACCGTTCTCGAACGGAATGCTGGTAAGCTCCAAATCAAGATACGCCGCTTCCAGTAGAAACGACATAGAGACGTCCTTCGCAAGCTCGGTGTCTATCGACACGCCGAGCGCGTTTTTATCCAGCCCGTAGCTTCTGTCCTGAAGGCGTATGTGAGTATAGTTTATTCCGAGTCCAAGCCGCCAAGGAACGCCGAAAATGCTGGGATAGCGAAAGCCGGTTACGATGTTGCGCTCAAGTTTGTCAAGCATCGTCATCTTGTCGTTTTCGTAAATCTGGGCGAACTGCGAATCGAGCAGCTCGGGTATTTTCATGTTTAGCTTGGCGTAAACGTGGTATTCCAGCGCGGTTCCGAATATATTTCGGTAGGCGAACGACAGCCTCGCCCTCGCGCCTTCGTCGGTAGCGACGCCAACGCCCGTCTGCACTTCGCCCGGCGGCCTCTCTATTACCGATACCAAGATGTTTTTAACCTCTTCGGGAGTTTCGCGGTCCATCAGCTTAACGCTTACCGCCTGAAAAACCCCAAGTTTCATCAGCCGTTCTTCGCTCTGCTTGGCAACGCCCGGAGTGAAATAGTCGCCCGGACCAAAGGCCAGCCTGTCCAGTATTACGGCTTCTATTGTCAGAGCCGCGCCTTTGACAATAATCGCTCCGACCTTAACCCTCGGCCCTTCGTTTATTTCGATGGTAGAGCTTGCGCCGGTAAAATAAGCGTCGATTTCGTCCTTAAATCGTACGTCGGCGTAAAGGTATCCTTTTTCTTGATAAAATTTCTTTATCTCGCGCTTCCAATCAGGGTAAGCGAAGCGGTTTAGGGGGTCTCCTTTTTTAAAGTTAATCAGCTCCAACAGCTCTTTGTCGGTCGCCGCGGCGGCGCCCTTTACTGTTATTTTCTTTACGATAGTTCGAGGCCCTTCCGCTATGTCGTAATATACCCACAAACGCTGCCCAGTCTTGTTGAGAATTATCGTCGGTTTGCTCACCTGCGCTTTTAGGAAACCCATCGTCGCGTAATATACGCGCAGCTGTTCTACTATCGCCTCTTCGTAAATGGAGGGGATGTAAACGTCGTAATACTTTGGGTCGGTCGGTCGCTCGTCCGGGCGGTTTTTAAAAAAGTGCATGTACTCGGACGCCTTTGATTTCTCTCCTTTGTAAGCGGGCATATCAAGCGTGTATCCGTCGGGCGGAACCAGTGTGGTCTCTTCGGGCGGCAGCAGCTCTTCGTAAAGCCTTGAAAGGACCTGCTCGTAAAGCGCCTTTTTATCCGCGAACGACGCGCCCCGGAAAATAATTTCCTTAATTAATACCCTCGTCCCCTCTTCTAAATTAAAGACGACGAAACGGACGTTGTTCTTTGCGTCGTCTATTTTTTTTATCGTTACTTTAGCCCGCATATAGCCTAAGAGCTCGTATTTGCGCTTCACGTTCGAAGCGAGCTCATCCAGCACGTCGTCGCCGACCTCAAGATATTTTTTGCTGTCGAACTTTATCGCGTCGTAAAGTTCGTCCAGCTTTACGAAACGATTCCCGCGAAACCTGAAAAGTATTTTCCGTCCGGGTTTAACGGTTACGCGCAAGACGCCTTCCCGCAGCAGTTCCCAAGTCTTCCACGCTCCTATGGACGCGCGGCTTCCGCTTTCTTTTCCGTCCTCGCCCGCAAGCGCGTTGAACGAAACTTTCGCTTCGTAGTAACCCATGTCGAACAGCTTTTCGCGAAGCCGTTCAAGACCGGTTTTAATAGTTTGCAGAGAAGCTGGCGCGCCGATGTCGAGCCCGGTTATTTTTTTTACTTCGCGCAGCGGCAGAACCATATTTCCTTTGAACTTAACGTCGGTAAGAAGCTGCCGCTCGCCTTCGGTAATAATGTACGTCAAGGCGACGGAGTTTTTGTCGGGGATTTCGCGCGCGGCCAGACTTACCTGAATGTCCGGGAAGCCCGCTTCGAGATACTCGTAAATTATTTCTTCGCGCTGTTTTAAAGCCGCGCTTTCGCGGTACGAATCGCCCGCCGATATTTTAAGCGCGCTTTCCAGCTTGCCCGGCTCCAGCGCCTTCGCTCCGACGAACTTAATAGACTCTATGTAGATTTTAGGCTGACATACGAACCGCAGAATTACTCCAGCCTCGATAATTTCAACGCTCGCTTTGACGTTGGAGAACGAGCCGAACGAGCCGTATATCAGCTTTATCGCCTTGCCGACCTTCGCCTGCGAGTATTTCTCGCCTTCTTTAATCTGGGCGGTTTCCTTTAATTTCTTTAGGTCGCTGCCTTTGGGCGCGTCGAAAAGAACCTGCCATACGCTCTTCCCTTCGGGCGAAGGCTCGTCGGAAGCCGCGGCCAACCCCGCGGGCAAAACCAGCGCCGCAATAACCGCAATCAGCGCCCCAAACGCCGCTTTCGCCGCAAAACGTTTCACTCTTCCGCGATTCCTTTTTTATTTGCAAGCGTCTAAACGTCAGTTCATCTCAACGTCGCCGTTGGCGTCTTTGGGCGCGAAGACCTGAAGAAACGCAAAAACCTCCGCGTAATCTCCTATAGCCGGCTCTTTTTCAAACGTTTCGGCGTGGCCTAAAAGGTTGAACTTAGTCTTGCCGCATTCGAGCAGCAGCCTTCGCAAGGGCTCTCCAGTCTGGAAGTTTGCCGTCCTTGAAAAATCAAGCGTTTTGCCGCGCATCAGCGCGGGCGCCAGTTTGCTCGGAGAGGCTATAAGCTCCTTGGGTTCTCCTTCGGGCGGCGCGCCTTGATAGGAAAGAACGAGCCCGCAAGCCGAGGCCTCTATTACGCTCTTCCCCTGTATCCGCTCCGCGATTTCGAGGAAATTCACAATCGGCGCGGCAAACTCGAATCTAGCCGCTTCCTTTTCGCCTTCGGCGCGTACGCCCTGCGTAATGAATTTTCCCCACCACGCGCTCGGCCGGGACGGATCGGCGTAAACGGCCGCAAGCGACAGCCTGCACCTCGCTTCTCCCTCGTATGCGGGCATAAAGTAATGCACGTTCGGCTCGACGTTGAAGTCGGAGTATTTTTCTATATCTCCTTTAAACTGAACGTAAACCCAAAACTGCATTCCGCGCCCCATGTCCAAAGCGCAGTTGGCGAGCGTTTCGGACGCGGTCTTGCGGTACATGAAGCGTCCTTCAGCCAGAGCCTTGTTAATCCAGTAGGCCATGTTCTTTTGTTCTGTCGGCCTGATTCCGACGGCTTTTAAAAACATCTCGAACGAATCGTCCATCTCTGCCCTTTTCCTCGCCGCCAAAGCGGCCTTTTAAAAACGCGTTGATAATGCAATTGCGTATTGCGCTATAGCATGTTTATTCAATATAATGTAATATAAAAGCAGTCGGAACGGCAAAATTAAATTTCGGAAGAAGGCTATGAAAAATAAATTTAAATCGAGAGCGTTCGAGGCGGCGGTCGCTGCGGCAATCGCCGCGGCCTCGGCGATTTTTATCTTTTCGTGCGGCAATCCGGCCGTAGAAAAGGCCGACGAGCTCGTTAAGCAAGGCTCGTACGAAGCGGCGGTTAAAACGCTGGAAGCGGCTCCTGCCGGACAACTAGGTGAAAAAGGATCGGCTTTGCTCAAACGCGCCAAAGAGCTGCTTGAATCAAAAAAGAAAGAGGAGCTGCGCAACGCGGCGCTGGAGCGTTTCAAGCTGGCGGGAGAAGCTAAAAACGGCAAAGAGTTCGATAAACTAATGACGCTGGCAAATTCGGCGCAGCAGGACGCGGCTGATTTTGCCGAGGCCAAAGAAAAAGCCGCGGCGGCGTTTTTAGGCTTTTTAACGAGCGCGGGCGGCCCCGACGACTACGTAGAAGCGGTGAAATATTATAAAAAATTCATAGCCGGGCACCCCGCAAACCAAGCGCCGGATAAGCCGAGAGTTCGCGTCTTTGAACGCAAAATGATTTTATCATCGCCAGAAGGAAATAAAAAAGTTGAAGAGCTGAAAGACGAAATTCCGATAGGCGACAATAAGGCGGCCATCGAAATGTTCGACTGGCTCGTCTCTAAAAACGCCGACGCAATCGCAAACCTCGACAGATACGCGCGTTTCATGTTCAAAATTGAACTTTACGAAGAAGCCGCCGCCGCCTTCGACAAACTCGCGACCGGCTACCCCGCAGCTCCTTACGAAATCGTAAGCAAGGCCCAAAAAATGGCGGTTCTTGCAAAAGAACGAGCCGAATCCGCAAAGAAAAAAACGCCGGTTAAAACCGACAAAGCCGCGGCGCGGGACGTATATTATTGGAAGGACGAAGCGCCGGGCGGCGCGTCAAAAGAGACGAAGGACGGGAAAAAGAAAAAGTAACCTTCGCATTGCCAAGTCGAGTTTATAAAACTTTGCCTTTACAGCGGCGGCGGGTATAATTTTTTTATGTTGCGAGACAGAGTCAACACCGAATTGCCGAAGGAGGCCAGAACAAAGCTAATCACGCTTATTATTTTCCGCTTCATAATGATTACCTTGCTGTTCGTTGTGAGGCTTTCGGTAAGCGTAAGCGCGCGCGGCATGATTTTAGACTCGGCGGAGCAGCTCGTTTTCATTGTGGTTCTTCTCGTTACATACTTTATGACGCTCATTTACCTGCTTTTTGTAAAATACAACCTAAACTACAAAATCCAAAGCGTCGTTCAATTGATGGGGGACAACCTCCTATGGACGACATTAATATCAATATCCGGCGGCATAGAGTCTCCTTTTACTTTTTTATACATTATTTCGCTTGCGACCGGCGGAATGCTAATGGAGCGAAAGGGTCTGCTTCTTTCTTTCCTAACAAGCTCCGTAATGCTCTTTCTAGTGATTTTTATCAACACCAACGAGCATTATCTTAAAATTATCGGACAGTCCGCTTCTACGGCGACCCAGCTTTCAATTTCGACTTTATACAATTATATTCTGAACTTGGCGTTCCTAGGGCTTATCTTTTACTGGATTTACAACTTTATCGACCGCATTAAAAGCGCGCAGGAAGAACTTAAGGCTCAAATTCGCTCCTTTGCCCGCCTTAAAAGCCTTCACCTAAACATACTTGAGACCATGCGCAACGGTTTGATTATCGTCGATCACAACTCGATGATAATAACTTGGAATTACTTCATGGAGGAAATCACCGGCGTTTCTTCCGACAACGCTCTAAGGCGCAAACTCTCCGACGTTCTGCCCAAATTCAGCGAGTTCGAGACGACTCAGGACATTCTTCCCATAGAAACTTCGATTATAAAACCCGACGGCGCTAGAAAAAACCTAATGATCTGGGTATCGGATTTCATTCAGGAAAGCGAGCCGAACAAAGGAAAGATGTTTCTCGTTGACGACTTGACCGAAATACGAAAGCTGGAGCTGGAGGTAAGAAGACGCGAAAGGCTGGCGGCGCTCGGCAAGCTCTCCGCCGGCATAGCCCACGAGGTTAAAAATCCGCTCGCGGCAATTTCAGGCGCGATTCAAATGCTTATGGTAAAGCATAAGAACCGGCCTGACGACGAGAAACTTCTCGGCATCATGCAGCGCGAAACAAACAGGCTCAACAATTTGATAAACGACTTTCTCGCTTACGCCCGCCCGCCAACGGTAAGATTGAAGCGGCAGCCATTAAATCAGGCGGTAGAAGAGCTGATGCCTTTCTTCAAAGAGGCGTGCCGCGAAAAAGCGGTGCGGCTTTATTTCGTTCCGAGCGAGGCCGGCAATCGAAAGATTTTAATCGACGGCGACCTGTTCCGCCAGGTTATGTGGAACATAATAATCAACGCGCGCGACGCCGCGAGCGAAGGAGGAGGCTCGGTAAAGATTTACTGCGAAAAGAGCCGCGGCGAGAGCGATCATTATTACCATCTCGTCGTTGAAGACGACGGCAAAGGAATTCCCGAAGACCTTAAAGCCAAAGTATTCGATCCTTTTTTTACCACCAAAAGCGGCGGCTCCGGTTTGGGCTTGACCATTGCCTATCAATTGATGCAAGCGATGGGAGGCAAGATAGAGCTTGAGAGCGATTCTGGGAAAGGAACGAGAGCGGAGCTGTCGTTTATGGAAGCCGAACAGAAAGAAACGACGGAAACCAACGCATTGGACGCCGCGGAAAGCAAGCACGACGAGATTGTTTGAGATTTAGGAGCGTTCCATTAATGCCAAAAATTCTAATTATCGACGACGATTCAAGCATCAGAGAGATGCTGGAAATGTTTTTATCCAGCGAAGGTTACGAAACCGATTTGGCCGCCAACGGAGCCGAAGCTCTCTCTAAAATTCAAACTCAGGATTACGACGCCGCAATCAGCGACATAAAAATGCCGGGAATGAGCGGCATCGAGCTTCTTGAAAGAGCCCAAAAAGCAAAGCCAAATCTTCAAATATTAATGATTACCGCCTACACGAACGCGGAAGATTCCGTACGCGCTATGCGCGCCGGAGCGTACGACTACATAACAAAGCCCTTCAACCTCCAAGAAGTTAAAGAGCTGCTTAATAAGGCGGTCGAAAAAGGGAAACTTCTCAACGAAAACAAAGAGTTGAAACAGGAAGTAAAAGGCCGCGGCAACTTTCTAAACATCGTAGGACGCTCGGAAGGAATGCAGCGAGTATTTTCGCTCATCGAATTGGTTGCCGGAAGCAAATCCACCGCGCTTATTACCGGCGAGTCGGGAACCGGCAAGGAACTCGTAGCCAGAGCTATTCACAACATGTCGCCCAGAAGCGGCGCGCCGTTCATTCCGGTAAACTGCGGAGCTATTCCCAACGAATTAATAGAAAGCGAGCTTTTCGGGCACGTTAAAGGCGCCTTTACCAGCGCCGTAAGCGAAAAACAAGGACTTTTTAGGGCGGCCAACGGCGGAACAATTTTTTTAGACGAAATAGGCGAACTCCCGCTGGATATGCAGGTCAAACTGCTGCGAGTGATGGAAGAGCAGAAAGTCAGGCCGGTTGGAGCCGTCAACTCCGAACCGATAAACGTACGCATCATCGCCGCAACCAACCGCGATCTGAAGGCTTTAAGCGCAAAGCGCGAGTTCCGCGAAGACTTGTATTTTAGACTGAACGTAATAAACATTCATCTTCCGCCGCTGCGCCAGCGCAGGGACGACATACCGCGGCTTATCAACGCCTTGATGGAGCGCGCATGCAACGAACTAGGGAAACCTCCCCGCACTCTTTCGCCGGAAGCGATGGATAAGCTGATGAGCTACGATTTCCCCGGAAACGTCCGCGAGCTGCAAAATATAATCGAACGAGCTCTTGTTCTTTGTCCTTCAGGCGTGATTACTCCGGAATACCTTCCTTCTTTCGTTTCAACTCCGCGAGACAGCGCGGCGATAATCCGTCCTTCCGCCGAAGAAATTAAAAAGGCCGAGGAAAAAGCGTGGCCGCAAGCCGACTCGTCTTTGCAGCCCCAAAAAGAAGACAAGCCGCCTTCAGGCGAATCGGTTTCATTTCCTAAAACGTACTACACCAAAGACGAGCTTCTCAACGGCATAAACCTTGAGGAAACGCTGGATAAAATGGAGCGATATTATCTTGAGACCGCGCTAAGCATTTCAAACGGCAACAAAACGGAAGCGGCGCGCATTCTAGGCCTCACATTTAGATCGTTCCGCTACAGGCTTTCAAAGACTGGATTGGAAAAAGAAGAACAGCAATGACCCCACCAACGGCCCCCAGCGGTTTTTCGCAGCTGCTTAACTCGATGTATTACGACTTGAGGCCGGTTTTTACCGCCTTTGCGTTTATGTTCGGAGCCAGCATAGGAAGTTTTCTCAACGTCGTAATTTACCGCGTCCCAAGAGGGCTTTCGGTAGCCAATCCGCGGCGTTCGTTTTGCCCAAACTGCAAGAACCAAATTAAATGGTACGACAACATACCTATTTTCAGCTATATAATACTGCGCGCCAAATGCCGGAACTGCGCCCTCCCCATAGCTATACGTTATCCGTTAGTGGAGCTTTTGTGCGCGCTTTTATTCGTCGCTGTTCTGCAAAAATTCGGGCCGACCGTTTCCGCTCTTGCGTATTGGACATTTTCCGCGGCGCTGCTCGCTCTTACTTTTATCGACGTTCAGCATTTCATTCTTCCAAACGGAATAACGTATCCGCTGGCCTTAATCGGCCTTGGCGCGTCGTTTTTTATGCCGCAAACCGGTCTGACGCAGGCGGCGATAGGCGCGCTCGCCGGATTCGGCCTCGTAGTATTAATAAACCTTCTTTGGTACGTCGTCCGCAAACAGCAGGGGCTAGGGTTCGGCGACGCCGGACTCATGTGCGCCATCGGAGCCTTTTTAGGCTTCAAGTCGCTATTTTTCGTCTTCCTTGCGGGTTCGCTCCAAGGGTTGGCCGCGGCGCTGCTTATGCACTTGTTCGGCAAACTGCCGACGGTCGATCAAATCGACGACTACGACCCTCTTCACCACAATCATATCGCCGATTACAGAAAAAACGAGGAATCCGGCGGCTCCAACGAAGAGACGAACGAGCCTCAACCCGCTGAAAACGCTCCGGAAAATAACGGCGAAAAAGGAGCAAACAAAGAGGCCGAAGCCGGCGCGGAAGACGAAAAAGGACGTTTTTCCAAACTAGTTATACCGTTTGGGCCTTTTCTCGCTCTTGGAGCGATTGAATACATGTTTTTCGGCCAATGGCTTTCCGCGTTTTCAAACGATATGGCGAGGACGATAATTTCGATGCTCGGAAAATAAAGCAATGAATCGGTTCCGGCTGGGCATAAGGTTTTACCTTTTTGCGGGAATGGTCGCGGTTATGAGCGCGGGAGTCGCGGTTATAGCGCTGGCGACGCAGGAATTGGCGCAGAAGTTTTATTTAATAGAAAAAGAAGACGAAACCGGATTTATGGTTTCGCTTTTATCGCGGGAACTGGCGCAGGACGGAGCTTCCGGCATGGCGAGCGACGATAAAAAGGCGGAAACCGCGCGCAAAATTATCAGGCAGCATTTTGATCCGGTCTTCATGCGGGGCATTACAATACTGAACTTCGCCTACCGCCTGCTTGACTCCAGTTATCAGGACGCCGCCGAACTTTACGACTTGGTTCACGGCGCGAAGAAATTCGCGGCGTATTCCGCTCCGAAGGCGGCATTTTTACGAGAGCAGAAACCGCCCGTCGTCCGCGTCGTCGCCCCTTGGCGGGACGTGAACAACGTGAGCGGCTACGTAGTAATCGACTATAAACTTGGCGACATGGCAAAACTGCTTCTATTTTCCCGCGGAATAATCTTCGCCTACGCCTTATTTTACATGCTGGTTTCGGTGATTACAGGCCTTTTCATCGCGGACGCCTACATTATTAAACCGCTAAAAGGACTTCTTGCGGCCACAACCAAAGTTACCGGCGGCGATTTCGACGTAGAACGCGAGCTTAACATTAAAACAAAAGGCGAAATGGCGGGACTTCTTTCCAACTTCCGAGTGATGATCGACAGTTTGGAGGCCAAGGAAATCGAGCTGAATAACAGAATTCAAGAGTTGGAACGGGTCAACAAGGCGCTAGAACAGGCGCAGACCAACCTAATGCGCAGCGAAAAGATGGCTTCGCTGGGCTCCTTGGCGGCTGGTTTGTCGCACGAAATAGGCAATCCGCTGGCGTCAATACAAGGTTACGCAGAAATAATAGAATCGGAAAAAACGCCGGAGGCGGTGGCTCAGTTCGCTCCAGAAATCCGCAAAGAACTTGACAGAATAAACAGAATAATACGCGGCCTGCTGGCTTACGGACGCCCCGGTTCCGGCGAAAAGAGCCTAGTAAACATGGCGGAGTTAATATCGGAAGTAATGCGGATGGTTTCGCCGCAGCGAACGTTTAAAGATATTTCGTTCAACGCCGACTTTTCGGGCCGCGCCTCTTGGAACGTCAAAGCCGTCCGCGAAGGATTGGAGCAGGCTTTAGTCAATCTCTTTCTCAACGCCTCGCAGGCGATGGACGGCAAAGGCGAAATTAAAATTAAACTGCAAAGTTTGGGCGAGGCGAACAATATTTTAAAAAACAAATACGCCTATAAACTCGACCCGACGAAAGATTACATCATTCTTTCGATTGAAGATTCCGGAAAAGGGATACCGGAGGAAAATTTAACTAAAATTTTCGACCCGTTTTTTACGACGAAACCGGTGGGGCAAGGAACGGGTCTTGGGCTTGCGCTGACGCATAAAATTATCGAGGAGAACGAGGGGATAATAGACGTCGAGAGCGCCGCGGGAATAGGCGCGATTTTTTTCATTATTTTGCCGCTGGCTCAGCCTAGAGCGTAACTTGCCGAATTAAAAGGACTTTAGACGTTAATCGCTCATATCGCGCGGGTTTTGCCGACTGTATAACCGTTGCGCGCAAGCAGCTCCCTTGCCAGCGAAAGGTATGCGAGAGACCCTCCCGACAAAGTGTCGTAAACCACCGCGGGAAGACCGTGGCTGGGAGCTTCCGCCAATTTGACGCTTCGCGGAATGGTCGTTTCGTACACAAGCTCTTTAAAGTAGCCGCGCAGCTCGGCCTCCACCTGACCGCAAAGACTGGTGCGCTTGTCGGCCATGGTTAGCAGCACGCCCTCGATGAAGAGCCCCGGATTGAGCCTCTGCCGGACAATTTCAATCGTCCGGCAAAGGTTGGATACCCCTTCCAGAGCGTAATATTCGGCCTGAACCGGCGCCAGCGCCGAGTTGGCCGCAACCATGCTGTTAAGAGTTAAAATGCCGAGCGAAGGCGGACAGTCGATAATAACGAAATCGTACCGAGAGAAAAAATCGTTTTCGTCGGTCATTGCGGCGCGCAGTCTCCCGCCTTTGTCGGAGTCGCCGGCAAGCTCAATCTCCGCTCCGGCAAGGTCGCGGCTAGCGGGAATTAAATCGAGCTTCGGCAGCAGCTTGACGGGAGATTTCACGACGATTTGCGACGCGCGCGCCTCGCCCGAAAGAAGAGCGTAGCTTGAGCGCTGCGCCGATACGCCCGTAACGCCTAGCCCCGAAGTCGCGTTGGTCTGCGAGTCGAGGTCTAAAAGGAGCGCGCTCGTTTCGGCTATGGCGAGCGAGGCCGCCAAATTTACCGCCGTCGTGGTCTTTCCCACTCCCCCTTTTTGGTTCGTCATGGCTATGATTTTCATTTTTCCGCCGTCGTATCCGTTTTTTTAATTAAATGAACGAACCTGCTCTTGTTCATTCCGGCGAGCCTGTACTCGCGCGAAGTTAAAAGCTCGGCTCCCGGCGGAATCTCGGCGCTCGGCGACGTGGAATACGAGACCGCTAGTCCGCCCGGCGCAAGAGACGCGCAGGCCGTTTTTAACCAAGAGAAATCGCTGAAAGTAGCGCGGGAAACCACCGCGGAGAACGCGCCCGGCGGACGTTTCGATTCCGAAAAATCGAGGTTAAGAACTTCGACGTTGAACAAAGAAAGCTCTCTCTTTGCGGCGTTTAGAAAAGCCGCTTTCTTGCCGTTGCGTTCCGCCAAAAAATATCTGCGCGTTTTGTCGCAAACCGCCAAAACCAGCCCCGGAAACCCCGCTCCGCTGCCGACGTCCAAAACGTCGCCGGCGATTTTTAAATCGTCGAACAGAGATGGAAGCGCGGCCAGACTGTCGGCGTAATGCTCTCGCGCCGCCGCTTTGGGCTCGATAATTCTTGTCAGTCCCGCGTAGTCGTTCCACTCAAGCATTAATTTATAATGCGCTCTGAAGACTTCCATCGCCGCGGGCGGAACTCTCTGCCAGACGTTTAACGCCTTAATCTGCGCGATAAGAGCGGCGTCGAAATCGTCGGTTCCAAACGGCGCGCCCGGCCGAAACGGTCTGCCGGTTCGTTTCATTTTGCCGCCTTGCTTCCGGCCGGTTTTATCTTCATCATCTCTTCAACTATTTCCGGCCACGCGGCAAGCAGCTTTTTGGTAACGATTCCCGGCCGCCCGGTGCCGATGCGCACAGTGCGCTCGTCCTCGACGTCGTATATTTCCCGAATAGGCATGACTTCTTTAATCGTGCCCGAAAGAAACGCCTCGTCGGCGTCGAAAAGAGACTTTTTGCGGAATTTGCCCTCTTTGAAAGCGACTCCGGAGCGCTTTGCCGCCTCGGCCACTATAATGCGGGTAATGCCCGCCAGCAGGCCGCACGAGAGCGCGGGAGTGCAAAGCTCGCCGCGGCTTACAAAAAAGACGTTGGATGTGGTCGCCTCCGCCAAATACGCGGAGTGATTGAGCATAATCGCCTCGCTGGCGTCGTGCTTTTTAGCTTCCATCAGCGCCAGTATGTTGTTGAGATAATTTCCGGTTTTAATGGCCGGATCGAGCGCCGACGGGTGATTTCTACGGACGCTTGAAAGTATCACGCGCGCGCCGTGCTGATAAAACTCCGCATTGTAGGGCTCGAATTCCTTCACAATTATGATTAGCTCCGGCTTCTTTGCCTTGTCGGGGTCAAGACTTATTTCGCCCGCGCCCCGCGTTACGATGATGCGGATGTAACTTTCTTGGTTCCCCGCCTCTTCGAGAGTTTTAAGCGTATATTTCAATAGCGCGGCGTCGTCCGCGGGAATTTTAAGCTCGAGTCTGGACGCGCTCGCCTTAAGCCGCTCAATGTGGGCGTCCCACATAAAGAGTTTGCCTTTGACGGTGCGGACGACTTCGTAAATGGAATCGCCGAACAGAAAACCGTGATCGAACGCTGAAACGAACGCTTTATCCGGCGAAACAATTTTATTGTTGATATAAACCGCTGAGCCCATTTTTGGCCTCCTTAATCTAATCGGTTTATAATACATTATCCGCCGCGTACTGCAAGGGAAACGATGCGAAAAAATCTTCGCTCCTAACCTGTCTCCAGTTTTGCGAATACAAAGGAAGGCGCGTCCGCCGCGCGAGAGGATAAAAAATGGCGGGGCTTTCTATAAAAATTAGCCGCCGAATTATTCTTTAGTCGTCAAATGAGGATAGGTCTCTTCAAGGTAGGCGATTAAGAGATTGTAAAACGGCCGCTCCGGAGGAATGCGCAGAGTGCGGTCGTCGTCGAATTGAACGTAGGCTCCGTCGTCGTCCTCGTTCGGAAGGTAAATCTTAACCGCCCGCGACCATTCGTAAACGCTTGCCAAGCGAGAGTAGCGGAAAGTAATCGCCTTAGGGGTTACGGCGACGTCGATAGGGACGTTCAATATTTGGCGAGCCGTCATGTAAGCCAAAACCAGCGCGGCAATCAGGCATACGCCTCCCATCCACGGTTTGATAAGCCATAAAAACGCGGACGCCAGCGCCATAACCGCGGTTTGCCGCAAAATAGAATAGCCGTATTGGAATCGCGTTTTGAATACCAGCTTTTCTTGGCGCTCGAACGCTTTGGCCAGCATGCCGCCGAATCCGAGAGACCCGAAGAGCTCCATATAGGCGCCTTTTGGGGCGTGAGGCGCCCAATGCGTCCGACCGTCGGCGTCCGTTATTCCCAGTCCCGCGCCTCTCGCCGTCGGAGGAATTAGGCCGTAAATATCTTTATAAGCAAATTTTTTTTTACCGAGCGAAACGCCTTCGTCGTCAATCGTTACCGACGACTTTGCCGCGGCGTAAACGTCGTAAGCCGAGAACAAAAGCAGCAGCAGCGAAGCTCCGGCTACGCCCCAAACTTCCTTCTCGCCCGCCTGCGGCATGTTGAACAGCGCGCTCCCCGCGCCGAAAAGTCCCAGTATTCCGCCCGCCAGCGAGAGCGCCGGCAACGAAGGTTTAAAACGCCTTGCGCCGCCGTCCGTCCCTTGCGCGTTGTTATTGTTCATAGCAAAACCGCCCGATGTTTGTTATTAGGAAAAAAGCGAAGAAACGCCGGTTAAAAGGCCGCTTATGTTGAGAAGAAACATCATAATGTAAACGACCGGACGCAAAAGAACGTTAAGCGCGCCGGTGAACAAAAGAATAAGCAGGCCGATTGCCGCGTAAGGCTCGATGGCCATAAACTTCTGTCCGATACGGTCGGGAAGAACGCCGTAAATGATTTTCGAGCCGTCAAGCGGAGGTATAGGAAGAATATTAAAAAACGCCAAGCCTGTATTTATTATAATCATAAACATTAATAATAAAGCGGCGGGCGAACCGGGCGCGACCATCTGGGGAGCCAGCATCGTCAGGGCGGCTCCTATCGCGGTTCCTAACAGCGCTAAAAAAAGATTGCTTATAGGCCCGGCAACCGAGACGATTAAAACGCCTGTTTTCATTCGCAGTCTGCGGGTAAAAAGAATTGGGTTTATTGGAACCGGTTTAGCCCAGCCTATAATTGGAATATTGGTAAAAAGACCTATTAAAGGAAAAACGATGGTTCCTATAAGGTCGATGTGCGGAACCGGAGAAAGAGACATGCGCCCCAATGCGGCGGCAGTTTTATCGCCGAGCGCGAAAGCGGCGCGGGCGTGGCTGAATTCGTGAACGGTGAGCGACAACAGCAGCACTACGAACTGAAGAGCCACCAGCGGCGGGGATTGCAAATCTAAACCTGACATCTTTTGCGCCTTCTAATAAAGGTTAAAAAAAACGCTCATAGGCGATTTTAACTAATTTAACCATTGCGCAACGTTAGTCAAACGGTAATGATAAGTTATCAAGGCGCAATAAACTCGGCGCATCAAAACATTTACGCCTAATTGCGGCGTCGGATTTTTATCAAAGTTAGAAAAAACGACGAAATTTTTAAAAAATTCTTATAACAATTTGATAAAGCGACGCCAGCCGGTTACAATGTTTCAGCAAATATTGAAAACTTTACCAGACCGCGGAGAAAAAATAATGAAAAAAACGCTATTGCTTACGGTATTTTTTGCGGCTGCGGCTTTAACCGCCTTCTCGTGCTCCAGCTCGTCTTCTAACATTAATAACAACGGTTCCGACAACGAAGAAGCCGAAGAGCAAGCCACGGAAAACGAGCAATCGCAGGAGCTCGACTGGGAATGGGAGCCGGTTTTCGAGGAAGAAACGGTTGCGGACGAGCCGGTTGAGACCGTAGAAGAAGCGGCGTCCGAAGATGAAGTCGAAATCTTTTACGACGAAGAAATCGCGGATGAAACCGCGGCTGAGACGATTGAGGAGACCTCGCCGGAATTAGACGAAGAAATAGTTCACGAAGTAGCGGAAGAGGCGGCGCCGGAGCTTGACGAGGAAGTCGCTCAAGAGCAGGAAGTTTTAAGCGACCGAGAATATTCTCAGATTTGCGCGAATGTAATAGCCGGCATGGTTACAAACTTCCCGGTCGGATCCGACAAAAGGACTTTCATTTTAACTCTTCCGCAAAATCCCGACGTTGCGGGGCCTTTCGCGGTAATATTTAACTGGCACGGATTCGGCGACACCGCGACCAACATGTCCGGTCTGCTGGCAAGCTACGTAAACAATCCGGGCATGCCGTTCATCCTCGTAACTCCCGAAGATTTAAATATTCAACCGCCGACCGGCTTCGACTGGGACAACCTTAAGGTCAACATCGACAACCGCGAAGCAAAATTTTTCGACGAAGTTTTAAGCTGCCTAAGACAGCGCTACAACGTTGACGACGACCGCATCTACACAGTAGGGTTCAGCGCCGGAGCCATTATGTCCGACGGACTCGGCGTGGTTCGCGGCGACGTTCTTGCGGCGATAGTCAGTTATTCGGGCGGCTACTTTAGCAACCCGGTAACATACAATAGTATGGGAATGCTTCAGTACGCGATAAGCTGGACGGAAATGACGACGCAAAACAAATTCGCGCAAGTTTTCCTCACCGGCGGACCGACCGACAACTATAATCTATTCGTCAAAACGCTTCAATTCAACGAGCTTGCGCAAAACGACGTGGCGTACCTCGGAGGAATGGGACACGATACCGTTTATTGCGACCACAGCAAGAAATACAATTATACCCAGCCCAGCGACGGCCATACGCTTCCCGCGGACTTTATGGGACCGCAGATAATTCAATTCTTCAAAGATCACCCGAAAGGGACGTTTGAGTCGCCTTACCGTCAAGGTCTGCCGGCGAATTTCCCAAGTTATTGCGAGTTCAAGCAGGCGACCGCAAAATAACCTTTACGGCATAAAACGCCGATTTTTATTTTCCCCTTTTCCGACTTGGAAAGGGGGATTTTTATTTCAGAGCGGCGATGAGGAAAAGAATGAAATTAATTATAAAACTCTGCGTTTCTCCTCGGCCTGCCAGTTTTTTTACAAATTGGGGACAGGTCAGGCGCGGATTTATCGCTAGTCCGCTCATTCTCTTGACATGTCGGCGGCGGGCAAATAATATTATCTGCGTTTCTATATTAATTTGTTGCAGAAAAGGTTGAAAATATGGCGTCTCTTAACAAGGTAATAATAATCGGAAGGCTCGGACAAGACCCCGAAAGGCGTTACACGCCAAACGGATCGACGGTTACGTCGTTCTCGGTCGCGACCGACGAAGTTTGGATGGATAAAAATTCCCAAAAACAGACGAGAACCGAGTGGCACAGAATAGTCGTCTGGGGCAAACAGGCGGAAACGAGCGCGACTTATCTGGCAAAAGGGCGCACGGTTTACGTAGAAGGCTCCATCCGATCCAGAACCTACAAAGACAAGAGCGGCGCGGACAGAACCGCGTACGAGATAGTCGCTCAAAGAGTGCTCTTCCTAGAATCGAAAGACGGCGGATCAAGGCCTCCCGCGCAGAAAAGAAACGAGGACGATTACGCGCATCCGGCGTCCCCGGACTACGAGTCCGACGCGCCTCCGATTTCCGACGACGATATTCCGTTCTAAACCGCGGCGAAAGCAGAAATTTTCCGAATAAAAATTGCTCAATTACGCCCGTATGTTATAATTATCAAAAATAACGTCTAACCGTTCTCAGCTAGGCGGCGGCGCAAGAACATGGAAAAAGATATTAAACAGTTGCTTGACATGGGCAGGGCGGCGTTTGAAAAGAACGACTACGCCCGCGCGCTGGCTTTCTTCAGCGAAATACTCGGAGAAAGCGGCCAGTTTGCCGACGTTTACAACATGCTGGGAGTGATTTTCTACGACAAAGGAAACTACCCGGCGGCTCGCACGGCCTTCAGGCGGGCGCTCGAAATCAACCCCGACTTCTCCGACGCCGCGCTTAATTTGATAATTACGCTGAACGACATGGGAGTGCAGGAGGCGGACCGCAAAGCGACGCTGGACAGTCTGGGCGTAAAAGTGCCTCAGCGCGACGACATGGACGAATACGTAAAAAACCGGCTCGCCAACCGCTATTGCGAAATAGGAGAGATTTACGCGGGCATCAACCGTTTCGACGAAGCTATAGAGGAATATAAAAGGGCGCTGGCGTTGCGTCCGGAGTTTCACGATATTCGCCTATTGATGGCCGTAGCCTGCAAAAATAAAGGCGATTTGGCCGCCGCGATAGCCGAATGCTCGATAATCCTCAACAAAAAACCCGAATTCCACGAAGCGAGAAACCTTCTTGGTCTTTGTCATCACATCGCCGGAGACAACGACGCGGCTATGGCGCAATGGCGGCAGGTTCTCTCGTCCGACAGAGAGAACAAACTGGCTAAACTTTATCTGTCCAGCGTGCAGGAAAAGCTGAAAGAAAAGGAAAACTCCTGATAATGAACACACGGACGCCTAACAACGATATAAGGCCGAAAAGCAGACAGAAGTTTCTTCTGCGCTTTATTTCCGGCGCGCAAACCGGCAGGGAATACGCTCTTCCCGAAGGGAAAGAAGTAATAATTGGCCGCAACCCCGACATCGACCTCGTGCTTAACGACGACCTTGTCAGCAGAGAGCACGCGAAAATAATATGCAACAATGGGGTAGTCGAGTTATTCGACTTAGGCAGCACTAACGGAACTTTTTTATACGCCGAACAGATTACGCACGCGATTTTAAAAGAAAACGACCGCATAATTATCGGCGCCTCTATTATGCAGCTCGCAAAGATGGGCTCGTCGATGGGACAATTCCCGGACGCCGAGCCGCTGCTTGACGCTCAAAGCCAGACTATACTTCGCGGACACATCGAAGAAATACCGCTGGTCGATCTGCTTCAAATGCTGCACATAAATAAAAAGACGGGCGTCGTCGCCACCGCCGACTATTCCAAAATGCGCGGCTATATTTTTATCAAAGACGGCAACGTTCTTTACTCGAACATAGAAGGCGTAAAAATCGCTCCGTTAAAAGCCGTTTACAGGCTGTTAGACCTCAAAGGCGGCTCGTTCGAGTTCGGCACGACGAACCGGACGACGTTCGAGCGCATAATCAACGTTCCAACTCAAACTCTGCTCATGGAGAGCATCAAACATAACGAAGAATTGACGGGATTACGCAAGAAATTTCCCATTATGAAGCACGCGATACGTTTCCCCCGTCCGATGATAAGCCAATTGGCCGATTTGCCGAAAGAGACGTTAAAATTTCTTCAACTCGCCTACAACGCCGGTTTGGTTACCGAGTATCTCAACCTCGCCCCCGCAAGCGACGTGGACGCGTTCAACATCCTCGTCGATTTAATAAAAAAAGGATACATCGAGACTATTCCGGAAAAATAATATAGCGGCGTCTTTCATTTCCCGATGTTTTCAAACGATTCGCGAACCAAACCGCGGAGCGGAACAATGCAAAAAATAATAGTTATCGACGGCCCCGCCGGATGCGGAAAAAGCTCCGTCGCTTCTCTTGTCGCCCAAAGGCTCGGCCTGCGCAAACTCGACACAGGCGCGATATACCGCTCGCTGGCGCTAGCCGCAATAAAAGCCGGCGCGTCGCTTTCCGACGAAGCGGCTCTGACAGAACTGGCCGAGACGCTGCCGTTAGAGTTTAAAGGAGAGAATGTTTTATTAGGCGGAGCGGACGTCTCGGAAGAAATAAGAACTCCGGGAATATCAAAGACCGCGAGCGTAGTTTCGGCCTTTCCCGCCGTGCGCTCGGCGCTGCTTCCCGTTCAACGCAAAATCGCGGCGTCGTTCCCTTGCGTCGCCGAAGGCCGGGACTTGGGAACGGTTGTATTTCCCGACGCGGCCGTAAAGCTGTTTCTCACCGCCTCGGAAGAAGAGCGCGCGATGCGCCGGTATAAACAATTGAAAGAAAAAGGCGTCGAAACGACTTACGAACAAGCGTTGAAGGACGAGCGCGAACGGGACGAACGCGACTCTTCCCGCGCCGCGGCGCCGCTTAAAAAAGCCGACGACGCGATAGAAATCGACACGACGAAGATGACGATAGAGCAAGTCGTCGATAAGATTGTGGAAATAGCGAAAACTCATGGCTTCTAGCTTCAAGCCGTTCAGATACGATTGTATAGCCTGCGGCGCCTGCTGCAAAGGGGACGGGCTCGCGTTCCTCTACCCCGCCGATCTCGGACGACTCGCCGAATATTTACAAATTAGCAAAGACGAATGCGCCGCGAAATATCTTCAAGCGGTAGAAGTCGAGTTCGACGACGGCGACAAGATTAAATATTTGGCGACGAAAAAAAGACGAGACGGCTCCTGCGTATTTTTAAACGATAAAAAGCTGTGCGAAATTCACGCGGCCAAACCGATGCAATGCGCGCTTTCGCCGTTCATACCGGAATTTTTAGAAAACCCGGACGCCTTGGCGCAGTTTTCGGCTCTCTGCCCCGGCTTCGGCAAAGGAGAGCGCAGAAGCGCCAAATTTTTACGAGAGTCCAATCTCGCCGCCGCCATCGCGCAGGAAGAATACGAGAAGCTTTATGCGGCCTGCAAAGGAAGCCTGAAAAAAATATACGGCCTTTCAAAACCAGTTAGAACGACGGTTAAGACCGGCGGCCTTTCGTTGGAATAAACGCGCTATGCCCGCCGCGCGGCGCGCAATATTTAATTTACTTCCAGCCGTCGTAAAAATATAATTACATAAAAGGCGCGGACTTTCCGCGACGTTTTGTTCAAAGGGTTTAAATGAGCGACAACGACCGACGCATCGGGTTTTCGCCCGAAATTTTAACGCAATGGCTTCAATCGGGGGTCGAGCTATGGTTTCCGCCTTCTTCGGCGCAAACGCCGGACGCCCTTCGAGCTGCCGTGCTGGCGGCGAAAAAGCTGGCCGAAAAAGGGTTTAAAACGCTCGTAATAAGCGGACCCGACGCGTATTTACGCGATTATTTTTTAAAAATCGTTAGAGCCGCTAGACTTGTAGGATTTGAAAAAGTTTTGCTAATCGCCCCATCCGAATCGCTGACGCGGTTCGACGCGCTTAAAACGGCCGCCGAGGCCTGCGACGCGCTTATTTTGCGGGAGGAATATGACGCGCCCGACTTTGCAAAAAACGCCGCAAAACTTGCGAACGAATGCAAAGCTCCGGTAATTCCGCATATCGTCGCTTTCAGCTCGCAAGCCCAGCCGCTTGCAAGGCGCGCAAACGCCGCGCTTGACGCAAAACTTCCGCTAGTTCTGCTGGGGTTTCCGCTGCCGCGTTACTTTAACGCGTCGGACGCGGCCGTTCCCGACGTAAACGAGCTTCGCGCCGGGTTCGTCGCGGTTAAATACGAGTGGTTCAGGCGCAAAGCTAAAATCGCCTTCATGGATTTTCCGATGTGCGCCTTCAGCTTCGGGGAAGATTTAGGCTTTCCGGTCATGCCGCAAATTCCTATTTTTTCATCGGGGGAGCCTTTACGCCATAACGACGAAACTCCGAGACGTTCGCGGCGTTTCCGTCCGCAGGGAATCGTCGAGTGCGCGAAAGACTGCCGGTACGGAGAGCTTTGCCCCGGATTGCCGAAAAACTATGTAGAGAAGGAAGGCCGCAAACCGCCCTATCCGCTATGGACCGATTACCTGCAAAGCGAGGGCGCCGCCGGCGAAAGCGCCATAATACGGCCGATATTCATATGCAATCAGCGCTGCCCCTTTTGTTTTATTAAACGCCCCGGCCCGTCCCCGACGTTCGAGGAGATGCGCGAGCGCCTCTCCACGCTTCGGCTTGAAGAGCTCGTAATTTCAGGCGGCGAACCGACGCTTTTTAAAGAGCTGCGCGAGCTTGCGCAAACCGCGCGAGAGGGCGGAGCAAAAAAAATCGCGCTTCAAACCAATGCGGTTACGTGCGCAGATTGGAAGTTCGCCAAGCGCGTTCTGGACGCCGGTATAGATCAGGCGTTCGTTTCGCTGCACGCGGGCGACGAAGAGCTTTCATTAAAAATGGGCGGACGCAAAGGGGACTTCGAGAAAACGCTAGCCGGAATAGACAACCTAGCAAAAGGCGCGGCGGAAGTCTTCCTCAACTGCGTTATTCAAGAGCTGAATTACCGCGGTCTGCCGGAATTCGTCCGGTGGGGAAAGAAGCGTTTTAACATTGCCAAAAACTCGAACGTCCAATTCTGCTTTTCCTTCATCGCGGTTTACGACGACGCGCCCAACCCCGAACAAATGCGCTTCGTTCCCAAACTCACCGAGGTTAAGCCTTATCTTTTAAAGGCCATTACGCCGCTTGCGGACGAAGGAATACAAATTTACGGCCTTAATACTCAGTGCGGCATACCGCGCTGCATACTGGACGGCGACGAACGATTTTACATCGACCTCGCGGAAGCGAAAGACTTTAAGGATTTTGTAAAAAAACCATCTTGCGCAAAATGCGTTTACGATAATTATTGCTTCGGCATCCGCAAACAATACTTCCGTCATTACGGAGGCGACGAGTTTAAACCGGTAGCCAAGCGCGTTCCGGTAAAAAAGGGTTTCTTCAGAAGGTAAAAAGCTATTTTAACTTTTCATAGGTCAGCGTATATGGCGCCCCCTGTTCAAACATATTAACGACGTCGTCCGAAATATAATCATAGACATGATAACCGAATGTTTTGTCGCCGCTAAATCCCGTGTCGCATTCGCACGTATTTGCAGCTTTATTCCAAACGCAAAAATGCTCGCCGTAAATATGCTGTTTGATTTTTCCAATTCCCATTACTAGCCCGCTTTCCTTGCGGCAGAAAAACGGATAAGCAAACGGAGCGACATAGCCGCCGGCGGCAACCGCGGGGATTGCCCAAAGCTCGCAACGCTCGTCGATGTAGTTGCGGGCGTCTTCTCTTTTGGGGCACGGGCTCAGGCAATCGTCGGCGGTCCCAGTAGCTAGCGAAAATGGCGGAAGATATGTATTTTTCATGTAGAAGCACTTGAAATTTACGGGCTGAACGCCGAGCGTCAAATCCACCTCGGCCCCGACTCCGTAAAACGGCGCGAAGTCATATGGCACAACCGCGCCGTCCTTGTCGCGCAATATCCATCCCCACGCGTTTAGCGCCGCGCAATCCCTGCCGTCGCGGCCATTTAGGCCGGCTTCGCCGCGTTCTCCCTTTTCGCCTTTGTCCCCTTTTTCGCCTTTCTCGCCTTTCTCTCCCTTTTCGCCTTGCGGACCCTGCGGCCCTTGCAAACCCTGAATGCCCTGTTCGCCCCGCGGCCCTTTTTCGCCTTCTGAGGCCGAGCAGCCGAATAATGAAATAACCGCGATTAAAATTAATACTTTTTTCATGGCAATCTCCTTTCCTTTATGTAAAGGATTTTACCCCAAATTAGAGCGAAATCAAGGATTACGACGCTGATGATAAAAAAATAGCAGGCATTACGCCTGCTAAAATTGTTAGTGGTACCCCCGGCCAGACTCGAACCGGCAACCTACGGCTTAGAAGGCCGTTGCTCTATCCTGTTGAGCTACAGGGGCGCTCGTAAAAAGCGGTTCATTTTTATACTGAAAGAACGGTCAAGTCAAGAAATTTATAGGCCGAGACCGCCTTCGTTTTTTAAAAAACGTCTGCCTTCAGAGCCGAAGGACCGCCGTTGCCGACTTTCCCCGGTTCGCCGACTTGAAATTGAACGGTGGCGAGATCGACGTTCGGCAAAGAGCCGTTGTGTCTGTAAATTCCTACGGAAATTCCGCCGGATCCTCCGCCGCCGCGTCCGCCTTTGCCGCCGTTGCCGCCCTTGCCTCCAGCTCCGCCCGCTCCGGAGTAACCCACGCCCGATCCTGCCGCGCCGCCTTTGCCGCCCGTTCCGCCCGCCGCGCCTAAACCGCCGTCTCCGCCGTTGCCGCCGCCCTCGGTAATTATTTTACAATTATTAATAGTTACGCTGGCATTATTAAGAAACAGAGCGATGCTTGCGCCTCCCGGAGAGCCGCCTTTACCGCCTTCTCCGCCGCATCCGGCTCCTCCTCCGCCGCCTCCGCCGCCGCCGATGTCGGGCTGGTTGAAGCACGGGAACCCGCCCCATCCGTTGGCTCCGCCGCCTCCGCCGCCTCCGCATCCGGGCGTGCCATGCACTCCCGTCTCGCCGTCGCCTCCAGTCTCGCCTACCCACTGTCCAAGGCCGTTAATTGAGCCGGTCTGCGACCCGGATTTGCCTTCTTTCCCTTCGCCAATAACGCTTCCGTCGCCGCCTTGTCCGCCAATGCCGCCGTTAGTCCAGCATGCGCCGTGCCCCGTGCCGCCGACGCCGCCTTGGCAATAAGAGTTCGATTCGCCTTGTTTGCCGTCGTTCTCCCCTCTGCCGCCGGAACCGCCGGAAAGTCCGCTTCCGCAAGAGCTGTATCCGCCGTCGCCGCCGTCGCCGCCGTCTTGGCCGTTTTCCGCTCCGCGTTCGCCGGGCACTCCGTTGGAGCCGTTTGCGCCGACCAATACGCCGGACGCGCCCGACGCGCCGGGGCCGCCTTTGCCGGCATGGATTTCGCAGTGTTTAATTACCAAATTGGAGCCGCTGTCCTGAACGTACATCGCATAGGAAGAAGTTCCTCCAGAGAAGTAGTCTTTGCCTTTCACGGTAATCCACGCGAATTCGGTCGTTTTCGTAATTGCCGTCGCCTTTACCGCAATCGACTCGATGCCTTGAATTATAGTTTTATAGTCAACCGAGCGCGCCCAGCCGCGCCGCGAAGAGTAACCGCCGTAAACCGATACGCCGTTGCGGATAATCACCGTTTCGTTGTATATTCCCTCGCTTACGATTACGTAACTTTTGCCCGACGCGGCGGCTACGTCGATCGCCGACTGAATGCTCGCCTTCGGCTTGTCCCTCGAGCCTATGTTATTGTTGTTTCCGTCCGTTGAGACGAAAACGGCTTTGTTTATTTCGCCGTCAACGCCGTCGCAGTTTGAATCTTTAAACATATCGTCCGGCGCGTCCGTCGTCGATTCGGGAACGCAGAAGTACTCGCAGCCGTCTTCGGGCATGCCGTTAAGGTCGAGATAGCCGGAGTTGCACTGGAACCCGCACGGATTCTGCCAGTTGGACGGGTTGCAAATAGGCTGCGAGAATGGATAACGATTGCAGCGCTGGCAAGAGCCTCCAACCATGCAGTAGTCGGGGTTGTTGTCTTCGTAGCAAGAGTTACCGCACGCATGATAGCCCGTATTGCATAAAAATGTGCAGGCTCCGTCAACGCACAGCGGCTTGGCGTTGCTGGGAGTGCAGCACGTAGCGCAGTCCTTGTTCTGCAAACCGCAGTGAGTCGGGTCGGAATTGTTCTGTTCGCACCATTGCTCGACCTCGTGGAAGCCTACGTTGCACGTAAAGTCGCAAACGTAGCTGGAGCCGCTCTGAACGCACTGGGCGACGCTGTTTGGCGGCTGCTCGCACGGCCAGCAGCGCAAACCGCAGCTATTGGGGCTGTTATTCCAAAGACATTCGTCTCCGCAGCGGTGAGCGCCGTTGACGCACGTAAAGTCGCAGGCGTAATTTTTACAAACCGAGATTTTTGTAAGCGTGTTGGGCGGGCAGACAACGCAGTCCGGACCGCAGCAGGTAGGCGTGTCGTTAAGCACGCAGGCGTTTCCTTCCTGATGGAAGAAGGCGTCGCACTGAAGCCCGCACTGAAAGCCGTTGCACATAGCCTTGCTGTGCTCCGGCTGCGGGCACGGATCGCACGAGCTTCCGCACGTTTCGACGCTGTAATCGTCCACGCATTTTCCGCCGCAAATGTGGAATCGTCCGCTGCATTGAGGCGTGCAGACGCCGTTTACGCATTCCATAAAGCCGTCTTTGGGCGGAGCCGGACAAGCCTCGCAAGAGGGGCCGCAGCACTCCGGAGAATTGGCGCGCTTGCACTGCCCGTTAGAAGGAAGATAGCCGGCGACGCAGGTAAACGAGCATTCGTATGTTCCGCCGGAACCGATTTGGCACAACGGAATGGAATTGGCAGGAGCTTCGCACGGCGCGCAGCGCGAGCCGCAATGGTCTATGCCGCCGTCGTAGAGACACTTGCCGCCGCACTCGTGAAAGTCCTCGTCGCACTTATATTTGCAGGCGTGATCGACGCAGGTTACGCTGGAGTGGCTTTTTAGTTCGCAGTTGGCGATTGCGTCGAGCGGGTCGTTCCTGCCGTCGCAGTCGTTGTCGAGTCCGTCGCAAGATTCTATCGAAGGAGTCGTCGGGTAGCACGGTCCGTATTCGCAGCCGGTCTCCGGCTTGCCGTCAACGTCCCAGTAGCCCGGATCGCACTGCTTGCCGACGCCGGAAACGTAAATATCGGTAATCGCCGACGTCTGCGAGTTCGACTCGACAAGTATGTGCGCTTGGAACGAGCCGACTTCCATCGGCCTGAAAACGATTCTCATTTCGGTTTCATTTCCGGCCGTTATAAGGAAAGGAAGCCCAGTATCCGTTTCGATGCGGAAAAAGTTTGACGAGTCTTCGGTAAAGCGCAAATCGTTGACTGTAAGAGTGCCGAGCGTTCCGGCATTGCTTACGTAAAAACTTATTACGTTGCGGCTTCCAATAAATTTCTCTCCAAATTTGTAGGGGTTGCTTTCGGTGGTTTTAGGAGAAATGGAAATGCGGGGATTTACTCCCTTGCCGTTAAGCGAAACGTTCCATTGAGCTCTGTTCGGATCGTCGCTGTAAATAGTAAGCGTCGCGTTGTCCTCTCCCGCGACGATTAACGGCGTATAACGTATGGTAATCGGCTTGGAGCCGCCGGTCTCGAACGGCAGGAAGGCTTCCTGTACGACCATAAATTCTTTTTGCGGCGTATTGATTGAAATTTCGGCGGTAACGGTCATAACGGCGGTGCCGACGTTGGTGATGTAGCAATCGGTCTGTTTTTTGCCGCCGTCTATCGGCACTTCGCCAAATTTTATTCCGTCCGTTTCAAAGTTGGGATGTTCTGGGCAGGACAACTGAATTTTAGGCGCAAGACACATGCCGTTGAGCGTAATATCCAAATACGGAGTGTGCGAATCGTCGCTGACGATGGTCATTTTTTTCGACTTCATCCCCGACTCTCTCGGAGAATAAAGCACCTCTATCGGCGCGCTTTCGTTGCGGTTAAGCGTAAGGTTGGTAACCGCTTGGCGGGTTGCCGCCGAAACGCTGAACTCCAGTTCTCCGGTTTCAAACTGAATATCCAATATTTTAACCGGCGCGTAACCAAGGTTTGTAACCGTAACCGTTTTGGGTTTTGAAGCGTGAATTACCACTGTGCCGAAGTCGAGCGACGGATAGTCGGCAGTCAGCTTGCTGTCAACGCCGATGCCGATGAGAGATATTCGCAATTCAGGATTCATCTGATCGTTGCTCTCGACTAGCAGCTGATTCTGGTGCAGCCCGACGTTGTCGGGAGAATAGGTGATTTTAATATCGACAAAGTCGCCGTGCGCAAGGAACGCGCCCGCAGGTCCTATGTTGGACGAAATCGCAAACTGCTGGACTGTCGTCTGCGTGAGAGAAACCGCGCGGATATTGAGCGTCGCTCCCCCTGAGTTCTCGCACTTGAGGTGAATTTCGGGCGACGTTCCCATTTTCACGTTGCCGAAGTCGATGGTGTTTTGACTTGTAGGCGAGCAGGTTATCTGCGGAACCGCCGCCTTTCCGCTTACGGGAATAGCGAAAGGATTTTGCGCGTAATTGGGATCGTTTGAAAAGAATTGTATTTCGTCGGTCAGAAGATTCGGCGTAATTTGACTTGGGTGAAACGAAATCGAGAACGTCTGGCGCTCGTTCGGCTTTATATTCAGCGGCAGGGTAATTGAGGATAAATCGACGTCAAAATCGGCGGTTTTGCCCGACTTTGTTTTAACTTGATCTATTGTAAGAATGGCGTTTGAGCCTTCTTCCTGCGGGTTGCTTATATCGACGCTGCGCGTTACGGGAGGACTGTTTGGCAGCACTTCTCCGAACTCGATGTTGGTTACCGACGACTCCAACTTGGGAGTTCCTTTATATTGACTGTAGACCGATACTTCCGCGGCCGGATTCAACGGGTCGTTGGAGCTTATCGTTATCTTCGCCGTGTCTATTCCGGCGTCCTTCGGCTCGTAATATACGTTTTGGTTAAAATTGGCTCCGGGGGCGATTGAAACCGTGGAAGAAGGCGGATTGACAAGCGAGAACTCCGAGTTTGCGGGCTCAAGTTTAACTTTAAAAATTTGTAAAGTCTCCGTGCCGATGTTCTGACAAGTCAGCACTTTGGTATAATTGCGACCGAGGATGGTGTATCCGAACGACAGCTCCGACGGACAAACAATGGCGGGGCCTGAAATGTTTTCGTCCACTTCAAGCAGGTCGTCGTCCGGAACGTCTATCGCGTCTTCGTCCCGTTCCGCGACGTCTATTTCCGTCTTTTCTCCAAACTCCATCGCGTCGATTTTTTCCTCGTCTCCGTTGTTGTTGTTAGTTACTCCGCCTCCGCCGCAATTCCAACAAAGCAAAGCCGGCAAAGCCGCAACCGCAAAGACGATTAAATATTTTTTCGATGTCGTCATAACGGACTCCTTTTAAACCAAATACTGTCTGACGAATTCAAACTGCGTCTATCTTTATATTTTACCCTAAATTATAAAATCCTCAAGAGACTTTTAAAATATATCCGCGAAAATCTCGAATAGTTATTTTGCTTCTTAATAGTTATTAAAAATGCCTGAAAACTTTAACCGCTTTCAGGCATTAATTTAAGTAAATTTAAGTAAAATAATTAAAATCCTTTTTACTTCTTCCGTTTCGCCGTTATTTCCGCGATGCCGCCCATTAGGTACGACGCAAAGTCTTCCCTCGCAAGATTGAGGCGCTGAGAATTGATTTCCTCTTTAAGCAGCTGCTCGTTTGAAAGCGCGGGCGAATGCTCCGCCAAGCGCTTAAGCTGGCGTAAAACCTCTGGAGAACGCGACGACATCTTGGCCGCCAATTCCTCCGCTTCGGCGTAAAGTCGCTCTTTGGGGACGACTTTATGAACTAAATTTATGCGTTCCGCGAAGGCGGCGTCTATTTCCTCTCCGGTGTAAAGCAGATATTTCGCCCAAGGCTGGCCTAAGTTGCGCAGCGCGCGCGTCGTGCCTGAGCAGTCGGTTACAAGGCCGAGAACGATCTCCGGCAGGGCTAGTTTCGCGTCCGAACTTGCGATGCGAAAGTCCGCGGCAAGGGCAAGCTCCAATCCCAGACCGACGCAGTAGCCATGAAGAGCGGCTATCGTGGGAACGCCGAGCGTTGCGAATTTTTGTATCGTCCCTTGCAGCAAGGCGACGAACCGCTCGAAGACTTCCATGTCGGGCTTTCCGTCGGAGCCTAAAAGCTGCGACGCCCAATTTATATCCAATCCCGCGGAGAACGCCTCCCCTTCCCCTTTTACGATTACAACTCTTACCGCCTCGCCCATCGCGGCGACTTCGTCAAGAGCCTCCGAGAAGGCAGTCATCAATTCGCCGTCTATCGCGTTGCGCTTGCGCGCGCGGTTGAGCGTCAGAGTCGCTATTCCGTCTTTATTATCCAGCCTGACCAGTTTTTCCATTTCAGCCTCTCTGCTTGCGGTTTATTCTTTCCATTCGACTATCGACGGCTCGAACCCATCGGGTTTATCGTAGCCCATTAAAGTAAGCAGCGTCGCGGCGATGTTTGCAAGCCCCGGCGCCGCGACGTCCGCGAGTTTCAGTTCCTCCGCGCTAGGCGTCATTATCGCGAACGGAACGGGACAAAGCGTGTGGCTCGTTTTGCTCATCGGCTTGCCGTCTCCGCAAATCTTCGCCTTGCCGCTTTTGTCAATCTCGAACATTTGGTCGCAGTTGCCGTGATCGGCGGTTACGACGAGCGTCGCGCCTATTTTACGCGCGGCCTCTATAATGCGCCCCATGTTCCTGTCGAGCGCGTTCATCGCTTCAATCGCCGCGCCCAGCACGCCCGTGTGGCCGACCATGTCGCCGTTGGGAAAATTCGCTCGCAGAAAAGCGTATTTGCCGCTTTCGAGCTCCGGCAGCAAGCGGTCAGTTATCTCGTAACATTTCATCGCGGGAGCTTTCTCGAACGGAATCACGTCCGAGGGAATGTTGACCCACGTCTCAAGCGCGGCGTCGAACGGCTGCGAGTTGTTGCCGTTCCAAAAGTAAGTAACGTGGCCGTATTTCTGAGTTTCGCTTATAGCGAACGACTTGACGCCCGCGTCCGCGAGATACTCAGATATTGTGTTTTTAATATGCGGCGGCTCCACAAGGTAGCGCGGCGGTATGCGCAGGTCTCCGTCGTATTCCATCATGCCGCTGTAATGAACTTTCGGGAACGGTCTGCGCTCGAACTTGTCAAACTCCGCCTCGGTAAAGGCTCGCGAAATCTCTATCGCGCGATCGCCGCGAAAATTGTAAAAAATTACGACGTCGCCGTCGGCAATGGGGCCTATGGGTTTGGTCGCGTCTTCGGGCGAGGCCACTACGAACGGCGGCAAGTCTTGGTCGATAACGCTCTTATGCGTCTCGCGCAAGGAGTTTATCGCGGTCATGGCGTCGGGGAACTTCGCGCCTTCTCCCGCCACGTGCGTCTGCCAACCTATTTTCACCTGATTCCAGTTCGCCTCGTAGCGATCCATCGTTACGACCATGCGACCGCCGCCGGACGCGATATGATAGTAAAAGCCTTTTTCGGCGCGAATCTGCGCCAGAACATCCTCAAGCTGCGCGACGTAACGCTCGGCGCTGACTTCCTCCACGTCGCGGCCGTCCAACAAAGCGTGGACGAAAGCCTTGTGAACGCCCGCCGCCGCGCATTCCCGCAGCATGGCGATTAGATGGTCGATATGGCTGTGGACGTTGCCGTCGCTCAACAGGCCGATAAAGTGAACCGCTACGGGCGCGTCTTTCGACTGCAACCGCGGATTTTTAGCCTTGGCGGCAAGCCACGCCGAGAGCGCGTGGCCGGGGTTTTGCGCGTTGCCTATGTCTTCCATCCAAGTCTTGCCGTTAAACAAGCCGCGCGTTTCGATGGCCGAATTGACCAGCTTCGCGCCTTGCTCGATGATTCTGCCCGCGCCAATCGCGTTGTGGCCGACTTCGCTGTTCCCCATGTCGGCGTCGCTGGGCAGGCCGACCGCCGTTCCGTGCGCCTTGAGCTTTGTATAAAGCGGCGTATTTGCGAAAAGCGCGTCGAGGTTGGGAGTGTAAGCGATGTCGAAGGCGTTGCCAAAATAGCCGTCGCGCATACCTTTATATATGCCCACGCCGTCCATAATAACGAGCAATAGCGGGCCTTTTACCGATTTTCCGTTCGCGTTCTTTTTAAGTTCGAGCATGAAGTCTGCCTCCGGCGATAAGATTTTGTCGAAGATGAAAAATCAACCAATAAAGCTAACCGATTGTACACATTGAGAGGAAAAATCAAACAGAAGTTTACTCCGCTACCATTTAAGCGTCGCGGAAAGGAGCATTTTAGCCGCGCTAGTAGGATACTTCTCAGCGTCGCCGAGGTCGTTGCCGCGCCAGTAAGCCGCCTGAAACCTCATTGCTAGAGAAAATCCTCCGGGAAGCCTCCACCAATGCGTGTAAGCAATGTCTATTTCTTCGCCAAGCCGATACCCTATCGAGCCCAACGTTTTGTAGCTTGCGTTTCCGTTTTGGTCGGCTACCGTCATATCTTTGCCGACCCACACGATAAGAATGCCGGCCAGAAACTCTCCGAAATCCACAGGCAAAAGGCGCAGAGTGGGGAATATGTAATACGAACCGAAGACTCGCCCTTCGCTTGCGAGTCCGGCGAAGTCGACCGAGTTCCACGGCGCGTATTTATGAGTATGGACGCGTAGAATCTCGTCGTACGCCAATAATCCTACTTTGTAGTCGGGGTTAAAAAAGAAGGTTGATCCGTGCTGGTAGGAGTCGTCGCCCTCGCCTGAGGCGTAGCCGAACTCAAGCCCCGGTTCCATTTTAAAAAATGGAAAGAAAAGCGAACCTCTCGCGACGGCGCCCAGCCCGTAGGCTCGGCAGCCGTCCCGGCATTTCGCGGTTTCGGCCTTATAGCTGCGGTTTCCCTCCATGTAAGCTATTTCGCCGTCGAAGTTCGCATCGACGTCGTACCATTCGGAGTTGAAGCTTTTACCGCGCAATTTTACATATGCGTCGAGCACTCCCGTCTGAAATTTATCGCCGTTCTTGTATTCCTGCCAACGGTAGCCGCCCAAAAGCCCCGCCTTGACCGCCTTCGTATCGTACATAAGCGCGATAAACCCTTGCAGAGCCAAATCGCTGTCCGTAATGTCGGCGTACTGGTCGGCGTAAACGAAGTCGAACGCGGCGGCGGCTATGAAGTTGTTAGCGGCGGACGAGGTTCCGTAAAGCGGCAGCAAAGGCTTCGCCGCGTACATGACGCGGGCGTAATAGTCGCCGTACCAGGCGTCCCCAAAGCGAGAGTTATCGTCCTCTCCGTCGTTCATAAGTATTCCCAAACCCCACTTTTGGCTTTGCACGCCAACCTTGAGAAGTCCCGCGTCGCTCTTCCAATCGAAGTAAAGCTCGCGCAGGCGGAACGACTTGAGAGATTTGCCGCCGTAATAGTCGTAAAGGTTAAGCGGTCTGTTGAACTCGCTCGACGACTTTGCGCCCCAAATCATACCGCGCAAAAAGTCTATTGAGACGCGGAAATCGAAACGCTCGAAATGAAAAGTAGGCGACAACCTTAAAAGATGCTTGCCCCATGAATCAATATAGCGATTACTGTCGCTGGCGGCGAGAAAGCTATTGGTAGTTTTATAAAGAAAGTTCAGGTCGAAGCCGAAGCCGTCCGCGGGCGCCTTGCCGAGCGAGAATTCGTCCCGCTCGTTCATAAATTCTTCCTTCTGCGCGTCGCCGCCCGAAGGCTTTTTCTCGGCGTCCTTCTTATCCTTTTTGCCGCCTTTCTTCTGGTTGAAGTAATTTTCTTTTACAGGCGCGCCTTTATCGTCCTTGTCGCTCTTATCCTCTTTGTCCTCGGCTTCGTCCTTGGGCGTAATTCCT
Organism: uncultured Myxococcales bacterium; assembly: GCA_964400725.1. GTDB lineage: Bacteria > Myxococcota_A > SURF-8 > SURF-8 > CAYNVS01 > CAYNVS01. The sequence goes on from CAYNVS010000013.1 coordinate 40,781, forward strand.
TTTAGAGGTTTCCCTTCGGGCGTAAGAAAATTGACGTTCGGCATTCCCGAAGGCGACAGGTTCAGTTCGTCCGGGTCTTCGAGCTTTTCTTTGTCTTTTTCGTCTTTCTTTTCGTCCTTTTGCTCGACGACGGTCTCCTCTCCCTTGCCGGCTCCGTCCTGTTTCTCCGTAGATTCTTCCGCCGCCAAAAGCGGGCCGCATACAAGCATAGCGGCTAAAAAAATAAAACCTTTAGTTAAATTTTGCATGGTTTGCCTTTAACGTCGCTTATCCTCGGACAGCTCGGCAAGTCTGCGACCGGTCTCATCCGCGTCCGCGCCTTTTACCAGAACCGCCTTGTCTCGGCTCTTTTCGCCCGAAATCAACGAAACGTTTCTTTTCGGAACGCCCAGCGTTTCGGCAATGAAAGCGATTAATGCCTCGTTTGCTTTGCCGTCCACGGGCGGAGCCTGAAGCTTGATTTTAAGCGATTTCTCGCGAGTTCCGCATATTTCATTTTTTTTAGCCCCCGGCTGAACATGAAGGTTTATCCTCGCTCCGTCCTTCGTTTGGGTCGCGAAGTCCATCGGCGTTTGACGGCGTCCTCGCCGTTACTCGTCGCCAGTTGTAGGCGAAGTCTTGCCGACGAAGGTAAGAGCCTCCTCTATCTTCTCCATTCGCGCTTCTTCCTCGCGGAAGGCGTCGAGCATTCGCTTATGAAGGTCGAGAATCGACTCAAGTTTGGTTTCAAATTTAATGCGCTCTTTTTTAAGCTCGTGAATTTGCGCCATAAGTTCGGCTTTGCGAGTTTGCAGGTTGTAAAGGCGTTTCTCGGCTTCAAGCTCGGCCTGCGCGATAATCGCCTGCGCCTCTTTTTCTGCGGAGCGCTTCATGTTGTCGCTGATTGATTGCGCCGTGGCGAGCGTTTCCCGCAGCGTGGCCTCCAAGCGCTCGTAATCGACGATTTTATCTTTGCCGACGCGGACCTGCACTTTCAGCTCTTCGTTTTCGCGGTAAAGCGATTCAAGCGTCGCCTTTACTTCCTGCCTGAACGCGTCCACGACGTCAACGTCGTATCCTTTTACCTTGCGCGCAAACTCGCGGTTCTGCACGTCGATGGGAGTCAATTTTTCGCTCATATTCAACCTCCGTTTACAACATTAATATATTATTCGATATTTTAATAAATGGCAATAGCGTAAACGTTTTTATTTGTAACGTATAAAAGAACGTCAAGACGATTATTTTGCCGGCGCGTCCTATTTATGTTACTTTTTCCGAGTAGGCAAAAACTGCGGAAAAGAGGCGAAGATGTTGAAAGTAAAAACGATTATAAACGAAGAAAAATGCACGGGCTGCGGCCTTTGCGTCGCGGTTTGCCCTTCTCGGACGCTCAGCCTTATTAACGGCAAGGCTAAGGTAACGGGCAAATTCTCGCTCGGCTGCGACCACTGCGCCGCGGTTTGCCCGGCCAAGGCCATTACCGTCGGCTACGCAAAAAAAGAGACCGCCGAGTTCAATGCTTTCAAGGTTTCGCACAAATGGACGCCTCCCGGAAAAAACGACCCGGCGGAACTTGCAAACCTTATGCTGTCCCGCCGTTCGTGCCGCAACTACAAAGACGAGCCCGTTCCGCGGGAAACGCTCGAAGATTTGATTAAGTTCGCAATCGCCGCTCCGTCGGGATCTAACGCGCAGCTGTGGACTTTCGCAATCGCCCCCGACCGTAAATCGGTAATGGCCGCGGGCGAAAAGATGATGGGATTTTTTAAAAAACTTAACTCGCTGTCCGCAAATAAGGGCGCGCGAATCGTTTCCAAATTTTTTATGAAAGACGCGCTGGGAATTTATTACCGCGAATATTACGAGAGCGTAAAAGAGTCGATTGAGGAATACGAGCGAGGCGGAAGAGACAAACTTTTTCACGGAGCGCCCGCGCTTATTTTCATCGGAAGCAAACCCGGCGCGTCCTGCCCCGTCGAGGACGCTCTTTTAGCGGCGCAAAATATCCTTCTTGGAGCTCACGCGCTTGGGCTTGGAACTTGCCTTATCGGCTTTGCCGTGGAGGCTATAAAGAGAGACGCAGGGGTTAAAAAACACCTCAAACTGGCGCGCGGCGAGAAAATTCACGCCGTCGTCGCCGTTGGCTGGCCCGACGAAAAATATACGAGAATAGCTTACAGAAAACCCGTAACGCCTAGATATTTATAAACTTATTTAGGCGGAAGAATTTAGACGGAGTATTTTTCAATCGCGTCGCGGAAAAATTGAGGAATTGGCGTTTTGACGCCTTTATCGTGATCGAAGCATACCATAACGACTTTTCCCTTCGCGGCGAGCGACCCGTTTTTTGCGCCGTAAAGCTCGTAAACGAAAGTAAAACTGGTCGTCTTAATATCGGCTACTCCCATTGTAACGACGCATCTGTCGTCGTATTTAAGCGGAGCTTTAAAGTCCAATTCCGAATGAGCGACCACGTACGGGAAGTCTATTTTCGCGTCGCCCGTCAGCGAGCCCTTTACCGCAAGCATGAAACGAACTCGCGCCTGCTCCAAAAAGCGGTAATAGGCGACGTTGTTAAGGTGCCCAAGCGCGTCAACGTCGCCAAAACGTATCTCCAGTTCGAGTTTAAATGGAAGCATTTACAACCGTACGCGTTTTTTATATTGAGGTTAGTTTCCAGAACCGCCGCCGTCTTGCCTATTACGAGAAGAACGAGCCGCAGCTTTGGCGTCGGCGCGTTTTTTAAAATAATTCGCAACTTTTATATTAATTCCCGCGGCAAACCGGCCGAAAGGCTTTAGGTTGGCAAGGCCGAATATGGAGGCCGATACCGCGATGATAACCCCGAGTTCGGCGGCGTTAGGCGTAAGCTCCGACATGCTTAACCCGCCAGTTTCTGCCGCAAATATTCCATTTTCAGCGACATCTCCTTGAGGTTTGCGCCTTCCGGAAGGTAAAGAATCGCCTCGCCGTCTATTTTCGTCGCCAACTCGCTTATTATTAAGGCCAAGACGACGTCCGAACTTTTTGTATAGCAGTCTTCCTGTCTGCGAAAAGCGGGGGAGGAAAGAGCCACGCTGGCGGCCTTCATTTTGACCGCGGTTTCGCGAACGGCGCGAAACAGCGACGCGGCCTCGTTAGCCGAAAAAGCTTCGCGCCTGCCCGCGCCGACCAGAAGAAGTTTGTCTGCGCCCAGCCTGCCGTTAAGCGGATACAGCAATTTCTCGCCGGGATGACCTGAAAAAAAACCGGACATGAGCAGCCTGCTGAGCCGCCCGTGAAGACGCCAGTCCACAAAACCGCCGAGACCTTTGATTGGGCGCTCGTCCGAGAAAACGCCAAGAGTCAACAGTTCCGCGTTGAGATCGTCAAGCGGATAGAGCCCGTAGCTTCGGAGCGATATTTTTCCCATCGGGCGGCGCTCACTCTTTTTTTATTTTTTTTGATATGTTGTCCAGTACGCCGTTAATGAAGGCGGACGAGTCTTCGCTGCCGAAAGTCTTTCCCAGTTCAATGGCTTCGTTTATTGTAACGCGCTTTGGAATGTCTTCGCAAAACAAAAGCTCAAAGACTCCGAGGCGCAGCACGTTTCTATCGACAATCGCCATTCTCGCCAATTTCCAATTTGTGCTTGCTTTTTGAATGGTCGAATCTATTTCGTCCTGACGCTCGTAAGCCCCTTTGACCAGACGTTCGCAGAACGCTCTAACGGCCGGGTCGGCGTCTTCCGCGTCTTCCGTTTCAAATTGAAACTCGTTGAACACCGCCGCCACCGCCGCTGCCGGCTGTATGGGGTTGATTTCGAGGGAGTATAACGCCTGCAAGGCGCAGATGCGGGCTATTCTTCTACGGCGCATTTTAAAGAACCAATTCGTAAACTGCTGTTATAAGGATTGTATGCGTTTCTTCAAATCGCACATTTCGAGCGCCGCCACGACCGTTTCCGCCCCTTTGTTTCCCATTTTTGAGCCGCTGCGCTCCAATGCCTGCTCTATCGAATCGCAGGTAAGAACGCCGAAGCCGACAGCCGTCGAGTATTGAACGCTAAGCGTCGCGATTCCTTTGGCCATTTCCGACGCGACGTACTCGAAATGCGGAGTTCCGCCCCTGATTACGGCGCCAAGGCAGACGACGATGTCGAAAATTTTTTCCTGCGAATTTTTATGCAAAACGTCTTTCAATGCGGCGGGAATTTCCCACGATCCGGGGACCATGAAAACCGTAACGTCGGAGGCTTCGCCTCCGTGGCGCACAAACGAGTCTATAGCTCCCGAAACGAGACGCTCGACTATTAAATTGTTGAATCTGGCGGCGATAACTGCCAGCTTAAGCCCTTTAGCTTCAAGTTTTCCTTCTATTTTTCTGTAAGAACCTTCGCTCATTTTTTGCCTCCGTAAAAACGATAGCAGTGTAGCATATGCGGCGGAGCGTGTAAAGAAAATGCAAATGCGAAGCGTTGATTATTTTTTAACGGCGAAAACCTAACATGTACAATTCTTGCGCCTTGGCGCGAGCTTTACTTTTTGAGTAAAAAAACTTGTTAAAAACGCCTTAAAGTAATATTTTATATCAATGTGGCAGCAACTTGTTTTTTGGAACGGTTACGCAAAATGAGAATACGCAAAACATTTCAAAAAGAAAACGTCATTTATTTCCTAGCTTCCGCGCTCGCGGCGGCCGTTCTTTTAACCGGATGCCCGGCAAAAAGAATAGACCTTAAGTCGCCCTTTATGAAACAGATAGACATGCACATGGAGCTGGCTTACAAGAGCCTTTCCGAGGGCAACTATCCCGCGGCGGCGATGTCGGCCAAAAACGCGCTGGACGAAGCCAACAAATACAATTCCATGGGCGCGACTAAAGGCGAAGCCGGAGACGACATAGACACGAACGAAATGACTAACCTGCGCGCAATCGCTCTTTTCTACATGGGCGACTATAAATCGCTCGACGAAATAGACGCGACCTTCAAATCAAAAGCGCTCTCAACCCCTACGATATATAAACTAGGGCTTTATTTCAGTTATGTTTGGACGTACGATATTAAGCAGACCAACGTTAAAATAGACGAAACGCTGAGCATAATAAACCAAGCCGCTCCCGAAGCCGCGCTTTACAACTTCGTAGCGGCTTACGCGTCTTTATTCATGGGCGATTTCGATAACGCAAAAAAGCGCGCCGCGGCGGCGGCCGAACTGTCGGCAAAATGGCCGAAGCTCTTCGTTAAGGAATTCGCCGACAAACTGGAAACTCTCAATCAAACAATCGAACTTGGGGAGCCCGGACTGGTATGTATGGCGCTGTGCCGCGGGCAGGTAAAATGCCCGTCCGGAGAATCGGACTGCGCTAAAAAATGCGTGGCGGAAGCTCTTAATTACAACCTGCTTCGCAAAAAGGCTCTCAAAACTATTCTAACCGAATGCCGCGCCGCCGAGTGCGGAACGCTGGAAAAATGCCTGAAAACGGCGCTTAACGAAGTTTCGTCCAATTTCACCGACAACGAAGCGGAGGCGATGGACAAAATCTGCCGCGATTTCTGCGAAGACAATATCAAATGCCTGATAATCGACGCCGAAATAGGAGCCTGCATAAACGGATGTCCCAAGGCGTTAGGCCCTTTAAACGAAAAAGGGCTCAAAGAGTTTAAAATCTGTTTTAAAGAAGCGGATTGCGAAAAAGCGAAAAAATGTTTTAAGGCGCTGTGGAAAATGCCCGTTCACGGCGAGTTTGAATAAATTATTCTGAAAACGGAACAAAAATGCCGGCCCAACATATACTTCTTTTTCTGCTTGCAGCCATAACAAATCTGTTTCTTCTAGTCTTCGGCGGAGTAGATATAGTTAATGTCAGCGAGCGTTTGGAAAGCGTGCGAAAAGACTCTCCGAAATCGGCGCTCGGAGAGCTCTCGCCTGTGAATACATCCAAAATAATAGTGCGCAAGGCGATGAGCCTTGGCGACGCGAAGTTCAAACTATACAGACTGCCAAAAGGTTCCGCGCCCAGCGACCTGATGGAAAACCACCTCCTAGGAACGGGAGCCGACTATCTTTCCACCACCGTAAACGCATCGACTTCGAGCGCGACGATTGAAAAACTTATCCAATTAACCGGCGACCCTCTTAGATTTCCAATTTTGGAATGCAACGGCCTGTTCATCGTCGGCTACTCTCCCGATTTGCTCGACGACTACCTAAAAAAGTTTGAAGTCGCGCCCAAGGAAGGCGACAAAAAGAAGAACGAAGGACCTGTCGAGATTAAAATCGAAGGCAAAACGATTATAAAAACCGAAGGCAAGCCCGAAGGCGGCGCGGACAAAACAAATACGGAAAAGAGCGGAACGATAGAAATAAAGAAAGGCGCGGAAACCAACTCTCCGATTGAAATAAAAATAGAAGGCGCTCCCCCGCCTCCGCCGACCAAAAAAGGCGGCAATAAATAATATGCCGCGGCGCGTAATGTCGGCATAATTACTTATTTGTTCTCATAATGAGAACCGCAGCCTGCATATTGTTGACATTCAAAACTTCGTCGAATAGTTTCAAATAAAGAATAGTCAGCCGATTATGTTCTTTTCGGGGCCGGTAATGCAAATATTCGGCTTCATATATTTACGCGGCTTATATTTTTTATGAGAAAACATTTAACCCTTAAAAAATCAAAGGGAAACTCGGTTAAGTCGGCTTTAACGGCAATCGCCGCTATGGCGGTTTTCTTCGCTTCTTGCAGCCAAAAAGAAGCGACTTGCCCATGTCAAAGCGGCTTCGGCGGCGAGAAACCGCAGGAGGGCTTTTCGCCGCGTTATAAAATAAACGGCATTACCGACGATGACGAAAGCGAACAGCTGAAAAATCCGGTCGGTTCAGGATGGGATATTTCTCAATATCAAAACTACGACGACGAGGAAAACGACGCCGAAACTTTTTTAACCGACAACGCGGGCGAAGAGGAAAAAAAACGAGTCTTCGCGAAAATATCGGAAGAATACTCTTCTTACAGTATGAAAAAACGAATAAGAGCGGCCTATACATTCGCGCAGTTTCCTACCAAAGGACTGCCGTATTTGGAAGCGCTCGCCAAAGATAAAAATCTCGACGTGCGTCTTGCGGCCATCGAGGCGATGGGAGCCGTCGGAGAAACGGCGCTTGAAACACTCGCCGCTCATCTTAACGATCAAAATCCTCTTGTCCGAATGGTCGCGCTTGAAAGCGTCGGCCTGATTGGCGAAAAGGCTAAAAACCAGCTAATCAAAGCGGCTTCAATGCTGGAAGATAAAGACGAGCTAGTTGCCGCAGCAGCCTATTTTGCCCAGCGCGACATTAAAAGCAACGACGCCGTAACCGATTCTATTTGGAACAGATTGGACGACTACTACTTCGTATTAAATCAAGATTTGCGGGAAATCAAGGACGAAAAGCGCAAGGCGGAAATCGCGCAGAAGTTTCTTAAAATTTCAAAGTTGTCCAACGCCGAAGATTTCGTCCTTAAAAACGCTTACGATTATAAAATTAAAGGAGTAAAGGAAAGCTATCTCCTCCGTCTGCATGATACCGCCGCAAGCCATTCTTCGGGGTATTACGTAATAGGTCTTTTTTTGCCGGGCGGCTCAAAAGCGCTTGCGCAAAAAGGAGCGATAGGTTTTTCGGAGGAATTCGACGATTTTGACATTTTCGGCGGGACTCTAACCGAAGAAGAAGAAAAAGAATTCGGAGGCAACAAATACTTTGAAGAAATCGACGACCTCGGGTACGACAATCTGGAAGAAACGGATTCGTTCATTCCGATTCGGCGCGCCGAATTTCTTTGGCTTTTAAAAACTATTACCGTCGATAAAAACTACCCTCCTCTGTTGTATATTTTCGCCGGATTTTTAAACAAAGGTTATTTCGGAGGCAACAACTCCGTTTATCGTTTGCAAAACGGATATTTCGACCGCATTTTCAACGACAGAATTCACGTAAGCTCAAGCTGTTATATTAACGCCGTGAACGAGGACAGCCGAATTTACTTTTACGACGTCGATAAGGACGGCGTAAAAGAGTTAATTATTACCTACATAACAACAAACGCAAGCAAACAGATTGCGCCGGACGACTTCTCCGGCGTTGACTGCCGGATAGACAAACGCGCGATACGCCACGACGTTTATCTTTACGATTCGCTGCGAGGAGAATACCGCGACGTTTACTATTTCTGCCAATTGCTGAAAGGCAGTTATTGCCGCTAGAAACGCCCTTCCGCGCTTAGCTCGGCTCAAATTCCCGCAATTCCATAGAAATTTAATAATTTATTGTTAGGCCGCGTCTTGACACATCTTTCGAGGCGCTTAATTTGATGGTTGTCAATATTAGTTCTTTGAATTGATAGTATTAGCAACTTTATTAGAAACGTTAAAGGAGAAGGCCATGTTTTTACAGGAAGAAGACAGGAAAAGGTTAGCGGAAGATTTTAATAAAATGACTAACAACGTGAGGATTATTTTCTTCGATCAGAAAATAAATTGCCAGTACTGCGGCGACGCGAAACAACTGCTGCAAGAAGTCGCGTCGCTGTCGGATAAAATTACTCTGGAAGAGGCGAGCCTTTTGCTGGACGCAACAAAAGCGGCCAAGTACGGCGTTGACAAGGCTCCGGCGATAGTCGTAACAGACGAGGCGGGCTCAGATTCGGGAGTAATTTTCTCCGGCATTCCGGCGGGCTACGAATTCATGTCTCTCATCGGAGCTATATTCGATAGAGGCGCGGGGACTACCGGCTTATCGGCCAAAACGCAGGAAGAGGTTAAAAACATCGACTCCGACGTGCGCATTCAGGTCTTCGTAACGCCCGGATGCCCCTACTGCTACAACGCTGTGCGCGCCGCTCATCAAATGGCGTTCCTCAACCCTAAAATCAAGGCGGAAATGGTTGAGGCGACCGAGTTCCCCGAACTTTCCAACAAATATCGGGTAATGGCGGTGCCCAAAACCGTAATAAACGGAAAACACAGCTTCGAGGGAGCGTATCCGGAAGCGCGCTTTTTGCAGGAAGTAAAAAAAGCCGTCGCAAGCGTCGGCGCTACAGGCGCAACGGCGAATTAATTGCGGCGCAAATATAAATAATTAGTTTTATACTTTGAAAGCGAGGCTCTCATGGGCATATTGGAAGCGTTAGGATTAAAAAGCGAACCGAAAAAAGACCCCGTTCACGTAACGGACGACAACTACAAATCCGAAGTTTTGAACAGCGACCTTCCCGTCCTGCTTGACGTATGGAGTTTCGGCTGCGCGCCGTGCGTCGCGCTGGCTCCGACTATGATGAAGCTCGCCGCTAAATACGACGGCAAGGTTAAAGTAGCGGAAATAAACGCCGGACAAAATCCCGTTACTATGGGCAAGCTGAACGTGCGCGGAACGCCGACGGTTGTGGTTTTTAAAAAAGGAAAAATCATCGGCAGCGTCGTCGGAATGCGCGGCCAGTCGTATTACGAAGAAATGATAGAAGCCGAGCTTCTGCAAAAGCCGGCGGAAGCCGAAAACAGAGTCTAATTGCGAAGCTTAATCGCGGTAAGGCGCGCGGACGTTAGCGAAAGCGTCGTTCGCGCCGTCTTCCGCGTACGCCTTTATGTAATACTCGTCCTCAGGGTTGTATCCGCCGAAATTAAGCTCCGCCTCAAACGCGCCGTCCTTAACCTGCGCGTAAACTTCCGCGACTTTTTTATCGTTAGCAAGTTTCCAATTCTCGTTTACGGCGTCCTTGTAGGAATAATCCGGATAATCGGGAACGTCGTTCAGCTCGAAATTTATAACGCTGCGACGCACCTCAAGCGTTACGTACACGGTTCCGTTCTTTACGCTGCCAACCGTTCCAGCGACGGCAATCTTTCCTTTGTTCACAGATCCTGAAATCCAATCGAACCACAGATCGGTCTTCGGGTATTTAACCTCGATAGAAGGATCGCCGAGCAGGTTGTACATGCTCGCATGCAGCTTAAGCAAAGGCTCGAAATCCTCCTCGGTCAGCTCCGTCTGTTTGGCTAGATTATTCATCAGTCCGCGGAACTTGTCGTTTTTATTGAGCGACCCTTCGCGCTTCATCGTCATTACCGCCCCGCCTATCGTAGCCGGAAAAGCGTCGAACATAGCGCGCTGTATTTCGTAGGAGTAAACCGCGTTTGCGTAAGGGTGAGAATCGTCCGAGGCTCCAAGAGCGGTCAGAGGCGAATTTACGGCTTTAATCATCGCCTCTGAGAGACTGTCGTCCTTTCCTTTAAACATTCCTATTTGGCAGGCGAAAAAGAACGAAAACGGAATTTTATGCTTGACGTTTATCGCGCTCATATCCGACGCGGAGAAATCAACGTTCGTTCCATCCTTGCTCCCGTGCCCTATGAATACGTTCATCAGACTGCCCATATTGTACAGGTCGGCGACTTTTTCGGGGAAGGGAATGTAATAGTAAGGGCTCGCTGGGTTGTCCCATGCGCCTATAAGATCGAATGAATAATTCATTCGGTCGAGCGCGTTGAAAGCGAGGTACTCTATTATGCCGTCAACCTGCGCGCCGAACCCCGCCTCGCCCGCGTAAAAAGTAATTCTGCGGTTCCACAAACCGGTCTCGTAACCGGAGTCGTATTTCTTCAGTTTTTCAAGATACGCCTCTACCTCCGCGTTCGTCCTGAACGGAAGCCTGCCTACGGCGGCTTCGGGCAGTCCGTCGCCGTCTATATCGACGTAGGAATTGTCGGTGTAGCATTCGCCGTGCGAATTGTAAAAATTCTGCGCCGGAACTTCGTTATCAACGCTCTCCCTCCCGTCGTAAGAGTCGCCGATAATCAGAAGATAAACAAGTTTGCCGGTCTGCGAATCGGATACGGCGCGCTTGACCTTCGATTTGAGCGCGGTTAAGAACTGCGCCTCTCCGGCGGTCGAGATTTCGCTCGCCTTAAAAACATCGACGTCGAAGCCAAGCCCAGATTTGTACTGCCCGTATTTTAAAGCCGACGAAATAAGGGCGTCTTGCGCCGCAATAATCAGCTTGCTTCCATCCAAATCTACCTCGGGTTCGCTTTCAGGGCGTTCCGTCTCGATTTTTTCTTCGTCGTACGGTTCGGCGTCCGGCGTTTCTTCAAAAGCGTCGTCCGACTCCGTTTCGCCGTCGTCGTCCGCTAATTCGTCAAAGATTTCCGCAAAGTCAACAGCCTCGGCTTCATCCGCCGGCTCCGCTTCGTATGCCTGTTCGTCTTCCGCGGACCGCTCGTCCTCGGCCAAAAATTCTTCGTCTCCGTTTGAAATAACGGTCGCCTCGGTGTTGGAACACGACCAGGTTGAGAGCGCGCAAAGCGTTATTGTCAATAAAATTAACGCAAAAACGCTTAATTCGGCTAAGGCTTTTTTAATCGTCATCATAAACTCGTCTAGGTTTCGCGGTCGCGTCTTCCGCGCCCGGTTTGGTTAATAATTTTGAAGTAACATTAATCGGCTCATAAATCAACGAACAAGAAAGTCGGCCTTTGTTTTTGAAAGCCGCATTTGGCGGCGTCATCGGCGTTTTATAAATAATTAATTGACTCTTTTAAGCGATAAAGTAATATATAAAAGAGTAGAAAAGAGGAGAAAAGCATGAAAAAAACAAATCGTAAGTTGACGCTTTGCGCGGCCGCCGCTTTAACGCTGCTGACGCTTTTCTGTTTCGGATGCGGCTCGGACTCCAATCAAGTCGTCCACAACGGCGACGACGAAATCATAGTCGAGACCGAAACGGATAGGGAAAAAAACGAGGACGAAATAGTTGAAGAAGCTCTGCCTACAGCTATTATAGAGGCGCAGCCGACCGTTCTTAACTTCGGCGACGTCGAGGTAGGCGACGCGAAAACGCTTTCATTCAAACTTAAAAATACGGGCAACATTTCAATTTCGTTAAATTCAATCTCGTTTACGGGCGACGGTTTCGAGTATTTTAAGTCGGACTTCAAAGTCGGCAATCTATTGGACGGCTCCGATAAAGATATTAACGTAACGTACTCGCCGTCAAAGGCAGGCTATCACAGCGTTATAGCGGAAATCGCAAACAGCAGCGACAACGATAAAAAACTAAAAATACAACTTGAAGGAAACGCGATTATTCCGGTGGTCAAAAAGCTCGGAGTTTACGGCGCGCCCAACGGAAAAATGGACTTCGGAACCGTAAAAGTCGGAAGCGCCGGCGTTCGATCGATTAGTATGAAAAACATCGGAACCGGCGGGTCGCAGCTTGCAATCACCGGCATTTACGTCGACGAATCCACCTGCATTCTTCCGGGCGTTTTTACCGTAAAACTAGACCAAGAAATTTCGGCGGCAAAACCGTATATCCTCAAAGATAACGGCGTGCAATTTGACGTAGGCATTTTGTATAAGCCGTTTACAGCCACGCAGGACGAATGCTCGCTGTTCATCGACAACGACTCGGACGACGAAACAATGCGTCATTTTGAAGTCAAGCTGACGGGGCAGGGCGCGGAAGCCGGACTCGCAACCAACCCAATGCCAATCGACTTCGGAAACGTAGTAGAAGGCGCCGACAAGACTATCGACGTTACGCTTAAAAACAACGCGGCCGTTACCGTGCATATAAATTACGTTACGTTAAACGGCTTTCCAAACGTTGACGACTACACGGTTTTCGCAGACGGAGCGGAAAACGTTGACATGCCCCCCGATTCTACGCTGAAGTATAAAATCAGATTCAGCCCTAAATCGCAGGGAACCAACAACGGATATTTCAGGGTTGTAAGCAACCTGCAAGGCGCCTCGATACTCGATTTTCCGGTTCTCGGAAGATGCGCGGCCGGCGATTCGCTTCCGGTGGCCAAAATCAGCGAAACTTCGCACGGACCGGAGATAACTCAGCATTTGCGATACGAAAAAGGAAGAGAGCAAACCTTCTTCGGAGACGGCTCGTACGACCCTGCGGACGAAGCCGGCGGAACCCCCGAAGAGCCTCAGGCTTACCGTTGGAAATGGCTCTCGAAACCGTCGAACTCGTCGATTTCCTTCCAGCCGTCCGCGAGTTCCCAAAACGTAACGCTTGTTTTCGACGTAACCGGCGATTATAAATTCACCCTTGAAGTGAAAGACAAAGTCGGTCAGTGGTCGAGCCCCAAAATGGTATGGGTCTCGGTTTACGGAAACGACGACATTAAAATAGAAATGAGCTTCTCCGACGGATGCTCCGGCAAAATGAACGTCAACTTAGGCTGGCAGCCTCCGGGCACGGTCTTCTGCGATCAAACCAACGCGACGGGCGAGCCTCTTACATGCCCCTTCCCGCCGCGCAATGCGGAAGGAAACAATTACGGAAAAGCCGTCATGTTAAAAACAAGCTCCGGATGCTCGGACGGCGCGACGGAAATAATTACTCACACGGGTTTGGAAGTTGACGGCGCGTATCTGATAAAGGCCAGCTACCTTGAAGACTGCACGTCTGAAATTGTAGGCATCTGCATGGGTCGCAGCGGAGCTTCGGTTACGATTAACATTTATCTGCGGAACGAATCGCTCGCCCGCTACACGCTTACGGCCAGCATCGGAGCCAAGGGAGAAGCCGCGCGCTGGCAGATTGACAGGATAAACGGCGAATTCGGCGCGCCCAAAGTCCTTCCGTAGAAAATTTAAACCATTAAAGGGGTTGGCGGCAATCCCCAATAATAATCGAGAACCCTGCCGCGGCCTTGAGACGGCATGAATAACCGAACCGAAGAGCGGGACGCTACAACCGCGTTTATCCCGGGGAAAAGCGAATGCGCGTTTGACTTTTGCTCGAACGCCCGCGCAAAAAGCGTTTTTTCCGCCGCCGCCGTCAGTCTTGCTCTTAAACGCGGAAGAAGAAGCGGAGCCCTTGCTTTTACCGGAAAGGGAGCCGCGCGCGAGCAGATGACGACGCCTTTGTGCGCGCTTGCGCTCAAGCTGGGCTACGCGCCAATATCATTAGAGGCGTGCGCGCCCGAAGCTGAATTTGCGGTTCGTCTGCCTCTTTTAAAAAAAGCGGGGTTATCCTCGGTGGTCTTTTGCGTTTTAGGCGCCGACAAGCGCGCCTACGACCGCCTAGCCGGATTCGACGGGGCGTTTGAGGCTTTCAAACAAAGCGCCAAGGCGGCGCTCGCGGCGAACTTGAAGACGTCGGGGCGCTTTTACCTTACCGCGGACAATTCGCGCAAAATTAAGGAGTTCTTCAAGCTCGCTCAAACGCTTGGCTTCTCTTTCGCCGAAATAGTCTGCCCAAGCCCTTTTGCCGCGCAAACGGCCGCTCTCATTCCGTCAATCGACGCGCTTAAATCGGCGATGGACGAGCTCTTTGCGAACAAACCTAAAATTTCTTTCAGCGTAAAGCGTCTGCCCGCAAGTCTTACGCTGCTATATTCCGACAAACCGGAAGTCGCCGCGCCCGACGCCCGCGAAAGCGAAGCCGCAATTGCCGCCCTGCTGGCCGGCGGAGAAACTCCGATTTGCGCTGGAGACGAAACCTGCAAATTATGCTGGCTTGCGCCCGCATGCGAAAGCGCGCGCGGAACTAAAGCGTCAAAACCGGCCGCAAACCGCGGAGGAACCGCCAACATACTGCTTACAAGCGGCTGCCAAAACGACTGCGTCTTCTGCACGTTCAAAAACGTCGATCCGCCCGGTTCTGAATATATTCATACGTCGATGGACGAAATCGAAGCGCAGCTTGAAAAAGGCCGCAAACTGGGCGCAGACCGCGCGCTCATAGTGGGAACCGAGCCGCTCGAATACGAAAATCTTCCGACAATAATTCAAAAGGCCAAAACGGCGGGCTACGAGGAAATAGAAATACAAACACACGGCGAAAAATTCGCGTCCGCGGCTTTTTGCAAAACGATGAAAAAAGCCGGCCTGACGGGCGTCCGCATGGGAATTTACGGCCACAACGCAAAGCTTCACGACGCAGTAACGCGCGTTCCGGGGTCGTTCGAGCGGGCAGTAAAAGCGATTGACAACCTTAAAAAAACGAAAATTCCTACGCGCGTTCACATGACGATTTGCAGGCTAAATTCAAAGCATATTATCGACGTGGAAAAATTCCTCGCTGAAAAATCGCTGCAATTAGACGAATACAAACTTGTCGCGCCGTTCACATTCGACCCCGCTCGCTGCCGGGAAGTCTCGCTTTCTTACTCGGAGGTTCTGGCCGACGCGGCAGAGCAGTATAAAAAACTCCCCGCCCGCTCCCGCCTCGCCGAAAAGCTTGCGCTGAAATTCTCGAACACAATGATAATTCCCCACTGCGTCATTCTTCGGGCGCGAAAAAACCTTAAAACGCCTTTTACCGCGGACAAAACGAACGACGCTTCGGGCTCGCATTCGCTCGACAGGCTTCAGGCGAGCGTCGCCTACATGGACTCAAAAGGACGCGCGTCCGATAAATTTCTATCAGGCAGCAAGCACGACATTAAAACGACTATCATTTGTCCCCGCGCCGCCGAATGCGCATTCGGCAAAGTCTGCCCCGGCATTTACCTGCTTTACGCCAAGGCGTGGGGGCTGGACGAATTCATTCCGGTTTCGGAAACGGAGTTTAGCGAGCATGACCAAGAGAGATAAAAACCCTGCGCCTGTCGTTTTGAGCGAAAAACCTCTCGACGCGAAAGCGCTCGAAGGCGCAGCCTTGGCGATCGCTCTGGTTTACGCGCATCTTCCGAAGGCTTACGACTACATGAGCGAAACTAAAGGAGGCTTCGCCTCGTTTATAAAAAACGTCGGCGCGGCCAAAAAGGCGGGCTTGCGCATAGAAGCCGTTACGCCCGCGGCGCGATCCAACTCAAACTCGCTGCAAGAAATTCCGGCTCTGCTTGCGCGTCTTAATATTAATGTATGGCGCGTCGCTCCCGCTTCTTTTGCCTGCCGGGCGCGCGCCAAAAACAAACAGGAGCTTATTGCGCGGTTCGCGGTCGCATCCCGCCGCCTCGGACTCGCCGCGAAAACTGCTTTTGAAGCCGGAATAAACTTCGAGCTGTATTCGTGGCCGCTGTGTCTTCTTCCGGCGGGAATAAACAACGCCAAAAACTCTTCGACGCCGCTTTCATTTTTAAAAAAAACGGAAGCCAATATTTTACCAATAACAAATGAGCCTCTTTTTTTCCCTGAAAAATGTTCGACATGCGAGCTAAAAGCGGAATGCCCCGGCTTTGAAAGCGAATACATCTCTCTTTACGGAGACGAAGAAGCCGTCCCCTTTAAAAAAGAGCAAAGCAAGCAACCTTAATATAATTTAATTTGACTAAAATTAAATATAAAATTGCCTATTTATAAACATCGGAAGTCTAATTTCCTTAAAGATATTGACTAGTTTCGTTTACTACGCGAAAAATGCAAGAATATCCGACTAATACGCCGAGAGCCGCGCCGAGGAAATTAAGAATTGTACAAAAAACAATAAATTTGCGATATAATTTATTTTTAGCCATTTGAGAAACCATAAGAAGTTCAAGCCGTTACGCAAAGCGCCAAAAAACGGATTAAAAAGCCTTTACGCGGGCTTGACTATTGGCCGGAAAAGTAGTCAATTGAGCCCATGACGCTTATAATTTAAACTCGAATTTAATGTTGAGGAAAAATAATGCACGGTAAATATTCCGAGCTGTGGAATACTGTTCTTTTGGGGTTGAAACGGCGCGTCTCGGAAGATAATTTCGAGCTGTGGTTTTCTTCTCTGAAATTTGCGGGAGTAGATGAAAAAAGAAAAAAACTGGTGGTCGCGGCGATTAACAGTTTCATGCGCGACTACCTGGACGACAATTTCCGCGACATGATTGAGCGCGAGGCTCGTCCCGTCTTTCCGGGCTTGACTCTTGAAATAATAGAAACCAAAAGGCCTTCGGTTAACGTTTTCGCATCCGTTCCGCTGGAAGCGCCCAAACCCGAACCGGGCGCGGTTAAAACCGGAAAAGCCTCGCCTAATCTTCGTTCCAACTTTACCTTCGAAAACTTCGTTGTCGGCTCCTGCAACGAAATGGCCTACGCGGCCTGCCTGAGAGTAGCCAAGAACCCCGGCGAATCCTACAACCCGCTGTTTCTCCACTCGCCAACAGGCTTCGGCAAAACGCACCTGGCGCAGGCCGTAGCTCATAAAACGCTTGAACTTAACCGCGGCGCAAACGTCGTTTACGTTACGGCGGAAAACTTTTTGAACGAGCTTGTGCGCGCAATTCACGGCGGAAGCGTCGAGCGCTTCCACGACCGTTACCGCAATAACTGCGACTGTTTAATCGTTGACGATCTTCAGTTCCTCGCCGGAAAAAGCTCGTCGCAGGAAGAGATATTCCATTTATTCAACTGCCTGCACACAAAGGGCAAACAGATGCTCTTTACGGCGGACGAATTTCCAGCCGAAATCCGCGATTTGGACGACAGACTGGTATCTAGGCTTAAGAGCGGCCTTGTGGTTGACATAAAACACCCTTCGCACGAGACGCTGCGCGAAATACTATTAAGAAAAGCGGCGGCGGCGAAAATACCGTTGTCGGAGCCTATGGCCGAACACATAGTAAAAAATCTTCCGGCGAACACAAACATACGAGAGCTCGAAGGAATACTCATGCGGCTGGAAGCCCTTTCCAGTCTGACGGCCAAACCCGTTATAACCGCGGAACTGGCCAACGAAGCTCTTGCGCGCTTCGTTTCGGCAAAAAAAATTATTTCGCCCGACTTAATAATGCGAATTGTTTGTTTATATTTTAAAATCTCGCCCGCGGCCTTAAAAGGCAAAAGCAAAATGCAGAAAATCGTCTTCCCGCGGCAGGTTTTGATGTATCTTTTGAAACGGCACACCGAGATGAGCCTGCAGGAAATCGGCTCATTTTTAGGCGGACGAGACCATTCGACGGCGCTTCACTCGATAAACAAAATTGAAAATTTGGTTATTGAAGACGTGAAAACTCAACAACAAATCGAAGCGCTTAGGCGCCGCATCGAGAAGGAAACTAAGTAGAACTTACTCGCCGCAGCTCAAAACCGTAAAATACCGAAGCGCCGCGAAAACGAGCTTGAATTGCAATAAATATATCGCCAACTTATAACAAATAAGCATTGATATGCTTCTTTTAAACCGAAAGGTTGATTTTTGTAACATATCAATATTCCTATCTTTTATATTTTTTTAATTTAAAAATTTGAAAAAAGGCGCTTTTTGGGCTATATTTTTTTTAGTTGGTCGCCTAAAGAGATTGCCATCGGTTTCACTGGCTCTTTGGGCATAAAAAAGCCCCCGCATACCTCTCTAGCGGGGGCTTTATCGTATTCGAGGAGAAAATTATGCCGGACGCGATTTTCAAAAATGGGACGGTGGTAAACGCCCGCGGAATAGTTAAAGCCGACGTAGCGGTAAGCGGCGGTAAAATCGTCGAGATCGCGCCTCAAATCGCTTCCGGCTCAATGAGGGAAATTGACTGCGAAGGGAAACTGCTGCTGCCCGGACTCATCGACCCTCACGTTCACCTGCGAGATCCAGGTTTTCCCGAAAAAGAAACTTTCGAGACCGGAACGTCCGCCGCCGCGGCAGCAGGCGTTACGACGATATTTGATATGCCCAACACAAACCCTCCTACCGTTGACGAAGCGTCTTTAGATATAAAAGCCGAAATCGCCGCTAAAAGCGCAAAGTGCGGCTACGCTTTTTTCGTCGCGGCGACGCCGTCTAACATAGAAGAGCTGCCTAATCTGCTGCGGCGCGATTACGTCTGCGGAGTAAAACTCTTTTTAGGCTCCACAACCGGCGACATGCTTATGCGCGGAGCGGACGTAGAGCGGCTTTTCGCGGAAATGAAAAGACGCGGATGTAAAAAACCGGTCGCTTTCCACGGCGAGCTTCAGTCTTCGCTTGAACTGCGCGCAGGCGCCGAGCTGGCGAAGTTCCCGCATTATTTAAGGCGTCCGGCGGTTGCGGGAATCGACGGAATGCGGCTCGCTGCTGAATTGTCGCTCAAATACGGCGTTCCGGTTCACGCATGCCATTTGAGCCTCGCGGAAGAGGCGTCGCTGCTAGCCCGCTTGAAAGCGCAAGGAGCGGATATAACCGCCGAAACAACGCCTCAACACGCGCTTATGGACGGACGGGAATCGTGGGAGCGAATAGGCGCAAAAAGCGCGATAAACCCGCCTGTCAGGCGATTGGGAGACAGGAACGCGCTTATCGCCGCTCTCGCCGCGGGAACGATTGACTGCCTTTCGACCGATCACGCGCCTCATACCGAAGAAGAAAAAAATAAAGATAAATTTCCTTCGGGCATGCCGGGACTCGACACGCTGTCGAGACTCGGACTGCTGTTTGCAAGAGGCGGAAGATTAGATTTGACGAGGTTCGCTGCTTCCTCCTCTTTCAACGCCGCAAAACGCTTCGGACTAAGAGGCAAAGGAGCGATACGCGAAGGATTCGACGCGGACATTATAATTTACGACCAAGCTAATATTTTCGCTTTGTCGCCTCTCAAAAAAAGCGAATTGAAAACAAAGTGCGGCTGGTCGGCTTTCGAGGGCGCGCTTATGTGCAAACCGCCCGAAGAAGTTTACATCGGAGGAGAACTCGCGGCGCGCAGCGGAGAGCTTATAAAAGGAGTCAAGGGCATTGCGGCCGTTTGTAAACCGTAGCCGTTTCCTTTCAATTAAACTTAAAGAGCGGCGATTAATTTGGGCGGGTTAAACCTAGAAATCTTCTTATTTCTTTGACACGCCGCCCAGCCTATTTTAATATATATAATATGAATATTATTGGAGGTCGCTTGTATTACGGAGGCAAATTATGAGACGTTATAGCGTATTGCCGTTATTGGCTCTGTTGGTGTGGGCGTTGTCGGCGGCCGCCGGGTGCGGCGGAGGAGGCGGGGAGAACAAAACCGACGGCGATATACAGGAAGAAGAGCAGATCGTCGAGGAAGACGGGGACGAAGAAAAAATAGAGGAGACCGACGACGCCGAGCCAGTCGAAGAAGAGGCGCAGACGTGCCAAGGCGCAGAGAAAAAATGCGACGGATTAAAAATCGTCGAATGCCAAAACGGCTATTGGGTAGAACTGTCGGAATGTTCGTCAAGCCAATTTTGCAGGGACGCGCAATGCCATGACCGTATCTGCTCGCCCGACAATAAAATTTGCGACGGCGACTTCGCATACAAAACATGTCTGTCCGACGGCTCGGACTACTCGGCGCCGACCAACTGCCAAAGCGGCGAATACTGCGAGGGCGGCAAGTGCGAAAAACAAACCTGCAAGCCCGGCGACAAGAAATGCGAAGGGAACGCCGTCGCGACATGCAACGTAAAGGGGTCGGACTACGACATTGTTTGGTGCGAAACGACGCAGTACTGCGACGAAGCGGAATGCAAAACAAAAGCGTGCGAGCCGGCAAGCAAGATATGCGACGGAGAAACGGCGTATAGAGTATGCAACGAGACGGGGTCGGGCTACGGCGACGCGCAGCAGTGCGAAATGGGCAAAACATGCGTCGGCGGCGAATGCTTAACTATCGACGGCGACGAAGAAGAAGCGGAACCCGACGAAACCGGCGACGACGCGGACGAGGGCGAAGACGAGACGGGAGACGAAGTTGAGCAAGACCTCGAACCAGTTTGCGCGGATTGGACGAAAAAATGCGACGGAAAAACCGTTATGCTGTGCGAAAACGGCCAATGGAAAACTCTTTTGGACTGCCCCGATCTTAAATATTGCAAAGACGGCGAATGCTTCGATTGGGTCTGCAGCCCCGAATATAAAATCTGCGACGGAGATTTCGCGTTTAAAACATGCAAACTCGACGGCTCAGGCTACGGAGACGCGGAGTCTTGCGGCTCAGGCAAGTTCTGCTTAAACGGCGACTGTCAGAACCAAATTTGCGCGCCCGGCGAAAAGAAATGCTACTCCACAACAAGCGTTCTGACCTGCAATAAGCAGGGAAGCGATTACCTTGACCCGGAAGTCTGCCCGAACGGCAAGTACTGCAACGAAGGAGCTTGCGCCGACTACGCATGCCAGCCTAACTCCGTGGTCTGCGACGGCGATTTCGCTTATAAATTCTGCAAACCCGACGGCTCAGGCTACTCTACGCCGGTTACGTGCCCGTCGAACCAGTATTGCAGCGCCGGGGCGTGCGCGGCGCAAATATGCGCTCCCAAAAGCAAAAAGTGCGACGGCAACGGCGTCGCTACATGCAACGACAAGGGTTCGGCCTACGGAGCGACAGTTCCGTGCGGCGCAGGCGAATTCTGCGACGCTGGAGCGTGCATCGCCGTTGACGGCGACGAAGAGCAGTCGGAAATTACGGAAATAACGGACGAGCAGCCCGAAGAAGAAACGGAACCGGAACTCGACGAAGAAGAGATTGAACCAGAAGATAAAACTCCGCCGACCGTTTCCAACTCAAGCCCTATGCACGGCGAAACCGGAGTAAGCGTAAAGGTTTATACAATTATCGTCAATTTCTCCGAGTTGATGACTTTCGACGCCGAGACATGGAATAACGTAAAGTTCCACAAGTCCGGCTGCGTTTTGCCCGACTGCGAAATAGGCTTCCTCGGCAGAACTCACCGCGAGTTTTACGCTCAAAACTATACGCAGTACGAGCTGTCAATCGACGTTCTCGAATATTCTACGACTTACGAACTGCGCCTTTCAAGCGGCTTAAAGGATTTGGCCGGCAACCCGCTTGCCGATACTTCTATTCTCTTCACAACCCAAAGCGCGCCGGTTGACGGCGATCCTGAAATTGAAGAAACCGCGGAAGAAGCCGACGAATACGACGCCGAACCGGAAGAAGAGATTGCCGGAGGAACTATTTCCGGCTCTATTTGGGCGGGAAATCTTTACGTCCATGATTTCATGCAGGTTCAGTTATTCAACGCTCCGCCGGTGGACATAAGCGTTACGCCGTTTAAAAAAATCGACAACAACAGCTACTATCCCAGCTACCAATTTACAGATTTGCCCAACGGCAAATACTGGGTGCGCGTTTGGTTCGACAACGACGGCGATAGAACGATTAACCCCTTGTACGAGTGGGCGTTCGCAGCCTACGCGCCGTTGACGATAGACTTGTCCAACCCGAATAAAATTACCTACACCGCCGACGTTTACATGGATTACGACAACCAGTCTCTCGGAGAATTGTCCGGCTCCATCGACGTTCCTCCGTCCCTTTTCGGGTTGACGCAGCGAATTTACGTCGAGGCTTACAGAGAAGATCCATCATTAGGGCTTACCGCGCCGATCGCCCGCGTAAACGCGAAGGATCCGAGCGTTTCCTACAGCCGTTACTTCTTTAAAATCCGCAACTTGGTCGCGGGTTCGTACTGGCTTAAAGCCTTCTACGACGTTTGCAACGAGGCTAACAGCGGCAACGACTACGCCGTAACCCCGCAGGACGTCCAGCCGTTTGCGCTGGATCCGTTTAACGGAGTCCCTTGGGTTCAGAATATTCAGTTCCATTTCCCATCCGACGACGCGATGATTTGCCCGTCCGACGGCGACGTTGCGGACAACGAGCCGGAGATTGAGCTTGAAAACGAATATACGGCGTGTTCAAGCGATTCGGGCTGCGTCCAGCCCAACGTCTGTCATATCGACGCAAACGGCAAAACCGGCGACTGCGCCCTGCCTTGCACAAGCGACCTCTTCTGCACAAGCCGCTACGGCGGAACTTTCTTCTGCGCCGAATCCGACCAGCGCTGCCACGCGCCCACTATTTTGCCCGCGCAAATACCCGACGACTCAACGGCCGGACTTTCGGCGTTCATTTACAAAGGAGACTCGGCCTCAATTCAATCCAAAGTCTGCCTGACCGTCGATATTACGCACCCGAACGTAGGCCAGCTGCGCATATCGCTGGAACACCCGGCTGGGTACATGTCCGATCTCTACTTCCACGACTATCAAGGACTGGTCGATTTGGTTAAAACTTTCTCGACCGAAGATTTCATGTCGTTGACGCGCAAAGGCTACTGGAAAATTCACGTTTACGACGATTACGCCGGAGGAACAGGACAGCTAAATTCCATATCGCTGGCATTCGACTCCGACTGCGCCGGAGGAGACCCGGATGAAACCGAAATTGAAGCCTCGGAGGAACTGCCCGAAGAAGAACCAGAGCTTTCACGCGCGGGGACGTGCGGCAACCCGTACTCTTTAATCGTTGACGCCAACGGCGACGCCGACACACTGCTTGAACGGACGACGCAGCTGGGCGATTCCGTCAACCCGACCGCATGTTCGGGACTTGCGGCAAACGCGGCGCCGGGCGTAGAGAACGTTTACGCGATCGACATCGAAGCCGGATGGACGCTGACGGCGACTTTCGAGTTCGTGGACTTCGACGCGGTTCTCTATATAATGTATCCGTGCGAGAACTCCCCCTCCACCTGCATGGGAGCGAACGCAAACGGCGCGGGAGAGCCTGAGACGCTGATTTACACGCTGACGACCAGCGGACAATTCTACTTGGTCGTTGACGGCGCGGCGGGAGCGACCGGCAATTATTACCTGAAGGTTCACGTTGATATACCGTCAAAGTAAGACTTAATAAAATTTGACCTTTACCGAAGGGCGCCCAAAGCGCCCTTTCTTTTCGTCTCGGAAACGGCATCCAAGGAGAAATCAAATGAATAAAAATTATAAAATACGACGTTTGGAAAGAAACGACTGCGCGAAATTTTCAACGCTGATGAGCTTTGCGTATCCCGGATTTGCGCCAAAGCTGGCGGAAAAAATTTTCAACTTTCGCATGGAAAGCGGCGACGCTTACATCTACGGTTTATTCGACGGCGGCGATTTGCTGGGCTCTTACCGAAGACATAATTTTGAAATGTGTTTCCGCGGCGCCAAAATAAAAGTCGCAGGGCTAGGCGGCGTGGCCGTTGATATGCGCCAAAAGAAAAAACATATATGTTTGGAAATGATTAAGGAGTTCCACCGTCAAAGCGTAGAGGACGGATACCGGCTGGCCGCGTTATATCCGTTCAGGGTGGAATTTTACCGTAAAATGGGTTACGGCGTCGTTACGCGAGTTCGCAAGTTCGTCTTTAATTCGACCGATCTTCCGCAGGGAGACGCCGGCGCGTGCGAGTTCGTCGAGAGCGAAGCGGAATACCTTGAATATTACAACAAGAAAGCGGCGGAAATAAACGGAATGATTTTCCGGGACGCAACGCCTTTCAAGCTGATGCGCGAACTTGGCAGACCGCCGAAGAACCGCGTGGGAGTAAGACGCAATGGACGCTTGACCGCCTGCATGGAATTCGCGTTCGCCGACTTCGGAAAGAGCAGCCCTTTCAGTTATTCTATCGAAGTAAAAGAAACGCTTTACGACGCTCCCGAAGATTTGCGGGCGCTTCTGGCCTTTTTGCGCGCGCAGTCCGATCAGACGAAGAAAATCGCCGTTTACTCTTTCGACCCCGATTTTTGGCTTTCCGCGCTCGACATTTCGTCGCCGGAGCCCGGAACGGCTTTGCTGGACGAGTTTCACATCGGAGAAACAGTTGGTTACGGCCTTATGACGAGAGTCCTCGACGCTGCCGGAATGCGGGAAATTCTCGCCTCTCTCAAATTCAACGAAACGAGCGTCGAGGCGGTTTTCGTCGTCGAAGACGACTTAATCGCGGCGAACGACATGGAATTCGCCGTTAAAATAGCGGACGGGCGCTTCATCGACGAACCGGCATGCGCGAGCGCGCCCAGAATTAAAATTTCGGTCGAAGACTTTTCGATTTTTCTCATGGGAGGAACGACGCTTTCTAGTTTGGCGCGCCACAGCAGACGCGTAGCCTGCGCGGACGCAAAGCTCCTTCGCGCGCTGGACGCGGCATTCGCGCTCGACCGCCCGCCCGAATGCTGGAACGTTTTTTAAAATCGACGCAAAAAAGGTTTCTAATGAGCGAACCGTCAAATAGCAAAAGTAAAAAACTCCCCGGCCAGGTAAAAGCGCTCGGCTTAGTCAGCTTCTTCAACGACGCTTCAAGCGAAATCGTCTATCCGCTTTTGCCCAAATTTCTTTTAACTCTGGGCGCGGGGCCGGAAATTCTGGGCGTAATGGAAGGAATCGCGGAGAGCATAGCGGCTCTGTTGAAATATTTTTCCGGCTGGTGGTCGGACAAAATAAAAAAGCATAAAACGCTCGCCGCAATAGGATATACGCTGTCGAGCGTTCTGCGTCCGCTGGCGGCGTTCGCCGCGGCGGGATGGCACGTGGCGGTTCTGCGCGGCGCCGACAGAATTGGGAAAGGAATAAGAAGCGCGCCGAGAGACGCTCTTTTAGCGGCCTCCGTCGACAAAAGCATGAGGGGACGCGCGTTCGGTTTTCACCGAGCTATGGACAACTTAGGCGCGGTTGTCGGCCCGCTGATTGCGCTGGCGCTGCTTTACGCATTCAACGACGATCTGCGCAAACTGTTCCTCGCAACGGCCATACCAAGCCTTTTTACCGTATTTCTCATAGTATTCGTCGTTAAAGAAAAAAAGGAAACCGAAACGAACCCTTCGCCTTCTCCTTCGCTTTCGTCGCAGACGCAAAGCGCTAAAGAGCGCGTAAAAGACAAGAAAGCGTTCGGAATCTTTCTAGCTTCTATGCTCCTTTTTACCCTCGGCAATTCGTCCGATTTGTTCCTCGTTATGCACGCTCAAAACAAAGGCCTCGCGCTCGAAATGGTTCCGGTTTTGTGGATTGCTCTGCACCTTTCGAAGTCGGCTTTCAACACGCCTGGAGGCGTTCTGGCCGATAAAATCGGCTATAAAAAAACCATCTTCTTAGGCTGGCTCGTTTACGCGCTCTGCTACGCCGGTTTCGCTTTTGCAGACGCCCAATGGCAGTTCTGGGCGCTGTTCGTCGTTTACGGCCTGTATTACGGGCTTACCGAAGGGCCGGAGAAAGCTCTGGTCGCCTCTCTTGCGCCTAAAAACAAACGAGGAACGGGATTCGGCCTTTATCACGCGAGCGTGGGCGTCGCGGCTTTGCCCGCATCCGTCGCGGCCGGATTTATATGGAAGCATTGGGGGCCGCAGTACGCCTTCGGACTTGGAGCGGCGCTCGCCGTTATGGCCGCCTTGACGCTCGCGGCTCTGCCTAACGAAGCGGCCGAAGTCAAAGAGTAATTTTTAAATTTTACCGCGTTAAAAAAGAAATGTTGCGCCGCGCTCTCTAACGTATTACAGTTTTTAAACGAACCGCAAACTTGACGACGCAACCGACGCAAGGAGAAAAAAGATGGATAAGAAATCCAAATACAAGGAATTGGAAGAGAAAATTTCCCGCAGGCGCAGATGCGCGTGGAACGATTTTTCGCGCGCGCAGCATAAGGAACTGGACGATTTGTGCAAGGAATACATGAAAATGATTTCCGAGTGCAAAAACGAGCGCCAGTTCGTAGCCGAAACGATTGAAACGGCGAAAAAGCATGGCTTTAAGCCTCTTGAAAGCTTCAAATCGCCCAAAGCCGGAGACAAAATTTATCTCGCAAACCGCGGCAAGAACGTCGTTTTGGCCGTAGTTGGCAAAAAAGGCGTAAAAGAAGGCTTAAACATAGTCGCCTCGCACGTTGACAGCCCTCGCCTCGATCTCAAACCCAACCCGCTGATTGAAGACAGAGAATCGTCCACCGCAATATTCAAAACGCATTATTACGGCGGAATAAAAAAATATCAATGGACCCAGCGCCCCATGGCTATAATAGGCGTCGTGGCGCTTAAAGACGGCTCGACGGTCAATATTAATATCGGCGACGGCGAGAACGATCCCGTATTCGTTATTCCCGATCTGCTGCCGCACCTTGCCGCCCGCGTTCAGGGCGATCTCAAGACGCCGGACGTAATCCGCGGCGAACAGCTCAACTTAATCTGCGGCTCAATCCCCGTGGACGACGAATCGGTCAAGGAGAAAGTAAAAATGACCGTTTTGGAAAAGCTGTACGACGACTACGGAATCGACGAGAACGATTTCGTAAGCGCCGAGCTTGAAGCCGTTCCGGCGGGCTCGGCTCGCGAAGTCGGGCTCGACCGCTCGATAATCGCCGCCTACGGACACGACGACCGGGTCTGCGCGTTCGCCAATATATGGGCGCTGTTCAACATGAAAGAAACGCCTGAAAAAACCGCCGTCGTCTTTTTGGCCGACAAAGAAGAAATCGGATCTTACGGCGCCACCGGCATGGATTCGAGCTTCTTCTATCACGCCGTAAGCAAGATAGCGGACGGTTTGGAAAAAGGCTGCGGCGATATGCGCGTTCGGGACGTTCTGTCCATTTCCTCGGCGCTCTCCACCGACGTAAGCGCGGCCGTCAACCCGAACTTCAAAGAAGTCCACGAGATAAACAACGCGCCAATATTGGGCTACGGCGTAAACATGCTTAAATACACGGGCGCGCGCGGCAAGGCGGGAAGCTCCGACGCCGACGCGGAATACGTCGCGAAACTGCGCAGGCTGTTTGACGACGAGAAAATAGCGTGGCAGCTGACCGAACTGGGCAAGGTTGACGAAGGAGGCGGCGGAACCGTCGCCTTCCTTCTGGCTCGCCATCTCATTCACACAATCGACCTCGGCGTTCCGCTTGTCGGAATGCACTCGCCGTTCGAGCTCGCCAGCAAGGCCGATATTTACGCCGCCGCGAAAGCGTGCTCCGCGTTTTTAAGCAAATTCTGACTTTCTTTCCTCAAAATCATAATCCCCCGATCAAAATTGGAGCGGGGGATTTTTTTATTACGAACGGAGTCAAATAATTGAGCCGAAATTTATTAAGGCTGCGAAGACTACAAGCGCGGCGTTTTCCTCGCTCTTTGCGCAGCCTCTTGCGGCGGGAAGCGCCAATATTATTTCGCCCCCGCATTCTATAACCGGAACGAGCTCTCGCGCCGGCCTCGGAATTTTTTTCTCGATTAAAAGCTCCTTCAAGCTCTTATGAAAACCCGCGCCGCCGGGACGAATTTTATCGCCGGGTTTTCGCGGACGCGCAAGCCACGGGAACGGGTGCAGCGAAAGCGGAACCAAAGCGGCGAACGCCCCTTTGGGACAAAATCCCTCGTAGGGTCTTATAACGAGAGTTCCAGCCGCAAAGACGTATTCTCCGAAGCCGGATATGCGGAACGGCTCGAAAGTCCGAGGCGTCCATCGCGGGGTTTCGCGCGTAAACGCAAGATCGCCGTAGTCGCGGCAGGCGTAAAGACCGCCTCCCATCTCGACGCATGCCTGCGGGTAGCGGCTGTTTATAGCGTCGAGCGCGCGGTTGATTAAAACGCCCCTTGGAGCCTTTCCGCCCAAATAATCCTCAATTAGGAGCTTGACCGCTGCGGCTTTCAGCGCGTCCGGATATTTCGCGATTTCCGTCGCGTCGTAACGGCCTTCGGCCTTTTTAAAGCGCCCCGCGTTTACGGCTAGACGCAGCGACTCGTACGCCTCGCGGCACAACTTTGCGCTTTGCAGCGCGCCTCTAAGCGCCGAATCGCCGAACGCTTCCGCAAACGCCGGAACCGCAATTTTCCTCGCTCTGCAACGGCGGTAACGCATGTCGTCGTTCATCGCGTCTTCGCGCCAATTAAGCCCGCGTTCAAGCGCGTACGCCTTCAGTTCGCTTTTGAAAAAACCTAGCAGCGGTCTCGCGTAACGCCCGTTCGCTTCGGGAATGCCCGCAAGACCCAAAGGCCCCGCGCCCTCGGACAACCGCATTAAAACCGTCTCAAGCTGATCGTCGGCGGTGTGTCCCAGCAGGCATCGCCGAGCGCCGGTTTCGTCCATCAGCGCGTCTAACGCCCCGTAACGCAGTCTGCGCAGCTCGTCTTCGTTCGCGCCCGGCTTGGGGCGGACGTCCAAGCGCCTGTATTCAAGCCCGCGAGCCGCCGACTCGCCGCGCACGAACGCCTCGTCGCCGTCGGCTTCTTCTCCTCGTAAATGATGATGAACGTGCGCGACAATCAAGCGAAGGCGCAAATCGGCGGAAACTCCGCTCGCCAAATCCAGCAGCGTCATGGAGTCGCATCCGCCGGAAACGGCCAAAACGCACGCTTTCCCCTCTAATTCCAATTCTTTAATTTTTTTAAAAAACGCTTCTTGCAAAAAGCTCATTTTGCCGTGTTGGCCATCTGAACGACGGCTTCCAACAGAGCCTCTACCTTAACGATTAACTGCTTGATAATCGCGTCGGCTTCCTGCCTCTGCATGAGGAAGATTTCATAGGTTTTATCTTTTTCCGAGAAACGGGAAATGATCTTAATTCGCTTGTTTATTTCCTCTAAGCGATTGTATTCCTCTTTGCCGAAGTAGCGGCGCACCTGAGTGGAAAGGCTCTGAAGACGCTGCTGCTTGCTCATTATCCAGCGAAGCGACTGCTCCGCGTTGTCGAGCGACTCGGTGGTTAAAATTTCTTTGAGATGCTTAGAAATAAAGCCTATTTCTTCGAGTATGATGTCCGCGAGTTCGCTGCCTTTGGCGCGTATCTCCTTATCGAGCTTGTGCTGTTTGCGCGCCATGCGAAACAGCCCTTCTTCAAAAACCAGCTTTCCTACTTTTACCAAAACCAGCAGGTTGATAAGGATGGAAATCAGGCTGACAAGGAAAACGACGTCCACTTTCTCCATGCCGAGCGCGGCTGACAAACTGTTCAAAAGAGTCATAATCACCTCCATACAATCTCAATAACTATATTCAACAGTTTGACATTAGTCAAAGTTTGTTGTTTAATTTTAAAAAGAAAAATAAACGAAGGATATTTTGTTATGAAATACAATAATAAATTCAGCCTAACGGCGTCTTTCGCGCTAAGCGCGGCGGCTATTACGTTATTCGTTTCTTTCGCTAAGGCCGAGGATGCGCCTATATGCCCCAAGTGCCCGCAGGGCTGCATCCCCGCCGGATACGTACAAGACCTTAAATCTGCCGAAGAACTGAAATCAGCGCCGCCCGAATGCCCTTCGGACTGCGTCCCTTTGTCTCTTGTGAAAAACCTGTCGGCTTCTCCGTTATGCAGGGAAGAGTCTCCTTCGGAAACCGCGCTTAACAACAATAAACCTAAGCTCGATTCGTCGTCCGCTAAAAATTCCGAGAAACAAAACGCAGACGAGAAAGAAGGCGGCGACAACGTATTCAGCACTAGGCACCGCATAATGTTTTCGCCGACCGCGGCCACTCTAGCCCCAGGAGAAATGACCATTACAGGCTATGTCGGAGCGGCGTGGGAGTTTCAAATCGGCGTTACGGAAAATATTCAACTAGGAGTAATCGGCATAGTTCCCGTCGGGGTCTTCGGCCTATTGCCCACCGCGAGAGCCGGCGTCGCCTTCTCGGACGAATGGAAAGGCTCGCTGGGAATAATGGCCGGAGGCTTTTTCCCGCTGGCCTTCATTGAAACGAGCGTTTACCTTTACGGAGGCAACGCTTCCATAACCTATCTTAAGAAACCGTTTCAATTCAACGTCGGATTAATCGCCAACGGTTTCGGCGCGCGAACCGACGGCGAATTCCGCAATTCAGACGTCGCGCTTCTTCTTCCTAACGCGGGCGCCAGTTTTCAATTTTCAAAAAACTGGTCGTTTTTGTTGGAAGCGTACGCTCCGTTGTTCGCCGGAACGGACGTTGACGACGATTACATGAACGGCAAATTTTTCATGCTCTTTTACGGCTTTCGCGGCCACGGAGACTTAATGTACGGAGATTTAGGTTTTTTCATTCCCGCATTTAAAGAATATTTTAAATATGTCTGGAAATACACTCCAATCGGCATTCCTTATTTTTCTATCGGGTTTAAAATCTGAACTTAAGCGGCCTCGCAACGCTTTTAGGCGGCTGTCGCGCCCTATCGGCGGCAAAATAATTTTGCGAAAAAAATCTTGCAAATGAAACGGGAATGGTGTATTTACCGAAATTGCTTTTACGTGGGCCTATAGCTCAGTGGTAGAGCATCCGGCTCATAACCGGGCGGTCCCAGGTTCGAAACCTGGTGGGCCCACCACAAGCATTTTTGAAAAGTTGTCGCGTAGTTTTATTTGAAACGGGACTTCCATGCGGCCTAAGCAGCAAGTTTCACGCGCATCGCGGGCGTCGCGCAATCCGCAGCTTATTCAACCAAGCGCAACATACGATTTAAAACGGAGGGCGCAAAGTAAATGACCTTCCTTGCGGATAGCTCAAAACAACGAGGAACCCCGAAGGAAAATCGCACAGACGACCGCAGCCGCCATAATCCATACAAAATAACCGTCAAAATTGCATTAAGGAGGGAGCCTTGAAACGCCAGCTTGAACAGCTAGAAAAATTGCAGGAATTGGACGTGAAAATTTTTAAGATTGAACGCCTGAAGGAAGAATTCCCCATGCAAATCGAGGAGCTTCAGGCGGAGCTTAAAAAGGTGAACGACAAAAAGACCGAGCTAGACAAGACGAAGGCGGTTATTAACGCGGAGCGCCATGAGAAAGGCCGCGAGCTCGACCTCGACAGAATTCGCATGAAAAACCTAACGAACAAAGAAGCTCAGGTTACCAATCAGAAGGAATACGAACTTTACATGAAAGAGCTCTCCGGACTGGAAGAGGAAATAAAGCAGCACGAAGGCGAGCTGAAGGGAATTAACGAGAAAATAGCGGGAATCGATAAGGAAATCGAAAAAGTCGATAAGAACGTCAAAGCGATAGCCGAAAAAGTGGCGGCTCTTCAGGCCAGCGCCAGCAAGAAGGAAATGGAAATCGACGAACAGCTCGACGCGCTTTACGAAGCGCGCGAAAAGATAGAAGACTCGCTTGACGAGAAGCTGCTCGACCACTACGTAACCGTTTCCGAAAACGCGCCCGACGGCATAGGAATGGCTTACGCAAAAGAAGGCGTTTGTTTGATGTGCTTTATGACGATTCCGCCGCAGATGTACAACGAGCTCCTGAAGGGCGAAAGCATGCACGTATGCCCGCATTGCAGACGCATTTTGGTTTACCGCGACGAACTGCCCGAATGGGCGGTAAAAAAAGAAAAGTAACCGCCGAGATTTGCCGATGATTAAGCGCAATCTCGCAGCGGACGAAAACTACTCGATGTACCACATCGAGATTTCCAGGAAAATGGCGGAGGGCGCGGCCGTAGCGCTTCTCCCCGGCTCGCCGGAACGAGCCGCGCTCATAGCGCAAAGCCTTGACAAACCAAAACTTCTCGCAAGGCACCGCGGGCTGGAAGGCTGGCTAGGCTATCTCGACGGAACGCCCGTTATTTCCCAGTCAACGGGAATGGGCGGACCATCGCTTGAAATAGTGGTTCAAGAGCTGATGAAACTAGGCGTAAACGCGTTTCTTCGAGTCGGCACGACGGGGAGCATACAGTCAGACGTAGCGATAGGAACGATTATAATCACCGAGGCGGCGGTAAGGCTCGACGGGACAAGCGACCATTACGCTCCGAAGGAGTTTCCCGCGGCGGCGGACGTCGAGCTTACCCACTCGCTCATTTCTGCGGCGAAGGCTTCCGGCGCTCCTTACGCTAGCGGCCTGACGGTTTCCAGCGCCAGCTTTTACGCGGGTCAGGAGCGTTACGACAACGCGACCGGATACGTTCAACGCGCCTTTCAAGGCAGTCTCGCAGAATGGCAGAAGCTCGGCGTTCTCAACTACGAAATGGAAGCCGCGGCGCTTTACACGATAGCGAGGGCGAGCGGAGCCAAGGCCGGATGCCTGTGCGGAGCCATCGCAAACCGGACGAAAAGCGAAGAGCCTAACCGCGCTCTCATTGCGGAAATCGAAAAAAAGGCTATTAATGTTGCGTTGGAAGGTCTAAAGATTTATATTAAAAACGTCGGGCTTTAGTATTAACGCTATTTGACGAAATATAAATCGAATGAACCGAATTGCAATATCCGTGTTTGTTGCGGCGGCGTTGGCGGCTCTGGCAATTTTATTTTGGCCGGAGACGGATAAAAAAGAAAAAGCGGAAATTAACAAACCGGCATTAAATTCGGAAGAACCCGAACCTAAGCCGACCAAAAAAAATCCCGACGACGAGCGAGCCGCTCCCTTGGACCTTTTAGAAGTATTTGCCGGTCTTGACAAGCAGGTCTTTAACGAGGATAAAAAGGAGCCGGACGAATACAAAGGCGCGCGCTCCGATAAAGCCCTCCCCGATTACGAGTCGAAATGTCCTCAAATAAAACGCTTTGTCAGCGAAAATCCGCCTACGCCCGAAACCGTCGCAAAGTTTAAACAGACAAAGGAAGGAAGCCAAACTTACGCCTTTCTTCGCGCCTACGCGCAAACTTACAGCTGCGAAGCTCTGAAAAAAAACGACGAATTCGTATGCGACAAATTAAAAAACGTCGATAAAATATTGTATAGGGAATGTCTGCAAAATTTTCTTTGGATTGATTTATTAGTTTATCATTATTCCATCCGAAAGGATACAAAAGATTTTGTCATAAAACATTCAAAAACCTACCGCGAGGTTTTAAGCCGTCAAGAAGACAAGGACTTCAACATTATCGAAGTCATTTTAAACTCCTTTGAACTGGCGCGCTCAGGCTCGGCCGACGCAGGCTGCAAAAGGCCGGAATACGAAAAATATCCAGAAATAATACATATGTGCCGAATCGCGGCAAATCCTGACATGAAAGACTGCGACAACGTAAATAATAAACGCGGCATATTGCTTTGTTACGCCTACAAAAGCGCAATGATCCTGCTTAGGGAAAACAAACCGTGGAACCCCGAAGAAATTAGAAACGACTTTCCGTATTTGTTAAAAAACGCCGCAAAAATACTCGATCCAGCGCAGAATAAGACTATTGACTGCAAAGACGCCGCGACGGAATGGATCGACTACGTTTGTAAAAACGGCGAAACCCCTTACAATTTTTAATTAAGCCGAGAAAAGACTTATGCGAGGGGAAAACAAATCCGTTCATAGCGGTTTGTAAAATTCTTTTCGATTATAGCGGTTCTCTAAAGTCTCTTGCCAAACTGTGCATTTTTCCGCGTCCTTCGAGACGCTCCGCTAAAGCTGCGCCGATCGGGAACGCGGCTATGTACCGCGGCGCCGAGGAGATTTGCAAAAGCAAATCTTCTCGAAGGACGCGACAGGCATAACGGACACAACTTTTAAGAAACGCTATAAGCAGCCTTTTTTAAAAAAACGGCGTCCCTTTCGGAACGCCGTCTTTTGCAAGAGTACAGCCTTTAGCTTATTTGCCGGAGGGGCAATATTCTTTCTTAGCGCACAGATTGTCGGTGCAGCAAGCGTCCGCGCCGAAATCGGCGGTGCAGTCCGAAGGCTGCGTGCAGGCCTTGGAGCAGAAGGAATATCCGCAAACGTCCTTCGTGCCGTTGGAAGCGCAGTCGCTGTTCGCGCCGTAAGTGTCGGCGCAGTCGGCGGCGGCGGCGCAGGAGCTGTTATTGTCGGCTCCGCCCACGCAGGAGAAGCCGGCTTTGCAGTTTTCAGCCGCTTTGTTGAACGGCGGGAAGGAGCAAACGTCTCCGGCGCCGGCGGTTCCTACCGGCATCGGCAGGCAGAAGCAAGCGCTGGAAATTTCAGCGGCATACCAATTGTAATCGGTGTTGGTTATGTCGTTGCAGTTTCCGGCCGCGTTGCACTTGGGCGCGCAGTAGGAAGTTCCGCAGAAGTTGCCGTCGGTTCCAACCGCTACGCAGTCGGCTCCGGGCTGATAAGTGGCGTCGCAGGTCGTTTCGTCCGCGCAGGACTGCCTGTTGCCGATTTCCATTCTCGACGGATCAATGCCGATGCAGGTAAGGTTGGCGGCGCAGTCGCCGGATCCGGCGTTAATGTCGCCGAACTCGCAGGTCTCCGCTTCCTTCTTGGTGCCGACTTTGCCGACCGGTATGCAGTAGCAATCCGAGCCGACGGTCTGGGGCTGCCAGTTAAAGTTGGTGCCGGTTACGTCGTTGCAGTTTCCAGCCGCGTTGCACTTGGGCGAGCAGAACGATTCGCCGCAGAATTTCCCGGCGCCGGTAATCTCTACGCAGTCAGCTCCGGCGATGTATTCGGCGGTGCAGTCGGCGGCTTCGGCGCAAGAAGTGCGATCGCCAGGATCGAGGCGGTTCGGGTCGATGCCTAAGCAGGCGAGGTTTTTGCCGCAAGCTCCGGCGTTCGCGTTAAGGTCGCCGAATTCGCAGGATTCGCCGGCTTTTTTGGTTCCAAGCGGGCCGGTCGGTATGCAGTAGCAGGAGCCGGACAGGTTGTAAGCCATCCAGCTGTAACGGGTGTCGGTTACGTCGTCGCAGTTGCCGGCGGCGTTGCACTTGGGCGAGCAGAAAGACTGGCCGCAGAATTTTCCGGCGCCGCTTACGTCAACGCAGTCGGCTCCGGCGGCATAGGTGGAAGTCGGGCAGTCGGCGGCCTCGGTGCAGGCGTCGCGATCGCCGGGGTCGAGTTTCGACGGATCGATGCCCAAGCAAGTCATGTTAAGGTCGCAGGCTCCGGCGTCGCCGTTGATTGTGCCGAAAGAGCAGGCGTCTCCGGCCTGCTGAGTGCCTTTTTCCTGCGGAATGCAGAGGCACTGCGTATCAAGGCTGTAAGCCATCCAAGCAAACTCGGCTCCGGCTACGTTCAGGTCGTCGCAGGTTCCGTCCGCCATGCAGAACGGCGAGCAGAAAGAAATGGCGCAGTATTTGCTTCCGCCCACGTCGATGCAAGCGGGGTCGGCGCCGGCGTAGTTCGGGTCGCCTTTGCAGTCTTCGGCGGTAGTGCACGGAGTTCTTTTATTTACTTCCATACGGGCCGGGTCGATTCCTAAGCAGGCGCTTCCGCGGGCGTTGTCGCCGCTGATGCACTCGCAGTCGCCCTTGGTCGGGTTGATGGTGGTTCCGTAACCGCAGCCGTGGCCGGGTTTCTCAACGCCGCACGGATTGCAAACGCCGAGTTTGATGTCGCTGTATTCCATACAGAAAGAATTGGCCGGGCAGTCGCCCCAAGTGTTGTGCGGATCGTTGCAAATGCGCATGCACTTGCCGCCCTGACACATCATACTTTCTTTGCAAGTTTTGGTTTGATAGTCGCAAGGCTGACCCAAACCGACCGAGCCGCCGGAGAAGAAGAACGCCTGATGCAGGCAGTACATGGTGCCGGTTCCCCAAGCGTCAACGCAGTCGATATTGGCCGGGCAGTCGTCGCGGCTTTCGCATTTGGCCATGCAAAGGTTGGAGCCGAGGTTCATGCAGCTCTCAACCAGCGGATTGGCGGCGTTCGGGCAATTGATGCAGGAAGCGTCGTTAGTGCAGGACGCGGCGCAGAAACCGTATTTATAAGTAGTAAGCGAAGGATTGAGAATGCACTTGGTATTGGCCGGGCAGTCGGCGTCTTTCTGGCATTCCTTATTGCGGTTGGTAAGCGGGTTGCCTTGGTCGTCGGTGCAGCCCTGCTGGCATATCGCCTGCGGATAGCACAGGCTTACCGCGGTTACGCAGCTATATCCGTCTCCGCATTCGTTTCCGGCGGCGGTGCAGGAAGGCAGACAGGTTTTCCCCGGTTGATTCGGGGCCTGACGGCAGGTGGTTCCATTCGGGCAGTCGTTCTGAGTGGTGCAGAATTTGCAAGAGATTACTTCGCACTTGCCGGCTTTGCAGAATTCGCCTTTATTGGCGTCGCAAGCGTCAAACTGCCGAGATAAATTTAATAGTAAGTTTTTCGGCGCTTTTTG
>CAYNVS010000014.1:0-36318 GCA_964400725.1 uncultured Myxococcales bacterium
TTCCATTCTACTACATCGAGTACGGCATAGCGCAGTTGGGCGCCCTGCAAGTGTGGACGAACTCGCTGTCCGATTACGGCAAGGCGGTCGCGCTTTACAAGGCGGGGCTGTCGCTGGGCGGCTCGAAGCCTTTGCCGCAGTTGTTCGCGGCGGCGGGCGCCAAGTTCGACATGACGGAAAAGACGCTTGCGCCGCTTACCGCCGCGCTCGTGAAAGAGATTGGTTTGTAAAATACGGATGAAAAACGAAAAAATGAACGTATTGCTTTTAGGTTCCGGCGGAAGAGAGCACGCGCTCGCTCTGAAAATAGCGCGGAGCAAGATTTTGGGCGAGCTTTTTATAGCCCCGGGAAACGGCGGAACGACTGACTGCGGGCTCAACGTCGCTCTCGATTACAAAAACCGCGACGAGTTGCTGGGCTTCATAAAGACGCATGCGATAGACATGGTCGTCGTCGGCCCGGAGGCGCCGCTTGTGGACGGCGTCGCCGATTTCCTCGAAGAGCGCGGCGTGAAAACGATAGGATGCAACAAAGCGGCGGCCATGCTGGAAGGCAGCAAGGCGTTCGCAAAGCGTATTTTGGTCGAGGCGGGAATTCCGACGGCGCGCTACGCGGAATGCGCAAACGCGGAAGAGACGCTGAATGCGGCAAAGTCGTTCGGGCTGCCCGTCGTTATAAAGGCCGACGGCCTCGCGGAAGGGAAGGGCGTCTTCGTGTGCAATACGCAGGCCGACGTTGACGAGGCGGTTGACGCGCTGTACGGGCGCAAACAGTTTAAGCAGGCGGGGCTGCGGGCGGTAGTAGAGGAGTTTCTCGTCGGCGAAGAGGCGAGCTATATCGCGCTGGTTGACGGCGACAAATTTCTTCCCTTAGCCAGTTCGCAAGATCACAAAGCGGTCTTCGACGGCGACAAGGGGCCGAATACCGGCGGAATGGGCGCTTATTCTCCCGCGCCCGTAGTTACGCCGGAGATAGAAAAAATGGTCTCGGCGCGGATAATTGAGCCTCTGACGCAGAGCCTCAAGCGGCGGGGAATTCATTTCAAAGGAATACTTTACGCCGGACTGATGATTGCCTCCGAAGGGCCGAAGGTGTTGGAGTTCAACGTCCGTTTCGGCGACCCGGAGACGCAGCCTCTGCTGGCGCGCCTTAAAAGCGATATTTTGGAGGTTTTCGACGCGCTGGCGACGGGAAGGCTAAACGGAGTCAAGCTTGAGTGGGACGAGCGGCCGTGCGTATGCGTGGTTATGACGAGCGCGGGGTACCCTGGCCATTACGTCAAAGGGATGAAGATAACCGGCCTAGAAGAAGTCTCGCGCATGGCCGGCGTTACGGTCGTTCACGCGGGAACCAAACGCGAACCGGACGGCGTTTATACCAACGGCGGACGCGTGCTGGGCGTTACCGCGCTTGGCTCCACTCTCGCCGAGGCGATAGACAGGGCCTACGAGGCTGCGGCGAAAATAAAATTCGAGGGAGCGCATTACCGCAAAGACATTGGCCGCAAAGGGCTAAAACGCGTCGGCGGATAACAAACCGTTTGAAAGGATTTGAAAATGGCGAAAAAAGAAGAGAAGGCCAAAGTTTTAATCGCGATGGGAAGCGACTCCGACTGGGAAGTAATGAGCGCGGCGCGGGAGACGCTCGACTCTTTCGGAGTGGCGAGCGACGTCGTCGTTGCCAGCGCGCATCGCTGTCTGGAGCGCACCGTGGAGATAGTCCGCAAGGCCGACGCGGACGGCGTATGCGTCTTTATCGTGGGCGCGGGCGCGGCGGCGCATTTGGGCGGAGTAATCGCGGCGGCTACCAGCAAGCCGGTAGCGGCCGTGCCTCTGGACGCGACGAGCATGAAGGGGCTCGACGCGCTGCTGGCCACGGTGATGATGCCCGGCGGCATACCCGTTGCGACGATGGCGATAGGCAAGGCGGGCGCGAAGAACGCGGCGATATTCGCGGTTGAAATACTGGCGCTGTCCGATAAAAAGCTGGCCGCGAAGCTCGCGGAACACAAGGCCAAGATGGCCGAAGAGGTCGAGCGCAAGAGCGACGGGCTGCGGAAGAAAATCGCAGAGGGAAAGTAGATGGCGAAAATTTTTAAAAACGCCGACCCCGCCAAAATGGCGCGGCTTCTAAAAGAAGGCGAAGTCTGCGTGTACCCGACTGAGACGTCGTACGCGCTGGGCTGCCTCGCCTACGACGAGCTGGCGTTGGAGCGCCTTTGCGAGATAAAGGGGCGGGACGCCGCAAAACGGCTGCCTTTAATCGCCTCCGGCCTCGACATGATAAAAGAAATCGCGCCCGGCGCCCGGCGCTTCGAAATCGAGATGATGAAGCTCTTTTTCCCCGCGCCGCTCACTTTCGTCCTCAAGGCCGCGGACGGGCTTCCGCGCCAAATAAGGGACGACTCGAACAACGTCGCCGTGCGGGTTTCCTCCTGCGAGACGGCGCGCGCGCTGGCCGAGGCGGTCGGCGGGCCGCTGGTAAGCACGAGCGCGAATTTATCGGGCTCGGCTCCGGCTCTCAACGTCTTCGAGGCGTTAAAATACTTCGACAAATTCGACGTCGCGTTTTACATAGACGGCGGAACGCTGCCGGGCGGGGCGTCCACTATAATTAAAATTGATAGACTCAACCGCATACGCATACTGCGCCAAGGCGCGGTCGGCGAAGAGGAAATCGCGGCGGCCAAACCAAAGGCGCTTGAGAACGCCAAACGCAACATAGACAAACGCGGAAGGAAACGGAAATGAAGAAAACGGCGAAAAACGGCGAGTTGATGCTTTCTGAAATAAAGCAGATACCCGGCATTGCCGAGAGATTGATCGACGCGCATACGGGCGAAATAGCGAAGAACGCCAAGCGCATAGGCGAAGCGGCGCGCAACGGAGTCTATTTCGCGGCGCGCGGCACCAGCGACAACGCCTGCAGCTACGGAAAGTATCTGTTTGAAATTCTGCTAGGGATTCCGGCCTCTCTGGCGGCTCCGAGCGTGGCGACCTTATATAAAAAGAAGATAGATTTGAAAGGGCGGCTCGTCGTAGGCGTAAGCCAGTCGGGCGAGTCGATCGACGTTTGCGAATATTTGCAGATGGCGAAAAAGAGCGGCGCGCTCGTAATGGGATTGACGAACGTCGAGGATTCGACGCTCGCGAAGATTTCGGACGTTCTGCTGCCGCTTGCGTGCGGCGAGGAGAAGGCTGTCGCGGCGACTAAAACGTACGTCGCGAGCCTGCTTTTAATGCGCATGGTCGCCGCTGCCATAGCCGGCAAAAGGCCGTACGACGAAGCCTTGCTTGAACTTCCGGAGCTTATGAACAAGACTTTCGAGCATTGCGGCGAAATAGAGCGCGTGGTGCCGTATTACCGCTACATGAGCGGTGCCGTCTGTTTGGGGCGCGGGTTCAATTACTCCAGCGCGCAGGAGTTTTCGCTCAAGCTGATGGAAACGACATATACTCCGGTGCATCCATTTTCCTTCGCCGACTTCATGCACGGCCCGGTGGCGTTAATGCACGAAGGGCTGCCGACGTTCGCGTTTTTATCGGACGGCCCGACCGCGGCTCCGATGCGCAAGGCGCTGGACAACCTGCGCGCGCGGGGAGGGGAGTCGATAGTGATAACCAACATGAAGCGCAAGGCGGAGGACGGCGAGCGCGTAATAGTCGCGCAGAAGACGAAGTTCGAGTTCGACAGCCCGATGACTATGATACTGCCCGCGTATTTGTTTGCGCACAAACTTGCGCTGGCGCGCAACTACAACCCCGACGCTCCGCGCGGGCTGACGAAAGTAACGAAGACGCGCTAAATGAAAACATATTTACTTACATGGAACCCGAAAGTGTGGTCATGGGAATCATTTGAAAATGATTTAGATTTATTTTATATTGCTAAAACGCTAGAGGGTGGTTGGAGTTGCGGCGTTACAAAGACTATTAAAACGGGAGACCGCGTTTTTTTAATGCGGCTTGGCGAGGCTCCTAAAGGAATAATGGCTTCTGGGCGCGTGTTAAAAGGGTCATATAAGAGCGCTCACTGGGCTGACGACTCAAAGGAAACTCTATATATAGATATTCGTTTTGATAATATTGTTAATCCAAAGAAAACTATTTTATCATTAGATCAACTTAAAATAATAAATCCAAATTTAAGATTCTGGACTCCTCGGGCATCGGGAAAATCAATTCCGTTGGAAACGGCCGCTAAACTTGAAAAAATTTGGGGAGACTTTATTGAGGAAAATATATACGATGAAATTATTATATCGAATAAGGAAATTTTTGTTGAAGAGTATTTTACGGAAGGCGGAAAATCTGAATTTACATCGACGCGATTTGAACGCAACCCTCAAGCAAGAGAAAAATGTTTGGAACTTCATGGATATAATTGCAAAGTTTGCGGTATAAACTTTGAAAAAGAATATGGAGAAATAGGGAAAGGTTTTATTCACGTTCATCACTTAAAAATGCTGTCGGAAATTGGCGAAGATTACCAAGTTGACCCTAAAAATGATATGGTTCCTCTTTGCCCGAATTGTCATTGTATGATTCATAAAAGAAAACCTTTGCTTTCGGTTGAGGAGTTAAAAGAAATCATTACGAGACAAAAATCATAATCTCACAATGAGAAACTCGCCGCGCTTACGCCCGCTTTTTAAGGCGGGCTTTTTTATGTATTGAAATTTATTCGGCGATGTGCAAATATATCCGTTGGTTTTAAAGTCGGTCTGTTTTAAAAGGAATGCGGCCATGCGCGAACCGCTCATATGCGGAATTGCCGGGGGGAGCGCCTCGGGCAAAACCACCGTCGTCAGCAAAATTATAGAATCGCTGCCCGACGGCTCCGTCTCCCTGCTGGACATGGACAGTTACTACGCCGACCTTTCCGACGTTCCCTTCGAACAGCGAGCCCGCCGCAACTTCGACCACCCCGACAGCTTCGACATCGACCTGATGGTGGCCCACCTGGAGCTTTTAAAGCGCGGACAAGCGGTAAACAAACCGGTTTACTCTTTCAAAGAACACAACCGCACCAACGAGACCGCCTCGGTTAAAAGCTCGCCGGTTATTATCGTCGAAGGACTGCTGGCTCTCTGGTTCGAGCCGATTCGCAAGAAGCTCGACATTAAAATCTTCGTGGACACCCCCGACGACATCAGGCTCATCCGCCGCGTCGCGCGCGACGTAAAAGAGCGCGGGCGCAGCCTCGATTCCGTTATAGATCAGTATCTCAACACCGTGCGGCCAATGCACCATACATTTTGCGAGCCTACCAAACGCTACGCCGACGTGATTATTCCGGAGGGCGGAAGCAACGAGGTTGCGATTAAAATGGTAACTCAGGCCGTCAACGCCAGAATCGCCCATAATTAAATTAATGCAAGGACTAAAAGCCATGAAATACAAACGACGTACGATTGCGCGCTTTTTCGCGCTCGCGGCGTTCGCGGCTGCCTTTATTGTCGCCGGATGTTCCGACGCTATTGACGGCGCTAGCGGTCCGTTCGGCGACGACGACCTTATTACGGGCGACGGCGAGGCGGCAAACGAAGCTCCGGTCGAGACTATGGAGTTCGAGGGCGGAAACAACTGCGGCAACCAGTATTTCCCAAGTTTGGGTTACCCGTGTTCCGCGGCGGGATGCTCCGGAATTTGGACTTGCAAAGGAGATTACAGCGGTCTTTACTGCAAAACGGACCCGATGTGCGGCGGAGACGAAGATTCGGCGGAAGAGATTGAAGCCGAAGAGCCGATTGAAACCGCGGACGTCGAGTACGACGCCGCCGAGGAGGAGAGCGTTGCAGAAGAAGACGCTTTTGCGGAAGAAGAAACCATAGATGAGGTTGTCGAGGAACCGGCGGAGTACGAGGCCGAGCTTGACGAAATTATCGAGGAACCCGCTGAAATAGATACGTACGAGCCTGAACCCGAAGTAACAGATAATTGGGAGCCGGAGTCCGACCCGGACCCCGATTACGACCCCGAGTACGACCCCGAGTACGACGAGGAAATTGTCGAGTTCGACGACTACGAAGCCGAAAACGAAGCCGAGCAAAGCGAGTACACCGGCATTTACGCCGGACTCGAAAACATGACGGAGCAGGAGCTTCGCAACGCGCTGATGAACCTTACGGCCGGGCACACCGCATTAGGATACAGCAAAGCTCGCGAAGTAATGTACACCAAAATAGACCTTGTTGACGGCGTGAAAATTCAGTGCGTCTATACGGGCGTATGGATTACGACTAACGGCGACGAACCTAGCAGCACGGTTATGAACTGCGAGCATACGTTCTGCCAAAGCTGGGGCGCGGACGTCGAGCCGAATCGAAGCGACCTTAACCATTTATTTCCTACCGCTTCGGGAGCTAACAGCAGGCGGTCTAACTATCATTTCGGATGGGTATTGAACCCGACGTGGGAAGAAGGCGGCTCCAAACTGGGCAAAGACTCGGAAGGAGAAACGGTCTTTGAAGTGCGCGTCGAACACATGGGCGACACCGCAAGGGCGATGTTCTATTACGCCGTTACTTACAATACCTTTATTACATATAAAATGGAGCAGGTTTTAAAACAATGGAACAAGCTCGACCCTGTGGACGACTACGAGAAGGCGCGCAACGATAAAATTGAATATTATCAGAAGACGCGCAATCCGTTCGTAGATCATCCGGAGTTCATCGACAAAATTTCCGATTTTTAAATCGGACGTTTTTACATGGCCGTTATTAGCGCGGAGCTAGAGCGGCGTTCGTTTTTTGCGAGTTCTTTCATAACTTCTTTTTATACTTGACTTTTTGTTAAAAAAGGCAAATTTGTAACGTGGTTTTGCGCGGTTTAATTAAGAAAATTGAAAAACGCTTTTTTAAATCGCCGGATAAATAAGGCCGGATGCGCCGGTCAAGCTGATCTAACGGAGGTAAATATGAGCGGAACTA
The DNA here is from genome assembly GCA_964400725.1 of uncultured Myxococcales bacterium. Taxonomy (GTDB): domain Bacteria; phylum Myxococcota_A; class SURF-8; order SURF-8; family CAYNVS01; genus CAYNVS01. The sequence goes on from CAYNVS010000014.1 coordinate 6,936, forward strand.
TAAAACTTACGGCGACGATTTTGGTCGCGGTCGGCATTTTGGCCTTTGCGGCCGCCGGATGCTCTACTAAAGACGACGTGAATCAAAACAATCTTGGAGACAAGGACGTCGATAAACCCGAAGCTGAAGAAAACGTTATCGAATACGAATGGAACGGCGATTGGGAGCCGATGCCGGAAACCGACAACCCTATGGACAATCCTACCGACAACCCGACGGATCAGGAAAATACCGGCGGACTAACGATTTACGACGTTCAGAACCCTGAAAGCCCAAATCATCCGGCTGCAGACTCAACGGTCGAACTTAAAGGCGTTATAGTAACGAGCGGAACTTTTAAAGCGAGCTCGAACTTGACCGGCTTTTTCGTCAGCGACGCGACGACCGGCAAATGGCATGGCATTGAAGTCGTTTACGGGCCGAGCGTAACGGTTACGGGCATGACTATAGGCTCGGTTGTGGACATTGCCAGAAAATACGTAGAGTACAACGATTTCAGCGAAATCAACGCGACGTCTATTACTGTAGTATCGCAGGGAATTCCGCTTGAGCCAATCGTTATCAACGATCCGGCCGCGATCGCCACCGGCGGCGCGGACGCGGAAGCGTATGAAAGCGTTTTGGTGGAAGTTCGCAACGTAAGCGTTATCGACAATTCCATCGGTTACGGCCAGTTTAAAGTTACCGGCGGCTTGATGGTTGACGACGCGATATATAAGTATACTCCTGTTCCCGCCAACGGAACGGTTTACGCCCGTCTGGCCGGTTTCTTAACGTATTCTTTCAGCAACTTCATGCTCGTCCCCCGCGACGCGAACGACATGGTAATCGGCGGAGCGGCGGACGGCGACGACGAGACCGCCGACAACGCAACGGACAATCCGGTTGACAACCCGGCGGACGAAGTAATCGACAACGCAACGGACAATCCTGTCGACAACCCGACGGACGAAGTCATCGACAACGTAACTGACAATCCTGTTGATAACCCGACGGACAACGTCTCCGACATAGACGGACAGACCGGCTTGACGATTTACGACGTGCAGAACCCGGCGAGCCCGAACCATCCGGCGGTAAACTCGAATATCGAGCTTAAGAACGTAATAGTAATGAGCGATGTCTTCCAAGCCAGCTCTAACCTTAAAGGTTTATTTGTCAGCGACATGAACGTGGGCCCGTGGCGCGGCATTATGCTGGCGTTTCCCTCAACTGTGGACGTAACTGGCGTCGTCCGCGGGTCTGTGGTTGACGTGGCCGGACAGTATATAGAATACAACGACCTAAGCGAGATTAAAGCGACTTCCATTACTAAAACGGGCGCGACTCAACAGGTGGTTTCCTACGCGGTTGACGATCCGTCAAAACTGGCGACCGGCTCGGCGGAAGCCGAATCTTTCGAAGGCGTCTTGGTTACAGTTTACAACGTAACGGTTCTCGACAACTCAATAGGCTACGGCGAATTCAAAGTTACCGGCAATCTGCTCGTTGACGACATGCTTTACAAATATACTCCGCTTCCCGCCAACGGAACTGTTTATAACTCTTTAACCGGTTTTATGAATTATTCTTTCAGTAATTTTATGCTGGAACCGCGCGACGCCAACGACATGGCAGTTGGCAGCGTTCCCGACGGCGACGTCGAAATTACGGAGGAAATCGCCGAGGAAATCGCGGAAGAAGTCGCGGATGAACCCGCCGAGGAAATCGAGGAAGAAGTCATGGATGAACCCGCCGAGGAAATCGAGGAAGAAACTCCGTCCGAGTTGGAAGAAATTCCGGCCAACCTGCCGAAGCTCGTAATTAACGAAGTCGATTACGATCAGTACAATACTGATTCCGCCGAATTTATAGAGATTCTTAACGTTGGAACAGAAGCCGCCGATCTTACCGGCATAAGCGTTTTTCTCGTCAACGGCAACGCTTCGCCAGGCTCTTCCTATAAAGAAATCCCTCTTTCCGGAACGCTGCCTGCAGGCGGCTATCTGCTTATAGCCGACTCCGGTTATACCGCTCCAGGAACGTGCGCTTTGACGTTCCAGTTGGGAGCTTCCGACCAAATTCAGAACGGATCCAGCGACGCGATAGTTATTATAGATACGGCCAGCAAAACGATTATTGATACGGTTACCTATGAAGGCTGCCTGACCAGCGCGACTCTCGGCTCTCTCGGCGCGGGCTTCAATGTTTGCGAAGGAACTGGAATTACGACCGCGTCTCAGTACGACGACAACGTCGACGGCAATTCCATTAACCGCTGCGCGAACGGAACCGACACGAACGACAACGGCGCGGATTTTAAAAAGAGCTCGACCGTTACGCCCTGCGCCGCCAACGTCTGCCCGTAAAGCGGCCGCGCAAAAGCAAAACTTTAATAGGCAGGCTATTTGTACGGCCTGCCTATTTTGATGTTTGAAAAAAGCCCGTTTCCCGGATAAAATCCGAGGGGCGGACGCAGTTTGACTTCTGCACCAAAAAGGCGCCGCAATGCGAAAGACACCGCTTTTAATTCTTACGGCAGCGCTGCTTGCGCTGACTCTCTTCGGTTTCGCCGGATGCGACAGAACCGTGGACGAGCCCGTTCTTGGGGCGATTCCAAAGAGCGCGCCGAAAAAACTAACTTTTTTTCACACCAGCGACACGCATTCCAAGGTCATTCCATTTATGGGAGACCCGACCGCTAACGGCACCGACAGACGGATGGGAATGCTGCGTCCGGACTCGAATCCGTACGGCGGAATTGCGAGACTCGCGACGCTTTTAAAATGGCAGCGCGAACTTTCCGGCGCTAACTTTTACATAGACTCCGGCGACATATTTCAGGGGCATCCGATATTCAATATGTTCAAAGGGCGCGTCGAGGCGCTGGGGATGCACTATGTAGGAGCCGACGTAATGGCGATAGGCAACCACGAATTCGACAACGGAACCGCCAAGCTGGTCGAGCAGCTAGAAATGGTCGTTGACAGGCCGTTCTTTTTGCTGGCCAACTACGTATTTGAAGACCCGTCGTTAGAGGCTAACCAGAAGCTCGCGGAGCTCGTGCGGCCGTACGTAATATTGGAAAAAGACGGCTACCGAGTCGGCATTATCGGCATGGGCGATTACGAATCGGTTACAAGCCTTTCAATTTACGGCAATTCGCTGGGCGTTATGGCTCTCGATCCGGTCGAAACTATAAACGGCCTTGCGGCGCAGCTTAAGCCTTTTGTCGATTTAATTGTGGTTGACAGCCACATGGGAATAGACTGGGACAAGGACGTTTTCAAAAAAACAAGAGGAGTCGGTCTCGTTTTCGGCGGACACAGTCATGTAATTACAAATCCGCCCTTGCAGCTTATCAATCAGGAAGGAAAAAAAGTCGTCGTCATGCACTCCGGCGTCGATATGAAGTATTTAGGACGGCTGGACGTAATAGCGCAGGATTACGAGATAATCGACTTCGAGCACCGCATTTTTGCAATCGACAGCAAATGCCGCCGCTGCGTATTTGAAAGCGGCGAAGTTGTGGAGAACCTCGGCAAAGCCTACCCCGAAACGCAGGATTACCGCCCGTGCCGCATTCTTTCGCCGTGGGACGTAAACAACAAACTTAGCCTTTACAACGTTTCTACCGGCGGGGCGGTATGGTTTTACGGAGTCGCGGCGACCAGCGAGCAGTTCAGCGCGGCGAGCAACCTCAACGGAGTTTTCGTCAACGACCGTACGGTCGGCCCGTACGCGGGCATTCAGGTCATTTGGGACAAAGCCGAATCTTCTTCAGCGGTGGAAGGGATTATTAAAAAAGACTCGCTGCTCGAAATAACCGGAACTATGGACGAATATTACGGCGCGCGCCAGATTCGAGCGACGAAAATCAAGGTTCTTGGCGGCTCTGAAACGATACCTGCGGTTGTAATACCAGATCCGGCGTCAATCGCCAACAAGGGAGCTAAGGCCGAGGATTACTCCGGAACGCTGGTTGAGGTGCGCAACGTAACGGTAACGGACGACGCGCTGGGACACGGCAACTTTGCGGTCTCCGGCGGTTTGGTCGTCGCGCCCAAACTGGCGAGCTTTCAGCTGCCCGCCGCCGGGAAAAAATACGCCGCTCTCCGCGGAATTTTAACTTACGCTTACGGCGCTTTTACTCTTTATCCGCGAGGTTCCTACGACATGATCGAAGAAGGCGCCGCCGATCCGTTGGGAGCTTACAGCGTTCCAGAAGAGGCTCTCGCGCTAGTTTCGCAAAGCCCTTCGACGACCGGAATCTGCGAGGAGTATATTATCCCGGAAGACGCCGAGCTTAAAAACATGCTGCGCCCCTTCAAAGAAGCTCTCAACGTCGCGCAGGACACCGATAAAATAATCGCTTCGAGCAAGACCGGTTTTTTGCGTAAGGAAGACGCGAATAAAAAATGCGCGAACGACGAAGGGTGTTGTCTTGGGCAGAAATGCGGGGACGACGGTCAGTGCGCCGATTCTACCGGAGACTCGGCTTACGGCGGGCCGTGCAACGGCGAAGGCGACTGTAAAACGGACGAAACGTGCGATTACGACGCGGGCGTTTGCATAAAAATAATACGCGGCGACAGTCCGCTGGGAAATTTAATCTCGGATTCTATGCGGCTTTTCCCGCGGTTGTCCGCCGACTTCTCTATTACAAACAGCTTGGGAATACGCACCGACTTTCCCGGAGGCGATTTGACTGTAGGCAAACTGTACGAGGTTTTCCCGTTCGAGAATTCGCTGGCTTTAGTCTTTCTTTCCGGCATAGAAACTCAGCAGCTTTTCGATTTCGTGGCAAAGAAATCGGGCGAGCGCGGATGCGCCAATCAAGTTCAATTTTCGGGCGTGCAGGTCGTAATCGACTGCGAAAAGAGGCTCGCGAAAGAAATCGTCGTCGGAGACAAATTGGAAAACGTCGGCAAACCCGGTTTTGCGGGGACGGTCGTGGTGCACAATTACAAGCTGGTCGCGCCGTTTGTTACGTTCGTCGTCGCCACCAACGACTACATGGCTGGCGGCGGGTCGGGCTTCAACGTCTTCAGATACAACACGACGCAGTTCAACACCATGATAAGTCTTCGCGACGTCCTCGTGGACTACCTTTCCCGCGAAAAGATTGACAGATGCCTAATAGATTACAGGGCGAAGATGAAGCAATGAAAACTACAAAACGCAATATCGCGGCGGTTTTGGCCGCGGCGGCCATACTCGCTCTTTTCGGAGCGGCGGGATGCAGCCAAAGCTCGAATCCGCTGCTTCAGGGCGGCGGGCTTACAAGCTCCATAGCTTATCTCGACGTTAAAATTACCGGCCAGACTCCGGCTTCGACCGGCGACGCGCGCCCAGCATTCGACGCGGAGGTTAAAATCGACTTCGACGTAACGGCCGTAAACGCGAACGGATCCAAGGCGGCCTCCTACTCTGGAGTTTTCGAGATTAAGCCGACCAGCGGAATAATCGTCGCGGCTTCGCCGCACTTTGCGGTTGCGGACGACAAATCGTCGGCCAGAGGAACTCTTGCCGGCGGCTCGCTTGCCGGCGGCAGCCTGACGGTAAAATACGGCTGGGGAGAAGTAAGGCTTATAGCGGTCGAGATGGTTCCGGATATTCTTGACAAATTCCGCTACGGCCCTAACGGAACTGTTACTGGCTACGTAAAGGGCGCGGCGGCGGGCGCGGCCAAACCGGTTTATTTCGCGCGCGCAAGCATAGATACGCTTAATAAAATACGCGTATCAGCGACGGCGGCGGGGTTCAAGAGCGTAATTGAGAACAAGGGCGTGATTATTGACTACGGCGCGATGGTAGTAACCGGCGCGACGGTTGACGGCTTTTTTGTAACCGACATATCGGTTCCAGGTTATAAATACGCAAGCGTTTACGTTTACACCATGAGCGCGCCGACGGTTGACGTGGGAAGCGTCGTAAAGTATCTCGCCGGTCAGTACCAAAATTTTTACGAATTCATAGAAATTTCGGGAAGCGCCGCATACGACGAAATCGGCTTCGATAAAACCAAAGTTCCGCTTCCAATAGAGCTTACGGCCGATTCGTTCGCCGACGTTTACAACAAGGTCGCGCCGTATCAAAGCGCGCTTGTCCGCCTGAGCAATATTTACGTTCAAACGATGTCGGCGTCGGACGAAGAGAGCTACAGGAAATACGGGCAATGGCCCGCGGGCTTCGACAAATCGAGCAAAACTTTTTACTTTTTCACGACCGACACCGTTCCGCAGTTTAACCCGCACGATTACGCTGGAACCGACAAAACGTTTACAATTACCGGCAATCTGCGCGCGCACAGCGCGACGTACATCATACAACCCAGAGGCGCGGCGGACATAGCCGGTTTCGTTACAAAATGAAGCGCGAGGAAAATATGAAGAAGATTTTTTACGCAATTATTGCGGCGTCGGCCTTGACGGCCTTCGCTTTCGGCGCGGGCGCCGCCGAGAACGGAGACGCTTCCGGCGACGCCAAGAAAGCAGAGGAGAGCAAACTTAAGGACAAAAAGCCGCTGGGCGACTTTTTGGACGTCAAGCTCACCTTCACTTTTTCGGACGACAACGTAATGCACAACGACAGTTTTACGCCGTCCATCGACATTAATACCGGAAGACACGACTTTGACAACGCGGTAAACATAGCCGACACGCATCTGGTCGTTTACAAAAATCTCGAAGGATTTTTGACGGGCGTTTTTACCGAGGCGGCTCTTGTGCTGCGGTTTGCCTACGTTGAGGACGGCAAATACGCGCTGAAGGACGACGGTTCATTTCTCGGCCTTCGCTATAAATTCAACGACAGCTCGAAAAACTACGTGGAAATTAACGGCTTTCCGATAAATGCGCAGCGGTTTCTTATGGGGTATTCCTTCGAGCTGACGTGGGGCGGCAGCGCGTCGTGGCCGCAGAACCTCGCGCCGGTTCCCGGAGCCAGACTGCTGGGCAAATTCAGCCCGGTTGAAATTTTGGACGCTTATCTTTTCGCCGGAATAAAGACCCGTCAGCAGACCAACCGCGACGAGCTGGATTCGTCCACCGGAGCCAGCACGGGAAGCGCGAAAACGGTTTACGCCGGTCTTTTCGGCGGAGGCGCGGCCGTTGCCTTGGACGGACAGTCGGACGAGCCGATTATGCTTTCGTTGGATATTTGCGGCGGTTTCATTCAAAAGGGCGACAACCCTCAGATTAACGAAATGGACCTTAAAAACGTCGGCCTCGAATCTTCTAAAGACGACATACTGGCGACAGGCGTTTCGTTAAACGCGGCAGCGGCGATCGGCGATCCGATAGGCGACCCGATAGATCTCAAACTCTACCGCAGAGACCCGCGCAATCTTTTCGTCGATCCGACCGCAAAGGCGAAGGAAAAGGGAATTTACGCTTTGTCGCTTTCTTTCGATATGACTTACATGCGCGAAAATCTGCGCAAATACACCGACGCGCCCGGCTCCGATTCCATTGCCGACTCTCCGGCGGGAACGTACGACGGCCCCAACGGAACGCTCGCGGCTAATTTATACGGCGTAACCGCCAACGACCGCCGCATCGCCACGTCAAACTTCGACGCGCTCGGTTTCGCGGTTAACTGGAAGGCCAGACTGACGATAGGCGACGTGAGAATGCGCTACATGGGCGCTTACATTTACCGCAATCTTCAGTTTTTGCTGTTCGACGGCCCGCACGGCGATCCCCCCTTCTATGCCTTCCCTGAGAATAAATATCTCGACGATCCCTCGACGAGCTTTAAAGACGCTGAAATTACTCTCAAGGGCGAACACCGCATTCGCAACAGCATAGACGTCAAGTTCAACTCGATTCACCTTACGCTTGGAACGACGAGCGAAATATTGATGCCGGCCACCAAAACGCTGACGCTCAGAGCGTCCGACGGACAGGGCGGTTACGAAACGCACAAGTACGTAACGGTTTACAAAGACAAGGAAACCAGCGCTTCCACTCAGTATCTCACGCGCCAAATCCGCGCCGTTTTGCCGGTCGATTTCAGCGGCAAGACGATTTACGAGCAGAAGTTCATGGCGCGCTACGAATTCTCCGAGCTTTTGTGGGCGCAGTTTGAAGTCGGCTATATGCGAGACCTTAACATGTTTAAATACGCGACCAGCGGCATGAACCTCAAAAAGGTTTACGAGGACGACGACGTAACCAATCCGGTAAGCGTCGCGATAATGCTGCAAGCCAAGTTCTAATGGTTTTCATACGCCCAGCGGACGCCGCCGACGCAGAGGCGATAGCTTCCGTCAGGCATCAGGCGTGGCTGACCGCCTATAGGGGAATCGTTTGCGACGAATATCTCGACGCGATGACCGTCGAAGAGTCGAACGGCATAATATACGCGGCGCTCGTAGAAAAAAAAGAAAATTTTTTCGTCGCGATTGACGACTCAGGAACCGTGATCGGGTTTTGCGCGGCCGGAAAAGAACGCTCCGGGCGTTTCGGCTGCTGCGGCGAACTTTACGCGATTTATCTTTTGAAGGAATTCCGCCGCGCGGGCGCAGGCCGCAGACTGGTCGCGGCGGCCGCGGCGCGTTTGCTAAAAACCGGTTATGCGGACATGATGGTTTGGGTTCTCGAAAAAAATCCTTCAGCCGCTTTTTACGAAAAGCTGGGCGCGAAAAAAATCGGCGGCGTAACCGTAAAAATAGGAGAAGAGGAATTTATGGAACTGGCGTACGTTTTTAACGGCTTGGCCGCTCTCGCGGAGAAGGACTAATAAAATATTAACGATAACAAGAAGTTATAGAAATTAACATTAATTATTCAATATTTACTTTACAACAAGATAAGTAGCTATTAAACTTTTGAAGTTATGAAGCCGCCGTTTAACCGCGGCGTCTAACGGCTCTTGTGGAATTTTTTAGAGAGGCGAAAAATGGAAGTAACCTGCCCAAGTTGCGGAGTGGTGTTCGATTCTCCCGAAGTTCGTCCGGGCGAAGCGGTGGAGGTAAGCTGTCCTATCTGCGGGACGTCGTTCGAGGTGGCTCTGCAATCCAGAATTATTATGAAAAGCCCGACCATGGCGGCGAGCTCCGTTTCTCAGTCCGTATCCAACGCGGAGGCGGCTCAAAAGAAAAAGGAAGACGAAGCTCTGGCGCGCAAGGCGGAAGAGGAAAGAGCCGCGCGCGAACGCGAGGCGGCCGAGCGCAGAAAGCGCGAGGAAGAAGAGCGCAGGCGCAGAGAAGAAGAGGAAAGAATCAAGCGCGAGGTTGAAGAAGCGGCGCGCAAAAGGCGAGAAGAGGAAGCCGAGCGCAGAAGACAGGAAGAGGAGAGACTTCGCCGCGAGATGGAAGAGGCGGAGAATAAGCGCAGGCTGGAAGAAGATCGCAAGCGCAAAGAAGCCGAAGAGGCTCGCAGGAAAGAAGAAGAAGAGCTGATAAGAAGGCAGGAAGAGCTGAAAAGACTCGCCAAGATGAAAGAAGACGAGCTCGCGGCTTTGACGAAACAAGCGGAGGAGGCGAAGCGCAAGATAGAGGAAGAGCTGCTTAAAATGGCTAACGCGCCGACTCTGCCCCTAACGGAGCCTCAGAAAAAGGGCGGCGACGCGATTTCTGCACTGGAAGACATTTTGCAGCAAAAAGAGCAGGCGCAAGAAGACGGCGAATCAAGGAAGAGGACTCAGACTTCTAAACTTTCCGAGATAATCGCCGCGCCCGACATCAAAACGCTGAAGCCGGCCGAGCTCAAAGCCGAGCAGAAGCCTAAGGCGGAGCCGGCAAAAGAGCCGCCTAAACCGAGCGTTCAAATATTGATGCCCGAAGGCAGCGAGCCGTCTCCCGCCGCGCCTGCGTCCGCGTCGTCGCAGCGAGTCGCTCTCAAAGAGCCGCCGAAAGAGTTCCCGAAAGATCTTCCGAAAGAGCCCGTAAAAGAGCCGCCCAAACACGACTCATCGAAAAAACTGCCGGTTTCCAAGGAGCCTCCCAAGCCGGTTCCCGCAAAACCGGAGCCCGTTAGGCTTGCGCCGGCGCAATCCGCCAAACTTGATCCGCAAAAGCAGGTCAAACCGGAGCCTCCCAAAGAGGCAAAACCGGCCTCTCCTCCGGTTTCGGCGCAAAAGGTTGAGCCGAGAACGCCGGATGTAGGCAAAGGCAAGGGCGGACGCGAGTCGTCCATAGTAAAACCGCCGCAGTGGAACCCGCCGCGCGCGCCGACGGATAAAGTCCGCTCGACGACCGAGGAAGTTCTTCTTGGAACCGGAAGCGTTTCCGGCTCGATAAGCGAGGAAAAGCACTTTTTCTCCGAGGAAGCGGTCGCGAAAGTCATAGCGGAAAGCAAGCCGCCCGATTTCAGCGATTTAGACGACAAAGAGGCCAGAGCCCAGCATAAGAAACATATGACGAAGCTATTGCTCATTATCGGCGTAATAGTCGTAATGGCGGTCGCGGCGGTCATCATTCTAATGCAAACAATGGAGAAAAAAGATCAGGCGAAGAAGGAGCATAAAACCGCTTCTCAACTGATCGGCGCTCAGCCGACGGGCGAAGGCCAAGAAGAGAAGCTCAACCTTGCAGAAGAAGAGCCGACGGTCGATTTAGGCGCGAAGAACAACGGCGGCAACGGCCTAAAGGAACAACCGAAGGAACAGAAGGAGCAGCCGAAGGAAGAACCGAAAAAAGAGGAATCTAAAAAGGAAGAGCCGAAAGAGCCCGTCGAAAAGAAGGAAAAGACTGAAGACAAGAAGGACAACGCAAAGAAGGAAATAGATTTGATAATGGAAGGCAGCAAAATGCTTTCCACCGGCAAATACGAGGAAGCCATCGTCAAATTCAAAGAGGCGATTAAGATAAACCCGAAAAATCCCAACGCCTATAAAGGGCTGGGCGCGGCGAACGCCTTCCTTAAACGAAACAACGAAGCGGTAGCAAATTATTGCAAGTGTCTGCAATTGGGATACGCCGGACAGGACTTGGCTCAACTTAAGGCAATGGTCGAAGGTCAATGTAAATAAAGCCGCATGAATCCGCTTTACGGGCGGGGTTTGAAGGCTTTCGAAGAGCTCTTTTTCCCGGCCAAATGTTTAAGATGCCTGCGTCCGATAGAGATCGGCGCAGGCTTTCCCGTTTGTAAAGACTGCATGGGGACGTTCGAGCGGGTAAATCTTCCGTACTGCCGCCGGTGCATGCTGCCGTCGCCGATCTGCGGCGCGGACTGTCCGGACTGTTTAAGGCTGGGCGAGCCTTCGGAAACATTTTCCATTGCCAGATCGCTTTCTCCCTACCGCGGTCTTTCGCGCGATTTGGTTCTGGCTCTTAAATACAAAAGGAGAAAATATCTCGCGCCTTTTCTTGCTATGATGCTTGAGGATATCGTTCGTCCGATCGTTCCCGCCGACGCTGAAGATTTTATTTTCGTTCCGGTTCCGCTTCATCCGCTCAGGCTGTTTGCGAGGGGCTTCAATCAGGCGGAGCTTATCGCTTCGGCCTTGGCGGAGAGATTCGCCGTTAAAATTTCGCCTTTCGCGCTCAAACGGAACAAATACACTTCTTCTCTGGCGTCGCTTGGGAAGAACGAGCGCGTGGAAGCTCTCGCTTCCCTCATCGAGCCGAACCGCCAGTTTTGCGGCCAAATAAAAGGCCGTTGCGCGGTTTTAATCGACGACGTTCTTACGACGGGCGCGACGGCGGCGGCCTGCGCGAAAGCGCTGCGCGAGGCGGGAGCGTCGGACGTGCGCGTGGTTACCGTATGCCGTACCTTATGAGTAAAAGAATTTTCGGCGGCGGTAATTTTTTAAAAAAGTTTTTGGCTTTGCGCGCAAATCCTTGACCTTGCGCCCCCGCGCGTGCTAATTTTTGCCCAAAGGAGATATAAAATGCTTTTCGTCGTGGATGTAGGAAACACGAACACTGTAGTAGGTATTTACAAGGGAGCCGACTTAATCAGGTCGTTTCGCGTCAAGAGCGACAGAGAGCGCACCAGCGACGAGTTTGGCGTAATGTTTCTTCAGTTTCTCTCCGGCCTTAAAATTTCGCCCGACGACATAGAAGGCGTTGCGTTGTGTTCGGTGGTTCCGCCGCTTCAGACGGCCATGACCGGAGCGATTGAATTATACATGAACAAAAAAGCTCTCGCGGTGGAGCCCGGCGTTAAAACCGGAGTAGCCCTGAGAGTGGACAATCCGCGGGAAGTCGGCGCCGACAGAGTCGTCAACGCCGCCGCCGCGATGGAGAAACTGGTCGGCAGAAATATGGGCGCCATCGTAGTGGATTTCGGCACGGCCACCACATTCGACTGCGTTTCTCCGAAGTCTGAATATTTGGGCGGAGTCATAGCTCCGGGCGTTAAAATTGCGGCGGAAGCGCTTTTCCTTCGAACGAGCAAGCTGCCGCGTGTCGATTTGGATTATCCGCCGAACGTTTGCGGAAAGAACACCGCGCACTCCATGCAGTCCGGCCTTACATACGCCTACGTCGATATGGTTGACGGCGTCGCCTCGCGCCTGAAAGCGGAACTGGGCTTCCCGCTAAAGGTCATAGCCACCGGCGGGCTGTCAAAGTTAATCGCCAAGAAGAGCGCGTCCATCGAAGAGGTGGACGAGAACCTTACTCTCGACGGTTTGAGGATTATCTATGAGCGAAACGTCAAATAGAGACGGCAGACCGGCTCTGCCGGCGGCGGGCGGTCTTTTGGCCGAACCGAAGGCCGAGCCTCTTTCCATTGAAGAGGTCGGCGGGGAAGTCTTTAAATACATGCAGACGCTCGACAAGCCGCGCAAATTAATGATTGCGCGCGGCATGGCTCCTCTGAAGCCGTCGCAGCTGCTTCTATTCACCTATATGCTTATCGCCGACGAAGATCCGGTCATATCCAAGGCCGCGGCGCAATCGTTTAAAAATCTTCCGCCCGGCGTCATCGGCAATCTTTTCGCCGGCGCTATTCCCCGCAAGGTTATCGACTACGCCGCGAGGCTTTGGTTCGACGACCCCGCCTACGACGCCGCGATTACCGCGATGTGCCTTAACCGCAACACGCACGAGTTCACTCTCGAATTCCTTATTCTGAACGGACGCGAGGAGACGCTGGAGATTCTCTCAAACAACCAGGAGGCTCTCAAACGCAGCCCATCGCTGGTTTTCGCTTTTGCGGAAAACAAGCGCATTTCAATCGCCACGGTCAGCCGCGTGCTCGAATTCGCGCGCCGCCAAAAGCTCATTACGCCGTCGGACGAAACGCACATCATCGAAAAAATCGTCGGCAAAAAATCGGGCGAGGAGATTCCCGAAGAGGAAAAGCCGGAGCTGCCCAAGGACGAAACCGGAGAGCCGATATTCGCCGAAGAACTGGTGTCCGATAAAGCGGAAGAGAGCGTTCGGGATCTGCTGGAAGCCATAAGCAAGAACGAGGATGTGGAGGTCAAGCCAGCCGAGATAATCGAGCAGGAAATTAAAAAGAAGATAGACATTCGCGAGAAAATAAAGCGCATGTCCGTCTCGGAAAGACTTCGTCTGGCGATGCGCGGCAACATGGAAGCCAGAAGCATTCTAATATTCGACGCCGTTCCGATGGTCGCCAAGGCGGTCATTAACAGTCCCCGCGTCACCAAAATTGAAATCGAGCGCTGGGCGGCCATGCGCATTATGGAAGAGGAGATTTTAATCGAAATCTCAAAGAACAAGACTTTTATGCGGAACTATAACGTCCGTTTGGCGCTTATATACAACCCTCACACTCCGCTGAACCTGGTCATCAAAATGATGTCCACTCTCAACGAGCGGGACATCAAGGCTCTGTCGAAATCCAAGGCCGTTCCCTCGGCCGTTACAAACATCGCTATGCAAAAGGTTTCGCAGGCGGCCAAACGCAGAGGAGAATAACCGGCGCCGCTTCGCGTCGAGCGGGGCGTTAAGCCGACGTCAGGAGTAAATAATGACGAAGAAATTAAAGACGGCGGCTTCGCTGCCGCACGAAAAGCTGCGCATGCGCATAGACCCCTCCTCGCTGCCTTTTAAAAGCACGACGGAACTTAAGCCGTATCCGGCCACCTTCGGACAGGAAAGAGCGCTGGAAGCTCTGCGTCTTGGGCTTGCCATACAGGGCAAAGGATTCAACATATTTTTAATGGGAGAGCCGGGAACCGGCAAAACTTCTATTATCAATAACATTCTGCGCGAAGAGGCTCAAAAATTTCCTACGCCGTCGGACTGGTGCTACTTGTATAACTTCGACGACCCCGATCAGCCTATTGCGATGGAGATGCCGCCGGGAGCCGGAAAGCGGTTCAAAGCCGACATGGCGGAGATGATCGCCGAGGCGAAAAGGGACATCCCCAAAGTGCGCGAATCGGAAATGTATTTGCAGCACAAGCAGTCGCTTGAACGCTCGTTCCGCAAAAAAGAGCAGGCTCTATTTAACAAGCTGCGACGCAAAGCCAAAAAGTCCGGTCTCGATTTGGGGCTTGCGGAAGGGGAGCTTACGCTGCAAATAATGGAGAACGGCAATCCTCTGGGCATGGAGGAAATCGAGTCGCTGCCCGCAAGCAAAAAGAACGAGTTTGAGAAGCGGATAATAGAGTTCCAAGACGAAATCGACGACTACATCCGCGAGCAGCGGAAGCTCGGCAAAGTCAGAGAAGACCGCTTTGAAGACTTGGAGAAAGAGAACGTCCTCAAGGTGTGCGAGGACAACCTTAAAGAGATGTGCCGCAAGTACGGCTCGATTGCCGGAATGGAAGACTTTCTCTGCCGAGTGAAGCAGGAGCTGCCCGGCCGCGTGATAAACTATCTCGCTAAGAGCGAGCAGTCGAACGAGCCGAATCCGTTTGCGGCGTTCGAGTCGGCGGCGAGGCAGGACGACGATCTGCTTCCCTTTGAAGTTAATTTGTTCGTTTCCAACGAGAAAACAAAAGGCGCGCCGGTAGCGTTTGAGTCGAACCCGACCTACAGCAATTTAATTGGACGGCTGGAATACAAAGAGCAATCGGGCTGGCTTTCCACCGACTTCACGCAGATAAAGCCGGGCGTGCTTCACAGCACAAACGGCGGCTTTCTGGTCATTCAAGCGGGCGACCTGCTGACCAACCCCTATTCGTGGGACGCCCTTAAACGCTCGCTTCGCACCAAAGAGATTCGCATTCAAGAGCCGTTTGCGGAGCAGCACGGACGAGCGCTCAAAACGCTGCGCCCGCAGCGCATACCGCTTAACGTCAAGGTAATTATCGTCGGCTCGTACCAAACGTTTTATTGGCTGTGGAGCATGGACGAGGATTTTCAGCGGCTATTTAAAATACGCGCCGATTTCGACGTTTCGATGCCGATAAACATCCCCAACCTTCTTAAATACGCGCGGTTTATCGCCAAAGTTTGCAAAGAAGAAAATAAACTTCCGCTTTCCGCGGGCGGCTTCGCCCGTCTTATCGAAGAGGGAACGCGTCATTCCGGCCATCAGGACAGGGTCTCTATTTCGCTGTCGGGCATCATCGACATATTGCTTGAGAGCGACTTTGCTGCGAGGGCGACCGGCGGCGAGGTAATCGAAGCGGAGCATGTTGAGAAAGCCATTGCGGCGAGGGAAAGGCGCGAATCGAGAGTGCAGGAGGAGTTCGAGCGGCAGATACGGGACGGCGAAATATTAATCGACACCCGCGGGCTCGAAGTCGGACAGATAAACGGCATTGCGGTTTACGAACTGGGCGATTACGCCTTCGGCGTTCCGTCCCGCATTACGGCGCGCGCCTATACCGGCAGGCAGGGAATTATAAACATCGACCGCGAGTCGGACATGGCCGGACCTATTCACAACAAGGCGACGCTTATCATTCAAGGACTTCTCGGCGGACTTTTCGCGCAGGAGACGCCTCTTTCGCTGGCTGTTTCGATTACCTTCGAGCAGATGTACGGCATGGTGGAGGGGGACAGCGCGACCTGCGCGGAATTCTTTGCGATTTTGTCGGCCATTTCGGAAATCCCAATCAATCAGGGCGTCGCCATTACCGGCTCGCTCAATCAGCGCGGCGAAGTGCAGCCCATCGGCGGCGTAAACGAGAAGATTGAGGGCGTTTTCCGCGTCTGCAAGGCGCAGGGGCTTACCGGAAAGCAGGGGGTAATAATACCTCAACAAAACGCGCGTCATCTTTGTCTGGCCTACGAGGTAGTCGAGGCCGTTAAGGCCGGTAAATTTCACATTTATCCGATACGCTACATCGAAGACGGCGTGCCGATACTGATGGGGGTTGAGGCGGGGCGCAAAGTCAAGGGGGAATTCAGGCCGAAAAACGGGCTGTACGCTCGCGTCGCCGAAAAATTGAAAGTTACGAACGATAAATTGAACGCTTCTCCCGATAGGAATGACGACGAATAGCCGCAGGCAAGCGGGACGGAAATTTCCGTCCCTTTTTTTATATGAAACGAACGTAAAAACCGCCTCTTTATTTTTCGTTTTCAGCCTTCCGTAACGTCTCGCGGAGATTTAATTTACGAAACCTTGATTTTTTAAAGGAAAAAAACTCTTTTTTCTTGACAAAAGCGTAAAATATATTCAAATTAATTTTAGAAGTTTTTTTATAGAGAGGCGATGTACTTATTAACCCCAGGAAAAAGGAGAAACCGATGGCTGAAAAGAAAGAGAAAGAGCTGAAGATTCAAGGAGTAAAAACCAAGGCCGAGTTCGTGAAGCACCTGACCGAAGTCGTCAAGACGGTCGAACTCAACCAGAAAATGGCCGACGAAATTTTGAAAAAAGTTTTCGACATCGTCGCCGCCTCCATCAAGAAAAATGAAAAAATCCAGATTCACGGATTCGGAACCTTCGCCCTTGCCAAGCGCAAGGCCCGCAAGGGACGCAACCCCAGAACCAAGGAAGAGATCAAGATCAAGGCCAGCAAGACCGTACGCTTTAAGCCCAGCGCGAAAATCAAGAAGGGTCTATAAATCTCTGACTACGCAAGAAAGGCCCTCCGCAAGGAGGGCTTTTTTATTTCGCCTTGTTTGACATTAAAAGCCGCGCCGTGCTAAAAGGCTTGATATGATTGCAAGACTTACAGGATCGCTCGTTTTCGTGGGGCTCGACCACGTTGTTATAGACGTGCAAGGCGTGGGTTACGAAGTTCGTATGCCGCAGTCTAGTCTTATGCAGCTTCCGCTTGAAGGCGGCGAAGTTACGCTGTCCGTTCACACCAACGTAAGGGAAGACGCGATAGAGCTTTACGGGTTCCTCTCCGACCCGGAGCGCAACTTATTCCGCGCTCTCATCACCGCCACCGGCATAGGCCCCAAAATGGCCATGAGCGCCCTTTCGACGCTTTCGTTCAGCCAAATCGTCGGAGCCATATCGGCGGAAGACGCAAAGACGCTCGCGACGGTTCCGGGCATCGGCAAAAAGCTCGCCGAGAAAATGATAATCGAGCTGAAGGACAAAATCGCCAAGCAGTTTTCATACGTCGAGTTAGAAGCCTCCGAAGCCCCGCAGGCCGGAAGAACGGCGTGGTTCGACGCGGAGGCCGACTTCAGGCTGGCGTTCGAGTCGCTGGGCTACAAGAAGCCGATAACCGATAAAATCATCGCCGCGCTTGCTAAAAGGCTGCCGCGCGAGGCCAAGGTGGAAACGCTTCTTCGCGAGGCTTTGACCGAAATGACGCGGCTTTAAGGCCGAAAATTAATTTGGAAATAGCATGCAGGACAAGCCCAAAGACAGACGGGGCGCGCTGGCGAAAGAGCGCGTTGACGACGACTACCGGCTCGAAAAAGGGCTGCGTCCCGAATCTTTCGCCGAGTACGTAGGCCAGCGGAAAGTCGTCGAAAATCTCGCGGTTTTCATAAAGGCGGCGCGCAACCGCAGCGAAACGCTTGACCACGTTCTTTTTCACAGCCCGCCGGGCTTGGGCAAAACGACGCTGGCGCACATAATCGCCAACGAGCTCGGAGTGGAACTTCACGTTACCAGCGGCCCCGCGCTCGATAAAAAAGGCGACCTCGCGGGAATACTAAGCAACCTCAAGGAAGGCGACGTTCTATTCATCGACGAGATACACCGCCTAAACCCGATAATAGAAGAAAATTTATACCCGGCAATGGAGGACTTTCGCTTCGACATAGTGCTGGGCGAAGGGCCGCACGCGCGCAGCATTAAGCTGCCTTTGCAGCCGTTCACGCTCATCGGCGCCACCACGCGGCAGGGCCTATTGACGAGCCCGCTGCGCGACCGCTTCGGCATCGTCGTGCATCTGGAGTTCTACCCGCCGGAAGAGCTGAAAAAAATCGTAATGCGCAGCTCCGGCCTGCTGGGCGTAAACGTGGACGAACAGGCCGCGGAGGAAATAGCAAAGCGAAGCCGAGGGACTCCGCGCATAGCCAACAGGCTTCTCAAACGCATCCGCGATTTTGCGGACTATGAGAACGCCGCGAAGATAGACAGACGGCTGGCGGACTTCGCGCTTAAAAGGCTCGAAGTTGACGAGGCGGGACTTGACAGAACCGACAAGCTCATACTGCGCTCGATTATAGAAAAGTTCGACGGCGGGCCAGTGGGAATAGACAACCTCGCGGCGGCTTTGTCGGAGGAGTCCGACACGCTAGAAGAAGTGTACGAGCCGTACCTCATTCAGCAGGGTTACATAATGCGCACCACCAGAGGGCGCGTGGCCACCAGCAAGGCGTATGAGCGGCTGGGGCTCGAGCAGCCCGCGCGGAAAAAGGCGGCGTTGGACGAATTGGATTTCTTCGGAAAGGATAAGAAATAATGAAAATAAATATCTTTGCGGCTTCGCTAGCGCTGGTTTTGTTATTCTCTTTTACGGCCGCGGCGCTGGATTCCGAAGAGAGCGGAGCGAGCAAGACGAACTCCAAAACCAAAAAGGCGCCTAAAGACGAAGCGAAACCCGCGCCGGTTCAAATGCTCTTCGAAATTAAGGGCGCGAACATGAAGCCCAAGGAGAAGGACGCGCTCTTCGCAACCGCTTTCAAGGAGGCGAAAAAAGGCGGAGCGATAAAGCCGCTTACCGAGAAAGACATAAAAGACTCGTCGGACGCCGCTGGGAAAAGCAAGACGATAAAAGAGGTCGCTAAGGAACAGGGAATTAAGTTTTTCGCCGCGTTCGAAGCCGCCGGCGGGCAGGCGAAAGGAACGACGGACGCGAAAATCGAGTTCGACATCGACGGCAAAATAAGCGTTTTCGCAATTTACGGCGCGGACAAAGCGGGCGTCGGCGAGTTTGTGAAACGCGCCTTTACGGAAGTTCCCAAACTAATCGACGGACGCAAACGGACGGATTCCGGCGTTTTGTTTGCTAAACGCAAGTTCGGCTTTTTCGCATCAAACGCGACGGATAAGACGCAGCTGGCGATTATGTCGAACCTTAAAAAAGGCTTGGCTAAGCTTTTCTCGGAACCGTTCTTTTCCGTGGGCGAAGTGAACGCGGACGACGAAAGCATGAAAAAAGAGGCGGAAAAGTCGGGCGACGTTAAGAAGGAAATCGAGAAAGATTTGGCCGACTGCCCGATTAAACCGTGCCAGACGGCTCTCGCGACGGCAAGGGGAGTTTGCGACTACATAATTTTCAACGTCGCGCCGAAAAAGGGCGTCAAGGATAAATACGAGGCTTCCTTAACCTTCGAGCTTGCGGGGGGCCGCGTTATGACGCTTTATTACTATTTAGGATCCAAAGAAGCCACGAAAGCCGCCGACGCGCCCGCGAAGTTTATAAAAGAGATTGAAAGCCTGAAATAAAATTTAAGGGCCGCTCAGCCCGCGGATTGAGAGGTTTGCTATGAAAAAAAGCATTGCTTTTTCGGTATTTCTTGCCGCCGTCGCGCTGACTTTCGCGCTCTGCTGCATGGCGGGCGAGAAAAAATCCGGCGCCGACAAATCCAAACCGAAAGACAAGCCGCTTACGCTCCCCGCGGGCGAGGAATTCAGCGCGCAGACCGAGGATAAAATTACGGTTTACGGCTCTCTTTACCTTCAGCCGACCGCTCCGGAGAAAGCTCCGCTTATAATCGCGTTTCATCAGATGTCGAAAGACAGACATGAATACGAGGCGTCCGGAATCGCTCAGGCGCTTTACGGCGAGGGGTACAACCTTATTTTAATGGACGACCGCGGCCACGGAAAATCCACGGCGACTGAAAACGCCCCGCTGGACTGGAAGAATATGGGCAAGGCCGATTGGGAAAAGGCCGGTTTTGACGTCGCCGCGGCGATTAAATTCGCCGAGAGCCGCAAGCTGACGGGCGCAGGCATAGGGCTTATAGGCGCGAGCATCGGCTCGACGACCGTTTTGCTTTACGCCGCGATGGGCGATTCCAAAGTAAAATTCGTAATCATGCTCTCGCCGGGGCTTGCATGGCGGGACGTAGATACGAAAGAGCCGATGAAAAAGGCCGCGGGGGTGCCGGTATTGCTGGTCGCCTCCGATAAGGACGCCGACGGCTACTGCGCCCAGACTGCGGACGAATTGTCGAAGCTGAACCCGAAATCGGAAAAGAAAATATACCCCGGCGGCAAGCACGGAGTTTACATGACGACCGACGCTCCGGTAATGATAGGCGACATTATCGCGTTTGTTAAGAAAAACCTATCGGCGAAATAATTTTTCATTCGATATTTTTTCAGCGGTTCCTCGCTTTTTTGCTTTTGTCGAAAATCCGAACCGTTTTTTTTGCAAACGGCTTAAAATTATTGGCTTTGATTAAAAAAGAATTTGCAACCTGTAATTTGGTGTGATATTAAAATTTTCACTTTTTGTATTGTCAATATACTTGACAAGCGCGGCAAGGTAAGGTTAGCTAAATCAAGTTTTTTGGTTTTTGAGGCTATAAAAACGTCTTAACACTGTATGAATTTGATAAAGAGAGTAGGGATAATGAAGAAGTATAGCCTGTATTCAGCGATTTTCGCATTGGTTTTGGCGTTCGGAGTTTCCTTTGCTTACGCGGCGGACGAGAACGCTACATCTACCGACAACTCCGCTACCGGCATGGATGAAAAGGCGCTTGAAAAAGACGCATCCGACGCCAAGGAAAAAGTCGATTCGAAGTCGGGAGAAACGGTTAAAATGGAGCTGCCGGCGAAGAAGCTCATCAAGGTCGTGCAGAACAAGCTCTACAAAAAAGAGATGAAAGGTCTGCTTCTTCCTTATTTCGGCGGCATGCCGTTCGGCGACTACTACAAGTCGATGGTAATCGGCTTGAAGGCCGACTTCTTCATCACGGAATATATGGGACTTCAGCTCAACTTCGCTTACGACGTTTACGCGAAGCCTTCCGAGTTTATGGCCAGCGCGCTTAAGAACCTCTCCGGCGACCCGAAGGGCGTTCCGGCGGCGAAAATGGAATTTTTAACCAATCTCGACTTCGTCTTTATTCCGCTTTACGGCAAGTTCTCCCTGCTGTCCGAAGTCATCGCTCATTACGACTTAGGCATTTATCTTGGCGGCGGCGTGTCGCGCTATAAGTCCGTTTCCAGCAGCGACATCAGCTACATTAACGATAAGTACACCAGCTACGGCGAAAACCTCGACCCGGCTCTGGCTGGCGATCCATGGACGAAAATTTCTCCGGCCATCGACGCGGGCGTATTCGCCCAGATTTACATCCTCAACTGGCTGCTTGTCCGCGCTGATTTCATGTTCGTCGATTCTCTCACGCACAGAAGAGTTTTCGACGTAGCTAAGAAAACTATGCAGGACAGCGAATCCCTCGGCATACAGGAATACATGCTCACTTTGGGCGTCGGCTTTATGCTGCCCCCGAACTAATCCGCTGTTTTAAGTATTTGCGTTTAACGCTTTCAAATATGCGCCGACTCGCTTAATCCGCGCCCGGCTTAGAGGTGATTTGATGAGCAAGCGAATTATAATGATAGGTTTGGTTCTTACGGCCGTATTGGCGTCCGTAATTGCGACGGGATGCAATAAAAATCCCCGCGACGTAGAGCTCGTGCGTTATAAGTACATAATGATGAAGGAAGAGGACAGACTCAAGCTGCCCCAGGACATCCTCGATACTATAGACGCTTACAATAATAAAGACTATTATAAAGCGGCGGTCGGTTTTTCGGCGATACTCAACAACCAAAGCTACCGCGCCATGCACCAAACCGCGCATTACTACCTGACCGAGTGTCTCGACAGAGTCGGACTTTATCAGGCGTCAATGTTCGAGCTGGCCAATATTCTATTCAAAGGCCCGGACCAAATTTATTTTACCGCGGCTCTTACCAAGCTGCTGGCGCTCACCAAGGAGACAAAGGACGAATCGGTCATCTTCAACGTTTTACAGACGATCGACATCAACCTCTTTCCGCCTAAATTCAAAAACGAAATGATTTACATGCGCGGCAAGCGCCTGTTTTACGAAGGCAATTACGAAGCGGCGCAAAAAGAGTTCATCGCCGTTTCCACCGACTCGGCTTTCTACGCGAAGTCGCTTTACTTCACCGGCATCATTCAGGTCGTCCGCAAGGATTACGGCGCGGCGCGCAAAACGTTCGACGCGATTAACGCCCTTCCCGACACCTACTCCGATTTCGGCGAAGCGAGCAAAGTCAAGGAAATGTCCAAGCTGGCTCTCGGACAGTTCTTCTACAAGGCGGGCTTTGCGGCCACCCGCGACAAATACGCCATTCTCGCCAAGGCGCTCGACTATTACAACAGCGTTGACCGCGCCAACGACGATCAGTGGTTTGAGGCTCTTTTCGAGAAGACGTGGACGACCACTCTAATCGACCACTACAATACTTCTTTGGGCACCATTCTTACAATTAATTCGCCGTTCTTCGCTCAGCAGTTTTTGCCGGAAGCGAAACTCATCGAGGCGATGAACTGGTACCGTTTGTGCAAATGGGAAGACGTCCGCCATACGGTTAAAACCTTCAGAGATACCTACGAGCCGATGGCTAAGGCAATCGAGGAGTATTTGGGCGCGAACATTAAAAGCTCCGGCCAAGTCGTTTACGACGATTTGCTCGCCCAATACGAAGCGGCTTTGAACGACAGACAATCGTTGCTGTCTCTTCAGGTTCTCACCGCGGTTCTAAACAACGACAACAAATTCCTCGAAATTTATCTCGCCATTAAAGAGATGGAAAAGGAACTCGAAATTTTAAAGAACGCTCCGACCGACTTCCGCAACGACATGTACGTTCAACGTTTCGAGAAGCAAAGCTCCAAAAAGCTGGAGAACCTTAAAAAGAAGGCCGGAAATAGAGCGCTCACTCAGCTTGACCAAATCGGTAAAACTCTCAAAAACCAGCTGGGCAACGCTTACGCAATCGACTTCGAGCTTACCGACAGCGAGCGCAAGCACCTTGAAAAAATCGAGCTTTTCGGAATCACCGCTTCCGAGTATCATGCCGAAAAATCCCGTTTGGATTACGCCAACTACACCGAAGCCGTTAAAGGCGGCGAGCTTTATTGGCCGTTCCAAGGGGAATATTGGAAGGACGAGCTCGGATATTATTATTACTCTGTTTCCGATGAATGCGTCGCGACGGAAAATGATTAATTCTCTGCCTTTTTAAGAGGGGTATGAAACTATGAGCCGTTACATTAGATTTTCAGCAGTCTTACTGGCGTTCGCCTTTGTTTTGACGCTTGCCGGGTTTAAATCCGACGGGTTCGGTCTTTCTCTGATCAATTCCGTAAAAGCCGCCGACGAAAAAGCCGGCGACGCGGCGGACAAGGACAAAGAAAAAGATAAGGAAAAGTCCAAGAAAAAGAAGAAGAAGGACGAAGAGAAGAAGGAAGAGAAGAAAGACGATAAAAAGAAAAAGCTGAAGACCGACGCGACCGAGCAGCAAAGCGGCGACAAGACGAGGAAAAAGCGCAACAAGGAGCGCCAGTTCCAGACTCTTACTCCGGAACAGCAGGCCGAAGCCGACGCGAAAAAGAAGCAGCAGATTAAAGACTTCGTGGACGAGCTGAAGCGCAAAGACGACGTGAAGGGAAACACTGAAGTCAGCAAAAAATACGACGAGTCCATTCAAAAATTGCTGGACATAATCGTCAATTCGCCTTCGCAAATAACGCTGCGCAGGCTGGCGGAACTTTACTGGAAGAAGGGGCGCCGTTTGGCCGCGGAAGAAAACGAGCGCTATCAGTCGGCTATGGAAGAATACATGAAGAACGCCGACAAAGAGAAAAAAGGGACTCAGCCTAAGTTTAACGACAAGGCCGGCCATAAGTATTACGAGCTCGCAATTTCCGTTTCCTTTAAAATCATCGAGCTATTCCCCGACTGGGACTCCATCGACGAAGTTTATCTGTTCATAGGACAGAACTACAACGAAATGGAAATGAAGGACGAAGGCGTTAATTACATTCGCAAGCTGGTGCAGGATTTCCCCGAATCCAAGTACGCGCAGGACGCGTGGTTCCTCGTCGGAGAATATTACTTCGACAAAGGAAACGCCATGGACGCTTTGGCCGCCTACCAGAACGCCATTAAAGATAAAAACCGCGCCATTTACGGCGTCGCAAGAAGAAAAATCGGCTGGTGCCATTACAACCTCGCGCAGTTCAAAGAGGCCATAGACGCGCTTCAGGACGTCGTAAGCTGGTCGGAAAGTCAGACCGGTAAAGGGTTCGCTCTGAAAGACGAGTCTTTGGGCGACCTTGTAAAATTCTACGCCGAAGCCGCCGTCGAGCCGAACAGCGGCGTTACCGAGGAAGACGGAAGAAACTTTTTCAAATCCAAGGACAAGCAAAAATATTTCATCGCCTTCCTGACCGGTTTGGCGATGGGTTACGAAAACGTCGGCGAATCGCA
Source organism: uncultured Myxococcales bacterium (assembly GCA_964400725.1). GTDB lineage: Bacteria > Myxococcota_A > SURF-8 > SURF-8 > CAYNVS01 > CAYNVS01. Next base: position 31,639 of record CAYNVS010000014.1, read on the forward strand.
GAACACGATTAGAATATATAAGGAAATAATTGCGATACAGCCGCTTGATAAGAAAAACCCGAACTATCAGCAGAAGATAGTCGATGAATGGGGCAAGATCGGCAACAAGAACGAACACGTAAACGCGATTCTCGACATGGTCGAATACGCCAAGCCTCCCAAAGAGTCCAAGTGGGTTGAGGCGAACTTGAAGAACTTCAAGGAACTCGTGGACGAAGCGTGGCAGACCGCGGAAATCATGCTGGTTAAAGTCGTTACCGACTACCACACCGAGGCGATGAAGACCCGACTGGACTCGACGTGGGAAGCCGCGCAAAAAATTTACGAGATTTATCTGCGCTATTTTATGAAAGATCAGGACGGAACCGTTAATAAAAACTATTATCCGTCCATGTACAACTACGCCGAACTGCTTTACTCCCGCGCCGAAGATTCCTACAAATTATGGCAAAAAATGCGCGACGCGGCGAAGAAGCAGGGCAAAAATCCCGACGCCGACGAAAACGTCGTAGCTCAGGAAAACCTGATTAAGAGCTTCTATGAAAAGGCGGGCGATCAGTACCAGAAGGTTGCCGCTTACGACCCCAAGGGGAAATACTTCGAAGATTCAGCCTACAACTCCATCGTTGCGTTCGAGCAAATCGTCCGCACCGAAATTCAGAAGGCGTTCGACGACTCTAAGACGCGCCAAAAGAAGAATGTTGCGAACATTAAAATTAATAAAGATACCATTGATAAGGACGAGAACCTGAAAGAGCAGTATCCGCGCAAGGACATGCCTTCAATCGTTCAAAAGTTCGTCGATTCCTGCGAAATTTATATCAAATCTTCGACCAACGAGAAATACATGGTTGACGTTATGTATAAAGCGGCCATCATGTATTACGTCCATAACCAGTTCCCGGAAGCGGCGACTAAGTTCCGCGTCATCATCGACAAATACCCCAACAACAAGCTGGCGGTATTCAGCGCGAACCTCGTCTTGGATTCTCTCAACATCGAAGGCGATTACGCTCAGCTTAACGAAGTCGCGCGCGACTTCTTCTCCCGCCCCTCTCTCATCGATAAGCAGGGAAGCCTTCGTAAACAGTTTAAAGACGACCTTGAGAGCCTAATCGAGAAATCGCAGTCGAAGCTGTGCTTTATCGAGGCCGCCAAGGCGAAAAACGCTAAGACTAAGGCGGAAAAAGACCAGAACAACATGATAGCCGGCAACTGCTTTGTCGCTTACCTGCGCGAGTTCTATCCGTACGACGGCAAAAAGAACGTCGTTAAATACGAAGTTCCGAAAGATATGAAGGGGAAATATTGGAGCGGAACCGAATGGAAGCCGATAAAGGGAGCCATTAAAGGCAAAGGCGATATATACGACAGAGCTCTTTACAACTCCATATTCTTCTTCGTTGAAGCCGGTTACATTAAAAACGCGGTTAAAATGCAGCACGAGTTCATCGAGAACCCGATGTTCGAGAAGAGCAAGTATCTCGAAGAGGTTTTCTTCAACCTCGGAACCAACTACCGCGCAATGGCCGAATACGAAAAGGCGAGCGAATATTACAAAAAATACGCCGAAAAATACAAGAACGGCGTTTACCTTAAAAACGCTCTCGAATTCGCGATGGGTTATTATATTAATGTTGGAAACCTAAATCTCGGTTTTAAACTGAGAGAGGATTATCTTAAAATTAAAGACATTAGCGCCGAAGAGCGCGACAAGCTGGACTTCCTTGTCGGTTACATTTATTTAGACAACGGCGACGAAAAGAAGGCGGAAAAAGCCTTTCAAGACTACCTGAAGAATCGCGCCAAGGATTACAAAATCCCCGTCCTCAAGAAGGGTAAGGGCAAAGACAAAAAAGAGACCGCGCTTGGCATCGATAATGAAAATACTTTCTGCAAAGGAAACGCCGACAACATCGTCATGGCCTACGGAGAGCTTGTAGCGCTTTATAAGAAGCAGAAGCGCGAAAAAGAAGTGAAAGAAATTCAAGAGAAACTTGTTCTCTTTAGAAAGATTGAAAAGTTTGAAAAGCCGATTTCCCAGAAAGAGTCGATGGGCGTTCTATCCGAAGCCGTCTTTGCGGGCACAGAAGAGAAATTCGCCGAATTCAGGGCGAAAAACCTAAAATGCAACGCCGGATTGAGCCAGAAAAACTTCGACAAGTGCATCAAAGACAAACTTAACGAGAAACTCGAAGGGTTGAAGGAACTGGAATCGACTTATAAAGGAATTATCGCGGAACTGCACGACCCGTTCTGGTCGGTCGCGTCCCTTACCCGCATAGGTTTAGCCTACGAGAACATGGCAAAGGCCTTCTTCCAATCAACCGTCCCCAACTACCTGATGCAGGTTGGAATCGAAGTTTACGAAATGTACGTTGAAGGGCTGCAGCAGCGTTCCGCGCAAATCGAAGAAAAAGCCATCGGCTTCTTCGTCGAGGCGATGAACACTGCAAGAAACTACGGCGTTTACAACGATTATTCTAAAAAAGCCATCGAAATGCTTCAGCAGTACCGTCCGACAGAATATCCGCAGAGCATGGAGCTATTCACAACCAAGCACGGCTTTGTCGACGCTTTCTACACTGGAGGCTTCGCCATCGCCGAGCCCGCAGACGAGAAAAAGGAAGAAAAAGAAGAAGCGAAGGAAGAGGCTAAAGACGCCAAAGTTGAAGATAACGCCTTAGACGAAGCCAAAGATAAGAAAGAAAAGAAGGACGGAGCCAAGGACAAGGCGGAGGAGAAGAAGTCCGATAAAGATAAGAAAGAAGATAAGAAGGAAGAGAAGAAGGACGACAAAAAGGGGAAAAAGCCCAAGAAGGCGAAGAAGGAAAAGGAATAGCCTTTGAAGGCTTAAAGCGGTTTTAGCGAATTTAGCGAACGCGTAGAAAAAACCGAGAATGAGGTAAGACAAAATGGCAACTAGAAAGCTGTTAGTATTGGCTCTTGGAACGATTATAGCGTCCGCGCTGCTCGCGGGCGGGTGCTTTGAAAAAGAAAAGAAAGCTCCGCAATTTGTGCCGGACGGCGTCCGTTGTCAGATGGACGCTCATTGCAAAGACGGAAAAGTATGCCTTGACGGAATGTGCAAGACGCCGATTCCCGTAGGCGAGACTCCGGAACAGAAAGCCAAGAGACTTTTGTCCGAGGGTGATAAGGCCCTTGAAACTAACCCGCCGGACTGCCAGACCGCGGCCGATAAATACAAAGAAGCTCTTTCGCTTAAGCCTGAATTTGGCAACGACGACATTAAATACAATCTCGCAATGTGCCAATTCAACAACGGAGACGTAACAGACTCGGAGCCGATTTTCGAGGAGTTGTATAAAAACAACCCCGACAACGAAAAAGCGCTTCTCGCCATGGCGCGCATCAAACTTATATACCGCAAACAATCTGAAGCGTTAAAACTTTATAAAACTTACCTCGACAAACACGAGCGCGCTATCGACGTGCGCGCCAACTACGCTACTTTGTTGCGCATTTCCGGCAAACTGGAAGAATCTCTTGCCGAGTGCCGCGAAATCTTCATTCAGGATCCGTCTCATCCGGGCGCGTTCAACAACATGGGACTTATTTTTTACGAGCAAGGAAAAGTCGGATTGGCAAAGTGGGTTTTAAACCAAGGCATTTTCGCCCAGTTGAACATGATTAGCGCCGGCAAAAAGAATAAGGAAGACGCAAACCTCTTCGTGAATCTCGGCGTAATCGACCTCAAACAGGGGCGTTTCAAGACCGCACTCGACCGTTTCAAATACGCTCAAATGGTAGATCCGAACAACGTCGGGGCAAACCTTAACATGGGCGCGATAGCTCTCTCAAATTACGACTATCCCGAAGCCTTGAAAGCGTTTCAGAATGTAATTAAATTCGATCCTTACAACGAGGAAGCGAAATTTAACCTTGCAATATCGCTGCGCGGCGCGGGCAAATTTGAGGAGGCCGAGAAGGTTTACTTGGAGCTTCTCAACAAAGACCCCGAAAACTATATGCTTTTGTGGAATATGGGCGTCCTTTACTTCGAGTTTATGAAGAAAAAGGATAAGGCGGACGAAATGTTCAAACGTTTCCTCGCCACCAAAAAAGGAAACAAAGATCAAGACCTTCGCGCTAAAGTTTACATCGAAAGCGAAGTCGTAACGGTTACCAAGGGAGAAGACCAGTGGGTCGATCCGGTTATTTGCGTCCGCTGCAAAATGGAATGCGCAGAAGTGCCCCCATGCGAGCCCGGAACAGAGTGCGCTCCGGTTCCGGCGGATAAAAAGCACTGCGCGCCCTGCCAAAAGTGTCCGACTGCGGCTTTATGCGAAAAGTGTAAGACGATAGACTGCGCTCCTAAAGAGTGCACAGACGATAAATGCCCGCCGCCTCCGCCCGAATGCCCAGCCTGCGGCGTATGTCAGGGCGTAAAGGAAATCGAATGCGAAATCGACCCGACGAAGTGTCCGGTTGATATTAAGAAGGAAGGCGAGGCGAAGCCCGAAGAAAAGACCGACGGTAAAGTCGAAGAGGGTAAGGACGAGGTAAAGGCCGAGGACAAAGCTGCCGAAACCAAGCCCGAAGAGAAAAAAGACGATAAAAAAGGAAAGAAGGAGAAAAAGGATAAAAAAGGCAAGGACAAAGCTGAAGAGAAGAAAGACGATAAAGCCGTAACTCCGCCGGTTGAAGAGAAAAAAGAAG
>CAYNVS010000014.1:36418-73145 GCA_964400725.1 uncultured Myxococcales bacterium
AAGAGAAGAAGGACGATAAAGCCGTAATTCCGCCGGTTGAAGAGAAAAAAGAAGAGAAAAAAGAGGAGAAAAAAGAAGAAAAAAAGACGGAAACGCCTTTACAGAATGAAAATAAAGATGTAAAAGATATAAAAGAAGGCGAGCAGAAGGTTCAGTAACCTTTTGAATGCAAGGAGTTTATAAGATGAAAAAGATTATTTTTATTGCGGCGTTCGCTTTTGCGTTCGTTACGGCCGTGTCGGCGTTTGCGGGCTATTCATACGCGGCGGACGACGAAGAATCCGGCGCGTTTGACGAAGGAGCCGGAACCGAAGGCGGCGGATCGGGCGGCGGGGGCGACGATACGACTCAGTATAAAAAGGTTACCAACCTCGACTTTGATGAAGTCTTGTTGGAAGCCGAACTTAAAAAACCCACCGGCGTTACGATTATCGACCGCCAGCAGCTAAAGTTTAAGAACCTTATTCAACCAAGGCCGGATTTCGAGCCGGAAATGAAGAAATCTGTTGATAACCTTAAGTAATTAATGTATATTTAACTCGTATTAAGCCCGCTTATATGCGGGCTTTTTTCTATTAATACCGCTTGTAAATATTTCATTTCTTAATTTTTATAAAATAATATAAGGGGGTAGATTAAATTTTTTTCTTTACCTTAAACGCCCGGCTAATTTACCATTGAATTAAAGGGGAACAGGCTTTTGCGACCGCTGACAATTCAGAGAAAGGAGCGAAAGATGAAGAGGACAATTATTTTTCTTGCGATTGCGGCGTTGGTTTTAAGCGTTTTCTTTTTTTCGATGGCCTTTATAAAGGCCGCGGACGAAAACGAAGGCGCAGTCGAAAATCCTTTCGATGCGACTACCGCGGAGGACGTAAACGACTTTAACGGAAGCGCGGGAACGGCGGTACAAAAGGAAACGATTTTGGATTTCGAGGAAGTCTCGCTTTACGGCGATTTACAAAAGCCGCACGGAACTTTTATTCCGGGCGACAGAGATTTAAAGTTTGAAAGTTTAATCGCCATGCGAAACGATTTCGAGCCGGAGATGAAAAAGTCGGCAGATAAGTTAAAATGAAATAAAAAGCCCGCATTGAAGCGGGCTTTATTTTTAAGAGAAAAATCTTAAATTTCGGCGGATTTATGCCTCGCCGAGTGGCATTGCACGTTTACGGCCATCGGGAAGGATGCGATGTGGCACGGCATCATCATCACGTTTACTTTTAATGCGGTGGTTTTTCCGCCCAAACCAAGCGGGCCGTGGCCCAAGCCGTTGATTTTCTCAAGCAGTTCCTTTTCCAGCGCGTCAAGCTCGGGATCGGGGTTCGGGTCGCCGGGGTCGCGGAATATCGCCGCTTTCTTGGCCATAATCGCAGCCATTTCAAAGTTGCCGCCAATGCCGACGCCTACGACCACGGGCGGGCATGGGTTCGAGCCGGCCATGTCGATGGTTTTAAGGACTTCGCGCACAACGCCTTCGCGTCCGTCCGCGGGTTTGAGCATAACGAGTCTGCTCATATTTTCGCTTCCGCCGCCTTTTGCGGCAAAATTTATTTTAATTTTATCGCCCGGGACGATTGCGACGTGTAAAAAGGAGGGCGTGTTTGTGCCGGTGTTCTTGCGGGTAAACGGATGGCATACCGATTTGCGCAGATATTCGTCTTTGTAAACCTGGGTTACGGCCTCGTCAACCGCCGCGCGCAAATCGCCGCCGGTAATGTGAACGTCCTGACCGATGTCCATGAAAACCATGGCCAAGCCGGTGTCTTGGCAAAGGGCCAAACGCTCTCTGGAGGCCAGTTCGGCGTTTTCGATAATTTGGTTAAGGACGCTTCTTCCGGCTTCGGAAGGCTCGTCGGCAAGCGCGTCTTTAACGGCTCCCAGCACTTTAGGCGGCAGCTCGAACGCCGCTTTTTCCGCTAGTTCCTTTACGACTTTTTTTATTTCGTCAACGTGTATTTCGCGCATCTGACGCTCCTTTATTAAATCGAGAAGATTATATGCGTTACGCAATTTAATTTTATATTGCGTCGCGGCATAAAATTCAACAATATTTTAATAAAATTGCGCGTTCGGCTAAAACTTAAGCCGCACAACTTGCGTTTGCAAAAATTGTATAAATATTTATAAAATCTTACTTTATGCCAAAGTTGTTGCATTTGCGGCCGCTTTGGTTTAGTTTCATTGCGGAGGTTGAACATGAGCTTGTTGAATATTGTAAAAGTTCCCGATCACCGTTTGCGGCTTCAAAGCAAGCCGATACTTCAAATAACCGACGAGATAAAGAAACTCGCCGGCGACATGGCCGAAACGATGTACGCCGAGCCGGGCATCGGTTTAGCGGCGATTCAAGTCGGCAAGCCGATACAAATGATAGTCGTCGATCCAACCGCGGGCGAAGAGCCGGACGGACTGATGACGATGATAAATCCGCGCATTGTAGAGTGCAGCAAAAAAATTAAATCGGAGGAAGGATGCCTGTCGGTGCCGGGCGTGAAGGCGACGATTGAGCGCTACGATAAAATCGTCGTCGAATATATCGACTTAGAAGGGCAGGGGATGACGCTTGAGGCGGAAGGGCTGCTTGCGGTCGTCATTCAGCACGAGACTGACCATTGCAACGGCAAAATTTTCATCGACCGCCTGCCCGCCAAGGAGCGCGCCAAGCAGCTTCAGAAGTCGATAGAGTTCCAGCGCGAGGAGCGCGCCGCCGAGGCGAAAAAAGCCGCAAAGTAATATTTTAACTTACAAGCGCCGTAAGAGACGCATAATCGACTGGGCAATTTCTTTCGCAAATATTTTGCGAAGAGCAATGGAACGAATGTCCGACGCAAAATTGAGAACGCTTTTTCTGGGGTCGCCGCAGTTCGCGGTTCCTTCGCTCGAAGCTCTATGCGCCGCTCAAAACCTTGACGTCGTTTTGGTTATGACGCAGCCTGACAGACCCGCCGGGCGGGGCCGTAGAATGTGCGCGACGGCCGTTAAGGAAACGGCGCTTTTGCGCGGAATTCCCGTTTTGGAGCCGCTTTCCATTAAAGAAGCGGATTTTAAAACCGCCATAGAGCCGTACCTGCCGCTCGACGTAGCCGCGATGGCCGCTTACGGGCTGTATATTCCCAGATGGCTGCGCGAGCTGCCGAGGCTGGGCATGATAAACGCGCACCCGTCGCTTTTGCCTAAATACCGCGGAGCCGCGCCGGTTCCGTGGGCGCTCGTCAACGGCGAGAGCGTTACCGGCCTGACCATTCAAACCGTCGGCGAGAAAATGGACGCTGGCGATATACTTTGGCAAAAGCCGTATAACATTGCGTTCGAGGACAACGCTTCGACGCTTTTAAATAAAATGTCGCATCTTGCCGCGGAGGCTTTTATTGAAACTATTAATTCGCTGGCCGCCGGAACCGCGAAGCCGCAGCCGCAAAACGATGCAGACGCGACGTTTGCGCCGAAGATTAAGCCGGAAGACGGCCTGATAGACTGGAATAAAAGCGCCGCGCAAATACGAAATTTAGTCCGCGGCATGATTCCGTTTCCGTGCGCGTGGACGACGAGGGGCGGAGCTAAAATTAAAATTTACGAAGCCGAGGCGGTCGTCGGTTCCATGAGGGGAGAGCCGGGGCGCGTTTTGGAATTCGGCAGGCGCGGAATAACCGTGGCCTGCGGCGAAGGCGCGCTGAGGATTATCTGTCTTCAGCCGGAGAATAAAAAACCGATGGCCGCATGCGACTTTATCAACGGCTGCCGATTGGAAGCCGCGGAGAAATGGGGCGAATAAATGAAATTCAACGCGAGGGCGGAAGCCCTTAAACTAATCGAGCGCTCGCTTCGCGACAAAGGTTATTTAAACCGGCTGCTCGATTCTCTGCTGGCTTCAAACGCCTCCGCCGATCCGCGGGACAAGGCGCTGGTGAGCGAGCTTGCTTATGGCGTTCTGCGCAATTTGCGACTTCTGGACTTTTATCTGGGTCAAGCGTGCAGCCGGAAGCTGGACGACGTCGATCCGAAACTGTTGAACGCGCTGCGCATGGGCGCGTACCAAATTTTATTTCTCGATAAAATTCCCGACCACGCGGCGGTAAGCGAGACGGTGAATCTCGCCAAAGGAATGAAAAGCGGCTCTTCGCGTTTTGCGAACGCAGCGCTGCGTTCATTAATCCGCGGCAAGGATACGATGAAGCGTCCGGAGGTGATAAAGAACCTCTATACGCGGCTCGCGATTAAATATTCTTATCCGGATTGGATGATAGAACTTTTCAAAAACGAAATCGCGACGAAGCGCGGACTTAAAGAGGACGATGAAATTATCCCTCTGCTGGAAGAGAGGCTTATAAAGCTTAACTCGCGCGCGCCGTTGGCGCTGAGAGCAAACCGCCTTGTAACGACGCGGGACAAGCTGATAGAGTCGCTTCAAGAGCAAGGAATGGACGCGCGGCCCGGCAAATATTCGCCGGACGCGGTAATCGTCGATAAAATCGAATCGGTGCGCAAAATCAAAGGGTACGACGAAGGCGAGTTCATGGTTCAAGACGAGGGAAGCCAGCTCGTCGTTCATCTTCTTTCGCCCTCGCGCGGCGAGAAAATTTTGGACGTGGGCGCGGCTCCGGGCGGCAAAACGACGTTTATAGCCGAGATGATGGCAAACGAAGGGCGCGTCGTAGCGCTGGATACGAGCGCGACTAAAGTCGGCTTAATCGCTCAGAATGCGGCGAGGCTGGGTATTAAATGCGTAGGCGCGGCCGTAGGCGATATTTTGCAGCCAACAAGCTCGTTCAAGGCGGGAGAATTCGACCGCGTATTGGTTGACGCGCCGTGCTCGAGCCTCGGCGTGCTTCGCCGCCACCCCGAAGCGAAATGGCACAAGCGCAAGGAGTCCGCGCGCGAACTGGCCGCGCTGCAAGAGATGATGCTTGATTCGGCCGCTTTTTACCTGCGCAAAAAGGGCGTTCTGGTTTATTCCGTCTGCACGACGACTATTGAAGAAGGAATGTCCGTGGCGCAGAAATTTCTCGATACTCACCCGAACTTCGTGTCCGAGCCTCCTCCTCCGTTTAAAAACGTAAATTTCGGGCATGTTACTTCGGACGGACACGTAGATTTGTGCGACTGCCCCGACGTTGACGGCTTCTTCGCCGTTCGGTTTTTAAAAAGGAGGTAGCATGAACCCGTTGATAATCGCCCCGTCGTTGTTGAGCGCCGACTTTTGCAAGCTCGGCGAGGAATGCGAGAAAATCAAGGCCGCGGGCGCGCAGTGGGCGCACGTGGACGTTATGGACGGCCGCTTTGTTCCCAACATGACGATAGGCGTTCCGGTGGTGGAAAGCCTGCGCAAGGCGACCGATTTGGTTCTCGACGTTCATTTGATGATAGTCGAGCCCGACGCCTTCATTGAAAAGTTCGCCCGCGCTGGAGCCGACGTAATAACCGTTCACGCGGAAGCCGCGACGCATCTGCACCGCAGCCTTAGCGAAATACGGCGGCTGGGCAAACTTGCAGGCGTCGCGCTGAATCCGGCGACGAGCGAGAGCGCGGTCGAATACGTTCTGCCGTTATGCGACCTCGTTCTGGTAATGAGCGTTAATCCGGGTTTCGGCGGACAGAAGTTCATCGCTGAGGTTTTGCCGAAGATCGAGCGGATTAGAAAAATGTGCGCCGACAAGGGACTCAACCCGCGCATAGAGGTTGACGGCGGCGTTACAAACGAAACGGCTCCGTCGGTCGTCAAGGCGGGCGCGGACGTTTTGGTTGCCGGAAGCTACGTCTTCGGCGTTTCCGATTACAAGGCTCGCGTGGACGCGCTAAAGGCTTGCGAAAGGAAATAAAAACCGCATGATAGTCGCGCTTATTTTCGATCTCGACGGCACGCTCGTCGATACCGCCGATTCGGTGATGAAGTATTACCGCGATCTCTTCGCTCATCTGGGAGCCCCCGCGCCTAGGCGGGAGGATGAAAGCCGCCTTCTGGCGCTGTCGGAACAAGAATCTATACTACGTTTCGCAAACGCAGCCCCGGACGCGCTTGAGAGGGCGAAGGAATTTAAATTAAATTACGACTTCGCGCCCGCCGCTAAACTAATAAAATTCAACCCCGATATAAAAAAAATAATCGGCTCGTTGTCCGAAAAATATTTAATGGCCGTGGCGACAAACCGGGGGAATTCGGTTTACGCGCTGTTGGAGCAGATGGAGATATGCGGTTACTTTCAAAAGATTTTCAACATCGAAAACATTAAGGAACCCAAACCGAGCCCGTGGGTCGTTCACGAAATCTGCCGCCATTTCTGCGTCTCGCCGCGCGAAGTCGCGTTCGTAGGCGACACCAGCGCCGACGTGTCGTGCGCGGCTAGAGCGGGGGCGGTAAGCGTGGCAATCGGCGAAATGTGGAAAGACGGCGAAGATAAACCGGATTACGTCATTAACGACTTGTCCGAACTTGGCGCGTTGTTGGAAAAAATTGATTAATCTCATTTTTAACAAGCGCGGCCTCGGCTGTTATTAGCATAAGCGCGCCGACCCGAAAAAACTTGACAGCCGCGTTAAAATGTTTAAATATCATTACGTAAGGCTTAGATTTTGCCTTACGGAACGACGCGGCTTTATAAGCCTCCGCAAAAATCCGTTTTTTGTTTCCATTTAAAACGCCGGAGAACAAAAGCAAACTTTCTGCCCGCAGTTGCGGGTTAACCGCTTTTCGCGCGGAGTCCCATAACTTATCTATACCCTGAAGCAATGAAGAAACGACAAGGAGACCATTAGGGAATGAATAACAATCATAACGGCAAAGAGCCCAAGGTAATTCGAGTAAAACGTTCAAACAAGGGGCGCAAACTCCGCGAGGAGATATTCGGCGAGTTCCGCAAGAACGAAGAAGAGCGCAGAAACGCATTCCGCGCCAACCCCAACAAGTACGACGAAGAGGACGAAGAGCTTCTTGCCGGTCAGTTTTCGGCTCCGCAGCAAAACGCCCGCCCAGACAAATACGAAACGGAACAGGCGGACAGGGACGATATTTCATACGAGGTTAATGAGGATGAAGTTTTCGCGAGACTCACCGACGGTTTTAAAAAACTCGCCGAAAAAAGCCGCGCCAAACCGCCCGTTAAAACGTACGACGACGAAATGGAGGAGCTGGAAAGGCTGGAAAGCGAGCCGGCCATAACGCTTCGTCCGCCTAAGCGCGCCGAACGCCCCGAGCGGAATAGCGCGTCCGAACCCGAACCGGTTCCCGCTCCGGCGCCAGAAAAGACGAAAGAAAGAACGGTAATCCGCAGGCAGGCCGGTCAGATGTTGACCGCTCCGCAGGCGTTGCCTTCGCCGGAAACCGCCTCCGCAAGTTACGACGCGCCGGAAGAAACCGCGGCAGTCTCGCCGAGCGAAGAGCCCGCTTCGACGAAAAAGACCGCGCCCGCCGAAGAGCCTGCAGCGCAGACCAAACCTATGCAAACCGAATCCGCGCCGGAAACCGTAAACGGCGAAAAGCCGCCTGCGGCCGAAGCGGAGCCGATGGCGAGAATTAATTTGAAAGAGCTCAAGCAGCACGCCTTCAGAGAGCTCGCTAAGTTCGCGCAGCAGTTCGGCGTGGAAATAAACGCCAACATGACCAAGCAGGACATAATTTTTCACCTGCTTCAAGCGCAGTCCAGCAAAGCCATTATTTACGCCGAAGGAACGCTGGAAATTCTTTCCGACGGTTTCGGCTTTTTGCGTTCGCCCACGTACAACTATCTCCCCGGGCCGGACGACATTTATGTCTCCCCCTCGCAGATTCGCCGCTTTAACCTTAAAACCGGCGACACGATTTCCGGCCAGATAAGGCCGCCCAAAGAGAACGAGCGGTATTTCGCGCTTCTAAAGGTCGAGAGCATCAATTTCCGTTCCATAGAGGAAGTGGCCAACCGCATTTCCTTCGACAATCTTACGCCGCTTTATCCGCAGAACCGCTTCAGCCTCGAGTTCGAGCCGACCAATTACAGCACGCGCGTTATGCACCTGCTTACGCCAATCGGCCGCGGCCAGCGCTCGCTCATCGTATCGCCGCCGCGTTCCGGCAAAACGGTATTGTTGCAAGACGTCGCTCACGCTCTCGTCCGCAAGCACCCCGAAATTATTTTAATCGTTCTTCTCATCGACGAACGCCCCGAGGAAGTTACCGATATGGAGCGCTCGGTCAAGGGCGAGGTCATCAGCTCGACGTTCGACGAACCGGCCAGCCGCCACGTTCAAGTTGCGGAAATGGTTTTGGAAAAAGCCAAACGCCTTGTAGAATGCAAACACGACGTCGTCATTCTCCTCGACTCTATTACGAGGCTCGCGCGCGCTTACAACGCGGTCGTGCCGCCCTCCGGCAAAATTCTCTCCGGCGGCGTCGATTCCAACGCCCTGCACAAGCCCAAGCGCTTCTTCGGCGCGGCTCGAAACGTGGAGGAAGGCGGCTCGCTGACGATTATCGGCACCGCCCTTGTTGACACCGGCAGCAGAATGGACGAAGTTATTTTCGAAGAGTTCAAAGGCACCGGCAACATGGAGCTGCACCTCGACCGCAAGCTGATGGAGCGCCGCATCTTCCCGACGATAGACATCAACAAGAGCGCGACCCGCAAAGAAGAGATGCTCATGCCGCCCGAAGAGTTGCAGCGCGTTTGGATTTTGCGCAAGTTGCTCCAGCCGCTTTCGCCCATCGACGCGATGGAATTTTTGCTGGACAAAATACGCCGCACCCGCAGCAACAAGGATTTCCTAGATTCGATGAACGGATAAAGGTTGATTTTATTGCAAGAAAAGCGGGCGTTAAGCCCGCTTTTTTATTCGGCAAATTCTTTATAAAGGTTTCTTGCAAAAATTAATTACTTCTTGCGTAATTTCGTAACGCTCGTCGCACTGCTGCCAAAGCTCATTATGGAAAGACCTAGATGGGCCGTGCCATAAAATAACCTGTACGCCAAAATTTTTAACCATCTGAACTGCCGGCACAAAATCACTGTCGCCGGCAAGTAATATTGCTTTTTCAATCTTGCTTGTAGCCGCTAAAGATACCATGTCTATACCCAACATGAGATCGACGCGTTTTTGTTGGAATATTGGAGCTCCGGTATCTTTGTCAATTCCTCTTTTTTCAAGTTTTCCAAGTCTTACTTGAAACCGAGGAAGCCTTTCTAGCGAAGTGAAGAATCCATTGCTAATAGCTTGTCGTCTTTTTTCTTCTTCTGTTGGCGCATGACTTATATAGGGAGGACAGTGATAATAATATGTTCTAAGAATTGATGAATCTTTTGCCATTTCTTTTTCTGCAAGTACATGTAAATCTACTCGCGTGTTTTTAAAATGATTTTAGGATTTTTTCTAAATATCCGCCGTCAATGAAAATCGCAGCTTTGTCCAACATGTTACGTCCTTAAATAAAATTTGAGGGCCTTTAAAAGGCCCTCGGGAAACAACAGATATTATTCCAACATCCTAATATGAATAAGCGAATGTTGGGGAAAATATTTTCCAACGTCCTTATAGAACGTTGGCGATGATTTAAATTTAACAAAATCGTTTTAATTGTCAAGTCGTTCCGAAATGAAAAAACCCCGGCAAACCGGGGCTTTTTGTTGTGCGGCGTAAATTAGTGAATGGGGATGGTCGGGGAACCATTGCTTACCGGACCGCTGTCGGCGCCGTACGGCTTATTGGCGGCGAGCTCTTCATAAAGATCGTTTTCCGTCAGGTCGCTGGCGGAGAAGTTAATCTCGGTAATAGTCTCGACGTACTCCACAAAGGGGCGGGCGTCGGGCGGAACGTCCGGGGTCTTAAGTTTGGAAGTTCTTCTCGATTTTACATTGTTAGCCCACTGTACCCACTCGTAACCGAAGTCGGTAATTTCAATGTTGTAATAAATGGCTTCTTCGCGAACCTTAGCGCACTTATACCACCATTCGGTTCCGACCTTGCGGTGAGTAAAGTTTCCTTCGCAGCCTTTGTCCAGCCCGAGTTTCGGGATGAAGAGGTTGTGATCGGCCGGGTTCTGCGCGCCGATGGTCTGCGAGGTATCCTGATCGGTAGTCTCGACAAGGCATTTGTCGGCTATTTCTGCGTCGTCAACGTCGCTTGTACGGCGCAGCTCAACCTTCGTGGCGGTAAGAGAGCGGTTGGAATCCAAGCGTATCTCGTCGTATGAAACCGCGTGATACAAAATTTCGCCGTTGGGAGAAACCCAGAAATCTCCGGGTTTGGGAGCTCTTTTCCCTAAAAATTCAACGTCTTTCTGTTCGGCGTCCCATACTGCCGCCACTTTTTTTAGCATAACCAGATAAATGTCTCCGGCGAGGCCGTAAGTATAGGCGTTGGTCAAACCTTCGTAGTTTTCTGTCTTAATGGTTCTTTGTTCGAGTTTCAAGTTGTTGCCGGCGTCGGAGTATTCGATGATGTTCGTCATTTTAAGACCGGTCGCCACGTCAACGCGCTCTATTACGTAAAGCGGAACGATTCCCGTAGTCTGCGCGCCGGGTTCGAAGGACGCGGTCATATGAGCCTTGCCGACTATCATGTAGTCGGTGTTGAGATTGGAAATGTCGGTAATCGTCGTCATGCCGGAGCTGTCGCCGGCGAAATAGCCGTCGTTTATCGTGCCGGATGATTCGTACCGTTTGTTGCCTGGGATCTGCTTGTAGGCTTTGGCCGTAACTTTTTTATTGGTTAGGCCTACAACGCGCATGCCCAGCTTCCAATATCCGTCGTCTGACGAATCGCTTCCGCAGCCCGGCGCAAGCGCAACGGACGCCGCTATAATAAACGCCGACAGCAACAACGAGAATTTTTTCATACTTTTCCTCCTGTGAAATGATTTCAATTTGGTGCGTTCAAACTTATGCTGTTTGTTCTTAACAAATTTTTGCAAAATTCAATGGATACTAAAAGCACAAGGCGTTTTGTATGTCAAGCGAAAGTAATTGTAATTATTATTAGAATGTTTTGAAACGATTGAAGCCGAAGGCGGCGGCGCTAAGGTTTCGCCGATTTCAGCCTTATTGAAATGACGAGCGATTTGCCGTCGTCCAGTTTGAGGCCGCCTACGACTAGAACTCCGCCTTGCTCGACGGAATAATCGGCAGCCAGCAGCCCTTCTATTTGCAGGTTTACCGCAAATTTGCCGTCTTTTTTTTCGTTCTTCGCTACTTTAATTTTTAAAATCCGTTTTTCCTTGCCGGGAATTTCCGCGGTCATTTCGGCGCCGAAGGCGCCTTCGAGCGTTTTAGAGCTCAGAAGCTCGAACGAATCGAGCGCGAACAGTTCGAAAATTCGTTTTTCGACGTCTTTATAATTTTGCGGCAGCGGCTTTTTTGCCTCGCCCTCTCCGGCGTTTTTTGCGGCGATAAAGCTTGCCTCTTTTTTCGCCTCTTTTTTGTCGGTTTTGCCGTCCTTCGCGTAAAGCGGAGCCGCAAGCGGCAGGATTGCCGCCAGCGCGAAAATAAACGCTTTCTTTTTCATTCTTCTTCAATAATCCATATCACCGTAAGCGCCTCGCCTTTGCCTTCGGCAATCATTGCGGCGGCGTTTTCGGTTTTGATGTCTTCAATCGTCGCGCTTTGCGCGCTTCTTGCCGGTTGAGGAATTTCGTCGGGCGCGCTAAGCTCGTACGCCTCGTACGCGGCGAACGAAATAACGGCGATTACCGCCGCGGCGACCGCGGCCTGCGTCATTTTAAAAGAATGCGCGAAGCCGAAAAGAAGAGATGCGAACGATCGGGGCTTTGCGCGCTTGGGGAGTTTTTTCATGGTCGCCGCGAGCAACGCGTTTTGGTCTATCCCGCTCAGGAGCTCGTCGGCGCGCGCTATCATCGCTTTTTTAAGAGCTTCGTCGAACGCCGCCTCGTTGCCGTCTTTGGTCTCCCGCATCTCTTCGTTCATCGCTTAACCTTTTAAGTCTTTCATATTTTTTTTAAGAGTCTCTCTGGCGGAGTGAAGCCTGCTCATTACGGTGCCTTTGGGGACGTTGAAAACGCGCGCCAATTCTTCGTAGCCGGTTCCTTCTACGACGTGCATCGCGAGCATAGCCCGCTGGTCGTCGCTCAGCGCCTCGAACGCCTTGTCTATGTTATCGAATAATTCCTTGTTTTGCAACGTTTCGTCGGGGGCGTATTCAGCGGAGCCTACAAGCGTTCCCGCGGGCTCGTCAACCGATTGCGTCATTTTTTCGGCGGCCCAAAAGCGCGCGCGCGATTTGCGCAGATTGAGCGCGGTGTTCACTCCGGCGGTAAAAACCCAGCTTGAGAACTTGCAGTCCCCTTTGAACGAATCAAGGCTTCTCCACACTTTGAACATCGTCTCCTGCCATGCGTCGGACGCGTCTTCGGCGTTGCCGAGCATCAGCGCCAGCACGCGCAACAGCCTCGGCGCGAGAGGCTTCACTAGAGCCTCGAACGCCCGCTCGTCCCCGTCAAGCGCCTTTTTTATGAGCAGACGCTCTTGCGCATCCAAAGCCAACTCCTTGCGTCGTAGTATTAGACAACCAAAACTTTCATTTATTCCTGCGCGGCGCGCATTTTTCTTTGCGGGTTGTCCGCCGATTTGTTATTTTATCTCATTGCGGGCGAAATGGAACAAATTTTACGCAATCAATACAAATGAAGTTTGGTCAAACGAACGCGAAATTAGGCGGGACGGTTTTGATAAAGGCCGGAATATACGCCTTCTGCGCGCTTTTATTATCGACGCAGGCGTCGGTTTACCTCGACGCGTTCTCGGTTCGGCGAACCGCTATTGAGGCCGCAACGCTCGCCTTTGAAATATTGTCTCTCTGCGCCTTCTCTTTTATTTTAGTCGTCGATATTTTTCGGCTTTTTGCCGGCAAAAAAACGGTTAAAACGCCTCTGTTCGTATTGTTTGCGGCGCTTTGCGCGGGTTACCGCCTTTTAACCGCGTTTAAACTCTTTTCGGACGCCGAGAAACCTATTCCGTTGAACGAGTCGGACGCTTACGCCGCCATCGCCGTCGCCGCGGCGCTTTTCGCCAAACTCGCCATGAAAGAACGCCTTGATGAAGACGCGAAATGAATTTCCGAACGTAACCGCGGCTCCGCTGCCGACCCCTTATCCAGTCGGGGACGTCAACGCCTATCTAATCGAATCCGACGAGCTTACTTTGCTGGATACCGGAGTATTCTGGGATAAATCGCTCGCCGCGCTGTCGGCGGCGCTTGCCTCGCTTGGGCGAAAAATTGAGGACCTCGATAACGTCGTCGTAACGCATCATCACTTCGATCACTTCGGGGCGGCGTTTCATCTTTCCGGCCTTTCGGGCGCGCGCGTTTTTTATCACGAAAGCGTTCCATTCTTTATTCGCAGAAGCGCGGAACAGGAGGACTACGTTCAGTCTTTTTTAGGCCGGTGCGGCTATTCAAAGGATTATCTTCTTCTAGGCCGCGAACTTGTCAGAAAAGGCAAACGATTCGGCGCGCTTGACGCCGCCCATGCGGAAACGATAGAGTTAAAGGACGGCGACGAGTTAAATTTAGGCGGCTTTACGCTGCGCGCGGTTTTTTCTCCGGGACATTCGCCCGATCACCTTTGCTACTATAATCAATCTCAAGGGCTGCTTTTTTCCGGCGATTTTCTTCTTCCGCGCATTACGCCCAACCCGCTGTTGTATTTCGATTTCAGCGGCGCGAAGCCGAAGAGAATAAAAAGCCTGCTTAATTATCTCTCATCGCTTTCAAAAGTAGGCGCGCTTGACGCGAAAAAAGCGCTGCCCGGCCATGGCGCGGAAATCGAGTCGCCATGCGAAACGATTGAGAAGAACCTCAGGTTCATACGCGAGCGCGCGGCTCGTTTTGAAAGCGGATTGACGGACGCGCCTTCGAGCCTTTTCGATTTGTCCGTAGCGGTTTTTGGCGAGCGCGACCCGATGAACGCCTATCTTGCTTTATCCGAGACTATCGCGTACGTCGATTTGCTGGAAGCCGAAGGGAAGGCCGAGCCGGACTGGGACGGCGAAGTCGTTGCGGTCGCCAAAGCCCGCCGCTGAAAAAAACCGCGCGTCGATAAAATTAAAAAAAGCGGCCTTTTAGGCCGCTTTCTTTTTTAAGAGCGAATTGATTTACGCTTTGTAAATTATCTCCGTCGAAACCGCCGCGCCTTTGGTTCCCGAAATTTTTTCGACCTTCGAGAGCTCTAAGCCCAAACGGCCTTCGCGGGCGCACATTACAAAGTTCAACGAGTCGGCGACGAACGCTGCGGCGGCTTCCGCAGTTATGCCCGCGCTTGCGGCCAGAAGGTTTTTAATCGACTTGAGCGCGAAATCGGCGGCGCCGGAAGGAACTATCCACACAAGGCCGTCGGAAGGGAAGCTGAGGATGTCGGCTATCGGCGTAGAGGCTCCGACCGGCGAAGCGACTACGACAAGAGCCGGATCGAGAGCCGCGGCGACGCGCAGTTTGTCGCCGAGCTCGTATTCAAGGCCGTTGTATGGAATTACTATCGCGTTTGCGCTGTCGTAAACGCAGTCTTCCGCTCCAATGTAAACGACGCGCTTGCCCTGCGCCGCTTCCGCGGCTAAGTTCGCCGCGATTTCTGCGCGGGAGAGAGCCGCGCCGCCGCCGACTATTACTTTGCCGCCTTTGCGCAGAGCAGCCGCTACCGCTTCCTTCGCTTTGGCGTCCATTTTTGCCAGCGCGTTTTTAGAGCGCGGATATTTAATAACGCGCATCCACGAATCGCCTCCGTCAGCGGCGATATATATTTTGGCCGCCAATTTGTCTGCCGCGTAAACAGAGAACGGCTCGTTCTCGACGTCTTCCAAAGCTCCGCCGCCTAAAGAGGCGAGCCTTCCCATAGCGACCAGCAGAGCGTCGGGGCAGGAGAAGCCGGAACGGCGCTCCATTGCCGCTCCGTCGCGGTACACGAACAAATCGCCGCGGCTTGTCGCGAAAATTTCTTTTACGTTGTCGTCGGCGAGAAAGGCGGAGACGGGACCGAACTTTAAGAGCTCGGAAACTACGTGCGCTTTTACCGCGTCGATTTCGGACGGGCTTAATTTCAATTCCTGCGCGGCGGTTGCGAGAGCTTCCTCGACCGCTTTCGCGTTCTCTTCCGAGTCGAAGTCGAATGAAAGCAAATCTTCGTTTTCGGACAGCGCGGGCTTGTCGATGACCGTTAAAAACAGCTTGGCGGCCAGTTCGGCGTTGTAAACGTCAACCGCGGGCAGTTCAAGCTCGCTGGCTTCGTATTTTTCGGGTTCGGGCTCCGGCGGGGGAGGGGGAACCGGCGCGGGCGCGGCTTTGCGCGCGGGCGCAGTCGGGGGAACCGCCGCCGATTCGCGTTTGGGAGGCATCGGGGGCGGAGGCGGAACCGGCGGAGCCGGCGGCTCGACCGACGGAGGCGGAGTTTCGGGGCCGAGGTCTTCCATTTTAACCGCGGGCATGTAGCGCGTCGGACCCAGCTTGTTGGCCATTTCCGGCGACATAGGCGGCTCTTTGTCTGGTATTTCTTCCGCCGAAAGCTCTATCGAGGGCTTTTTTGCGGTCGGCGCGAATTCCGGCTTTTTGGGCAGCGGAGGAGGCGCGGACGGGGCCGGCTTCTTCGCCAGAACGTCGGTGTTTTCTTCTTTCTTATCGCCTTCAATCTTCGTGTCGCTGCGCTGCGGCTTGGTTTCGTCCAAGTCGAAAATCATCACGTAATCGCCGATGAAGATGCGGTCGCCGCTTTTTAAAACCTGCGGCGTGGAAACGCGCGCGCCGTTCACGAAAGAGCCGTTGGTGCTCTTTCTATCGACTATGAAGTAGCGTCCCTCGCGCCTGACTATGCGGGCGTGGCGTTTGGAAACGTTGCTCGTGCCCAGATGAATGTCGCTCGTCGGTTCGCGGCCGATAGTAACTTCGTCCTGGTCGAACGTGAACTTTTTGGGCTCCTGTCCTTCTGTTTGCAGACTCAAACGAAACATGGGATACCTCGTCGTCAAATAGCGATTGAGTTAGATAAATTACCGACTGAAAATTTTTCTAATTTTCTCTAATACATATCAATATGTCAAGTATAACGGATAAATTATTTTCCGCTTTTTAATAATTCTTCGCGGCGGCGGCGCGGCGGTTTCAGCGCAAAAAAAAGCCCGGACGTATCCGGGCTTTCGCTTGCGAAAAATTGGTTGAATTATCTGGAGAAGAACTCGACGATGGACTGTTCCTTGACGTCCACGGGGATTTCCGCGCGGTCGGGGATGCGGACTAAACGTCCCTTCATGGCGGATGCGTCGAATTCGACGTATGATACGCGCATGAGGTCGTGGCGCTCCAAGCTCGCAAGGACGCTTTTATTCGTCTTGCTTTTTTCTTTCAGCTCAATTACGTCGCCCGCTTTAAGCTGCTGGCTGGGGATGTTGACCTTTTTGCCGTTTAGCAAAATATGGCCGTGGCCGACCAGCTGCCTCGCCGCCAAAATGGACGGCGCGAGGTGAAGTCTGAAAACGATAGTATCCAAGCGGGTTTCAAGCAGCTTGACGAGGTTTTCGCCGGTGCTGCCGGGCATTCTTTTCGCGACTTCAAATACGCGGTGGAACTGACGCTCCATAAGCGCGTATCCGAGGCGGAGCTTCTGTTTTTCAAGCAGTCGTTTGGCGTATTCCGAAATTTTTCCGCCTTTTTTCGCGCCGTGCTCGCCGGGCTTATTGGCGCGTTTGGCTAATATTTTTTGAGTCTTCGGGAATCCCGCCAGCGCGACTCCCAAATGTCTTGCCATTCTGCCTTTCGGCTTCAAAATCTTGCCCATATTCGACCTTCTTTGCAACCTTTCAACTAAAAACAGATAAAGCTAAAAAGAACTTCCGTTACAGAGCAAATTTGTTTACAGTATTCGCTTTGTAAAGTCAAGTCTTTATTGACAATATAGGAAAGATTTCCGTCGATTTTTCGACTTGTCCCATGATTTGTCTAATTAAAGCGCGCGCGCGTTCGTTTTCTACCATCGTTTAGGGGCGATTATTAACGCTTCCGCTGTGATTGTCTCTTCGTCGCTGTGTCGGATTATATGCAGTATGCAAATTTTTTTCCGCTGTATTTAGCGGGTAAGAGAATAAACATCCTCCGCAAACGGCCGTTTACGTTTTTAGTCCGCCAAATAAAAAGCCCGAAGTTTCCTTCGGGCTTTTATTTTAAAGTTTGGGTGGGGTTACATGCAGTGTCCCATAATGCAGGCGCCGGAGCAGCATTCCGACACGCCTTCGATGCAGGGCGAGGTCGGCGGCAGGCAGGCGGCCTGAACCGGCGGAGGACCTTCGCGGTCGGAGTCGCCGGTCTGCGTCTTTTCGCAGACGTAGCAGGTGTCGGCGGCGCAGCGATAACCGCTCTGGCAGACCGGGCAATTGAGCTGTACGCAGGAGCCGCCGGAGCAGGCGTAATTCTGCGGGCACGGAGGCGAGCACGGAGCGTCGCAGTACCAAGAGGTGGTATTGTAGTTGCAAGCCTGACCCGACGCGCACGGCGTAGCGCAGCACTCGCAGTGGCCGGTTACGCTGTTGCATTTGCCTTCGCCGGTGGCGCAGGAGCCGCTGGTGCACTTGTCTATGCAGGTGCGGCTTGGGCCGCAGATTTTGCCGGCCGGGCACTCGGAGTCGGATTTGCAGGACGACGGAGCTTCTTCGGGTTCGGGATCCGGGTCGCTTGTTTCTACGATAGTCTCTTCCGTTTCGACGAGGTCTTCGTCGCCGGGAAGAGCTTCCTCGTCGCCGTCGACGTCGCCGCAAACCGGGTTGGCGCAAGGAGAAGGATCGCCGATGCAGGAGCCGTCTTTGCAAGTTTGGCAGGGCGTTTTGCAGTCGGAGTTTTTAAAGCAGGCTTTGCTGTTGTTTAGGCATTTGCCGCATTCGCAGTATTTGGCTTCGCCGCATTCGGCGTGAGTGGTGCAGGCGCCGTTTTCGCTAGCTTCCTGTTCCGCGGGGTCGCCGTCAACGATGGCGACGCATTTGCCGACCGTCGTAATGGGATCAATCTGGCAGACCGGCAACGAGGTGGGGCAGTCTCTCTCGGTAGTGCAAATAATTTCCTTGCCGCCCTTGGCGCCGGACGAGCTGCACGCGGCGACAGAAACGGCCAATAACGCCGCCAATGCGGCCAACAACGCTAACGTCAAATTGCGATTCGTCATGGTAAATACCTCTTATTGCATCCTCAAAGTAATGACGAAAACTGCTTTGAAATAGAAACAACCTTTCTATATCAAATTAAATTTTAACGGAATATTCAATGCGTGTCAAATTTTTATTATTGCCGTCAAATTAAAAACGCCCATTAATTCACTATTATATATGTAATAAGCCCAAAATGAAACGACGAAAAATCTATTAGTATTTTTTATCGCTTTTTATTCCATTTGGCCTCGAAGGTTTCAAAGAATAATAATTCGTCCCCTCGCTATTATAATATTGACCCCCGATAACTATACTGATAAATAAATCAAATTGCTTGAAGGAGGGTTTCGATGAAATTTGTCGGCATTTTACTGATTTCCATCGCCGCGCTCGTGTTGGAAGTTCTTCAAATGAGAATTTACTCCCTAGCGATCTGGCACCACTTGGCGTACATGGTAATCACGGTCGCGCTGCTGGGCTTCTCGGCCGCAGGCAGCGCGCTCGTCGCGTTTCCAAGCCTCGCCCCTTCGATTGGACTTTACAAGCGCCTGTCTGTTTACGCGGCGCTCTTTTCCGTTTCGGTCATACTCGCGTTCATTATTACCGGGCGTCTGCCGCTGGACACCTTCCAGCTTCTTCCGCCGCCCAACGAGGCGTCGGCTCCCGTTCCCATCGGGCACAATAAAATAATTCACCTGTTTTACGTTTTCATTTACTACTTGTCTCTGTTGCCGCCGTATTTTTTTGCCGGATTGATTATTTCTTCGGTTTTCATAGCCGAGCGGGCCGGCGTCTCAAAAATTTATTTTTATAACCTTCTAGGCAGCGCTCTGGGAAGTTTCGGAGTCGTGGCGTTGATAGCGCCGGTAACCGGCGAGGGGCTGATTATCGTGGTGGCCGCGCTTGGGTTAATGGCCTCGCTTGCGTTCATACTCGCGGAGACCGAACTGCCCAAAAGCAAAATGATTATTACGGCCTTCGCGCTGCTTGCGGCGGTCTGCGTTCTTTTTCCGATACGCGACCATGTTTTCGTCATAAAAGTGGCGGAAACGAAGGCGCTGGGCATGTTTGAGAAGTTCAATCCGACGCTTAAACACGAATACAAGAAGTGGGATCCGATTGCGCGTATCGACGTGGTGGGCTACGACAACAAGAGTTTTGACAACCAGTTCTTCCGCGAATCCCCGTCAAAGGTTATAACCATCGACGGCGACGCGTTTACTTTTCTTTTCAGCTTTCCTAAACCGTGGCCCGAGTACGAGCCGCTGAGCCGCACGATGTACTCGTCGGCGTATTTTCTAAAACCTGAACCTGAAAAAGTTCTCATCGTCGGGCTGGGCGGCGGCATCGACGTCGCCACCGCGCTTCATCACAAAGCGAAAGACATAACGGCGGTTGAAATCAACGCCGCGATGATAGACGCCACCGGCAGGGCTTTTGCTGAATGGGACCATAATCTTTATCAACAGCCGCAGGTCAAAATCGTGCACAGCGAGGGGCGCAGTTTTCTAAAGCGCGACAAAGGCAAATACGACGTAATTCAGATGAGCGGCGTAGATACGTGGAGCGGCGTGGCGAGCGGAGCTTACGTTTTAAGCGAGAACTACCTTTACACGGTAGAAGCGATGCGCGAATACCTGTCGCGTCTTAACGACGACGGCGTGCTTTGCATAATCCGCTGGCTATTCTTCCCTCCGCGGGAAACGCTGCGTTTGGCGAGCGTCGCGGCGGAAGCTCTTAAGACTTTCGGCGTCAATGAGCCCGATAAGCACATCGCGGTGATAACTCACCATATGTTCGGCGCGATGCTCATTAAGCTGAACCCCTTTACGCCCAAGGACGTCGAGGCTGTGATTAAGGCGCAGGGGCCTACGTTCGACGGAAGCCATTTAGGCGCTCTTGTCGTCCCGACGATACCCGGCAACACGCCTTTCCACGAAATGCTCGCGCTTTACTCCAAAGGCGACAAGCCGGCGCTTGAAAAATATTTCGAGGATTACCGCTTCAATATAACCCCGGTGTTCGACGACAAGCCGTTCTTCTTCAGCTATTACAAATGGCGAGACTTCTTCGGCAAGCAGCTGGGCGCGGGCGGCAGCGTGGAGGCGATGTTTCCCGTCGGTTTATGGGTGCTGCTTCTTTCGCTCGTTCAAGCGGCGATATTCTCGGTTATTCTTATCCTTCTGCCTGTTTACATCCGGAAAAAGCGAGAGGTTTTCCCGTCGGAATTCAAAATGCCTTTCCAGACGCCGGTTATTTTCTACTTCGCATGCCTCGGAATCGGCTATATGACGATTGAAATTGCGCTTATGCAGAAGCTCGTGCTGTATCTGGGGCATCCGTCTTATTCCATAGCCGTAACGCTGGCGACGTTGCTGCTGTTCAGCGGGCTTGGCAGTTTGTTCATCGGCGGAATAAAGGCTTCGCTGCGCACTCTTTCGCTCGTACTGCCCGTTCTTGCGGTCGTGGGAATCGCGGATTTGGCGTTTATTCTGCCAAAAATCGCGGCGAACACGCTGGGCGCTCCTTTCGCGATAAGAACTATTATCGCCGTCAGCGTAATTGCGCCTATCGCGTTTTTAATGGGAATGCCTTTTCCGCTGGCGATGCGCATGCTCGGGTACAACTCGATGATAGCGGAAAAACTGATACCCTGGGCGTTTGCGGCAAACGGCGCGATGTCGGTCGTCGCGTCCATCGGAGCGATAGCGCTGGCGATGGCGCTTGGCTTCAACGCGGTTCTGCTTATCGGCTTCGGTTTCTACGCGCTGGCTTACGGCTGCGTGTGGTGGTGGAGAAAGAGCTGATTACTTTGCGCCTGCAAAACGCGCTTCTTTGAGTCGATAAAAATGTTTAGAAATCCCGACGAAACGTGGAAAAGGGCATTGGGAGCCGCTTTCTTCATCGCGGCGTCCTACTTTACCTTGAACGGCGCCTTCTCGGCGTTCGCCATGTATCACCCGTTCCCTTCATTCTTTATGGCGTTCGGGCTGGGCCTCTTCGTTTTCGGAGACAGGTTCCTTCCGCTCGCCCATAAAGTATTTTTCCGCTCCGGCGGCAAATGGTTTTGGACTATTTTATTCTTTATTTTAGGGACGGGCGCCTCGGCGTACTTCGCCTACTACTTCCTCGAAGCGGTTCCGCACACGCTTGACGGAACCGTTTATCACATGCAGTCGAAGATATTCGCGTCTGGGCATCTTCAGCTTAAAAGCATGAAGATGCCAGAGTTCTTCGAATACGTCTTTATGATAAACGACGGACGTTACTTCGCGCTCTTTCAGCCGCTTTGGCCTGCGGTAATGGCGATTGGCACAATTTTTGGCGCGCCGTGGTTCGTAAACCCCGTTCTCGCCGGTTTCGCGCTTTCGTTTACCTACCTGCTGGGGCGCCGGACGCTGGGCGAAACGGTCGCCAGACTTGGAACCGCGTTCCTGCTTGTCAGCCCGCTGTTTCTCGGCATTTCCGCGACGATGCTCAATCATCCGCTTTGCATGCTGCTTACGGTTATGGCGTTTTTCTGCGTCGTCAAGGCGCACCAAGACCGCAAAGGATGGCCTGCCGTCATAGCGGGAGCGCTTATGGGGCTGCTGTTCGTTACGCGCACGCTCGACGCCCTGGTTACGGCTCCGCTCGTATTGGGCTTCGTCGTAATGTCGGTCGGTCGAAACCGCTACGGACGTTTGCACGCGGTTTGGGCGCTCTTAGCCGCGGTTTCATTGGGCTCGCTGCAATTCCTTTACAACTATCTTCAGACCGGCGGCTGGTTCTACTTCCCTCAGGACGACTACTTCAACATGTCGGAACCGATTAAAAACTGCCACAGGCTCGGCTTCGGCAAAGGCGTCGGCTGTCCGGTCATTCATCCGCTCGATTATTTCCCCAACGGTTTTACGCCGTCGGACGCCGTTTACGTAACTCACCGGCGTCTTTCCACCTTCGTCGGCACGACGAGCGGCTACATGGGCTTTTTCCTGCTTATATACGCGGGGCTTGGCTTTTTGAGAAAACGCTCGGCTTACCGTTACTTTTTCTTCGCTCAATTCCTCGCTCTCGTCGTCGGTTACTTTTTCTTCTACTTTCACGGCGTCTGGGGGCGTTATTACTACTCGGCGATTCCGTTCCTTACGCTGCTAATGGCCGACTCGGTCGTCGGTTTCTACGGCGCCGCTCAACGTTTCGGCGATGAGAAAATACCCAAACTCAAATCGCTGCTGTCGGCGGTTCCGGCAGCGGTTGGATTATGCGTAATCCTTTTCCTTTCTTTGGTTTTCGTCCCGATATTCACCAAGGAGCTGTCGTATCACTTCTACGGCGTTTCGTCCGAGTTGGAGCGGCAGGTCAAGGCGCAGAAACTTCAAAACGCGATAGTATTTTTGCATCCGCAGTTTTACGGCAACGGCTATCACATGCAGACGACCGACCCTGAAAGCTCCGACGTAATGTATGTAATGGATTTGGGGCCTCACAACCAGAACATCGTCAACATGTACCCAGACCGCAAGCCGTACATTTTCCGGATGCCGCATTGGAGGCTTGAGCCTTTCGACATTAAGCCGAACTACGACAAATTTACGATTCTTCCGGCCGCTAAACCTCCGCGGGTGGCCACCGGCGGCGAATACGCCAGCCGGATATGGTTGAACAATTTCCCGCGCAACGGCCATGACCCCAACCCGCTTGATCCGCCGGAATACGCGCTGACGCTCTTTGGAACGGGCGTAGGCAATTACATGGAGTTCCGTAATTATGTATTTAAAAGCGGAATGTACGACGTTACGATGCGGTATTCGGTCAACGAGCTTTCGTGCGACTTCCGCATGATTATCGACGGCAAACCCGCGGGCGGCCTCATTAAAGGCTATTCCAAAGAGCCTTATACGCGCTCCGTCCGTCTTGAGCCTTCAATACCGCTGCCCAAAGGGGAAATTCTATTTCGCGCCGATATTGTCGGCAAGGACGAACAGTCCAAAGGATGCCTCGTAACTCTGCTGAGCTTCGAGCTTGAAAGAGCTGGAGACCTGCCGCCCGGCGCGCCAGAAGAAGCCGCGCCTCTTCCTCCGCTGACCAAAGCGATTCACAAGCATGCCAACGATTCCAGCGCCGACGCGATGAGCGGAGACATGGTCTATTACTATTACAAATACAAGGCGCATTATCAGCCTCATTTCTTATTGTGGCTGCTGCTGGCGATTCCCATAATCTACGTCGTCCGCGTTCGGGGAACGGCGAGGCAGGCGCTCGTTCTCGCGCTTTCTATTCTTTTCTTGATGGTTTTATGGGGCGCCGTTTACGGTCTCGTATTGTGCATGGTTCCGGTCGCCGCCTATTGGGCGGGCGGCAGGCTGTACCAAATAAAAAATGCGGCAAAGCGAAAACTTTGGCTCGCCGCGGCGAT
The DNA here is from genome assembly GCA_964400725.1 of uncultured Myxococcales bacterium. Taxonomy (GTDB): domain Bacteria; phylum Myxococcota_A; class SURF-8; order SURF-8; family CAYNVS01; genus CAYNVS01. The sequence continues at coordinate 59,912 of CAYNVS010000014.1, forward strand.
TATTGCGCTGCTGGCGACGTACGCCGCGCTGCTCATTAACGAGCAGCCGGTTTTGCACGAAAACCGCTTCCGCTTTTTCGTCATACCGTTTTTGCACATCGCGGGAGTCGCCTACATGGTTCCCAAACTGGTTCACTACCTAGTAGAGCGCTCCAAGGGAACTATAAAAGACTACGATATTCTTACGACGCTCGTTTATTTCCTCTACTTCCCGACGCTCCGCCTCGGCCCGGTGGAGCGCTACCCGCAGTTCCGCGAATCGCTAATCGAAGGCTGCAATCTGCGCAAATACAACCGCGACGACATAATTTACGGCTTCTACCGAATAGGACTTGGCGTCGTTAAAAGCGCGCTGTTCCTCGGCTTCTTCGAGCAGTTTACCGGCACTTACTTTTACGAGTGGCAGCACAAGCATTGGCTATATCTATACTTGGGGCTTTACGCCGCGGTTTTCTCAGTTTATCTCGACTTCGGAGGCTACGCGGACTTCAGCATCGGGCTTTCGCGTTTAATAGGCGTACGGCTTTCCGAGAACTTTGTGCGGCCGTTCTCAAGCCCAAATCTGGGCGAATGGTGGCGCCGCTGGCACATGACGCTCGCAACAAGGCTTCGCGAGTATATTTACATACCGCTGGGCGGCTCTAAAAGCGGCAACGTTTATTTCAATTACATTGCGACGTTCGCAGCCGTCGGCCTGTGGCACCATATATCGTGGCACTTCCTTGTTTGGGGGCTCGCGCAGGGACTAGGCCTTTGTTTCCTGCGGCTTTGGAAAATTCATTGGCTTCTCGTCCGCTATAAACCGGAAAGACATCCTAAGTTATACGCGCCGTTCAAAGTTTTGCAGTCGGTCGGCGACGCGTTCCCGACCGCGCGCCTCGTTCTGGCGGTTTTCATAACCAATACGTTCTTTGCGTTCACGGCCGTTTACTTCGGCGGAGACGTGATAGAGGCGACTAAGGTGCTGATTAAAATCGTAACCTTAGGGAGTTACAACGGATAAATGAGCTCGCGCAATTTGGCCGCTTTGTTTCTTGCGGGGGCGAGCGCGCTGGCTCTTGAGGTCTCGCTTACGCGATGCTTCAGCGTAATGTATTTCTATCATTACGCGTTTCTTATAATAGCCGTTGCGGTCGCAGGAATGGGCGCGGGCGCGGTTTGCGCCGGAATGCGCGTTCCAGAAGTATTATTCCCTAAAGGCCGCGACAAAACGGCTCTTTTATGGTTTCTTTCCGCCGTTACGACGCCCGCCGCGCTGTGGCTCGTCGTTTCGTTTTGGTTCATGCCCGCCAAGATAGGATTAGACGCGGCTCACACAATACGTTTTATTCTTACGCCCATATTTCTGGCGCCTCCGTTCTTTTTTATGGGAATGGGCGTGGCGTCGTCATTCGTCAACTCGCTTTCCAAGAGCCCCCTTATTTACGGCGCAAACCTTGCGGGAAGCGGGGCTGGAGCCTTTGCGGCGTATTACATACTAAACGCTATGCAGTGCAACTCCGCGGTAATTTTCTGCGCCTCGTTCATGGCCGCGGCCGCGCTGCTTTGGAAGCCGCAGGGGCAAAGCGAAACCGAATCCAAAGGCGCGTTTTACAAAAAAGCCGCGGAAAAAACGCTTTACGCCGCCGCGATCGCCGCAGCGGCCTTATATCCTTTATCATCCTCGGTGGACGACGTTTTCGAGCTCGTTCCCGCAAGCGGCAAAATGCTTGCCTATATTCCTAAAGACGACATAATAGCGACAAGTTACGACGCGCACAGCAGGGTGGATATTTTCTACCAACCTCTCTTCGACGCGCAGCGCATGGGGCTGTGGGGGTTATCCGACAACTGCATGAACGCGGACATTCCGCCCCGCAAAGGCATTACCATCGACGGCTGGGCTTACACCAGCACGTTCTCTCCTAATAAAGACGGCTCTCTTCCGGGGTTTATTCCGTGCCTGCCTTCCACCCTCGCCTACCAAGCGCTGCAAATGCAGCCCGACGACTCGCTTATAATAGGTTCGGGCGGCGGTCTGGATGTTTACGCCGCTCTGTTTTACAAAACCAAGCGCATTACCGCCGTGGAAATTAATCCGGTTATAAACCGTCTTTTAAAGGAAGAAAGGCCGGAGCTGGCGGGCGGATTGTTCAACCGGCCTGAAGTCAATCTCGTAACCGAGGAAGGACGCTCCTACGTCGAAAGCTCGAAGGAGAAATACGACTTCATACAGCTTTCGGGCGTTGACACCTACGCGGCGACGGCCAGCGGCGCGATGGCGCTGTGCGAGAACTATCTTTACACCACCGAGGCGATGGTTTCGTATTTCAACAAGCTCAAGCCGGGCGGCTCCGTGGCGTTGACGCGATGGTTCCTGCCGGATTTGGACGGCAGACCGCGGGACGAGTTCAAGCTGCTCACTCTCGCCCGCGACGGCTTGGAGGCTTACGGCGTTAAGAATCCCGGCGACAACATTTTATACGCCCGCGCCGGACTTTTCACCAGCATGATAGTCTCTCCGGAGCCGTTTCCCGAAGCGGTAAAACAAAGGTTTTACGAACTCTGCGAGCGCTACGCGTACGAGCCGCTGTTTCCGCGTCCCGCGCCGTGGCCGCCCAACGGTTTCACCGTTTTTATGAACATTCCCGAAGGTTCGTGGAAGAAATGGCTCGACGCCTATCCCTACAACGTCGCGCCTCCGTCGGACGATCGGCCGTTCCTGTTTGAGCTGCGCAAGCCTTTCGATTTCAGCTTTAAAGAAGCTCACGTTACTCCGCTTGGCGGCCTCGACGGACAAAGCGCGGTCGCGCTGCTGCTTCTGTTTTCGCTCGTCTTCGCCTCCGCGGTTCTTTACTGGTCAGTAAAACGCCTCAAACCGTCGTCAGTCGCGGCGGCGAAGGGCGCGAGAGGCTTCGCTCTAGCGGGCGCGCTTATAGGCGCCGCCTTTATGACGGCGGAAATCGCCTTGATTCAAAGCGTTACTCTGCTCGCCGGCAGGCCGGTATTTTCGCTGGTCGTCGTTATGACGAGCGTTCTGTTCGGCGCGGGCGCGGGCGGGCTTTTAAGCGGCAAGTTCAACGGCAAAAAGTTGTGGGCGGCTCCGGCCGTTGCGGCGGCGGCGGCTTTGATATACTCTTTCGGGCTTCCGGTCGTCGTGCGCGCCTGCCTCGGCGGCGCGCTGTACGAGAGGTTGATTGCCTCCGCGGTTTTATCTTTCGTTCTGGGCGCGGCGCTCGGTCTTCCATTCCCCGCGACGCTTGCGCGGCTTTCCGGCGACGAGCGCGCGGGCGCAAGCGTTTACGCGGCCAACTCGGCGTTCGCAACATTCGGGTCGTCTTTGGCGGTCTTCGTCTCAATCGGCTTCGGCTTCAGTTCCGCTTTTATTGTATCGTTTGTTTTTTACGCGGCGGCTGCGGCTATCGCATTCCGTCTTGCAAAAAGCGCCTGATCAGGCGCGCATATACAGCTCCTTTGCGTTTGCGGCGCGGTTGAAATAAACGATATAATATTTAGAAGACGCCGTAACAAGACCGGCGGAGAACCGGCTTTGAAGTTTGACGCAAACAATTGAGCTTGAGAATTCGCTCGCAGGCGCTATAATTAATTTCAGACGCAAGAAGGTTCTTATTAAAGAACTAGGAAGAAAGACGACTTTTATGAAAACAAAATTATTTAAAATTGCGGCGCGCGGCGCCTTTTTGTTTCTGATTGTTACGGCGTTTTCGCTTTCCGCCGCGGCGGCGGAAGCCGCCGAGGACAAGCAGCAGGGAGCGAAGACCGACGCGAACACGCAGACGACGGACGCCAAGGCGAAAGAAAAAGACGCGGATAAAAAGAAAGAAGAAGAAAAAAAGGAAGAAAAGAAAGAGGAGAAGAAGGAAGAGAAGAAGGAAGAGGCTAAAGACGCTCCTATTAACATTGAAGAAGAAAAGAAAAAATCGGAGTACGAGCTTTTAAAAATTCAGGTTGAAAAAGCGAAAATCGACCTTGAAAAAATGAAGACTGAAGCGGCGATAATGAAGGCTCGCGCCGACCTTGAAAAGGCGAGACTGGAGCTTGAAACGCAAAAATTAAAGCTCGGCAAAGAGAGGCTGGAAGGCAAAGATTTCAAAAAGAGGGACGATAAAAAAAGTCTTGCGGGAGACCAAAAGCAGGATCAGACGAGCGAGGAAGGCCTTCACGCTCACGACGGCTTTTATTTGCGGCTGGAACTAGGCGGCGGTTACGGCGGATTCAACTCCGAGGGCGAAGCTGACGCCCCTTATCCGGTAAACCAAATTAAAAATCCGCGCGCAAAGGGCGGTCTCATAGGCGGGGCAGTTTCAGCCGGAGGCGCGGTGGGCGAGAACCTTATCTTTCACGGCGACATGTGGTTCGACGTGAATATAATGCGCGAAGACGAAAACGACCTGAAACAGAGCTTCGGCGTCGGAGTCTTCGGAATCGGAATGACTTACTACTTCATGCCGCATAACATTTTCATAACAGGGCGCGTCGGCGTCGCAACCGCTTGGTTTTCTATAATGAACCCTCGCGACCATTATTACTACTACGATTACGAACGTTATTCCAAAGACGCGACGGGAGTTGGGCTTCAGCTTTCGGTGGGCAAAGAATGGTGGGTCTCCGACAACTGGGCGCTTGGTTTGGCTCTGCAAACCGGCTACGCGTACGCAGACAGCGACGCGATTACCTTCAATCACGGAAGCGCCAAACTAGTCTTTACGACGACGTTCAATTAAATCAAACGGGCTCTTTGAGCCCTTTTTCAAACTGCGAGGAAAGCTCCGATTTAATTATTCTGCGGGCGTCTTCTACGCTTGCGGGAGTTCCGGATATTTTCTCTATAGAGCTTACTCCCTTGCCGACAAGCCCGCACGGCAAAATGTAAGAAAAGCCTGTCAGGTCGCAGTTTACGTTCAAAGCGATGCCGTGAAACGTAACCCTTCGCTCGATGCGAAGCCCGACCGCGCCGATTTTATCCGCTCCGACCCATATTCCGGGGCGCTCTTCGTCCCGCGCCGCGGTTACGCCGAACGCCGCGGCCGTTCGTATCATAGCCTCTTCCAGCATGTAAACAAGCCTCTTTACGCTTTTGCTGGCGTCGGTCATGTCGATTATCGGGTAGCAGACAACCTGTCCCGGACAATGGTACGTAACGTCGCCGCCGCGCTCGACGCGGAATAAATCGACTCCCATTTGAGCCAAACGCTCTTTTGATAGAAAGACGTTCGCTTCGCTGCCGTGCCGTCCGATAGTAATTACCTTTTCGTGTTCGAGAATTATTACGGTATCGGGTATCTCGCCGTTGATTCTCTTCTCGTGCAGGCTCTTTTGAAGCGATAAAGCCTCGGCGTAATTTACGATTCCAAGCTCGATGAAATTCAAAGTCGTCATGTTTATTCGTTTGTCCGCGCCGGCGCCCGCCTAATTGATGTAATACCCCGAAACGCGCCAAACGCCGTCTTTATCTTTCGCGGGCGTAACGGTTTCGACAGTCTGTTTTTTGTTTTCATACGACGTATTAAAAATAATCACGACGTAATCGCCGTCGGGCGCGCCGGGAAGTTTGTTGGTGTAATTTACGCTTGCGGCCTTGCGCGAAACGAGTTTTCCCAGCGGCTTGCGAAAAGCGTTCAATGAGCGTTCCCACTCTGCTTTAGGCGCGATTTCTTTAAATTGAAAAGACGCCATGCTCCACGAATCGCCGTAAGCGCCCGAATCGACTACATCCAACCAGCGGAGCGCAGATTTCAGAGCCTCTTCCTCGTCGGCTTTATGAGCCGAAACTTTGCCGCTTGAGCAGGCGCCGGCAAGAAGAGCGAGGCAAAGCGCCGATAATAGGAAATATTTTTTCATGCCAGCCTCTTTCTATTCGGCCCAAAGCCGTATTCGCAATGGAAACGCCACGCGTCTTCAATAGTTTCCGCGACGTTCGTAATTTTCGGCGACCATCCCGTTAAATTTTTAAACAGCGACGGATCGGCTACCAGTTTCGCCGGGTCGCCCGCCCTTCGCGGAGCCATTTTGTAAGGTATCGGCCTGCCCGTTATCTTTTCGGCGGCGCGAAGGACTTGCAAAACGGTGAACCCTTCGCCGCTGCCAACGTTGAAGCAGCCGCCGGCGAATTCCGGCGAATTGAGCAGCTTTAACGCCCTTACGTGCGCGTCGGCCAAATCGCTGACGTGAACGTAGTCGCGCAGCGCGCTGCCGTCGTCGGTAGGGTAGTCGTCGCCGAAGACGCTCAACGCCTCTTTCAGCCCAGCGGCCGCCATCAATACGTTCGGAATAAGATGAGTCTCAGGGTTATGAAGCTCGCCGTTGCGACCGTTCTTCGCGGCTCCGCTCGCGTTGAAATACCGCAAAGCGCAATATTTAAGCCCGTACGCTGCCGCGCAGTCGCCTAAAACTTCTTCCATCATCAGCTTTGTCCGTCCGTAGGGAGATGTCGGTCGCTTTGGGTCGCTCTCCGGTATCGGTATCGTTTCCGGCTCGCCGTAAACCGCCGCCGACGACGAAAAGACGATTTTATTAATTCCGTATTTGCGCGTACATCTAAGCAGCGTAATCATTCCCGCAACGTTGTTATCGTAAAACAACAGCGGATCTTTCACCGATTCGCCGACTTCAATTTTAGCCGCGAAATGAAGAACCGCGTCGAACCCTTCGGCTAAAGCCGCGGACAACGCGGCCTCGTCGCGAATGTCCGCTTTGACTAAGCGCGCCTGCGGCGGAATAAATTCCGTCGTTCCGGCGCTTAAATTGTCGTACACGACGGCTTCCGCGCCGCTTTCGATTATTGCGTTGAGGCAGTTGCCCCCTACGTATCCCGCGCCTCCGATGACAAGATAACGAGCCATGCTTCCTCCGGTATTTTCAATCCGCGGCGAAAATTATTTCGCCATAAAATCCTGCAAGCTCAACGTAAGTTCGGTTACGCCCTGAAAGCTGTCCAGCTTGGGAATGTAGGCAATGTCTATTTTCATGCCGGGGGCGATATTGCGCCTGTGCGCCATGCGCCAAGCCATAGCCTTGAAACGCTTGCCGTCGAGCATTAATTGAAGTTTGTAATGCGAATCGTTCACAATGTCCGCCCTCTCCACCGTCATGTTCTTCGCGGCGAACGAAGGCTGCGGGTTGCCCGCTCCGTGCGGCGCAAGCGTCGCAAGCTCCGCAAGCAGCGAATCGGTAATCTGCGTCGGCTGAACGACGGCGTCGAGCCGCAAAAATTTAATCTGTCTCGCGCCTCCCGTCTGCTCGGCCACTGCGGCGGCGAACTCGTCGCGAAAAGAATCGACGTCTTTTTCCATTATCGAAAGCCCGGCAGCCATCTCGTGTCCGCCGTAGCGCAAAAGCTTTCCGCTTGAGCGAGTAAGCGCTTTGTGAACGTCCACGCCGGTTACGCTGCGCCCGCTCGCTTTGCCTACCCCCGCGTCGTCCACCGCGATGAGAAAAACCGGTTTATGCAGGCGATCGACCATGCGGCTGGCCGCTATGCCCACAACTCCCGGATGCCAGTTGCGGCTCGCCAGCACGACCGCCGGAAGCTCCTTCATTTGCGGCGAAGCGTCCAGCATGGCGAAAGCCTCGTTGAGCATTGCGTTCTCTACGTTCTGCCGTTCGACGTTCAGAACTTCCAGCCGAGCCGCTGTCGCGCGGGCCTTGGCGAGATCTTTTTCTAAAAACAAATCGACTCCCAGCTTCGCGCTGTCCATGCGGCCGCCCGCGTTAAGCCTCGGGCCGAGCTGAAACCCGACCGCGTAAGAATCCACGGTTCCGCGCACTCTTGCGGCCTCTTTGAGAGCGATTACTCCCGGCCGCTTGGAGGTCGTTAAAAGTTTCAATCCGTGCGCGGTAAAAATACGGTTGGGGCCTTTCAGCGGCACGATGTCGGCGATTGTGCCCAACGCGACGAGGTCGAGCCATTCGCGCAGATCGTAATCGTCCCGGTTCAGCAAACCGTCGCTTGCGAGCCGGGCGCGCAGCGCAACCAGCAGGTTAAACGCAACGCCCACGGCGGCCAGTTCCTTGAACGGGTACGCGCAGTCAGAGCGTTGAGGATTTATAGTAGAAATTGCGTCGGGAAGAGTTTCGCGTAATTTGTGGTGGTCGAGGATTATCAACTCAAGCCCGACGGCTTTTGCGTGCGCGGCTTCTTCCAGCGCGCTCGAGCCCGTGTCAACGCAGACGACTAGCTTCGCTCCGCCCGCCGCAAGCTCGCTTAAAGCCTCTTTGTGAAGGCCGTACCCTTCGTCGACGCGGTTTGGAATGTAGCTTGCGCACTCAAGCCCCAGCTTGCGGAAGAACGACAGAAGCAGCGTTGCTCCCGTAATTCCGTCCGCGTCGTAATCGCCGTAAACGGTAATTTTTTCGCGGACCTTAACTGCGTAAGCGAGCCTGTCGAGAGCCTCGGTCATGCCGGCCATCAAGTTTGGGTCGGGCATTTGCGAAAGTTTGGGGTTGAGAAAATCCCGCGCCGCGGCCTCGTCGGCTATTCCGCGGTGTAAAAGCGCGCCGGCCGTAATGCGGGTTACGCCCAGAGCTTTGCATAAATTAGAAACGGCCCGCTCGTCGTCGTTATCGCTGTCGTATTGCCATACGCAGACAATTTTATCGGTCATAAACGGGCTCGCTTAATCCAGTTTAACTTTTTTTAAGAGTAAATCTTCAACCTTCAGTAAGCGGATGTCGAGGTCGCCATCGTTTTTAATTCGAGCCGCTTCTTCGACGGCGCCTTTGGTGTAACTGAAGGCGATTACATAACCCTTATTGTATCCGGCCCTTTTTAGCGCAGTTTCAAAGTTATCGACGACGTTGCGTCCTACATTCTCCGACTGCTTGACTTGAATACCGGCTTTTTCATGCCAAATATTTTTATCGTAATATCCGTCGAGACCCATATCGCCGACCTTTTTTCTGTTATGGTTGGCTTGCATTTCATTAATTACCCAGTTTTGAAACTCAAACGGTTTAAGATTTTTAAGGTCAGAGATTGTCGTAGGGAAACCTATTTCGACGTAATCCTCGTCTTTTCTTGCGCCTATCTTGGCGAGTCTTTTCTCTACCAGCGTTGCCGCGGTGGGCGAAATGTCGATTCCTATCCAGTTTCTTTTTAGTTTTTGGGCAACGACGCACGCCGTTCCGCAACCGCAAAATGCGTCCAGCACTAAATCTCCCTCATCGCTGCTGGCTTTAATAATTCTTTCTAAGAGAGCTTCCGGCTTTTGAGTCGGATAACCAAGCCGTTCCGAAGTGGCGGATCCTACAGACGGAATTTCCCACCAGTCTTTTGCGATTACCCAAGAATACTGACCTTGTTCATCCTTTTGAAAATCGCTCTTTTTAAATCCGTACTCGTGCATCATATAAGATTTTTCTTTTTGGGGATTGAATGTATAATTTTCGCTTTTCGTGTAAAAGTAAATATTGTCATGTTTGCGGCCAAAACGTTTTTTAGAAGCGCCGCCGGTCTTGTAGCACCAGATAATCTCGTTTTGAAAATTACTCTCGCCGAAAACTTCGTCAAGCATTATTCTAATGTATGCGTTGGCGTGCCAATCGCAATGAAGATAGAACGAGCCGGTAGGTTTTAAGACATTCCACATCAAATTTACTCTGGCCTTAAGCCAATTAATATAGTGGAGGACGCCTCCCTCCCATCTATCCTCAAAGCTTCTGATTTCAGCCTCGTCGCCCCACACGACTTCATATTGTTTATTAGAAAAAAATGGCGGGTCTATATAGATCAAATCGACGCTTTCTTTTTCTAGCTTTTGTAAAACGTCTAAATTATCGCCGCAATAAATTTTGTTTTTAATATCGTCAGGCATTTAGCTTCTCCATTTTAAAGAGAATATCAATACTCGTCGTCCCTTGAGTCGCCGTAGCCGCCGAGCGGCCTGCCGAACACCTTGCGCGGCTTCGCGCCGTCCGCCGGGCCGACGATGCCGTCCTTTTCCATCTTGTCCACCATGCGCGCCGCGCGGTTGTAGCCGATCTTCAGCCTGCGCTGAAGGTAACTCGCGCTCGCCTGCCCGGTTTCGCACACGATTTGTATGGCTTGGTCGTAAAGCTCGTCGTTCGCCAAATCGTCCTCCGCGGGGGCGTAAATGTCGCAGCCCTCGCTTGCCTGCGCCATAAGCGCGTCTAGGTCTATCGCGTAGTCCGGCTCCGCCTGCCCCTTAACAAACTTCACGACGCGGTTTATTTCGTCCTCGCTTAAATAAGGCGCGTGAACGCGCTGGAGCCCGCTCATGCCCGGCGCCATGAAGAGCATGTCGCCCACGCCCAACAACGCCTCGGCTCCGTTGACGTCCAGCACGACGCGGCTTGAAACTTTGTCGCCCACCTTGAACGAAACGCGGCACGGGAAATTGTTCTTTATAAGTCCGGTGATTACGTCCGTCGAGGGTCTCTGCGTCGCGACGATTAGGTGTATTCCGCTGGCTCGCGCAAGCTGCGCAAGGCGCGCTATGGCGATTTCGGCGTCTTTGCCCACCTGCATCATCAGGTCCGCGAGCTCGTCGATGATTATTACGATATACGGCATTTTCGGCGGAACGTTGTCCGCGATAAGCTCCGCGCGCCGCAGCTCTTCCACAATGTCTTCGCTTTCGCCGCTCGCGCTTCCGCCTTCGCGCTCGAAAATAATTGCGCCGCTTTTAGGGACGCTCTGTATTCGCCGCATCTCCTCGTTCCGCTTCGCGTCCTCCAGCATCTTCTCAACCTTTTGGTTGAAGGTGGAAATCTGCTTTACGCCCATTTCCTTCATTAATTGGTAACGGCGCTCCATCTCGCCCACCGCCCACCGCAGCGCGGCCACGGCCTTTTTCGCGTCGGTAACGACGGGCAGCAACAGGTGCGGAATGTCTTCGTAGAAGCTGAATTCGAGCCGTTTAGGGTCGATGAGCAGGAACTTCATATCGTCCGGGTTGAAGCGGTAAAGCAGGCTTAAAATCATTGCGTTCAGCGCGACAGACTTTCCGCTTCCGGTCGTTCCGGCCATTAGCAAATGCGGCATGCGCGCGAGGTCGCTGACCACGGGGTAGCCGAAAATATCCTTGCCCATCGCTAAAACAAGCGCGCCTTTCGCGTCGCGGAACGTGGGGTGGGCGATTATTTCCTTGAGGTAAACCGTCTGCTTCATCCGGTTGGGCACCTCTATGCCCACGACGCTCTTGCCGGGAATCGGCGCGACGATACGAACCGAAAAGGCCGCCAGAGCCATCGCAAGGTCGTCCTGAAGGGATGAAATCTTGCTGATTTTAATTCCGCGGTTCGGGCGGAATTCGTACATGGTAATAAGCGGCCCCGGGTGAATCTCGGTAATCTGCCCCTCGATGCCGTAATCTTTCAGCGTCTCTTCGAGGTGCTTTGCGTTTTCCTTCAATTCGTCCTGCGGCTGAACCGGCCTGTCCGACGGGACATACTCCAATATATCAAGCGGCGGAAGCTCGTACGGCTTGCGCGGCTCGCTTACCTTGGCGATCGCTCCGGCGGGCGCGTTCGGATCGAAGCCGTCGTCTATCTTGTGTTCTTTAATTATAGGCTCAAGCTGAGGCTTAGGCTGACGCGGCCTCGGCGCCGGCGGTTCCGCTTTCTCTGATTTTTCCGCGTATTTTGGCGCGGCGCCCGGAGCGGTTACGTCCACCTCGCCGCCTATCGCGTCGAAAGAATCCGACGCCTTCGCTTCCGCAACGGTATCCGACGCTTCGTAATCGCCGTCGTTCGACTCGCTTGTTTGCGCCTCGTTCTTGGCCGCTTGCGCGTCTTTGTCCTTCATGTTGATGCGGTTCACCGTATCCTGAAAAACGCTCGGCTCTTTGATTTCCCAGTCGGGCGCGGCGGTTTGCGAGTCGTTTGCGCAAGAGCCTTTTGCGGCGGCCGCGGTTTCCTGATTATGTATTATCGGCTCGAACTTGTTCCGCTTTCCTTTTGCCGCGCCGTTAGGCCTCTCTGCGAGCGAGCCGGAAGCTTCTTCCTCTTCGTCCTTTCTTTCTTTCCTTGTTCCGCCCGCAAGTCTGGCGGCGCGTCTGGATTCCTGTTTCGCGGCGATGCCGTCTTTTATTCTGTCGCCGGTCTTCTCTATTGCGGCGGCGGCGGCGTCCTTCATTTTTATTCCAAGCGCTTTTGCAATGAACCATACGACTCGAAGAATCGCGCCGCCGATTAAAAGTATTATTCTCACCGGCGAAACGGTCGTCGAAAGCGCGACGAAGAAAAGAAGCGCGGCGCAGACCACCACCGAGGTTCCGGCTCCGCCGAATGCCTCGTTTAACGGAGGCGCGAACGCGCGTCCTACCGCCCCGCCTTTTTCAAAAATTCCCCAATGCTCGCAAAGCGCGGATATTCCGAGAATAATGCCGCTCCATCCTATCGCGGCGCGCAATAAAGCGGCCTTTGGGCGTCGCAGCAACAGCGCCAGCCCAAGCAGCACGAACGCGGCGCAGAAGGCGTACGCTCCGAAGCCGAAATTATCGAACAAAAATGCGGACAAAGCCTTGCCGAACGAGCCGGACAGGGACGCGGAGCCGCTTTTATCGGCGTAAACGCTGATTACCAGCAAAATAGCGAGCGCGAAAAATAGAAGTCCGAGAAATTCCTCCAACAGGTTGGAGCCGGACCTTTTTACGCCTTCTCCGTTTCCCTTCTTCGCGGCGTTCTTTCGCGCGCCGGTCGCCTTGTAGTTTTTATTTTTCATGCCGAAGCGTCGTTCCAAAAAGCGCTGCCATTATAATAGAATAACAAATTTATGTTAGTTATACGTCTATTTTATGCAATTGTTACGCTTTTTTACGCCGATTGTCAAAAAGAAAGGCGTCCCGATTTGTTTGGGACGCCCTATATTTTTTTAAAAAACGCCGCTACGGAATGTAATCGTCCTGCTTCATGCACTTATCTTCGTCGAAGTCGTATATTTCGCAGCTTTTGCCGTTTTCGCCGCTCATTCCGTACTGGCCGCCTTTGCCGCCCGCGCCGCCCGGACCTATAGTCCATTTGTTGTTAAAGATATTCGGCTTCGAATCGTCGCCGTAAATGAAGACCCCGACCGACAATCCGCCGGCTCCGCCGCCGGCGTCTCCGCCGTCTCCGCCGGAACCGCCCGCGCCGCCGTCCCCGCGGTGCTTTCCTTCGTCGGCCGCCGCGCCCCCTACACCGCCCGCTCTGCCCTCTCCGCCGCTTCCGCCGGGGTTTCCGGCCCCTCCGTCGCCGCCTTTGCCGGCGTTTGTTTCATTGCCGCGCATCTTGGGTC
>CAYNVS010000015.1:0-67651 GCA_964400725.1 uncultured Myxococcales bacterium
TCTTGTTAAACTTCTTGCCGAAGCGCCCTTTTATCGGGTCGAACAACCCGAAATGCGCGTTAGAAGGCTGATATTGGCCTTTATCCGCCCGGGTGTGGCGGTAAAGCGCGCCCATTGCGGTGGAGCCCGGAGGCGGCGCGAACGGCTTGCCCGCGCGCTCGGCGCGCATCGCCATACCAAGCAGCAATCCAATCGCCATCGACTCCGCGTAACCCTCTACGCCGGTAATCTGTCCGGCAAAACGTATATGCGGCGCGCTTTTAAGGCGGAAAGAGTCGTCCAGCAGCGCGGGCGAATTAATAAAAGTGTTGCGGTGAACCGAGCCGTAGCGAAGAAACTCGGCGTTGCGCAGCGCCGGAATCAGTCTTAAAACCTTGTCCTGCGCCCCGTAGGTCATGCGCGTCTGGAACCCGACCATGTTGTACGCGGTTCCTTCGGCGTTCTCTTTGCGCAGCTGCGCGACCGCGAAAGGACGGGAGCCGGTTCGAGGATCGGACAAACCTACGGGCTTCATCGCGCCGAACGCCAGCGTCATCTCTCCGCGCTCGCACAAAGTCTCTATCGGCATGCAGCCCTCAAAATACTTGGGCTCCTCGAACGGCCGCAGCGCGACTTTATCGGCCGCAAGGACGGCGGCGACGAACGCCTTGTACTCGTCCTCGGTCATCGGCAGGTTTAGGTAGTCGTCCCCGCCCTTACCGTAACGCGAGCCCGCAAACGCGCTCGTCATGTCGATTGATTCTGCCGCAACGACGGGCGCAATCGCGTCGTAAAAATAAAGGTTGTCTCCGCCGACGACGGCGCGCAGCGAGGCCTGAAATTCGTCGGTTGAAAGCGGTCCGGTGGCGATAATCGTCTCTCCCTCTTCCGGCGCGGGAAGAGCGTTTACCGTCCGCGTTTCTATTATTACGTTCGGGCTGTTTCTTAAAAGCTCGGTTACGCGGCGTCCGAATTTTTCTCTATCCACTGCAAGCGCGCCTCCCGCTGGAATGGCGGTCTCCGAAGCGGCGCGGATTAAAAAAGAACCGCAAAGCCGCATTTCTTCTTTAAGCAGCCCCGAAGCGTTGGTAACGGAGCATGCCTTGAGAGAATTCGAGCAGACCAACTCCGCGAAATTATCGCTCTTGGCCGCTTCCGTCCTGCGTTCGGGCTTCATCTCCACGAGTCTTACGCGAACTCCCGCGCTTGCAAGCTGCAACGCAAGCTCGCATCCCGCAAGCCCGGCCCCCACGACGGTAACGTCGTATGAATTAGCGCTCAAAGCGGCCTACGCGCTCGTCTCGCGGTCTTCGGCCTGGCACAGCTCGCATTTGAAAACCGCGCCTTCTTTGGAGTAATACTCCACCATCGACGGAGCTCCGCACGAGGGGCAAACGCGCTCCACAGGCCGCTTCCAAGTTGAATAATCGCAATTCGGGTAGTTGCTGCAACCGTAAAAAATCTTGCCGTGGCGAGTTCTTTTCTCGACTATTTGCCCGCCGCAGCGTTTTGGGCACGGCACTTTGATGGAAAGCGGCGCCTTGTAATCGCATTTGGGGTAGTTGGAGCAGGAAATAAAGCGGCCAAAACGCCCTTTGCGAATCACCAAATCGGACTTGCACTTGGGGCACTCGCCGACTTTCTGTTTGGGCGTCTTATCCTTCTTGTCCTCCCCTTCTCCGTTGGCCGCCGCGACGTTTTCCTCGGCGGGCGCGTTCTCTTCCTTGTTGAGGTTTTTAAGCTGCGCCGTGGTTTTGCATTCAGGGTAGCGCACGCACGCGGCGAACTTGCCGAAACGGCCGTTTCGCAAAACCATCTGCGCGCCGCAGGTCGGGCAGACGCCGACGCTCTTTGGCTCCTTCTTTTCAATCGGAACGATTTTGCCGGAATCGTCTCGCGTGAAATCCATGCTTCCCTGACATTCGGGGTATTTGCTGCACGCCAAAAAGGCGCCGCGCTTGCCCCAGCGTATAATCATGTCGGCTTGACAAACCGGACATTTTGCGTCTTCGGCGACCGTCCCCTTTACCTTGCTCATTTGCTCCTGCGCGATGGAAAGCTGCGACTCGAACGCGGAATAGAAATCTTCCAGCAGTTTCTTCCAGTCCTCGCCTCCTTCTTCGACCTGATCGAGCTTGTTCTCCATCTCCGCGGTAAATTTCTCGTCGATAATCTTCGAGAAACTCGCAACCAGCAGGTCGGTAATCAGCTCTCCCAGCTCCGTCGGATAGAATTTTCCCTGCTTCTTCTCCACGTAGCCGCGGTCTTGAATATTTGACAGAATGGCCGCGTAAGTGCTCGGCCTGCCTATCCCCTTCTCTTCCAGTTCCCGCACCAAAGTGGCTTCGGAGTAGCGGGGAGGAGGCTCCGTAAACTTCTGCGTCGCCGCCATATCCAGCGGACGCAGCGTTTCGCCTTTTTCCAAGTTGGGCAGCAGACCGCTCTGCGTCTCGCCTTCGGGCTCGCCCGCGCCGTTATCGTCGGAGTTGGGCTCCGGCTGAGCCTCGTCGCGCCCTTCCTCGTACACGGCGATGAAGCCGTTGAACTTCATTATTTCGCCCGCCGCCGTCAGCGTATAACGGCCGTTCTCGATCTCGAAGAGCGTCTGGTCGAAAACCGCGGGAGTCATCTGCGAAGCGATAAAACGCTTCCAAATAAGCTCGTAGAGCTTGAACGCGTCTTCTTCGCCGGCTTTAAAATACTGGCGGACGGATTCGGGCGAGCGCATGACGGAGGTAGGGCGTATCGCCTCGTGGGCGTCCTGAATGTTCTTGCGGTTCTTGTAGTAGTTGGGAGTCTCCGGAGCGTATTCTTTGCCGAACTTTTCCGTTATGTAGCTTCTGACTTCCGCCAACGCCGCCTCGGATACGCGGACGCTGTCCGTTCGCATATATGTTATGAGACCGACGGGGCCTTCGTCGCCCAAGTCAACGCCTTCGTATAATTTTTGCGCCAAACCCATAGTGTATTTAGCCGAAAATCTCAGTTTGCGGCTCGCTTCCTGCTGAAGTTTGCTCGTAATAAAAGGCGGAACGGGGCTGCGAAGCTTTGTCTTGCGCGTTACGTTCGAGAGAACGAACGAGCCTTTAAGCAGCGCGTCGCGTATCTCGTTCGCCTCGTCGCCGTTTTTTACTTTGGCGCGCTTTCCGTCTATTTTCGCCAGCTTCGCCTCGAAGGAAGGAGGCAGCGACCCTTCAAGTCTGGCGGTAAGCGTCCAGTATTCTTCGGGTTTGAAGGCGCGGGCGAGCCTCTCGCGCTCTACGATAAACCGCACCGCGACCGACTGAACGCGTCCGGCGGAGAGTCCGCGTTTTACTTTAACCCAAAGCAGGGGGCTGATTTTATAACCTACGAGCCTGTCGAGTATGCGTCTGGCCTGCTGCGCGTCGAATAAGTCGCGGCGCTCCTTGTCGTTGAACGAGCGCGGCGAATCGAACGCCTCCTTCACTCCGCGGCTCGTGATTTCCGTAACCAGCACGCGCAGATATTCTTTGTCTTTGTTCTCTTTCACCTTCGCGATTTCGTCCTTCAGGTGCCACGCAATCGCCTCTCCTTCGCGATCAGGGTCGGCCGCCAGATAAATCGTCTGCGCCGATTTGGCGGCCTTGCGGATTCTGTCAACGACGTCTTTTTTGCCCGGAATTATGCTGTACTTAGGTTTGAAGCCGTTTTCTATCTCCACTCCCAGAGCGTTCTGAGGAAGGTCTTTTATGTGGCCTACGCTCGCCAGAACGTTGAAATCCTTGCCGAGATATTTTCCCAGCGTCCGCGCCTTTGCGGGCGATTCGACTATTACAAGAGATTTTGCCATTTAACTGCTCCTTGAAACAAGTTGCGAAAATCTAAAGTTTCTTTCTGGCGTAATAATGACCGGCGCTCTCCTCGATGAGGCTTTCGAATTGAAGCTCCATGAGAGCTTCCGCCAGCCGCGCTCCGGCGAACCCGCATTCCGCGGCTATTTCGTCGAAATGTTTTTTATTTTGCCCGACGGCCTCGTACGCCGCTCTCGCCTCGTTAGACATTTTCTCAAGCAGAAGCCCGGCGTCAAGTTTTGGCGGCGCGGATTTCTCGCGAAAACGGACGACGTTGTCGGGAGCCTTAAACGTCGTTTCCACGCTGTCCGTCTGGTCTGTGATTTCCGGCAGAGCCAATACGCCTTCTTCGGCTCGCCCGGCCAGCTCCGAGGCGGTTTCATCGACGTCGAAAATTGGACGAGCCGCGCCCGCCGCCAGCAGCGCGTTGCTTCCCGCAGCCGCCGGTTTGCCGATGTCGTTCACGACGACGTAAAGGTCTTTCGTTTTTTTTCGCGCTATGTCCGCGGTGTAAAGCGCGCCGCTTCTCTCCCCGGCCTGAACCACTATAACCGCTCTCGACAGCGCTACGATGAGCTCGTTGCGCGCCGGAAAATTGTTGGGAAGCGGCTGAGTTCCCATCGGGAAAAAGCTTACGACCGCGCCCCCTCGCTCGATGATTCGGTGGTAAAGAGCCGCGTTCTGCGCCGGATACGGCTCGTCAACTCCTGTGCCCAAGACCGCGTACGTCGCGCCGTTGGCCGACAAAGCTCCTTTGTGAGCCTCGGCGTCCACTCCTAAAGCCATTCCCGATACGACGGGCAGCCTGTAAAGGGCGAGTTTGCGCGCCAGCTCGTAAGAAACGCGGGAGGCGTATTCGTCCGGCTTGCGCGTTCCCACCACCGCCACGCCGCCTCCGACGCGCTCCGGAGGGAGATTCCCGCGAATGTAAATCACGGGGGGGAAATCCTCGCTTCCCTCGCGCTTGAACGGATGAGCGGGATCGTAGTAGCAAAGTATTTTCACCGACATGCTTTCGGCCCTGCGGATTTGGGCGCTTACGCCCGCCCAGTCTTTAAACCCCGCAATGCGCTGAGCGCTTATTTCTTTTACGCCGAACGCCTTGACCAAATCTTCTCTGGACGCCTCGAACGCCTCGCCTACCGATATGTTTTTTATCAGACGATAAAAAGTGTTTTTCCCCACAATCGAAGCGAGCGCGATCGTCTTATCGAGCATATACGGTTTTCCACTACAATTAATGTATAACAAAAACAACAAACATATAGTAGCTAATGCCTTTAACAGTCAAGAGCAAAACGTCGCTTTTTTTTCGGAGAGCTAAAAGTAAGGCGCGCCGCGCAGGCGTCCGAACCTACTTCAAAAAAATATTAAACTTGCAACTTGTTTCATTTTTATAATATAAAAATGTTAGCGAGTTTGAACCTTTTCCTACTTTAGGCGGCAGGATGGAAATCGAAAAACCTTATTCGCAAGCGCAGCGGGAGCTTGAGCTGATTATCGGCAGGGACGGCATTTTGTCCCAAAGAATGCCCGGCTTCGAATTCCGCGAGGGACAGACTCGCATGGCGCAAAAGGTATTAAAAACTCTCTTCAACGACTCGATCGCCGCGATAGAGGCCGGAACCGGCGTCGGCAAAACGCTGGCTTATCTCGTCCCGCTTATTCTGTCGGGCGCGCGCGGCGTCGTCAGCACCGGCGGAAAAACCCTTCAGGAACAGATTTTTACCAAAGATATTAAGCAGCTTGAGGCCGCGCTCGGAATTAAAATTAAAAGCGCGATGATGAAGGGACGCTCGAACTACGTCTGCCTGCTGCGGCTGAAAAACAACTCGCAGGGTTTGCTCGACTTCGGAGAGGATTCCTTCGTCGGAAAAATGCTCGACTGGGCGCGCGACACGGCGACGGGAGACCGCGCGGAACTCAAAGAAATGCCCGATAATTATTCGTTGTGGCGGCAGGTTGCGGCTTTGCCCGACGCCTGCACCGGCGGAAAATGCCCGTTTTTCGGCAAATGCTTCGTAACAAAACGAAACCGCGAGGCCGCTGCGGCCGATATAATCGTCGTCAACCATCACTTATTCTTCGCGGATTTGGCTCTGCGCGAAGGGGATTTCGGCGGAGCGCGCGTTCTGCCCGACTATCAGGCCGTCGTATTCGACGAGGCGCACCAAGTACAGGACGTCGCCACGCAGTATTTCGGCGCGCAGCTTACGAGCGGTCAGGCGTTTTTCGCGGTCGAAGAGCTTGAGCGGCTTACGAGAAGAGGAAAACTGCTCGGCCTGCTTTCCGACGAGGCGGCGGGCTCGGACAAGCCTCGCCTGTACCAAAGAAGGCTCGCGGCGTTCTTCGAGGGAGTCGTTCCGCAGCGCGGCGCAAGACCCGGCTCCGACTCCCGTTTTAAAATAATTCACGAAAGACTCGGCGGGGACTTCGAGCGGATTTATTTTTCCGCCTGCGCGACTTTCGGAGAAATGTCGCAGCTTGCCGCCTCTCTTGCGGACAAATGCGAATCGTCGATCGAGCGCGGCGGCGTATCCGACTCCCTGCGGGAGGACGCGGAGCAGGTCGTAAACGAGCTTCAGGCGTTGTCGGCGCGCTCGCGCGAAATGCTTTCCAGCGTTCAGGCTGTTTTTTCGCCGCCCGAAGAAGAGAAAGACAAATACGTTTTCTTCGGAGAAGTACGAGCCCGCGAAAGACGCAAAAACGTTACGTTGGGACGCTCGCCCATAGAGGTTAAGGAAGACCTGCAAAAAACGCTTTTCGCCTGCGGCAAGCCTCTCGTATTTACCAGCGCGACGCTTACGGCGGGCGGTTCGTTTGACTATTTCTTCAACCAGCTCGGCCTCTCTTACGAGGTCGATACGATGATAGCGCCGTCGCCGTTCATCACGTCCGACAACGTAACGCTTTACGTGCCCGACAAAATCAGCGAGCCCAACAGCGAAACTTTCAAAGAAGAAATGATAGACCAGATAAGGCGGCTGATATGCGCCGCAGGCGGAGGCGCGCTTGTTTTATTCACAAGCTACGCCAACCTCAACGCCGCGACCGCGGCCTTGAAAGGAAACTGCGGAGGCGCGCGAATTCTGTCGCAGACCGACGGCAATCCGGCGCGTCTGCTGGAGGAATTCCGCGAGGACGAGGACTCGGCGCTTCTTGCCACCGGCTCGTTTTGGGAAGGCGTGGACGTCGTCGGGCAGTCGCTGCGAATCGTTATAATCGACAAGCTGCCGTTTGCCGCGCCGGACGATCCTCTGGTTGAGGCTAGAATAGCTTTAATGAAAAAAAAAGGAGAGGACGCCTTCGGAAGCTATCAGGTTCCCATGGCGACGCTCGCTTTGAAGCAGGGGCTTGGGCGCCTCATCCGCGGCGAAAAAGATTTCGGCGTATGGGCTGTTCTCGATAAAAGGCTTTGCGATAAAGGGTACGGCAGAACGATGCTAAAAAGCCTGTACGACGTCAAAATCACAAGATCGCTTGACGAGGCGTCGCTTTGGTGGCAAAACATTAAGAGCGCCAAATAAGGCGCTTTCAACGGATGAGCCGTCATCTTTGTACAAAACGCGTTCGGTTGATGGAATGAGCCTGAAAGACAACGATTTAAGAATTCTCGTGCTGGCGGGGGAACTGCCGAAATTTCCCGGCAAAGGAAGCGCCGTGCGTCTGCTTCACCTTTCGCGCCTTTTAAGCCGCGATTTCAAGCTCTCGATGATTTGCCTAGCTAAAAAGCCGGAAGTAGAGCCGGAGCTGCCCTATTACGCCGACGTCAGTTATATTCCGTTCGACGGCGCCCGCGACAGTTTCATCGGCGCTACCGTAGCCAACACCCCTTTCGCCGATTACGTAATGAAACTGCGCCAATCGGCTCTTCCGACGCCAGTCGCCACGCAGTTTCTCACAATTCCGTACCTGCAAAAGCTCGAAAACGCAATTGCAGTCATGGAAAGGGACGCCAAAGACGACTTTCACGGCTTTTTAGTTGAAACCGACGTCCTGGCCGGGGCGATACGCGCCGTGCCGACGCACGGATTCGCCGCGCTGGACTGCCATCAGGTTAGCTCAATAATTCTCTCCGAAGAATCGCGCTCGGTTCTTCCAAGCGAGGGGAAGGCTTTGCTGAAAGAGGCGAAGCGTTACGAAACTTACGAGGCTAAAAACTGGCGCAAGTTCGACAGCGTTTGCGTTACAAGCGAAATCGACCGCGATAAGATTTTAAGCCGCGGAGCGATCGATCCTCGCAACATAACGATTATCCCTAACGGCGTGGACGTGGATTATTTTAAGTTTTCCTCCGAAGGACGCCAGAAAAACAATCTTATTTTCGTCGGAGATATGAAGACCCGCAGCAACGTTGAAGCCGTAAAGAGCTTGATAAACTACGTTATGCCTGAGCTTGTCCGCAGCGACCCGTCATACCGGCTTACCGTAGTCGGCCGCAATCTGCCCCCCGAAATAGAAACTATGCCGATGCGCGGACTGCGCATTACTTTCGTTAAGGAACTGGACGACATAAGAAAATATTACAACGAAGCGTTCGCGTTCGTAGGACCGTATAAAAGCGGCGGCGGCGCAAGACTTTCCATGCTTGAAGCGATGAGCGCCGGGCTGCCGGTGGTAACCACAAGCTACGGGCTGCACGGTTTGTCGGTAACCGAAGGAGAGCATCTGCTTGTAGCCAAAGACGCCCCGTCTTTCGTAACCGCAATCGGCGCGCTGGCCAAATACCCCGACCTTTACCGCAAGATACAACTAGAGGCGCGCAAATACGTCGAAGAAAACCACGTATGGGACAGAGTGGCGGCGAAGATGGCCGAACTGTTCATCCGCATGAGCGCCTATTACGTTAAATAAATTCTAATTCGGCTTTCGCGTTTCGCAGAGCTTTCATCTCATAACGAGAATCGCTTTAAAATCCATTGGCAAAACGTTAAAAGTTAAAATATATTAAAATCGTCAACTCATTAACGCAGTATTCGCAGCCGAGGAATTCAGGAGAGAAACGATATGTCGGCAAACTGTAAACTGAGCGCGGAACATCTGGGCGGGGCGGAGTATAAATTTACCTGCGACGGCGACTGGGCGGTCGGCGAGTATTACGAGGACGGCATGGGTTCGCTTGCAAGCGCGTCGAGCGAGCGCGCCATGAGCCTGTTTGCAAAGCTGATTGACGAAATGGGCGAAGAGGCGTTCGTAAAACTTCTCGCCGACGCAAGAGCGGCTAAATAATCGGCTTCAAATAAAATTCGCGGTAAAAATGCGGCGGACGGATTAAAAACAAAAAACGGCAAACCTAAACCGGCCTGCCGTTAATGTTTCCTTTGGTGCCTAGGGACGGAGTTGAACCGCCGACACGTGGATTTTCAGTCCACTGCTCTACCGCCTGAGCTACCTAGGCAAGGAGCTTTTTATTTATAATAAAGGGGGCGGCTTGTCAAATAAAACAAGCCTGTTTGTATTAAAAAAAAGGCGGGCCTTGCGGCTCGCCTTTTTTGTTTAACGTAAGTTTGCGTTACGGAGCGATTACGAACTTTATCGTAATTTCGCCTTCGTCCTTTTGCGGTTTCATAAACTTGACGCCCGAAAGAGTTTTTTTAACGTCGTCGATGAAATCGCCGCTCGCGGAAGGCTTTTGCAGGAAGTCAACTTTCTTCACTTTGCCTTCTTTGTCAACCGTCAGCTTGACGATTAGAACGCCCTTGAAACTCGCGTTCTTGCTCTGTTCCTCGTTTGCGAGTTTTAAAATCATCGCCTCGAACTTCTTAACGTTCTCCGCAAGCTTCTTCTTGTCTGCGTCGGAGAATTCCTTAACTCCGCCTAACGTCGCGGCAACCTTCAGCGCGCTGGGCTTGGATTTATCTTTTTTATCCTCGTCGCCCGCGGCTTCAAGAGACTCCTCTTTGGGGTAAGCCATGCTGTCAACGGCTGTTTCCGTTTTGTAGCTTTTGGAAGGAGCGGATTTATAGCTCTTCGCGCCCATGCTTCCGCCGTAGCCGTAACCCGCTCCTCCTCCGCCCTTGCCTACTCCCGTCATGCCCAGTCCGCTGTAGGCTTGGTTGCCTACCGCGTAGTCGCTTACGCCTTCGGGCAGCGGCAGCGGCTGCTTGACGGTCTCGACTTTGCCGTCGGCGCGCTTGATTTTATCGACGGCGACGAACGACGTGAATTGCGTCATAAGACTGTATTTGAGGCCGAGGTCGGTAATTTCCTTAATTCTCGCCTTGCGGTCTTCGACTACTTTATTATCTACGTGGTATGGGTTGAGGTCGTTTAGGTCGGCGAGCCGCATAATGCGGTGGCGAGCCCACAGCAGGCGCAGAGCCGCGTTGGCGTCGCCTTTAATCGCTCCGTTGACGCTTACTTCCTGTTTGAAGTCGCCGTCCGCGGTTTTGCCGGTGATAACGATTTTCCCCAGCGCGCCGCCCTTCCATTTGCCGAACATGGAAATTGGTTTCTGCGCGAAAAGATCGGGAAGCTCTATCGGTTCCACGTCGTAAGTCGAAAAGCCTTCAAACTTAGCCTTTACGCCGGTCAACACCGGAGCCTCGACGTATTTGCGGAACTTTTCCGCCTGCGTAGGCCCGGCCTGCGGGTTGAGAACCACGAACGCCTCGCCCATGCCGACTTTCGCCATTCCTTCAATAAGGTGGCGGTTTACGCTGGAACCTATGCCGAAGGAGAAAAAGTTGGCTTTGTTCAGGTTGGCGCGGATAAGCTCGAACGCTTCTGGCTCAACGTCAACGTAGCCGTCGGTGGCGATAGTTATAATGCGGGACGTTCCCGGATGCGCGGGAAGGCTCATTGCGCGTTTCAGCGCCGGCAGAAGCTCCGTGCCGCCGCCGCCGTACTGCGAGTTAATCCAATTAATCGCGGTCTGCTTGTTCGCCTCGTTGGCCGCAAGCGATTCTTTTTCGTTCAATACCGCGCTGCCGCCGGAGAAGAGCAGGACGTTGAAGTAGTCGTTGGGACGCAGTCCTCCCAGTATATCTTTCATCAGAGCCTTGGAGATGTCCAGCGGAAAGCCGTGCATCGAACCGGAAACGTCCAAGATGAAAATGTATTCGCGGCTGACGATTTCCTTGGGAACGACGCGGTCGGGCGGCTCCATATTGAGCAGGAAGAAATTTTCTTCTTTTCCTTCGTAAAGCAGCAGACCCGACTCTATTTTTGCGCCCGCAAGCTGGTAGCGCAATATGAAATCCTTTTTGGATTCCTTGCCGTCGGGCTTAATCGTAACGTGAACCTGACTCTTGCCGGTAAATTCCGTCCCGATGTCGTGGCTGGGGCTTACTACTTTGCTTATCGGCATTCCGCTGTTGATTTCGGCGGAAAGATAGAAGGTGAAATTCGGCGACGCGCCTTCGTGCAAATAAGGGTTCTCAACCCATTTCTGCGTATCGGTCGCGCCCTCTTTGGGCTTGTTGCTGTAACGAGGGCCCACCACCGTCGGATAGACGAACTCGTACGTGTTGTCTTCGGACTCTATCAGCTCGACGTATTTCATCTCAACCTTGATTTCGTCGCCGGGCAGAATGTTGGCGACGTTCATCTGGAAGACGTTAGGCTTCTGCTGCTCCAGCAGCGAGGCTGTTTTGCCTTCCTTTTTAGCGGTCTCGTAAATCTCTTTCGCCTCTTCGCGCTTCTTCATTTCCGCTTCGATAATCCTCGTTCCGATGGTCATTTTCATCGCGTAAACGGCGGCGCGGGTGGACAGCGGAAAAATGTAAATCGCCTCGAGATTTTTCTTTCCTTCGTTTTTATAAACCTGAGTTACCGAAACGTCGGCTATTACGCCTGCGATTTTAACGTCGGCCTGCGTTGATTTCAGCGGCATCTTATCGACCGTAGGGTCGTCGCTTTGCACGAAGAAATAAGGCGAAAGCGTTTTGTCTTTGTCTTCCTCCTTCTTTTCCTCCCCTTCGTTGTAGGCGTAAAGCCCGCTTAGTTTTTGCGCGCCGATTTTAGGCGCCGCGGCCTTGGCTCCGTTCGCGAAGTGCAGCCCGAAGGCGCATACCGCGAGTATGGCTGTGAAAGATAAGCTGCGTTTGTTCATGCGTTCCTCTCTTTCCGACGGTTAAGCGACAGGCGGCCGTCAATTGTAATAATAACACGAACGGCGGAAAAGCAAAAAAACAATGTTTTTATAGGTATGTCGCGCGCAAATACCTATCAGAACCGCTAATGAAATTTAAATTCAACCTGCCAGCGTAGTTTAAAGAACGGAGTATTAAAAATGCGCTCCTGTTATAATAAGCCGTCGAAGGGTCGATTTTATTCCCGCCTTGACGCGAAGGAGGTTGTTTGATAGTTTTATTTTTCGGCGGCGAAACCCTCGCGCAAATAGCGCTATTAATTAAGGAATAAACAATGCCCGGCGCAAAAACTTACCGCAATAAAAAAAACGAAATCACAAGCACGATTGAAGAGTACCTCGAGACCATTCTTCATTTGGAGGAAAAAGGGGAAAAGGCCAGGGTTAAGGATATTTCTACGGCCATGGGAGTAACGTACGCCTCCACAAGCGAAATACTGCGCAAACTGGCGCGGCTCGAACTTATCGAGCACGAGCCTTACGGCTGCGTTTCGCTCTCGGAATCTGGTCGTAGAATCGCCAAAAAAATACTCGATCGAGAGGCCGCCGTTTTTTATTTTCTGCGCAACGCGCTTGGGCTTGACGAAAAATCCGCAAAAGAGGAAGCGTGCAGGCTTGAACACGTCTTAGGCGACGCGGCGGGAGAAAGGCTCGCCGCGTGGGTTGAGTTCGTAAAAATTTCGCCCGGCTTCGAGCATATAAACAAAGCCTTCGCGGAAAAAGTTTCCGCAGAAAGAAAGCGCTCTAATGACGATTAACGTCAACGCCGTTTCGCAAAAAAAAATAACGGCCTCGGTTTTGTTTTTTATTTTATTTACGATTGCCGCCGCAGGCTGCGCGAAACAAAATCAAACGTCCGCCTACGCCGAGGCCGCCGCGGCGCTGGCCAAAGGAAAAACCGGAAAGGCGGTTGAAATAGCGTCTAAAAACGCGGCTCAAAAGCCGGAATTCGCCGAAATCTTCCGGCTGGCGGCGGTTAAAACGCTGCGAGAGCTTTTCGTTTCGGGTTCCGACAAATTGCGCGAACAAATCGTGCTTACCGCCATCGAGTTAAAGGACGACGCGCTTGCCGAAGAATTGAAATCGGCGGAGGCGCAAATCGGCAAAAAAGGGTATTATCAGCAGGCGTACGAGGCGCGCGAATACGGCAAGATATTCAACGACCGCGAACCGTCGGAAAAAGGAAGCGGGTTTGACTTTCTTTTGCGCGCCCTCCCGATTTCGCCCGCTCCCATGATTTCGCCCGAACCGAGCGAAATAATATCGTTGAACCGGCTTTACGACAAAGCTCTCGCGTCCGGGATTCCATCAAACCTGCTTGAAGATTTTCTCAAATCGTCCCCTCTCAATCTCCGTTTCGCGCTCGCTAAAAAACTCGCCGACGAGCCGGACGAGCGTTTCTACGAGTGGGCGTCCGTTCTTTCGCGGGATAAAAACGACAACGTAGCCAAAAAGGCGGTTTCCGCTTTTGCGTTTTACTCTTACCCGCGTTCATTTGCCGGACTAGGAGCGGTTGCCGCCGATTCCACGCTCGACGGCGGCAGACGGGCGTACGCGTCAGCGGCGATTTTGATTTTGCTGAAGAAGAACGCTCAATGACTTTGAACTCGCGGCAAAAACTCGGCGTTATATTCGCCGCCGGAGCGGTTTTAGGCGCAATAATAGGCGCGCTTACGATAGACCTTGTGTTTTACGGCAGGCCGAAACCGCCGAACGCGAACAAGACAACCGCAAAGGAAGCGCAAAAAAGCGAGGACGACGAGGACGAACTTGCAGCCGAAACGGCCAAGATGATTGAAATCATCGACAACGAGCTGGCGAAAGAACTGCTGCTTAAAAAAGGAGTCGTCGAAAAAACCGGAGACGCGATAGACCGCGGACCGAAGACGATTAAAGTAAAAATCTCCGGAACGCTGTACGAGTCCGTCGCGGCTGCCGCCGGAGAGAAATACAAATTCGAGGCTCTTAAAAGCGACGTTCTTGCGGCGCAAATAAAACGGCTGCTTGTATGGGAACTGCCCGAAAACTCCGATTTTTACCCCGGCGACGAACTGATGGCGTTATTTGAAGAAACCGACGCGAACGACGACGGAATAAAGGTTCAAGCGGTAAGATACGAAAGCAAAAAGCGCGGACGCTCGGTAACGGCGTATCTTTTTCAGAAAAAAGACGACCGCTTCGAGCGCTATTACGACAAAGACGGAACTCTCGCGGAAAAATGGCTTAACAACGCGCCGCTGCGCGACTGGGAGCAGATTACTTCTCTGGTGGGCGACGGCCGCGGACACAAAGGAATAGACTTCAAGGCGCCGGTAGGCGAACCCGTTTACCTGCCGTTCAAGGCCAAAGTGTTGAAACGCAACTGGAACGTCCGCGTCAACGGAAACTGCCTTCAGCTGGCGGTTGTCGGGAAAGACATGAAGGCGCTCTTCTTGCACCTAAACTCCACCGCGCCAAAAACAAAAATCGGCGCGACGCTGGAAGCGGGAACGATGATAGGCACGGTAGGGAACACCGGCCGATCGAGCGCGGCGCACCTTCATTACCAGCTGGACGTCGGCAAGAAGGCGATCGACCCCTTTAAGGTTCACGGATTCAGCCGCAAAAAGCTGAGCGGCAAAGATTTGCAGGAGTTTCTGGCAAAGGTCGCCGACTACGAAAAGCTGCTGGAAACCCAATAGGCTAAGCGGCTTATTTTTTTTCCGTCTTTATTCCCGACAGCAGCTTTATTGCCGCCTCGCGGATAATTTGCTCCGCTTTCTCCGAAACGCAATCCATTTCGCAGTAATAGTTCGGGTGGTTCATCGGTTGAAAATCGGCCTGCGGAACGACGTAACCCAGCTCATTGTTTGCCAATCCTATCTCGAACAACAAATGCCCCTGAGGAAGGGCGCTGCGGTATCCCGTCATCGCCGGATAAGTAAAAGAGCCCCACTCTCCGCCCCAGTCCTTTTTAAATTCTTCTCGTCCCAAACTAGTTTCCGGCAGAATTTCTCCGGGAAGCGCGAGAAAATGCGCGTTTCCTATGTTTACCATCAGAAGCGTCTGCCTGACGCATCCGTAAGAGCCGCAAAAATCCGGATTGTCGGAGACCAGAGGAAGCGGCATAATTATTCCAAGGTCGTTAAGCAGCCAAAACGTCTCGTTGCTTACCGGAATATCTATCTCAAGAGTATCCACGCTCAACGCGCCGTCAATCTTCTTCGCGCTCGACAGTATTTCAAGAGCCTTCTCGCCCAAAACGTAACCGAGGCTTCGGTTCTTAATCTCGTTGTTTTCGGAAACGTAAGTCTGCGCGCCGTTATCCAATACCGGCTCGCCCGATTCGTCGCGGACGGGTATTTTAACGTCGAGCGGAACCATTAACCCGCCAAGCGTGCCGCTGAAATAAATCGACGATCCGCCGCGGGCGTCCCGCAGTTTCTCGCGTATATAAGCCGGGAAGTCCGCGCTGAATTTACGCGAGTTAATCATCGTTTCGGGGTGAGCGTGCCACAGCGCAAGCGTCGCGACCGCCTTTCCGTCTTCTCCGGTAAACTCGCCCGCCATGAGCCTGTTATTAAGAACGGGCGGATAGCGGAAATCTTGTTGCAGCGCCGGATGGTCGCTGCCGGGGTCGTTAATCGGCGCCTCGCCCGCCTTAAACGAAACGGGCTTCAGTTTATCGCGCGTTTCAACCGCGAGATTTGCGGCGGTTTGAACGAGGAAGTCTATGTAATCCGGGCAAATTCCCGACTTGGAAATTCGCGGCCCCCACAACCCCATCGTATCGGGGCCTGCGTGCGTGTGAGTGCTCGCTAAAATTATTCGGTCGCGCCTGAAACCCAGCGGTTCGAGCTTCTCGAAAAGCGCGTTCGCAACCGCAATGGTTAGTCCCACTACGTCCATCTCGATGAATACGACGGTCTCGCTTCCTTGTTTGAGGATAAGCGCGTTCGCGTAAAGGTCGTCGCTCGTTCCCTCCGCGACGCGGTTGAGTATTGTACCGCCGATATACCTAACGCACGAAGTCGGATAATTTAAGTCGTTCGGCGTTATTAGCGCGGAGCCGCCCGCCGCGTAAAGCGTTTTAGAGTCGTCGTTTGTATCCGCAGAAGAGCCGCACCCGGCAAACGTCGTTGTCAGCGTTAAGAGCGCGAAAATTTTTAATTTATTAAGCATGAGCGCCTCCGTGTCGCTTAACCGTTTTTGCAGAGGCGTAAAAGTTTGTCAAGTAAAGGCGCGCTCAAAAAAAAGCCGCGCCGGATATTATTCCGACGCGGCGCCGCGTAAGATTCGGCCGTACAGCCGATAATCGTCTTGTTATTGCTTGTGTTTAAAGTCCGCGTCGATAACGTCGTCCTGATTAGGCGCCGAACCGCCGTTGCCTCCGTTAAAGCCTTGCTGAGCTCCCGCCGCCTGTTCGTAGTTAGAGCTGGCTTTGGCGTACGCCTTTTGGCTGATATTGTGCGCGGCCTGCTCCAGCTCGCCCATCAGCCGCTTCAGCTCATCCGAGTCGGCGTCGCGCTTGACAGCGTCTCTCAGTTTCGTAATGGCCGTCTCCATGGCGGTTTTATCCGCGGGTTCGACGATGTTGGCGAACTCTTTAAGCTGCTTTTCCGCCTGATAAGCAAGCTGGTCGGCGCGGTTGCGGGCGTCTATTTTCTCCTGACGCTTTTTATCTTCTTCGGCGTATTTAGCGGCGTCGTTCACCATGCGGTTGACTTCGTTCTTATCAAGGTTGGATGAGCCGGTGATGCGAATCTGCTGGCTCTTTTGCGTCGCTTTGTCCTTCGCGCTTACGGTTAAAATTCCGTTGGCGTCGATATCGAAGGCGACTTCGATTTGAGGCACTCCGCGCGGCGCGGGCGGAATTCCTTCGAGGTTGAACTCGCCCAGCAGTCTGTTCTCGCGCGCTATCGGACGCTCGCCTTGGTAAACTTTAATAGTTACCGCGGGCTGATTGTCGTCCGCTGTGGAGAACGTCTCGCTGCGCTTGGTCGGTATCGTAGTATTGCGCTCGATTATCTTGGTAAAAACTCCGCCCAGCGTTTCGATGCCTAGCGAAAGAGGGGTAACGTCGAGCAGCAACACGTCGCGGACTTCGCCCTTTATAATTCCGGCCTGAACGGCGGCGCCCATGGCAACGACTTCGTCAGGGTTGACCGATTGGTTCGGTTCCTTGCCTCCGGTAAGCTGTTTCACCAGCCGCACAACCGCCGGAATGCGCGTGCTTCCGCCGACTAGTATTACTTCGTCTATGTCGGATGGAGACATTTTTGCGTCGGCTAAAGCCTGCTGAACAGGACCGAGGCAGCGCTGAACGAGGTCGCCGGTAAGCTCGTCAAACTTTGCGCGGGTGATGCGGATCTCCAAATGCTTCGGGCCGTTCTGATCGGCGGTGATAAACGGAAGGCTGACCGTCGTCTCCAATACGTTAGAAAGCTCGCATTTGGCCTTTTCGCAAGCCTCAAACAAACGCTGCAAAGCCTGCGGATCGCTGCGAAGGTCGATGCCGTTTGCGCGTTTGAACTCATCGGCTACGTAATCGACCAGACGCTTGTCGAAATCGTCGCCGCCAAGGTGCGTGTCTCCGTTGGTGCTCTTTACTTCTACCACGTTGTCGCCGACTTCGAGGATGGAAACGTCGAACGTTCCGCCGCCCAAGTCGAAGACAAGAACGGTCTCGTCTTTCTTTTTGTCCATGCCGTATGCGAGCGCCGCCGCCGTGGGCTCGTTTATGATGCGCAGCACGTTGAGACCGGCTATCTGTCCGGCGTCCTTGGTCGCCTGCCGCTGAGCGTCGTTGAAATAGGCGGGAACGGTTATTACGACGTCTTTAATTTCCTCGCCGAGATATTTGCTCGCGTCCTGCACCAGCTTGCGCAGAACCTTGGAGGAAATTTCCTCCGGCGCGACGAGCTTGTCGTATATATCAAAACGAACCGCGTCGTTCGTTCCGCGTTTGACAGAGTAACTTACGCTTTTCATTTCGGCGGTAACTTCGTCGTACTTACGGCCGATAAAACGCTTCGCGCTGTAAATTGTGTTTTTCGGGTTTAAAATCGCCTGACGTTTGGCTATCTGCCCGACTAGTATCTCGCCGTCTTTAGCGAAACCGACCACAGACGGAGTGGTGCGGAAGCCTTCAGCGTTGGCGATGACCGTTGGACGGTCGTTTTCCATTACCGCGATTACCGAGTTTGTAGTTCCTAAATCAATTCCGACGGTTTTTGGCATAGCTGCCTCCTGATAACAATATGCCTTAAAGTTATTGTTAGTTCTCAATTCCCCTCCTGCGAGGGGCGTTCAAAGGTTTCGGCCTCGCGTCTTTCCTGCGCGACGCCTCAATCTTCAGTTGGAAAATTAAATCTTGCAATGAGATTGTCAAGGCTTTTCCGCCGCGTTTCGCAACAATATGTCGGCAAAAAACGCTCCTAAATTTAAAACTTTAAAGCAAGCGCCCCGACTAACCCATAGTTTCAAGCTAAAAATTTATTATCGGAAGGAATCGGCAAATACCGCGGTCAAAAATTTAACTCTCAATAATTCTTCTTAGCGGCGCGTTCTTAGCCCGACTGCATTCAGCGAAGTTCACGCCTTCGGCTTAAAAGTCCAGCCGCCCGCTCAATCGAGGTGGAAAACCTCTTCCAATTCAAGCATCCCTTCGTCTGGGCGTTTGCCGTCCAAAGCCTCAAAGAACGGCGCCATAGACGCCTGCCACTTTGAGTTTATTTCTTCTTTTTCCATTCCGGCCAGCGACGCCGCAAAATCTTTTTCAGCTTCGAAATAGCCGAAAAGCAGTCCGTCGCCGCGGAGAAAAAGCGAATAATTACGCCAGCCCGTCCGGCGCAGAGCGTCGAGCATTTCCGGCCAGACTTCCTTGTGGCGCGCCTTGTATTCGTCCAGTTTGTCCGCCTTGACTTTCAGCAAAAAGCCCACGCGCTTCATCGGCGCCGCCTCTTAAAACTTTCCTCGGACGAACAGATACCACGAAGCCGGAAGCACTTCGCCGCCGACTATTTTGCCGAACAGGTTCATGCGCGGGTATTGTATGGTTCGCGGCGAAGAAATCGTTGCGGTCTTTACGTTGCCGAACTCGTCCTTTGAGATGGAGAAGCCGTATTCAGGCACGTTCTTCCAAAGCGAATCGAGGTGCAAAAGATCGTAGACGGCAAAGCCGAGCTCCATTTTGCCTTCAAAAAGGGAGTAGCTCGCGTTTACGTTCCAAAGGAAGTAAGTAGGGATTTTAGTTGCGCCGTAAAGCGTCGGATTGCCCGCGGCGTCCTTGGACGTCTGCGCCAGCGAAACGTCGTACCACTTGCTTTCGTAGGCGTAAATGCGGTGGTTATAATTTGCCAGGCGCGTTAAGAAGTTTTCGCGCTCGGTCTGCGAAACCAAATGAAAATAGTTGTTGAACGAAATGTTGTACGCCTGAAGGTTCACGCCCAGGTTGAATTTATGCGCCGGGCTTTCGGTTTCAATCGTCGTAACGTCCGACAGTTTAACGTCTTCCAGCTTGATTCGGGCGTAGCCGTTGTCGTCGCTCCAATCGCGGTTCTGCGCCTTTACGTAGCTCTTTCTGACTTCATCCGGGTTTGTTACCATAATTTTTTGGTAGGAATAGTTGGCCATGACTTTAATCCAGCTGAAAAGCTGCCACTTGGCCTCAAGCTCGAAACCGGTCGCGTAAGCGTTTATGTTGTTGGAGAAAGAGAAAATGTCGTAGGTTCTTCCCGCGCCGTAGTCCAGCCTGTTGTTGCCGTTGAGAATATAATCGACAAGGTAGTCGGTGCGGCCTTGGAAAAGTATGAGGTTGTTGACGACGCTGAAAAAGACGTCGGCGTTGAAGACTAGCGAATCCTTTAAAAATCCGCCGGAGTAGCCCATTTCAACGGAGTACATTTCCTCGGCGTCGGCTTTGCTGTTTCCTTTAAAAACTAAGCCGCGCCTCTGTTTGGTGTTGATGACCGAAGAGAGCATCCAGCTCGGAACGCCCGAAGCGAGCAGCTCCTCTTTGATGGGCTGGTACGGATTGAGCACCGGAACCTGCATGTACGACTCGAAATAGGCCGGATTGCGGAACGCCATGCCGAAGCTGAGACGTAGCGCGTGTTCGTCGTTGAAGCTGTAAACCAGCGCCGCTCTCGGCGAAAGGTGCCACTTCGGCGGAATCTTCGAGCCGGTCGTCGGATATTTTGCCAGCTGGGTAAATTCCAGGCAGTTGCCGTTCGCGTCGATTTTTCCCTCGACGCACTTAGACGGATACAACGTGTCGGCGTCGTCAGGGCTCGTCGTCTTCGCCTCGTTCTCGTCTATCATTTCTATATCGCCGCGCAGACCGGTGTTAATTGTAAACGAGCCGCCGAACAGTTTCAGCTCATTTTGCGCGTAAAAACCGAGGTAATTAATCATGGTGCTGGGATCTACCAGCTTGGGCGAATTGAAATTTATGAGTCTGTATTCAAGGCCGGTAATGACGCGGCTGTCCTTCCAATACGGAATTGTGTACTGCAGTTCGAGGTCGAAAGTGTGGCCGACGCTGTTGATGCTTATTTCCTCGCTCTCGCCGATTAACTGCGTTACCGGCACCGTAAACGCCTCGCCCGACTGGCCGAAATCCGCCGGGTTTACCGTAAGCGAATCGGGGATGGGGAAACCCATGTTGAGCCTGATGTCCATCATCGTCCAATAAGCCTGAGCGCGCAGCCCTTTCCATTCGGCGTTCAGCTTTACGTAGCCTTGCGTGGCGTCGGGCTGTATCGGACCGACGAGCGAATAAATATGGTCGAGTTTGCCTTTGAGCGCGCCCGCGTTGAGGCTAAGTTTTAGGCCGATTGAAGAAATAGTCGTCTGCGCGGTGAAGTTGCCTTTAATCGACTCCGTCGCGAACGTGCTCTTATCGTCGTACAAGTAGGAACGCATGTAAGAAGTGGAGAGCTTGAAGCCGATGTTGCCGCTCGTGCCGCCCGCCACCGCCGAGCCTTGGAAGCCGTAACGGCCGTAGTGCAGGCTGTAAATCGCGCCTCCGGCCAAATCTTCGGGCGAATAGGTAATAATGTCGATAACTCCCGCGAAGGCGTTCGCGCCGTACAGCGACGAGCCAGGACCGCGGATGATTTCGATTTTTTTAATTTCGTCGTTGGTAATCGGCAAAGCCTCCCAGAAAGTAATTCCGAAAACGTCTATGTAAACCGAGCGTCCGTCAACGAGCACCAGCAGCTTATTGGAGCCTTCGCGGTTGAAGCCGCGTATTGAAAGATTGTAGTCGGAGTGAGAAATTACCATGAAGTCCATGCCCGGCACCATGCGCAGTATGTCGGCGATGTGCATCGAGCCGTAGTTTCTAATGTCGTTGGCGGTTAAAACCGTCATGGCGGACGGAGACTCGCGCAGTTTTAATTTTCCGCCCTTGCTCGCCGCGGTAACTTCCTCGGAGCCGCCCAGCAGCTTGAACTCCTTCTGCATTATGTCTTCGTAGGTCGGTATTTCGCCGGCGCTTTTATCGTCCGCCGCGGAGGTTTGTTTTTTATCCTGCTTCTTGTTTGTTTTTCCGCCGTCGCCGCCTTTGCCGTCTTCCTTCTGATCTTTCTGTTCTCCTTGACTCTTATCGCCCCATCCCGCGATTTTCGCGTCTTCGGTCATTTCGACCTTTTCCTTGGATAATGGCTTGCATACCGGCGAAAGCTGCGATCCGTAAACCTCGTGCTTTTTGCCGGAGCTGTCTATCGCCAGAACGTAATACTCAAGTCCCACGCCGTTTTTCTGCTCGGAAAAAAATTCTACTTTGTCTTCCGGCGCCTGAGGAATTTCTCCCGACCATAGTATCGCGTTCTTTTCGTCCTGCTCTAGCATCACGAAGCGGTTGAACTCGTTCTCGATGTGATAGCGGTAGTAAATAATTATAGAAACAACCGGTTTGCCGGATGGAAGAGACTGCGTGAGCTTGACTTTTACGCCGATGTCGTCGGTAAAAGTCGGCTCCGACGGCGAGAGCGTGATTTGCGATTTAGGCTTTTTGGGCGCGAGAGTTTCAGGGTCGCACGGCCCTTCGGCGCGCGCCGTAGAAACGAACGAAACCGCAACCGCCGCCGCTAACAAGAAAGCCGATATTAATATATTTCTTTTCATCATTTTCTCCCTATCGCGACTTGCTACGAAGCGGGTCAAACAACCGCTATAATTTTCTTATCACAAATCCGCGCCGCTGCAAAGTTTAACTGCATATTTCTATTATGAAATGTTAGTCCGCGTCTTTTGTTTTAAACGCAGGCGAAAACCCCAATAAATTTCTTTTAATCCGCGCGGTTGTCCTGTCGAAGATTTAAGATTGAACGCCACTCTCGGCAAAGCGCCAAAACGGCTATTGCAAGCCGCAAAATCATCCTCGTCATAAGGTAGTCCTTTCTTTTCGCCGGATAAACTAATTCATGCGACAGGCTCAAGGCG
The DNA here is from genome assembly GCA_964400725.1 of uncultured Myxococcales bacterium. Taxonomy (GTDB): domain Bacteria; phylum Myxococcota_A; class SURF-8; order SURF-8; family CAYNVS01; genus CAYNVS01. The sequence goes on from CAYNVS010000015.1 coordinate 22,312, forward strand.
CGCCGTTCTGAGCCGCGGGCAGTACGGCGTCCACCCTTCGCACAACCGACCCCGACGCAAATAAGCCGTGCTTTATTACGTAAAGCGGCAGAAGCGTTGCAATTAGGAAGAACGCGAAAAATTTTTTCCAAACCGGAAAACCAGCGTTGTCGCCGTCCCACAGGCATTCCCACATCATAACTAAAATCCTCGCGAGGAAAAGCGGATATAACAGCCAGAAGCGGAGGGGGAAGTAATGCGCCACTACGCCGTGAAAGTATATTATGCGGTTGCGGAATTCCTTTAAATACCAGCGAGCTTCGTACCGGCGGCTAAGTCCGCCGTCGAGAGCCATTCTGCGCCATATCGGAGCCGACGGATCGAAGACGAAATATTCCCACGGCTTCTTTATTTTCTCGAACTTGAAAAAGACCGGCATTTCCTCGCCGAACGGAACGCCCTCGTCGAAACCGCCCGCGCGCTCGAAAACGCTTCGCCGCAGCGAGCCGTTGTTAAACGTTAAAAATTTAATGCCGATTTTCCGTTTATCGCACTTTGCGTAAAGGTAAACGTCTTTATAAAATGTTATCGTAAAAGCCTTGTTGTAAACCTCTTCCGGGTTTTGCGGCGGAGGCGCGGGTTCGTCGTTGGGGCACTGGCGGCCGCATACGCCCATGCAGTTGGGGTCGGCGTAATTGGCGGCGTGGGAGGCTATCCAATTATCGTTTATCGGCAGGTCGTCGTCGTCGATGAACAGCAGCACGTCGCCGCTTGAGGCGCGCACGCCGATGTTGCGGGCTGCGGGCAAGCCGGTGGGCGCGCCGGTAATAACCTTAATGCGGTCGTCTTTAAGCGCTTCGATTCTACTGACGATTTCATCGTCCTGCGAGTGTTCGACTACGATGATTTCAAAGTTGTCGTAGTTCTGCCCGCGCAGCCTGCCTAAAAGTTCCATTAGAGATTTCTGCCGATTCATACTAGGAATGATTACTGTAACGAACAAAGCGTTCTTTTTTCTTTCCAACATGCTCTACTTCTTTGAATAAAAAGAAACCGCCATATTTCAGGATGACGTTGATTTAAATGTAATTATAAATTATCAGGAAATTCCACAGAAAAATGTTTTAGCCAGTTTTCGTCATCGTCTGTATGAGTAAAAGTATGGATTTCTCCTTTTAAAGCGCCATATTTATCGAACTTATAAACGGCAACGCCTTCAAATTCTTGGCCGTCATCATACTGTGCATATTCATAGTCAACAAATTGTCCTGTTTCTCCTTCAAAAACATATAATCCAGAGCCTTTAGGTCCATCGGCGAGCAAAAACAAATAACCGTTCGGAGAAAAATCCCCTCCCTGTACGTAATAAAGCGTTTTTTTATCTACTGCAAACGCTTCCTTGCCCGAATTATTAAAAATAGGAAAGTTACCAACAAATTGCGCCGTTGTGCCATCCGCGCTTTCTTCATAAACCTTTAGCGTAACATTATCGTGATCAACAGCATTGGAGTCCCAAAAAAGATTAAAGGTTGAAGTGAATATTAATTTCTTGTTTAAAGGATGTATTGCAACCCAAGGGGAATGGTAAGTATTATCTTTATCTTTTACTTCTGGCATAGGAATTTTGTATATAAGGTTAAATTTCATGCTCATATCGAAAATTCCAACTTTTACTAAAATTGCAGGGTCAACTGATTTATTTTTAGATTCTACAGGTATATATAAGGAAGGAATATTCCCATCTTGTGAAAATGCTATATCGCCCATATGAAAATAATTTTGTCCTAAATTTAATTCGGATAAATCTAATTTATAATGTTTTGGGCCATTTTCTTTAGCGCAAAAACCATAATCAAAGTAGCATTCGTTTAACGGCCAATAATATATAACATTTCTGCAAGAAAAAAATGCGTAAAGCACGCCGAACATTTCACCATAGGCCAGTCCGTTAAGATAGGGGCACCAATCTCTCACGGCTCCGCTGGGATTATTTCCAATATAAGTTAATTCGCCATATGATTTTGCAGTTGAAACATTATCATAAGGGTTTGTTCCACCGTAATTTTTCCAGAAAGAATTTTTATAGCAAAAGTTAGGACCGGTAAACGCCGAAAAAAAAACGAATAAAAACATCGGAATAGATGCAAAAATTGCTTTTCTCATGGCATTCTCCTTTATGAAAAGAATATCTAAATAACGATAAGTCATTTTAACTATAAATATTTATCTAGTCAAGCCTTCTTAGAATAGTTTATCAACTCTCTTAATTTTTGTTTTTTTGTTTAAAATGCCATAACTTACCAAAATTGCTGGATAATGAAAAAAGATCGTTCCGCTAGCGATTATCTTTTTAAGCAGACTTTGCTTTTCGTTCTCGCTGTCCCAAATCCATTTCTCGACTCGGTAAAGCGTGCGCGCCTGATACAGCGGATAAAGGGCGAAAAAACGCCCCGGAAAGTAATGTCCGACGACTTTGTGATAATAAATAACCCGCTTTTGCAGCTCCTTGACGTGCCAGTCGTTCACGTTGCGGCGGTTAAGCCCGCCCGGCGCGGCCAGTCTGCGCCAAACCGGAGCTTTAGGGTCGAATACGAGATACTCCTCGGGCCGCTTGATTTTTTCGAGTTTGAAGAAGAAGGAATGCTCCTCTCCCCACTGAATACCTTCGTCGAAACCGCCGACGCGCTCGAAGACGCTGCGCCGCAGCGAGCCGTTATTTAGGATGAGGAAGCGGATACCTTCCTTGCGAATGGAACAGTGAGAATACGTAGTGTTGTCGCGGAAGAACGAATAAGTGAACGCCTTTTTCCATATCGACGCGGGGAATTTGGGCGGCGGCGACTGCCTGTCGTTGGGGCATAGCCTTCCCGACACTCCTATGCAGTTGGGGTCGAGGTAATTTTTAAGGTGGGCGGCTATCCAGTCGTTTTCAATCGGCAAATCATCGTCGTCGATGAAGAAGAGAATGTCTCCTTTCGAGTTTTTTACGCCGATGTTGCGCGCCGCGGGCAGACCGGTCGGCTCGCCGGTAATTACGCGGATACGACCGTCGTTAAGCTCTTCAATACGCTTTATTATTTCGTCGTCCTGCGAATGCTCAACGACTATTATTTCGTAGTTTCCGTAGGTTTGTTTATTTAGTCGTTCAATCAGCTGACAAAGTTGGTCGGGGCGGCGGAACGAAGGAATGATTATAGAGACGAAAGGGTTAAAATTCTGCCACATTTTCCTCTTCCTCCATTACATTAATCGGCTCCTCCGGCTGAACGATTTCGTTCGCCTTCGCTTTTAACAGGCTCGTCGGACTTTTGTCCGACCGGAGCAGTAACTGCGGTTTTGTCAGCAATAACAAGCGGCGCCTTAGATTTTCTGAAGGAAAACCACGCTAGGAAGCTCAAGCCTACGACGACGTATATCAGCTGCTTGACCCGCCGCACGACCGCCTGAGTAAAACCGGCCGTTACGTCAAGACCGATAAGTTTAAAGAGAAGCGCCTGCCCCCCTTCCGCCACGCCTAGCTGCACGGGAGAAATCGCGACCATCGTAGCCACTACTGTGTTCCCGCTGAACAGAAAGAAGGCGACCGGAACGGTAATGGGCGCGCCTACCAGCCGCAGCGCAAGCCATATTTCTATTATTACCGAAATATGCGACATGGCTATGAACCCGCACATAAGCATTGCGTCCCCACGCCTGCCGGAGGCGAATTCCGCCACTTGCAAGTCGGCGATTCGCGCGCTTTCAATCGTTTTAGTCCAGTCTTTTCTCCGCAAGACGGGCAGTTTAGCCAGCAGTTTTATCAATATTTCTATCACGCCCTTCCATATAGCTACGCCGTATATGAAAGTTGGGACGAAACCTACAATGGTTGCGGCCGACATTAAAAGCAGCGTCTCGTTTGAGAATTTGCCCGGCTCAAATAAAAAGACAACCAGCGGACCTACGAAGACGATTAAATATTTAACCATCTTGTAAATGAAATTCCAAATAACAAGCGACGACACGATGCGTTTCATCGGGACAAAAGGCGCCAGCATGTTCGCCTTTATCGGCTCGCCCATTTCGCCTGTGGGAGTAAGGCTGTTTATCGCCGCCCCGGCAAGAGCCGCCGCGAATACTTTGCGGTAAGGAACGCCGCCGCCGAGCGCGACTTTAAGGGCGGCGACTTCGCTCATCGCGGCGACGAGGTGAGTCAGCAGAAGCAGCGCAAAACCCCAGCCGACGTTGTCCATGTAAGACCAGACCTTGTCCCAGCCGAATTTTGCGATAATCGCGAAAAGAAACCCCAGCCCTATCGCGAAGGCTAAAAAGTTTATTAAATTTAAATTTTTCTTCATACTAACTAATAGTTACGATCATTCTTAAAATCGGCAAACTAAACTTGTTACTTATAGCACGCGGCAAAATAAATGCAAAACAAAACGCGCCGCGCGCTTTTATTTATGCGGCTTATTACCAATCTTCTATATTTTTTTAAGTTTACTGCTTTTTGGGAGAGCTTAGTTTGAATATTTCGCAGCGTTTATCGGCTTCGGATTCGAGATATAAATTGCAGTCCGGCGATTGCGAAGAAAAAATATAATCGAGGTCGTCGAAGAAATTTTTTGAAGGCTCGTTTTTTTTCGCGCCCGTTTTGAGCCTCGTAACCGCGTTGTAAATCTGCCCGCATCTTTCGGCGTCAATTCCTATTCGCTCTCCGCAAACGCCTGCGTCCGATTTTGCAAGCGCCCGGCATACCGACAAAACGACGCTTCCAGCGCTTATAGGCGCGCCTTTTACGCACTCCGTTTCGGAGCCTGACAACAGCGCCGAGATTATTTTCTTTTCCTGTTCCGAAATTTTTCCGGGCGTCTGGGTCTCAAACAAGGCGATTATTTCCGCCGCCGATTTTTTCTCCGCAGCGTTTATTAAAAGCGCGAGAATCATTCGCGCGTACATCGAGCACGTATACGCCGCGCTCTTTCCGTAAAGGTTTTCCAAGGCCGCGCAAGGCTCGACCGTTTTTTTATAAACAGACTCGCACTGCGCCTTGGCGACGGCCGCTTCCGAAAGAATGTACGCGCTGTTCCGCCCAGCCGCCATAAACTCTTTAACCGCTTTTTCGTCGAATCCCTTCGAGGGATTGTAGAATTTTTTTAATTCGGAGCAGACCCCTTTCTCCTCGAAAGGGTTGTCTCCGCGTTCTTTTGATCCGGTTTGGTCGAAAGACGGATTGGCCGAACCGGGCTGATTGGCCGTTTCGGACGCGCGCTTAAGCGCCAGCGCGGTAGAGGAAATCTGCGCGATTTCCCGCCTCTTTTCGTCTTTTTCAGGATAAACCAATATCGCCGTTACGACAAGCCCCGTAAACGCGATTAAAAAAATTATGCGTCTCAAATGAAACCTTATTTTTATTCAAAAAATCTTTTTTATGTTAATTCGGCGCGGACAAAAAAGCAACCGCTTTACGTCGTCGGCGAATAAAAAACGCAAATGCGTTTTTGTATCGGAGGACGCATGCGCTCGGCGGGTTAAAAGCAAGGAATAATTCCGCGTTTCTCTGCGGCCTGTGCGGTTTTATGGCAAAATAGGAGACGCGTCCGGGAAGGCGCGGGCCTCCTCGCGTTTGACTTCCGCTTCCGCCGGCGTTAAAATATATTTTAAAGAAATTAATTAACGCTTTTTCTTCCGGCTTCCGCTTGGACAAAGGAGTCTATAATGAAAATCAAACAAACTCTCGCCGTCGCGCTTATCGCCGCTATTTGTATGTTTGCTCTCCGTACGAACGCGGCTGAAACGAGCGGAACCATAACCGCTGGCGGCTATATAGGTCTTGGCGGCGTCAACGCATTCAGAGACAACTTGGACGCGGCGGTTTCCATGTCAGTTCATCCCGAAGTCAATTATTTTATAATGGATAATTTGTCGCTGAATTTTCGCTTTTTATGGGAGAGATACTTCTACGGCGACGCCGATTTGGACGTAATACCTTTTTTATTGGGCGTCAGCTACTACGTTCCGATTACGAAAAAACTTACGGCGCCTATCGGAGCCTCTTTCGGCATGACGGCGCTTAAGGCGAGCGCCGGAGACACAGACGCCAAGGCGCGGCTTGCGCTGAACGCGCACGCGGGGCTTTCGTACATGATGACGAAGGAGATTTCCGTAATTGCAATGCTTGATTTGCTTATGCCGAACGTCTTGATTCGCGGCGACCGCGAAAAGTATTTGGCGCGCACGGCCGTTCTTGTCGGCTTCGCGTATTATTTCTAATATCGCCGAAATCGCTTGCAATAAAAAAGCGCGGTTTACTCGCGCTTTTTTTGCAAATCAATCAGGCGGCGTTATCTTTTTTTCGCCGCTTCCAGCCTCGCTTCTTCGCGGCGCAGGCGAACCTTTAAAAGTCTCGCGGCGGGCGTATCCATGCTGCCGGAATAAGCGTCCAGCTCCGCCAAAATTTGCGCGCGCTTGGCTTCCGCGCGTTTTTCGTCGATAGATTCGGGCGTTTCCGCGCTTTCCACCAAAAGCAGAATTCTATCGTCGTAAACTTCGCAGTATCCGTTTGAAACCGCCATGTATTTGACTTCGCCGTTTTTACGGTACCATAACAGGCCGGACGGCACCGTTGTAAGCAAAGCCGAATGCTGCGGCAGCGCGCCGAATTCGCCCAACTCGCCGGGAACGACGGCTTCGTCGCAGTCGATTCCCAGCATTCTGCCGAATGGAGTGATAATTTCGAGCTTCATTTCGTTTCGCTCTTTTCCTAAAACGTAAGTTTGGGACGGCTTACTTCGCCGCGTCGCGCAGCTTCTTGGCCTTTTCCTCGGCTTCGTCGATGGTGCCGGCCATGTAGAACGCCTGCTCCGGATACATCGAGGAGTCGTCGTATTTGCCGCTGATGAGCGCCTTGAATCCTTCGATGGTGTCCTTCAGTTTGACGTACCGTCCTTGATATCCGGTGAACTGCTCGGCGACGTGGAACGGCTGCGACAGGAAGTTTTGAATCTTGCGCGCGCGGTTGACCGTCATCTTGTCTTCTTCCGAGAGCTCGTCCATACCCAAGATGGCGATGATGTCCATCAAGTCCTTGTAGCGCTGCAAAACGCGCTGAACTTCTCGCGCGGTGCGGTAGTGGTCTTCGCCGACGACTTTCGGGTCGAGAATGCGGCTGGTGCTGTCCAGCGGATCGACCGCGGGATAAATTCCGCGCTCGACGATTTGACGGGAAAGAACCGTGGTTGCGTCCAAGTGGCTGAACGCGGTGGCCGGAGCCGGATCGGTAAGGTCGTCCGCGGGGACGTAAATGGCTTGAACCGAAGTAATCGAGCCCTTGTTAGTGCTTGTGATGCGCTCCTGAAGCTCGCCCATTTCCGTGGCTAGCGTCGGCTGGTAGCCGACCGCGCTGGGGATGCGGCCCAGCAGAGCCGAGACCTCGGAGCCCGCCTGAGTGAAACGGAAAATGTTGTCGATGAAGAGCAAAACGTCTTTGCCTTCCTCGTCGCGGAAATATTCCGCGGTGGTGAGGGCGGACAGACCGACGCGGGAACGCGCTCCGGGGGGTTCGTTCATCTGGCCGTAAACCAGCGCCGTCTTGTTTATGACGCCGCTCTGCTTCATTTCGAGCCAGAGATCGTTTCCTTCTCTGGTGCGTTCGCCGACGCCGCCGAATACCGACACGCCGCCGTGCTCTTTGGCGAGGTTGTGAATGAGCTCCATGATGACGACCGTTTTGCCTACGCCCGCGCCGCCGAACAAACCGATTTTGCCGCCGAGCTGGTAGGGTTCCAGAAGGTCGATGACCTTAATGCCGGTTTCGAACATTTGTATGTTGACGTTCTGATCGACGTAGGTCGGCGGCTCGTGATGAATGGGCAGGAACCTGTCGGTCTCAATCGGGCCGGCTTCGTCAACCGGCTGGCCGATAACGTTGATGATGCGGCCGAGCGTCGCAGGGCCGACGGGCATCATAATCGGGCGTCCGGTGTTCCAAACCTTCATTCCGCGCTTAACGCCGTCGGTTAAATCCATGGCGACGCACCTGACCATATTTTCGCCCAAGTGCTGCGCGACCTCTACGACAAGGTTCCACTCTTCGTCGTTAATCGCCGGATTGGTGATTTTCAGCGCGGCGTAAATTTCGGGGAGGTCTTTTTCGTTTTCAAACGCCACATCGACGGCGGGTCCCATGACCTGCACTACTTTTCCATAGCTTTCGCGGGGCTCTTGCATAATTTACCTCATTGTCAAATCAAAATAACAATGTCGAATTCAAAGAACTTGCGGACTCGCGAACTAACCGTTCTGCAGCGCCTCGGCTCCGCCGACGATTTCCATGATTTCGCCGGTAATCGACGCCTGACGCGTGCGGTTCATCTGTATCGTGAGTTTGTTAATCATTTCGTCGGCGTTGCTGGTGGCCGACTCCATCGCCGTCATGCGGGCGCCGTGCTCGCTGGCTATGCTCTCAAGCACGCAGCGAAGAGTTTGCGCCGTTATATGCCGCGGAACGAGATCGTTGAGAATTTCTTCTCGCGCGGGCTCGTAAATGTGCTCGTTAGAGAAGTGGAGTTTATGCTCTTCCTCGTCTTCTACCATCGGCTCGATAGGGAGCATTTTTTCCACCGTTAATTTTTGAGAAATGGCGCTTTTAAACTCGTTGTAAACCACGTAAACTTCGTCCACTTCTCCGGCGAGGTAAGCCTCTACCGCCGCCATGCCGATGTCTTCCACTTTGGAATAGTCGAGTTTGTGGAATACGTCCACGAACGTCTTTTTTACCGGCACCTTGCGGAACTTGAAATAATCTACCGCCTTTTTTCCGACGCAGTAAAGTTGAACGCTTTCGTATTTTCCTTTGTTTTCGGCGAGGAAGAGCGAGGCTTTGCGCAGAATGTTGGAGTTGAATCCGCCGCACAACCCCTTGTCGCTGGTGAGCACGAGCAGGGCGACGTTCTTTACGCGTTCTCTCGGCTCCATTAAGGGGTGCATGTAGCCGCTTTCGGCGGTTAGCCTTTTTATAAGCTCGCGAATGGCGAAAGCGTAAGGTCTGGCCGCGGTGATTGATTCCTGCGCCCTGCGCAGCTTGCTTGCCGCGACCATCTTCATCGCCTTGGTAATCTTCTGCGTCCCTTTTACGCTCTGTATGCGCCGGCGAATGGCTTTTAGGCTGGGCATTTTATCATTCCTTGGCTAAAGGTTGCGGCGCTTACGCTACGTTGTGCTCCGACTTGAACCTGTGAGTGAACTCTTCCAGACATTTTTTCATCATCGTCTCAATTTCCGGCTTGATTTCCTTCGTCTCGGAAATAGAGCGGTAAATGTCGGGGAAGTGCTCGTCGACGTAATTCTTAAGCTCCGCCTCGTAGGCGGCGATTAAGTTCGTCGGTATCTCGTTGAGGTAATCATTGTTGCCGGCGTAAATAATCAAAACCTGCTGTTCGACCGGCATCGGCACGTACTGCCCCTGTTTTAGGACTTCGACGAGCTTGGTTCCCTTATTGAGGGCGTTGCGGGTCGCTTTGTCCAAATCGCTTCCGAATTGAGCGAAGGCCGCCAATTCGCGGAACTGCGCCATTGAGATGCGCAGCGAACCGGCTACCTTGCGCATGGCTTTAATTTGAGCGTTTCCGCCGACGCGGGAGACCGAAATGCCGGCGTTGATGGCCGGGCGGATGCCGGAATAGAACAAGTCGCTCTCAAGGAAGATTTGGCCGTCGGTGATGGAGATGACGTTGGTCGGGATATAGGCCGAAACGTCGCCGGCCTGAGTCTCGATGACCGGCAGAGCGGTAAGGCTTCCTCCGCCTTCGGCGTCGCTCATTTTCGCGGCGCGCTCAAGCAGACGGCTGTGCAGATAGAATACGTCGCCGGGGTACGCTTCGCGTCCGGGCGGTCTGCGCAGCAGCAGCGAAAGCTGGCGGTAGGCGACGGCGTGCTTGCTTAAATCGTCGTAGAAGATAACCGCGTCCATGCCGTTGTCGCGGAAGTATTCGCCCATCGTAACGCCCGAATAAGGCGCTAGATACTGCATTGGCGCCATTTCGCTCGCGGTGGCCGCGACGACGATGGTGTATTCCAGCGCGCCGTACTGGCGGAGCCTCTCGACGACCTGCGCGACGGTGCTCTGCTTTTGGCCGATGGCGACGTAGATGCAATACATCGGACGGGGGCTTTTATGAGTGCTTTTCTGGTTGATAATCGTATCGATAACGAGGGCCGTTTTGCCGGTCTGGCGGTCGCCGATGATTAGCTCGCGCTGTCCGCGTCCGATGGGAATCATCGAATCGACGGCCTTGATTCCGGTCTGGAGCGGCTCCTTGACCGGCTGGCGCTTGACGATGCCGGGCGCCTTGATTTCGACGCGGCGCGTCTCTGTCGATTCTATGGGTCCCAAACCGTCGATGGGAATTCCCAGCGCGTTTACGACTCTGCCGAGCAGCCCTTTACCGACGGGAACCTGCGCGATTTTTCCGGTGCGGCGGACTTCGTCGCCTTCCTTAATTAATTGCGCTTCTCCGAACAGAGCGGTTCCGACGTTGTCGGTTTCGAGGTTTAAAACCAGCCCGAAGACGTCGTGCGGGAATTCGAGAAGCTCGCCGGCCATGGCGTTTTCAAGCCCGTAAACGCGGGCGATGCCGTCGGATGCCGACAGAACGACGCCTTTTTCCGCGACGTCCACCTTCGCTTCGTACCCTTCGATTTTCTGCTTGATTATCTCGGTAATCTCGTCTGCCCGAATGCGCTTTGCCATAATGCTTCTCCTTTGCGGAATTTATATTAATTCACAAAATAATGACAAACATATCGTTTGGTTATCAATTTTCTTTTATCAGCGACTTGCGTAGCAGCGAAAGCTGCGTCCTGACCGAGCTGTCCAGCGTTCTGCCGCCGGCCACGATGACCAGCCCGCCGATAATCGACGGATCGACCTTGACGTTGAGAATTACTTTTTTGCCGAGCGCCGCTTCCAGCTCTTTTTGCAGTTTGTCGCGCTGCGACGGTTCCAGAGGCGTCGCGGCGGTCGCCTCCACCCGCTCGCGCCCGCTTAGCTCGTCGGCGAGTTTTTCGTAAATGTCGAAAATTTCCGGCAGCAGGTATATTCGCTTGTTTTCGATAAGCTGCTTTAAAAAGCGCTCAAGCTCCGGCGCAAGCTGCAGGCGGGCGAATATTTCGGGCATTACCGCTTTGCGGTCCTGTGCGAAAACCGGATTAAGCAACAATTCCCGCATGTTCGCGCTTTCGTTCCAAAGCTGCAGAAAGTCGGAAAACTGCCTGCTCGTCTCTTCCGTCCGGGCGTTCTTCGCCGCGGTTTCGGCCAGAGCCCTGGCGTACCGTTTTGCGATGTTTAGCTGCTTCACGTTATTTGCTCGCTATCTGCTTTATCTGGGTGATTGCGTTGTCGATGAGTCTGTCGTTGTCGGCCTTGCCGAGTTCCTTTCTGATAATCGTTTCCGCTTCTTCGACTACCGCCGCCGCGATTTCCTCTTTCATGCGGGCTTTAGCCTGCTTGATTTTGGTTTCCATAGCGGTTTCGGCGTCTTTCTTCATTTTTTCGATTCGCTCTTTCGCCTGCTCGATGATTTGCTTGCGCTCGCGTTCGGCCTCGGCGTTGTATCGCTCAATCTCCGATTCTTTTTCCTTTTCCAGCTGATCGAGCTTTTTCTCGTAGTCGCTTATGAGGTTGTTAGCCTTCCATAAAAGCTCTTCGGCTTCTTTAAACTTCTCGTCGATTTCGCGGCTGCGCTTGCCAAAGTAATCGCGCATTACCGGAATGAGAATGCGCATGAGGATGTAAATTAAAAGCGAGAAGTTGGCGGTAGAGAAAAGCCACCCTCTCCAGTCGAAGACGGGCTTCTCGATTTTACCGTGCGCCGCTCCCGCGTGCGCGCCTTCTCCGCCCTCGGACTGCTCCACCGCCGCTCCGTGCGAGCCTTGGCCGGCGCCCTCGCGATGCGCCGACGGAATGAGGAACGCGCCGACCATCATGGCGATGAAAACAACCCCGAATAAGTAATCTATCGGTTTGAGACTTTTCATAATGGCGTCTCCAAAATTCTTGCCGGATTAACCGACCGGACGTTTGAGTATGCCGCTTGCGGCTTTGGCGGCCAGAGCGCTCTTTTCGCGCATCAGTTCCGATTGAAGCGCGATCATTTCCGTTTCAAGCTCCCTCTGAAGCGCTTCGATTTTTGGCTTGAGGGCCGCTTGAGCCTCGTCCAACATCTGCTTCTCGCCTATAAGCGACTCGGCGCGCGCCTTGTTGCGCACCGACGCCCCGCGCTGGCAAACTTCGTTCACTTGGACGAAATATTTATGCCTGCGGGCTTCCGCCGCTTCGTCGAGCTCCTTGGCGCGTTCCTTGGCGTTGAAAACTTCTTCGCGCCGCTTTTTGAGCACCTGCGCTACGGGTTTGATTAGCAGCGACGACATGAGGAGGTACGTCGCTATGAAAAGTCCGAAACTAATTAAAATGTTTATCGGGTCAGGCATCAGGTTCATTTGGCGCTTCTCCCGTAATTCCAAAATTTGCGCTTGCAGTTCTTTCGCAATTTTTGCTTTATCATTATAACTTCGGCTTGTCAAGAATGAATGAACGTTCATTCTGATAGTTTTTATTCAAGCCGTTCATTAAAAATTTTTATCGCGATTCGCTCCGCCGCCGCCGTTTATGGGTTTTCGGCGGAAACGTCTTAAAATCTCTCGAAAATACCAATTATTTTACCGCGTCCGGCTTTTAGCGCCGCCCCTTTTTACCCTCGCGTCCGCCGAATTCTTTCCCGCCCTTTTTTGCGCCCTTCCCTCCTGCCGCCCTTTCCAGCGACATCGCGCGATAACTCTCGGCGGCTCCTTCGACGCCCAGCAGCGCGTTTAGTTTTGTCTCTAATAACTTTATCTCGTCTCTCAGCGCCGCCGCTTTCTCAAAATCGAGCTCTTTAGCCGCTTCGAACATTTCTCTCGTCAGCGCGCGAGCCGCTTCCTTTATTTGCGCCGGCTCCTTCAATTCCGCCGCCGCGTCCGACGCTTCCATCCGCCTTGTCATAAGGTAATCCTGCTCGCCGTAAATGCGAAAGTCGGAAATTTGTTTGACTATAGAGTGCGGCGTTATCCCGTTCGCCTCGTTGTACGCCTTCTGCTTGCGCCGTCTGCGCTCGGTTTCATCAATGCAAACCCGCATCGAATCGGTTATGCGGTCGGCGTAAAGAATAACTTTTCCTTCCGCGTTTCTCGCGGCGCGCCCGACCGTTTGTATCAGGGAGCGCGAAGACCGCAGGAACCCTTCCTTGTCGGCGTCCAATATCGCCACAAGCGACACTTCCGGCAGATCGAGCCCCTCGCGCAGCAGGTTGATGCCGATGAGCGCGTCGAACCGCCCCTTGCGCAAATCGCGCAGAATGTCCATCCGCTCTATCGTGTCGATTTCGCTGTGCAGATAGTTTGTTTTAACGCCGAGCCCCGCGTAGTATTCCGCGAGCTCCTCGGCCATCCGCTTGGTGAGCGTGGCAACGAGCGCGCGTTGGTTTTTAGCGGCGCGTATTCTTATCTCTTCAAGCAAATCGTCCACTTGCGACGCAGCCGGACGCACAACGATTTCGGGGTCTATCAGTCCGGTCGGGCGGATTATCTGCTCGCTCACGGCGCCGCCGGCGAGTTTCAGCTCGTAGTCGCCGGGCGTGGCCGAAACGTAAACGGTTTGGTTCAGCCTTTGGGTAAATTCGTCGAACGTCAGAGGCCGGTTGTCTATCGCGCTGGGAAGCCTGAAGCCGTATTCCACGAGCGTCTCCTTGCGGCTGCGATCTCCGCGCCACATTCCGCCCACCTGCGGGAGCGTAACGTGCGACTCGTCCACGAAAAGAATAAAATCTTTCGGGAAGTAATCAAGCAGCGTGCTAGGCGGCTCTCCGGGCTTGCGTCCGTCCAAGTGCATAGAGTAATTCTCTATTCCGTAACAGAAGCCCGTTTGCGCCAGCAGTTCCATATCGTAACGCGTCCGTTCGGCAATGCGCTGCGCCTCTATGTAGCGCTTTTCTCCCTCGAAATACGCCCGTCTTTTCGCCATTTCATCCATTATGTCGGCTATCGCGGATTCGAGCCTTACTTTGACCGTAACGTAGTGCGTCGCCGGAAATATCGCCGTTTCGTCGAGTCTCGATATTATTTTGCCGGTCAACGGCTCGAAGACGCATATAGATTCTATTTCGTCGCCGGAAAACGATATTTTAACCGCCCTGTCTTCCCATTCCGCGGGGAAGACGTCAACCAAGTTTCCGCGCGCCCGGAACTTGGAACGCGAAAAATCCATGTCGTTGCGCTCGTACTGTATTTCTACGAGCTTGCGAAGAAAGTCCTGTCTGTCCATCTCTGCGCCGACTTTGAGCTTTATCGCCTGCTCGAAGTAGTTGTCGGAGCCGCCGAGCCCGTATATGCAGCTTACGCTGGCCACTACTATAACGTCGCGCCGCTCGAAGAGCGCTCTTGTAGCCGAAAGCCGCATTCTGTCGATGTTTTCGTTGAGGCTGGAATCTTTCTCGATGAAAGTGTCGCTCGCGGGAATGTACGCCTCCGGCTGGTAATAATCGTAATATGAAACGAAATATTCCACGGCGTTGCCGGGGAAAAGAGCCTTGAACTCGCTGTAAAGCTGCGCCGCAAGCGTTTTGTTGTGAACCAGCACGAGCGCGGGGCGGTTGAGGCGTTCTATGACGTTGGCCATAGTAAACGTTTTGCCGCTGCCGGTTACGCCCAGCAACACCTGATTTTTCGCGCCATTTTTAATTCGGTTTACTAGTTCGTCAATGGCCTGAGGCTGGTCGCCGGTCGGCATGTATGAGCTGGAAATTTTAAAATCGGCCATTTTCGTAACGCCTTATTTAGATTTGAAAAATGAAAACGCCCCGCAATTGTATGCGGGGCGTTCGTTCGCGTCAACGCAATTTAAAGTCAGGCGCTTTTGCGTCTTCTCGTCGCGAGAGCCAGCCCCAGCGCGAGCATAAACGCCGCGGACGCTCCCGATCCGGCTCCGGCGCAGCCCGAAGAAGTTACTCCCGCTCCGCTGATGCAGCGGCTGTATCCTAAATCGGCGCGGCATACTTTGCCGTTAAGCGCGCAGGTGTCGGTTACGATGGTATTATTCTCGCAGTAAACGGCCACGCCCGCCACGCAGGCTCCTC
Source organism: uncultured Myxococcales bacterium (assembly GCA_964400725.1). GTDB lineage: Bacteria > Myxococcota_A > SURF-8 > SURF-8 > CAYNVS01 > CAYNVS01. The sequence continues at coordinate 37,437 of CAYNVS010000015.1, forward strand.
CGGCGTCTATTCCGCCGGCGCAATACTCGTTGCATTCGGCCGGCTCGTCAACGTTTTCGTCGCAGTTGTTGTCGATTCCGTCATGGCAGTTCAGCGCCGTCGGGATGCAGTTTGCGTCCGGCTGCACGCAGCCGTACGAGAGCGTCGGCGTCTGTCCGCATTTAAGGTGAGCAATGCCGCAATCGGTGCGCAGATATTTGTCGCTAACGCACGCCACAAGCACGCCCGCGTCGCAGTAAGTCTGGAAGGAGGCCGAGTCGCATTCCTTAGTATTAACGCACTCGTCCGGTTCGTCCGTCAGGTTATCGCAATCGTTGTCTTTGCCGTCCAAGCACGACGCCGCCGACGGAGCGCAGCTGTTTGGCGGCTCAATGCAGGAATAGAAGTTTCCTTCGGACATTCCGCACACTTTGGCTATGGTTCCGCAGTCGAACCGGCTGTACTTTGAGTTCACGCAGTTCACCACTATGTTTCCTTCGCAGACCGGTTTGTAAACCGCCGGGTCGCATTCCACCAAAACGGCGTCGGTGCACGCGGCTTTGCCGGTGGATTGTATCTTGCACGATTTGCCCATCGCGGAGCAATCGCTGCGGACGATGCGGTAATTAACGCACGCTATCAACGTGTTTATGCCGTCGCACATTGGTATGAACGTCGAGTCTTCGCATTCATGCTGGTTTGGGTCCATACATTGCGCGCCGTTTCCGCCGATGGGAGTTCCGCAAATTTTGCCTTCGTTTTCGCAGTTTGTATATGCGTAAGCGGAGCCCGAACACGATTTGAGAATATTCCCCTCGCACGTCGGCGCGAAAGAGGCGTCGCATTGCGAAGCGCACTCGGCGGCCGTTTTGCCCGCGGGAACCCGGCAGTAAAGTCCGACAGACTGGCAGTTAGTTCGCACGTATTTGCCGTCCGATCCGCAGGTAAGCAGCGTTACCACGTTCTCGCAGGACGGAACGTAGGATGACGAGCTGCATTCGAGCGGTTTGCACCCTTTGCCGCCCGCGGTCGTTTCTCCGCAAATTTGTCCGCTTGCTGCGCAATCTACCGACTGAACGTATTTGTCGGAGCGGCAGAAATGAAATATGTTGCCTTCGCAGGAGTTTACGAACGCGCCGGGAACGCATTCGTTGTTTCCGCATTCGTCGGCTTCGTCTATCGCGTTGTCGCAGTCGTTATCGACGTTGTCGCGGCACGACGCGGCGGACGGAACGCACGACGCCTTGACGCAGTTGTTCATTTCGGTTTTGTCGTCCCATCCGCAGGTCAGAGCGAGTTCGGCGCAGTTGAAAGTTCCGGCTTTATTGGTGTTGTCGCAGGTGTTTAAAATAACTCCGTTGCACGAAGGCTCAAACGACGGGAAGTAGCATTCTCCCGCGCCGCATTCGTCGGCTTCGTCTATCGCGCTGTCGCAGTCGTTGTCAACGCCGTCGCGGCAGCTTCTGGCCGTAGTCTGGCAGGCGAGACACCTGTAATTGCCGCTTCCGTCTTTTCCGCATTTGGACGGCGCGACGCAGTTTTGCGTTTTAATAGAATTGTTTTCGCACCACATAGCGGTCGTATCGCTGCACTGGCCTACGCTGGTGATGCTTCCGCAGCCGCCCTGAAGAGCCTGTTGAACCGCCTTGAACGCGTTTACGCGGCCGTGGCCGTAGTAGTCGGAATGGCCGTTAGCGTCGTAGCCGCTTTGAACTTTATCGGCGGTGTTGCGCAAAATGTCGATGACCTGCGAATAAGTAAGAGCCGGATTGGCGCTCATAATCAAGCCGACGACTCCCGCCGCAAGAGGCGCCGCGGAGCTGGTTCCGCCGAAGGTGTAGGTGTAGTTTCCGCTGCGGTCGATGTCCTGTCCGCCGCCGAAATACGAGCCGTTATTGTTATATCCGCAGCTTCCGGAGTAGTCCGTCGTTACGATGGACCATTCGTTCTGAGCGCTTCCGCTGGTCGGGGCCACGACGTCGAGGCATGGACCGTAGTTGCTGTAACTTACGCGGACGTCGTTCTGGTTGGTTCCGCCGACGGCGACGACTTTAGAATAGCATTCCATTTCGTCGTTATAAATGTAGCGTCCGTCGTTGCCGCTTGCCCAGACGAAAACGGTGCCCAGCTTGTTGCGCGAGTTAGTCGTGCAGTAGTCTATGCCGCCCTTGGTGTAGGCGTCGATGGGAACGCGCTCGCTGTAACCCCAAGAGTTGTTAATTACGGCTGCGTTGTTGTCCATACACGCCCATTTGAAGGCGTTGGCCACGGTTGCGCCGGATACGCCGACGTCTCCGATGAGCCTTGCGGCTACGATGGAGCAGTCGGGACAGGAGCCGGAAACGCCGGTTCCGTTGCCTCCCTTAGCGGCGGCGACTCCAGCAACCGAGACTCCGTGCCCGTAAGGCATTCCGTCGGAAGCCTTGGAGCAGGGCGCGGTCGCGTCGTTGTCGTTGCTTAAAAAGTCATAGCTGGCCAGAAGCTTCATGCTTAAATCGGGGTGATTTTTCTCCACGCCGTCGTCTATAATGGCTATTACGGTGGTCGAAGAGCCTTTTGTTAAGTCCCATGCCGTTTCGGCGCGGACGTCGGCGCCCGCCTTGCCGTTGTTCAAGCCGGCCAGAGACCAGCTTCCGGTGTTGTTAAGATGCCACTGATACGGGTAATACGGATCGTTCGGTTTATAACGCCTTACAATTTTATGTATCAAATCAGCTTCGGCTATTTCGACGTTTTTTTCGGTTTCCGCTATTTTTACGCCGATTTCGATTTCGGAAGCCGAATCGTCGATTATTTCGCAAAGATAGGAATTGTCTATCATTTCCCACTTTTCGACAAAGCGCAGCCCGTATTCGGGCAGTTTTTTCTTAAAAACGTCAAAAGACGCGTTTCCGCGCATTTTAATAAGCACGCGCCCCGTAGGGAACGCGGGCGAAACGCCGTCGATGAGTTGAACCGTTTTAACCATGCGGACGTCGGGCGAGTTGTAAAGCGCGCTCGTTACTTCGGAAATATAGGCCGCTTTTTTAAGAGTAATAAGCATGCGGGGAAAATGCGCCGCGGGAAGAACGTCTTCCAGCTTATCCGCGACTCCGGCCTTGGCCAGCGTCTCGTCGGCCTGAGCGCGCGTTAATACGGATTTGGAGTAAACGAGCAGATGACGCTCGCTTAATACCGTCGGGTAAGCCTTTCCGTTAAGATAAATTCGCGGGTTGTTATCGCCCGCGGCGGTTCCGCCCGCAACGGCGGCGACAAGAGCTATGCAGATGATGTTAATCAGCTTCCTAAGGTTCATGCGACTGCTCCGTAAATTAAATTAAATGTATAAACCGCCCGAATACGAAATTCAGGCGATTTTTCTGTTGCAAGAACATGCGTTTAACGGTTTTATAAACCGCGCAACCTATTGATTTTGTGTCTATTAAAAACAAATGTCAACGTAAAATTGTAAAGTTTATGTTACGTTTGTTGCGTTGTTACGTTTGTTAAGTTCCCCGCCCCATTACCTCTTTAGCAAGTTCCTTATGGCCGCGGTTCTTTCGCTTTCTTCGCGCGTCTAAAGAAAGGCCGAATCATCCAAAACCGCGTCGCGCCATAGCGAGCTTTTAAGCGCGGCTTGTCCCGCCGCGGCTTGCTTGCATGCGAAGGAAGAACTCAAATCGGTCTCCTTCTAGAAAATTAAATCGCAATCGGAATAAATTTTAGGGAAGCGGCGCGACTTCCGCGCGTCCGTAAAACGCGCAAAAAAAGGCGGAAGCCGCGCGGCCTCCGCCAAATGAATCGTAAAACGGCGCCGGTTTAATAGAATATAAAATCAATTACGTCGATGCAGGCGGCCGGAACGTTATCCTTGGGCTTGCTTAAGTTGGCGCAGGCGTACGTATCCAGCTGAGTCATGCACTGGTCGTAGTCCGTTACCTGCGCGCAAGACGTTATTTCGTCTTTGTAGTAAACGCACTCGTCGTAGTCTTCCTGTAGAGTGCACCCATAGTTGAGGTAGCTGTTGCATTTGACGAACAACGGATCGGAAACCATGGTTAAATTAAGGCATTCCGCCGCGCGGTTGGAGAAGCAGGTCGATTGCAAATCTGCGTCTTTTATGTCGGCGCACTCCTGACGTTTAGCCGAGAAGCACATCGCGCGCTCGGTTACCACGTAAGACGCGCTTACCTTGGAGCATTCAATCGACTTCGAGCAGTCGCCGTTCAGGCAGGCTTTGGCGCAGCCGCTTTTTCCGGCGCAGTCTCCGCAAGTAATATTTTCGCAGGAAATTCCAGCGTAAGTTTCGCGGTATTTCGCCATCGGCTCTTCGCAAGCCTTGTATTTAGGCAGAGTCTCGCAGTCGATATTGGCGTAATGCGGCTTCTTTTCCTCGCAGACCGGGAAATAACGGTAGGCGATGCGCGCCTTTTCGCAGTTAATTTTAGAATTTATATCGGCTACGCACTTTTCGAAAGTCGTCGTCGAGCCTTCGCATTTTGCGGTAAGGTCGCAGATTTTATCCCGAAGAGCCGCGCATTCCTTAATGGCCTGCGAGCGGTCTTCCTCGCTTTCGTTGCTGCAAGCGAAGGCGGACAAGGCTGCGGCAAGGCAGATAGCGGCCGTTAAAAGCGTCTTTGTTTTGCTGATTTTCATCTATTTACCATCCTTTCAGATTACGCGAACGTTGAATGTGAACCCGCGTCCCGCGGCTTAAAAAAGGCCGCTGAAGGAAAGCGCGCCGGTCTTAGCGCCCGCGTCGTCTTTTTTCTCTTCTTTATTTTCTTCCTTTTTCTCTCCGCCCTTATTTTCTTCGGTCGGCAGCCCTCCGCCGAAAATAACGTCGAACGTGGCGAATAAGTCGAGGCTTCCGCCGAATATGTGCTCCTGTTCAACGTTTTTGCCGGCGATTGTATAAGTATAGAAAAGGCTGAAGGCGAAAGGAACGGGGAATTTTCCTTTCATAACCCAGTCGAGGGTATTTATGCCGATGGAATTGGTGGTGTTAATGGCCGAAAGGTCGGTCGCGTATTCCTGCGCGTACCATTCGGGCTGATAAGCCTTGAAATTCGGATCGAGCGGATTCGACCCCGGAGGAATGGGTATCGCGCCGCCCTGCCGGATGTCGTCTTGATATTTCCAGTAGAAATACTGCTCGTTGTTAAACGAAAGCCAAGGGGTGATATTCCAAGTCAAACCAAACCATAAGTCCCAGTTGTTGCCGGGTTTAATATAGTTGTCCATCTTTTGCCAATACATGCTTATCGGGATTTGGCCTCTTACTTTGCCGGTTTCCGTATCGACGTTCAAAGTGTACATTCTGCGCTCTTTGGTGAACGGCATCTGAATGGTGTAGCCGCCGGTAACGTTAAAGAAGAAATCCGAGAAGGGGTTGTTTCCCAGTTTTTTAAAAGGATAGACGTCGAAGCCCAAGAAGAGACCCATGTCGAGGTGGCCTTTGCCCAAATCGCTGTCGAAGAGATTGTCGGGGTCTTCGGGTTTGCCCGTCGGGATTTTAAAGAAAAGCGTAAGTCCGGTGCGCAGCCAGTCGCGCTCGTGCAGCTTGTAGCGGGCTCCTACAATCATGTCGCCCATGCCCCAGCGGTCGAAGCTGACGAGTTGATCGTAATTAAACGAACACATCGGGCTTGTAGGATCGTAGCATGTAATCGCGTCGCGGAAATCCTGCGTGTTCATCGGATTGTTGTCCAACGAGGCGTCGTAGGGGTTGTCGGGTCTTCTAACCCGCGGATACGCGGGAGAGCCCTTTGCCCACGAGACTTTCTGCTTGCGCACCAAAACGATGGTGCTGTCGTGCACGCCGACGCTTACGTCGTTGAAGCCGTGCTTTATCGGGATAATCATCAAGACCGAGAGGTTGTCGGTAATGCCGACGCCCAGTTTGATGTCGATTTCCTGACCGTAGCTGTTCAGCCCTATGTCGGTGCGGCCTAGAATCGAACCTTTAAGGGTTGAGTCTATCAAATCGCCGGGAATCGTTACGTTGTAGTCGTCAACGATGCTTTCGGTGCTAGCTCCAAAGGTGTTGGTGAAGCGTTTTTTCGCGACGGTCATGCCGAATCCCATGCCGAGCGAAAAGGCTCCCGCGGGGTAGGTTTCAACGCTGTTGGCCGACGCTTCGGGAATATCGAGCTGCAGCGAAGTCGCGGCGAAGACTAACGAAACCAACAATAGGGCTGTTTTTTTCCCTTTCACTTTTTCGCCTCCGTAAAAATGATTAGCCGTTGAAAGAATTAAACAACAAGTTACTTATCGGTTTTTTTACATTGTTTAGAGGCAAGGGTCAAGTAAACCTTAAATATTTTTTTGAGAAGAATGAAAGGTTTGGCGGCATGGATTCTCGCTTGAAAAACGTTTTATTCGCGAGAACAAAAAATATTGATAATAATGTTGCATACATAAAAATTTTGAGTATATTTGCGCAAGCAAAAACTACTATGAGAAACGATGTAATACCGATTGAAAATAACAGGTTGTTTTACCTGTTAATTACCCTTGGGGCTCTTATCTTCGGGTTGTCTATCTCGCTTTTCATGGTTCCCTATCACATCGCGCCCGGCGGCGTAAGCGGCATAGCCATTATTTTAAATCATCTTACCGGTCTTCCCACCGGATTTTTTATGGCGGTTTTGGAAATTCCCATTTTTTTCGCCGGGTTCAAGTATTTAGGCGCGCAATTCAGCGTCAAGGTTTTGTACGCGACGATAATGACGTCTCTTTCCACCTTGGTTTTCGCCGATATTTTCCACGTTAAAATGACGCTGCCTTCCAACGTCGAAATGCTCGCCCCCATCTTCGGAGCGGTCATCATGGGAACCGGTCTGGGGCTTATTATAAGAGCGGGAGCGGCCACAAGCGGCTCCGGCACCATTGCGCGCATCATGGCGAGATTCAGCAACTTAAGCATCGGCAACGCGATAGGTCTAATTAATTCCATAGTAATTATTTTTGCCTGGGTCGTTTTCAAAGACGCGGTGGCGGCGATGTACGGCTTAATGGCTCTTTTCATTTCCAGCAAAGTGATCGACGTCATCGTCGAAGGCATCGACTACGCCCGCGGAGTGTTCATCATAAGCTCGCGGACGGAGGAAATAACCGAAATGATTTTGCACGACCTCAAACGCGGCGGCACGGCGCTTCACGGCAAAGGAATGTACACCGGCCACGAGAAGGACGTTTTGTTCGTCGTAGTCGAGCGCAAACAAATAACCGGCCTAGTGCGCAAAATTCTCGCCATCGACCGCAAGGCGTTCGTCATCGTAACCGAAGTTTACGAAGTTTACGGCGAGGGGTTCAAGCCCAGATTTTAATTTCAAAAGGAAATGCGGCATATATGAACGAAGAAAATAAACTGACTCCGAGGGAAAAATATTTAAGTTTGCCGAAGCCGGCAAAATTTTTCTGGGATTTCGTCTCTCTTTTCGGCACGCTCGGCGGAGGGCTGGCTATATGCGCGCTTTCGTTCGCGCTGTCGCTCCGTTTCGGTTTGGTTATGGCGGCCAATCTTGTCGCTTTGACGATTATTTGCAATACGGTTAAATATTTTTATTTTCGCGCGCGGCCCGAAAACGACGCCAAAATTAGACCGACTATAAATTTTCACGTTTTAGACGTCCGCAAATATTTAAGCCTCAAGAACGGCTTTAAAAACGCTTTAGCCGCGTTCCGATTCGTGGACGCGGGCTCGTTTCCGTCTATTCACTCGGCGCGCAGCCTCAACCAAGCCGTGCTGCTGGCTTGGTTCTTTCAAAACGATCCTCCCGTCGGAGCCGCTATTATAGTTTTCGCCCTCGTCGTAGGAATTTCAAGAGTCGTTAAAGCAAAGCATTGGCCCAGCGACGTCGCCGTCGGTTTCGTCGTCGGGGCGCTTGCCGCCGTAATCTCCGCGGAGACTTTAAAAAACTTCATTTTAGGCTGACGCGGCTATTCGCACGTTAAGGTAAATTCAGAAAATCCTACCGTATTTTCGCCGCGCGCTACGGCCGCCGCGTCGTACAAGCCGGGATGGGGAGCCGTCCAAATTATTTCGCCGTTTTTTATGAAAGCGCCGGGCAGTCCGAATGCCGAAACGTTTAACGACTGCAAAAACGGTTTTATCGACATTTCTTTCCCAACCGCGCACGACGGCAAATCCGCCTTGTTAATTTCCGCCTTGGAGACGCCCGCGTTTTTTGGCTCGGCTTTGTTTACGGCGTCTATTACGTCTCCGATTGCTCCGGAATTGAACAGAAAACGCGATATTTTAGCGCGCCGTTTCGCGTCCGCAATCGCGGCGTCCCATTCCGAGCCGTCTTTGCCGCCCAGCTTTTCCGCCAGTTTCATTGCGGCGTAAAGCCCCGCCTTTGCGTGAAAGCGCAGCCCCAAAAGAGGATAAACGAATTCGTCGGCCAAATCGACGTCGATGTTGGAATGGTAAACGTCGCCGTAAAGCGAGGCCAAAGAGGCGAACAGATTTAGCGCGTTCCATACGTCCCGCGCGTCCGCCTCTCCTGAGACGATTTTGCCGGTCAAAGATTCGGCCAGTTCGTCAAGCGGCTCGTAAGAGCTCGTTTTTTGCGCGTTTCCGTTGAAAACGCTCATCGCCAGCAGCAGCGCGGCTTCGCCGCCGGAGCTGGGCGCGGCGCCGTCAATCGAAAAATTAAATTCAAACTTAACCGCTCTTTTGCGCGCGTCGTCGAGGGAAACCGTTTTAGAAGGCTCGGTCATAAAAGCGCCGAACGTATTTATTACAAGTCTGGCGAAGGAGCCTTGAATGGAAGCGTTGTGAGCCAAGCCTCCCACAGCGCTCAACAGCGGCTCTTCTCGCCCGTAGAACGGCGAAAGATAAACGTTGCCGAAGACTTTATCTCCGCCGTCGTTGGCCCAAAAATTGTCCCAGATTATCGGCTTGCGGCCGCACAATAGAGTTGCTTTTTGCAAATCTTCGGGCTTCATTGTTTCGTTGCTCGTCCCTTTGCCCGTCCACATCAGACCTACCGCCTCGTCAAGCGAGCTCATTTGATAAAGGTAATCTTCTCCGCCGGCCCAGCCCATTCGTTCGTCGCTGTAAACTGTGGGCGTGAAATTGAAGAGCAAATCGGGGCGGAGAGTTTTCAAATCCGCGTAAAGCCTGTTGATTATCGCGGCGTGCTTTCGCCCTAAATCGCCGCCCAGATTAACGCTGGTTTCCATCTCGATGTCGTCGGCTAAAAGTCCTACTCCGGAAATTCCTTTTTCTACAAAGGGCGCGATTTTGTTTTTTAACGCTTCGTAGTCCGATTCGTCGTCGAAATTAAAGTCTATGAAAGGGCTTATTCCGAAGAAAAAAGTTACTCCGTATTTTTTAGCGAAACGTCCGAATTCGACGAACCTTTCAACCTCTGAATCTTCGTACGCTTCGCGCCATTTTGCGCGATGCAGCGGGTCTTCCTTCGGGGCGTACATGTAAAACTTCAAGCCGTACGCCGCCATCGTTTTAATCAGCTTCTCGCGTTCCGCAAAGCTGTATGGAACGCCGTAAAAGCCTTCGATTACCCCGCTTCCGTTAAAATATTTCGCTGTTTGGCTTTTAATCTGCGGCTCGAATTCGACCGTATTGAAGGCGGAAGCGTCGCCGTAAACGGAGAGGCCGCAAATTTTAAATTCCTCGTCCGAACGAACGTTCAGCCTAACGCACGCCGCTTCGCTCGCCTCAAAATCAAGCGGCGCGTTTAAATCGCTCCATGCAAAACTTTTAAGCGCGGTTCCGCCGCATGCCGCAAGCAGAGTTGCGGTTATTTCCAAAGGTTTTTCCGCCTTCGTTTTAATCGTCGCGCTATGCAGCTTAATTTTTCGTTTCGCCGCGGGCGCAAAATCGACGTAAACAACGGCCTCCACGCCGCCGGAGCCGCGGAAGCATGTCCGGCCGTTATCGTCTCTTATCGTAGCGACGGAGTCTTCGCTTTCGCGAACCCAGCTGAAAGGCTCGAATAAAGCCGTTCCCTCCGCGTACAGCCTTGCGAATCGAGTTAAATCCGAGACGGCGCGGCTTTCGCCGTCCGTCGAACAAGCGGCGGCGCAAAACGCGCAAACGGCGGCAAACGCTATTATAGGCGACGTTTTCATTTTATTCTTTTTATAATATTTACGCGGCGATTAAACGCAAAACAACGCCGATTTGTACATTTAGGCGCAATTGTTCGTTTTGTACTTTTTTACTTAACCGAAAGCTTTCTGAAGTCGGCTATGTCCGCGAAGAGCAGGCGGAGGCTTTCAAGCAGCGCGAGCCGGTTTCGGCGGATTTCCGCGTTTTCGCACATAACGAGCGTCTTCTCAAAGAAGGAGTCAACCGGCTCTTTAATCGCGGCGATTTCCGCAAGAGCCTCGCGGTAATAACCTTTAGAAGAAAAGTTTTTAACTTTTTCGCCGAGCTTCGCGACCGCTTCGTAAAGAGCTCTTTCTTCGTCTCCCTCGAAGAGCGAGGCTTGGGGTTTAGGCGCGCCTTGCGCGTAAAATTCTTCCCCCTGCTTGCTTAAAATATTGCCTACTCGCTTGAACGCCCCGGCGAGCTTCTCGTATTCGGGAAGTTTTGAAAACCAATCGAGAGCGGCTACTTTCGCTTCCGCGTCGAGGATAGAGTCGAAACCCGCCTCAAGCGCGGCCTGCGCCACGTCGCGCGCGGTTCCTTTATCCGCCTTCATCTGCTCGAAACGCGCCTTGAAGAACTGGACGACTTCCGCGATCGTCTCGCTTTTGCCGTATTTTTCTTTGCCGCGAAGCTCGTCGAACGCGAGCTCCGACGCCGATTTAAGAGAAAAATCGAAGTTGTGAAACAAAATCGTGTTCACGATTCCAATGGCTCCGCGGCGAAGACCGAAGGCGTCTTTTGCTCCGGTTGGCTTAATCCCCACCGCAAAGCATCCCGTTATCGTATCGAGCTTGTCGGCGATCGCTATGACGGCCGCAAGCCTGCTTTTCGCGGGTTCGTCGGCGCTGAACTTTGGCTTCCAGTGCGCTTCTATCGCGTCCGCGACCGTTTCGCTCTCTCCTTGAAGCCTGGCGTAGTAGGCGCCCATTATTCCCTGCAATTCGGGAAACTCGAAAACGGCGCGGCTGTTGAGATCCGCTTTGGCCAAAGCGCAGGCGCGCGCCAGTTCCGTCGCGTCGACGCCCCCGACGGTTTCGGCTATCGCCTCTGCCAGCGCGGCAACGCGCGCGGCCTTTTCGGCTACGCTTCCGAGGTCTCGGTGAAACGTAACGCGGTTAAGTTCTTCCGCAAAAAAATCCAGCTTCTTTTTTTTGTCTTCCTCCACGACGAAGCGGGCGTCGTCGAGCCTTGCCCGCAGAACGCGCTCGTTGCCGTAAATAATTCCGTCCGTTCCGCTTTTAGGCGAGACGTTGAGAACGACGCAGAAAACCGGCAGCAAGCGGCCTTGAGCGTCTTCAAAGTTAAAATATTTTTGGTTCGTTCGAGTCGTAATTACGAGCAGCTCCTTGGGGAGCGAAAGATATTTTTCGTCGAAGCGTCCGAGCGCGAGATGCGGCCATTCAACTATGTTTGAGGCGTGCTCGACAAGCTCTTCGTCCTCTATCGCCGCGCCGCCCGCCGTTTGAGACAAAGCTTTCAAACCCTGCCGTATGGCGGCTCTGCGCTCTTCGCCGTCGAGCATAACGCCGCGTTCTCTTAGCTCTTCTTTAAAATTTAGCGCGTCTTTAATTTCAAATTCTTCCGGCGAAACAAAGCGGTGGCCGCGGCTTTTATTTCCGCTTTTAACGTCGGCGAAAGTAAAGTTTATAATTTCGGTTCCGGCAATGGCCGCTATCCAGTGTATCGGGCGGACGAACGGCGTCGTGCAAGAGCCCCAGCGCATACTTTTAGGCCACGGAAACTTTGCGAGCAAGGCGGGAAGCGCGCTTGCGAGTATTTGCGCGGCGGGCGCGCCTTTTTCAACGCGCCGGAAACATACGACCTTTCCTTTGGAGCCGTCGGCGGTTTCCAGCTTGTCGGCATCTACGCCGAATTTAGCGGCGAAACCGATCGCGGCCTTTGTCGGACGGCCTTCCGCGTCGAAACAAACGGCGGCGGGCGGTCCGAAGTATTCGGCGGATCTGTCCGGCTCCGTCGCCAAAATGGAGAGCGCCGAGAAAACGAGCCTGCGCGGAGTAGCCATGCAGGCTGTTCCTTCCGGCTCAAGATGCGCGTTTACAAGCTCGTTAAAAAGGTTTTCCTTCAGCCACGCGATCGCGTCGGGAAGAAATGCGGCCGGTATTTCTTCGGTTCCTATTTCAAATAAAAAAGGTATTTTCGACATTTAAAAAAGCCTCGCTGCTTCAATTAAAGCGGTTTAAGCCTTAGCGGCGGCCATCTGCTCCGAAATTAATTTTTTAACGGTTTCAAGCGCGCCTTCAATCGGCGTTTCCAAAACCTTTTTAGCTCTGCGGTCGCGTATTTCGACTATGCCGCGAGCCAGTCCTTTGTCGCCGACGGTTACGCGAAGCGGGAAGCCCAGCAAATCGGCGTCCTTGAATTTAACTCCGCCGCGCTCGTCGCGGTCGTCGAGAATAGTCTCGACTCCGGCTTCGGCAAAGAGCTTGTAAAGTTTTTCCGCGGTTTCCTTCATCGCGCCGGAGTAAAGCACGGGCGTAATAATAACTTGGAACGGAGCCAGCGGCATAGGCCAGATAATTCCGTCCGCGTCGCTGTTCTGCTCGATTGCGGCGGCCACCGTGCGAGTAATGCCGATGCCGTAGCATCCCATTACGCACGGATGTTCCTTGCCGTCCTCGGCCAAATAAGTCGCGCCCATAGGAACGCTGTACTTGGTTCCGAGAAAGAAAACCTGACCGACCTCGATGCCGCGATCAATCCGCAGAACGCCTTCGTCGCAGCGCGGGCAGCGGTCGCCGGCCTTGGCCAGAGCCAAATCCGCCCAAGAGTCGGCCTTAATGTCGCGCTTAGGGTTTACGTTTTTAACGTGAAAATCTTTTTTATTCGCGCCCGTAACGCCGTTTAAAATTCCTTTTACGGAGTTGTCGGCGATTATCGGTATTTCGAGGTTAATCGGGCCTATGAAGCCGACGGGAACCTTCGCGACCTTCTCTATGTCGCGCTCTTCGGCCGGATAAATTTCCAGCGCGCCGACATGATTTTTAAGCTTAAGCTCGTTTACTTCCAAATCGCCGCGAATGGCTACCGCGTAAAATTTCTCCTTATCGTCAAAGTAAATAAGCGTCTTTATGAGCTTCCGCGGAGCAACGCCAAGAAACGAGCTGACTTCTTCGATGCTTTTCTGCGCCGGAGTGGAAACGTCTTCGAGCGGAAGGAATTCGCTTTCGGAGGGCTCGTCGTAAGACGCGGGGCGGGTTTCGGCCTTCTCGACGTTGGCCGCGTATCCGCAATTGTCGCAGGAGGCTATCGTATCTTCGCCGCTCTCCGCAAGAACTTGGAATTCGTGCGACAGACTGCCGCCGATGTTGCCGGTGTCGGCTTCTACCGGCCTGAACTTGAGCCCGCAGCGGTTGAAAATTCGGTTGTACGTTTCGTACATAAGCCAGTAGCTCTTCTTCGAAGCCTCTTCGTCGACGTCGAAGCTGTAGCCGTCTTTCATAATGAATTCGCGTCCGCGCATGAGCCCGTAGCGGGGGCGTATCTCGTCGCGGAACTTGGTTTGTATCTGGTAGAGGTTCAAAGGCAGCTGCTTATAGCTTTTAACCTCGTCGGCGACGATGTTGGTTACGACTTCCTCGTGCGTTGGGCCTAGGCAGTACGGGTTCCCTTTGCGGTCTTTTACTCGCAACAGCTCGGGGCCGTAATACGACCAACGGCCGGACTTTTCCCATAGCGAGGCGGGCTGAACGAACGGCATAAGTATCTCCTGCGCGCCGGCTCTGTCCAGCTCTTCGCGGACTATGCGCTCGACCTTGCGGATGGCGCGAACCATCAGCGGGTAGTAGTTGTAAATTCCGCCGGAGAGCTTGCGTATCATGCAGCAGCGCTCCATTAAAACGTGGCTGGCGGTTACGGCGTCGGCGGGGGCTTCGCGACGGGTTACAATTAATGTTTTCGAAAAGTACATTGCGGTCTCCCTTTGCGGTATGCCGAAAATCGGCGTTTAACGAACGCGCAAATTTATACTATAAAACGCCCCAGAGGTAAAGACTATAATATTTGTACTTCCGAATTATCCCCAAACTGTTCCCGCTGTTGCCTAATTGGAGAAAAGGCGCTTAAGTCGCCGGCTCTGCATCCAACTAGAGGCCGGCCGTTATTTAATCTTTTCCCGCAAGCCACGCGTCGAAGGCGTCGAAGCTGAATTGGCGCCCGAGGAAGTCTTTCACCAAGTCGGCGGCGTCTTTCTCTCCCCCGCGGGATAGAATAGTCTCGCGGTATTTTGCGGCGGTCTTTGCGTTCATGTAACCGGCCTTAGCGAAAGCGCCGTCTATATCCTTCGCGATTACCAGCGACCACATGTAGGTATAGTAGTTGGAGGCGTAGCCCGTCAGGTGCCAGAAGCCGGATTCGTAATGCATAAAGTCGTGGAAAGGATAAGGCGCGCTTTTCTCAAAGAGTTTCTTTTCAAGCTCGTCGAAGCTCTTGTCGCCGAATTCGCCGACGTACAGCGCAAGCGAAAGCCCCGCGTAAAACATTTGCATGGACGCAAACAACGGACGCCCAAGCGCGTCGGCCTTGCGCATTTTTTCAAGCAGCTTTTCCGGCAGCGGATTTCCCGCGTCGTCGGTCGCGAACAGTTTGAGAATCTCCGGCCTCCACGCCCATTCCTCGAAGAGCTGAGACGGCGTTTCTACGAAATCCCATTCCATCGCCGTGCCGGAAAAGTAAACGTAACGCGCCTTTACGCCGCTGAAAAGGTGGTGAAGCAGGTGGCCGAATTCGTGGAACAACGTCTGAACGTCGATATGTTCCATCAACGCTTTTTCGTCGCCTTTTGGCTGGACGAAATTCGCCATCAATACGCCGTCGGGCAATTGTTTTCCGGCGATTCCCGGGGTCAGCGAGAACATCGCCGCGCTTTTAACTTTTCCTTCGCGCGGATAAATATCGAAGTAGAAATGGGCTATTTTAACGCCGTTCTCGCTCATGTCGTACGATTCGACGTCGGGATGCCATACCGTTTTATCGTCTTTTGCCTGAGTTATTTTAACTCCGTAAAGAGTTTCGACGACCTTGAAAAGCCCTGCTTTGACTTTGCGAATATCAAAATATTTACGCGCTTCCTGCGAGTCGTAATCGTATTCCGCCTCGCGGATTTTATTTAAAAGGTAATGCTGCTCCCATATTTCGACGCTTTTAGCGTTCGGATCGTCCTTTTTCTTGAGCTCCAGCAGGCGCGCGTACATTTTTTTCGCGGCGCTCCCCGCCTTCTTAGCGGCCTCGTCTATAAATTTTTGGGCGTTTTGCGGAGTTTTTATCATTTTGTCTTCGGTCGCAAACGTCGCGTAGTCGGGGTATCCTTTGAGCTTGGCAAGCTCGCAGCGCGTTTTTAACAAAGCCCGCAATACGCCGGAGTTGGCCGGGTAAGCGATAGAGAGCCACGCCTTGTAAAGCTCGCGCTTGGCGTCGGAGTCTTTGCAGTAGTTAATCATAGGAAAGTAATCCGGGTCGTCGGTGGTGAGTTTGACTAAGCCGTCTTCGCCGGGCTTGTGCGAATCGAGGAAATCTTGCGGCATACCCGCGAGCTGCTCCGGCTTGACCTTAATCGTTTTCGAGTCGTCGCGGATGTTCTTTTCGTATTCCTGCGTAAGCTCTACTTCGCGCTTTTTCAACTCTTCGATTTTCGCCCGCGTTTCCGCGTCCTTGTCAACTCCTTCGCGCCTGAAATCCACGAGAACTCGCTTGAGAAGTCTGGCCGAAATATCGTCCAACCCCGCCTTTTTGAAATCTATGGAGGCGAAAGCGTCGTACGCCGCCCGGTTCAGCCAGAAGGACGAAACGAACTTTTCGAAAGTCTGCACGCATTCCATTCCCGCCGTCCTTACGTCCTCGTCGGGGTGCATGTTGGCCATTACGTCGGCTTTTCCTTCCGCGGTTTGTATTTCATTGTGCATAGCGTCGAATAGAGCGAGAATATCGTTCGCCGCGCCGCCTTTGGCTTTAATTAAAAGGTCGAGCTTTTCCTGCGCGGTTTTAAGCCGCGCCGCGCAGAACTCCTTAAGAGGCTCAAGGTCGGCGTGTTTGGGCTTCTCCTCTTTTTTGGCGGTCTGGTCTTGTTTGGGCTGCTCTTTGGGCTGAGCGTCTTGGGCGGGGTTGTCCTGCCTGACGTTTTTCGGCGAGCACTGCGTCGAGGAAAGCGCCAGCAGCGCCGCGACGGACGCGATTGCCGCTAAAATTTGGAACGTTTTGTAATTCATTTAATTACCGCCTTGATTAAAAGTTAAAGCGTTTTCGCCGCGAGCGGCGCTATGTAGGAATATTACGCTGTCGCTTCTCCGCGTCAAGGCGGTTTTGCTCGCGGGCAAATATTTAACCGCTAAGTCGCGGAGATTGCGCCGATACAAATCATTTTTGGCTCGAAAGGAATTAATTTTCGTCAATTTTCATGCGCGCTTGACAAACGGTTTATATACATATATATATTCAAGGCTGTTTTTCGCTCTTTTACGAGACGACGGAGGCAAAAGTGGCTGAAATTAAAAGTTACTCTATTAATTACCTCGACAAGCGAATAGTCGAGCGCTCGATTAAACAAGGCAGGCTGACGGAAGAGGAATACAAAAAGAGCCTTTCCGAACTGCCCGATTTATCCGAAGAAGTTGAAGTTCTTTCGGTAAATCAGGACGAGGAAATCGAGAAGCGCCGCAGCCATCGCAGCAAAGGAAAGAAAGACCAGCGCCTATTAGAAGCCAAGGCGAAACTGAAGGACTTGGAGTTCAAACCGACGGTTCCAACTCCTTCCCCGAATATTCTCGACGACTAAATTTTAAACAAAATATCGGCTTGCGGCAGAATAATTTGGTTGACAAGCCGCCGTTTTTAATGTAGTTAAACGCTTCTGTTTTGAAGGTTTTTTGAAACTGAGAGGTCTTTTATGTATGCAGTGATTATACAAGGCGGCAAGCAATACGTCGTCAAAGAGGGCGAAGAAATCAGAGTGGATCTTCTTCCCAATCAGGTCGGCGAAAACGTCAATATCAACGAAGTTTTGCTTATCGGCGAAACCGAAGGCGGAGCCTATAAAATCGGTTCTCCGTTCGTGCCGGGCGCGGCGGTCGAAGCGGTCGTAACCAAAACCGGAAAAGAGCCGAAGATTTACGTTTTCAAGAAAAAGTGCAAGATCGGCTATCACAAAAAGCAAGGCCACAGAGAAAACTATACGGCCTTAAAAGTCTTGAAGATTAAAGAGAGCTAAACGCTCTTTCGCTTGCAGGAGGTAAAAGATGGCGCATAAGAAAAGCGGCGGAGCCGGAAAAAACGGGCGCGACAGCCAAGGGCAGCGCAGAGGCGTTAAAGTTTTCAGCGGCGAAACGGTTAAGGGCGGAAGCATTCTCGTTCGTCAGCTCGGCCAGAGAATCAAAGCCGGTCTGAACGTCGGCATGGGAAAAGATTACACCCTCTACGCGAAAGTCGCCGGCAAGGTCGATTACGAAACTTACGAAGGCGATAAAAAGCGCGTTCACGTAACGCCCGTCGAAGGCTAAAGCCCGGACAGCATCGTTTTAAAGTTTTTCAATCAAAGGGCATCCGAAACAATCGGATGCTTTTTTTATTTGTTTGCAAAAAACGCCGCAAAAGCCTATATTAAAATAAAACAAAAAATAAGAAGGACGCGCTTCCGCGCCCTTCATGCGAAGCATGAAAAGGAGAGGGAATATGTGCGGAATAGTAGGATACATCGGCGGCAAAGACGCCGTGGATATTTTGCTGAACGGGTTGACGATGCTCGAATACAGAGGCTACGATTCCGCGGGCGTAGCCGTTTTGGACAAGACCGGAGAAACGCGCATCACGCGCTCGGTCGGAAAACTGAATAATCTGCGCGAAGCGGTGAAGGCGAAGCCGATATTCGGCAGCCCCGGCATTGGCCATACGCGCTGGGCGACGCACGGAGGACCGAGCGAGGAAAACGCTCATCCGCATAAAATCGGCAAGGTAACCGTCGTTCATAACGGAATTATAGAGAACTACCGCCAGCTGAAAGAAAAGCTGACGGAAGAGGGCCGCGCGTTTCTCTCCCAAACGGACACCGAAATAATCGCGCAGCTGTTAGACAAAGAAATTTGCTCCGGCAAGGAGCCGCTTCCCGCGCTTCTTGCGGTCTTATCTCAAATTACGGGCAGCTACGCGATAGCGGCGTTAATTGAGGGGCGCGAGGACATGATACTCGCGGCGCGGCATTCCAGCCCTCTGGTGCTCGGCAAAGGGGACGGCGAGAGCTTCATCGCAAGCGACATACCGGCGATACTTTCCAGCACGCGGGACATGATTTTTCTCGAAGACGGCGACGTAGCGGTGGTTAAGCGCGAAGAAATAGGGATTTACAACCTTTCCGGTCAGCCTGTGCAACGGGCGGTAAAGCGTATCTCGTGGTCTTCCTCGATGGCCGAAAAAGAGGGTTATAAACATTTCATGCTGAAGGAGATATTCGAGCAGCCGCGCGCCATGACCGACACCCTGCGCGGGCGGATTTCGCTTGAGCGCGGAACGGTCGATTTAAGCGAGGCGGGGCTGACCGAAGAAGCTATGACGGCGTTTAAGCGGATTTTAATCGTGGCGTGCGGCACGAGCGCCCACGCCGGAATCGTCGGACGCTTGTGGATTGAATTGTTTTCGCGCGTTCCGTGCGAAGTCGATTTGGGCAGCGAGTTCCGTTACCGCGACCCGATACTGGACAAAGACACCCTTATGATTGCGATAAGCCAGTCGGGCGAGACGGCGGACACGCTTGCGGCGGTGAAAACTGCGAAAGAGCTGGGATGCAAGGTTTTAGCGGTTTGCAACGTCGTCGATAGCTCTATCGCGAGGCAGTCGGACTACGTGCTTTACACGCACGCCGGGCCGGAAATAGGCGTCGCGTCCACTAAGGCGTTCACCACGCAGCTATTGGCGTTGTATTTAATCGCCGTCGCCTTCGGGCGCAACCGCGGAGCTTTGAGCGCGGAAGTCTGCGCGAAAAAAACTCATTCGCTCTCGCGGGTTCCTTCTCTGATGGAAAGAATGTTGAAGCAGAACAATCTTATAAAGTCCATCGCGGAGCGTTTTTATAAAACGAGCGATTTTCTCTACCTTGGCCGATGGATAAACTATCCGCTCGCGCTCGAAGGCGCCTTGAAGCTGAAGGAAATAAGTTACATTCACGCCGAAGGCTACCCCGCAGGCGAGATGAAGCACGGCCCCATCGCCCTCATCGACGATAAAATGCCCGTCGTAATAATCGCGCCCAAAGACAGGGTTTACGAGAAGGTCGAGTCGAACATGGAAGAGGCGAAAGCGCGGCACGGAGTAATAATTTCGCTGGGCGAATGGGACGACGACGATCTGAAGGCGAAGTCGGACTTTTTCATTCCGATGCCCAACGTGGACGACGACACGATAACGCCTATGATTACCGCTCTTCCGCTTCAACTGCTGGCTTATCATATCGCCGACATGAAAGGAACGGACGTCGATCAGCCGCGCAATCTCGCCAAATCCGTAACCGTCGAATGAGTCTTTCAAACCGGCTAATCGGCGGCGAAGCATTATTTTTCTTGATTTGAAACGACCCTTGTTTTATACTTTTCCTCAATTGAGGAACTATTGAAAAAAGGATGCAACATGAACGCCATAGCGAAAAACGTCAAGTCGAAAGTAATATCGGACGGAATACGATTTGAAATTTCCGGCAAAATTTATCCGCTGGAAGCCGTATATCAAACGGCTTATCTTTTCATCGACAAATATTACGTCTATCTCGACAAGACAAAAACCGGAGGCGTCGCGGTGGAGCTTCGTCTCAAAGAACCTTCGCCTAACGACGACCTTGCAAAATGCGGAGGGGAGTTTTATAACGAACTGCTCAACCAGCTCGTAAGAAGAAATGTCGCCAAACAGAACGAAAAGCTGCGCGAACTGATTGTGGCGCGCGCGCTGTTCGGAGCCCTTGGCCCCAATTCGCTTTCGTCCGCGATGGAAGGAGCCGAGCGCAAAGCGGACGCTGGCGTCGATTCGATGGAAGAGACTCTAAAGGCGGAGCAGGAGGAGCTTGACAGGCTGTTGGCCGAAATCGAAAACGACTTTGCGGAAGACCCGCTCGGCATAGCCGCCCCATGGGACGACAAAAACAAAAAAGACGAAGAAAAACAAGATGTTAAGACCGAAGGCGAAGAGCCTTCCAAAGAATAAATTATTTTTTTTTACTAATTTGTAAAAAAACTTGAAAAGAATACGGAAATCCTGTATTTTTATAATTGTAGAAGCGAAACTGCGAGCTTTTAAGTTAAACGCTTAAATTTTTTATTGAAAATTAGAAGAGCTGGCGGTATTGTTGGTTTTTAGGTTGGTCTTCAAGTTTTCAGGAGAACGGAGTCGGTAATGAACGCGAGAAAAAAACTTCCGAACATTAAAAAGTCCGTTAAAAGTTTCCTCTTATCCGAAGAAGGAAAAATTACGAAAAGCCAAGCGCTGGCGGTTTCCACAACGCTGCTTATGCTGGGCTCCACCGTGGCCGACGCCTCTGCCGGCGTCGCCGACGCCAACGTCCTGCCGGTCGCGAACGATCCGCAGCTTATAAACGCCGATCAAACGCTGTCATTAATCGCGGCGCACTGCTCTCACGGCTCGCACGGTTCGCACGGTTCTCACGGCTCGCACGGCTCCCACGGGTCCCACGCTTCTCACGGCTCGCACGCCTCTCACGGCTCGCACGGCTCCCACGGACAGTGGTAGTCCGCGCGTAAAAAATCGGCGCCGCCCGGCGGCGGTTTGAATTTTAATAAACAAAGGATGCGACGGATTGCGCCGTCTCATCCTTTTTTTGTTTTTCCAAACTTTACGCCATTTTAATACAACGCGGGAAACGAAACAGAAAGAGCTTTTGCGTATTCGTCGAAGGCGCCGGCGCCCGCCGAATCGAGAATTGATTTTAAAGCGAAGAACCCGGCAGCGGAAAGCCCCGGCGTAATTTCAAACTGAGTCCCTTCTTTGTAAAATCCGCCGGCAATTTTATCGAAGGCCGGGAAGAAAAAGCCGTTCGCCTCGTTAATTTGCCGCTCGTAAAGAAATTTGGCGGCCAAAACGGCGCATCGCAGAGCTTCTCTTTTGAATTCTTCCGCGCTTGCCGGTTTGTTCTTTACGATTCCAAGCAGTTTAAGGCTCTCCGACCACATTATAAGAGAAAGAGCGGTTTGCAGCGTGTCGGCTTTGCCCGTTTTTTTAGTTCCGCCGATTTTATCGGGCTCGACGTCGGGACCGGGCTTAATCTGGCTTTTAAAAACGTCCTGCGCGGCGGCCAAAGCGGCCGAGGCCGCCTCTTCTTTTTTAGTAGTTTTGTAATAAGCCGCCAAACCGGCGAACCGGTTGAAGTAAATTCCGTCGTCTCCGCTGAATTTAACGACCTGCGGATAAACTTCGTCGGCAAGCTCCGAGGCGCGTTTGATTTTAAGCGTTAAGGCGGCGTTGGAAAGAGCCTCCAAAAGCAGTCCGGCGGCGTAATCAACCTCGGCGGCGTTAAGGAACAGTCCCCGCAAATCCAGCGTTTTCCCCTCTTTCATGGCGCTCGTCTCGACCCATTTTAGGATATTTTCGGCGGCCTTTTTTTCGTCGGAGCCGGTTTTGCCGTTTGCGGCTCTCGCCGAAATAGCGTTTAACAGCAGCATGTTCGCGCAGAAATCGCCTGTTTTTGCGCCTTGTCCCGACTCGACGGTTATAACTCCCGACGAGTCGGAAAGAGCCGTTTTAAGCATGCGCTTCATAACCGCGTCGAGGTTTGCAAACTTAAATCCGTATTTTTTTTCTTCGAGTCCGCTTAAATAATAAACGGCGCGGGCTTCGTCGCACATGTTGACCGACGTAAGCGGCTGCGAATTAACGGAGAAATATCCGTTATTGAAAAGCGATTCCTTCGAGTCGAAATTGGAATCGAAAAATTTGACCGCCTGCTTGAAGCCGCCGCCAAGCGCCGCCGAATCGACGCTCGGCCTTACGACCTTGTAGCGGTAGAGAGGCGCGGGGGCGCCGTAAGGCTTCTCTTCGACGAAATTAATAGTCTCGTATTTGAAAACGAGCGATTCGTCTTTCTGCCACAAATTGCCGTCTTTATCGGCTGAAGCCTTGCGCGAAAGACGCTCAAGCCACGTCTTTAGCGGCAGGTGCTTTTTCACGAAAACGTACGGCAGAAAATACGCCGAGTAGCCTCCGCTGGATAGGAAAAGTCCTTCTCCTCCCATTTTGAAATTCTTCGTCATTTCCTCCGGATCTTTTCCTTCGAGAAGCGATCGCGGCTGCAAAACGCTTATTTCAAGCCGTATGTCCTTCAGGTCTTCGGGCTTGGGGTTGCGGCCGTCGAAGCGCGTATCCTGCGCGGCGTTTACCGCCGAATTGATTACCGACCGGTAAAGGAAATCGTCCCTGCTCGCCATACAGCCTCGCCAGTCGCCTTTGTAATAAATCGTGGCGAAGACCATGTTTCCTTTCTTTTCCGCCAGTCCGGAGGGGAGCTCGCCCGGCGCGGGCTTGTAAATCTTTGTCTCTTTAACGAAGGAGTCTAGAGCTTTGCGCCCCAGCTTCATCAACGCCTCGACTTCTTGGGCGTTGAGCGAAACCTTGACGTCGCTTTCAAGGACGCTTGCGGCCGTAACCTTGCGCTTGCTAGCTATTCCTTCGGCCTCGGCTTTTTTTTGCGCCTCGGTAGGGGCGGACGGCTTTGTTTCGCTTTTATTCGACGAGCATGACGCGGCGGCAAAGGCCGTCAGCGCGGCAAGGGCGCCGAGGGCAATTTTATAAATAAAAAGTTTGGTCATTGCCTAGCTCCTTTATTTAGCGTATGGAGAAACCCATAGGCCGGCGGAGGAATCTATGGGAAGAGGAAAGTCCGGACGCTCGTAATTCAGCGCGGCGGGCGCGGCGTCTTTTGCGCCGGCGGGGAACGAACGCTCGTTGAATGGCGCTATCAATCGGTGCATTCCCGACAAGCAGTGATAGACGTAGTCCAGCCGGCAGGCGAGGTTGAACTGCGTTTCCGGCACGCATCCGACCGAGGCCGCGGCGTTCTTGAAGAGCAGCGCGTCCGCGGGCTGAAGCTGAATGTTGGACGCGAACCACAGCATCGAAGAGAGCTGAGGCAGATAGCTTTTATCGAGCAGAGCTAAGTAAGCGAGCCCTTCGGCGTAAACGCCGGCGTTCCAAAGCGGCGCCGCGCTTGGCGTGAGCGCGTAAGTTTGAGAGCCGAATTGCTGCGATGCGTAAACTTTTTTCGGCGACGAGTTGACGTTTCGCAAAATCCACGTTCCCATCTGGCGCGTAAAATCGAGGTGTTCCTGTTTTTTAGTAACTCGGTACAGCTCGGCGTAAGCGCTCATTCCCCATCCGACGTAAGGCTCCAACAGTCCGGGGCTTCCTTCGTTCTTTTTAAACCACGCCGAGTAATACTTGAAAGACTTTTCCAGCGCGTCCATAATTTTTTTGTCGCCGTAGCGGCGGTATAACGAGACGAGCGCAAGGTCGGCCTCGCCGGGATAAATAGTTACCACTTCGTCTTTTCCGCCGTCGTCTTTATCGTCCGGATTGTAAAACGACTCGTATTCGCCGCCGTCTTTCTGCATGTAAATAAGGAACGAGCCTAGGCATTTCGCCGCGTCCATCCATTCTTTCGGCGCCTCTTTGAGCCGCGAATATTCCATAAGCGCGTAAAGCAGCGTCGCGGCCCCGCCGAGTTTGTATTTGCGGTCGTATTTCGGGTGATTATAAAAGCATATGCCGCCGCCTTTTTTGTCGTCTTTTTGCAGAAGCGACATTACGAACTCTATGCCTCCTTTCGCGGCGTCCGCGTACCGCTCGTCGCCCGTCAGCTCGTAGGCTTGAATCATGGTAAAAACGGCTAGGTTGTGGCGTATCATGTTGTAGCGCCCTTTGCGGACTTCGCCGTCCTGCGGGTAATATTCGTAGTCGAAAGTTTTTTGCGCGGCGTTGTAATGCGAGCGCAAAAACTCGGCGCCGAGTTTGAAGGAGCGTCGCAAATCGTCGAGCGTTACGTCCGCGCTTGTAAAAGGCGAAGCCTTTTTGCGGTAAAGAGGAACGACCGGCGCGCCCGCCGTTTCCTGCGCGTAGGAAATCGAGCGCAGAGCGTAAACGCGCGTCTCTTTAAGCTGAAATATCGTCTCCGGGTCGTACCGCTTTGTCTCTTTGTTTTTTCCGCCGCCGAAAGTGTTTTTCTTGCGCCGCTCGGCAAGCGTCGTGGGGCTGCCGTCGTTTAAGGCGGCCAAATATTCCGACATCTCGTTGAAGTTTGAAAGGTTGCGCTCCGCGGCGCTTTCCGCGTAGAAATCAAGCCTTTTATCCTTAGAAATCAGGGCGACGCCGTCGGTTCCGTAAACGAAAGTTTCCATAAAGGCCGGGCGCTTATCCTCGTCGATTACGACGGGCGGAAAAATTTTAAAGCTGAGAGATGCGGGCGCTCCGGGCTTGCCCGCGAACTTTTGCGCGGCGGACTTCTTAATTTCGTCAAGCAAGGCGGCGACGTCTTTCGAGGGCTTTTGACTTTCCGCTTTATCTTCGGCGCCGAAGTAAAGAGCCGTTGAAACCTCGAAGAACGTTTCGCCTTTGACGCTTTCGGGCAGAGACGCGGCGCTTCCCCGCAAATACGCGAAGACCGCCTCTATTTCGGATTTTTTTAACGCAAGCTGCCTCGGCAGAGGCGCGACTACGGTTATCTGTTTATTTCTGTAAACGGGAAGAAAGAAAAACGCGTCAAGCCCAAGCCCCAGCCTGTTTTTAAGAAGCAGATTATTCGGCTCTTCGCGGGCGGGGCGCTTTAAAACAATCAGCCCAACGTTTTCGTCGTTTACGGCTTTGTAAAAAGTTTCTTCGTCCGTTTCCGCGTTGAGAAGCGAGGTCAGAGCGTCTGATTTTGAAATTCTGTCCGCGAATTTTTTCGCTTCGGAGGGAGGCTGCGCGCCGTCCTGAACGTGCATTTTTTTGCCGCCTTCGAGCGATTTCCCCGCCCAGTATTCCAGCGTGAAAGAGGCGCTTCGTTTAGAGCATCCGGCGTCCGCAAACGCGCAGGCCAAAAGTAAGATTAAAACGGCCGCAAGGCGATAATTCGCCGTAAAATATTTCATTTTGCGTTTTTCCTTTCGTTAAACCGCCCGCGGCGAGCGCGGACGCAAGCCTCGCCGAACGGGCTTAGTATTTGACGCACTTGCCGCGCGCTCCGGACAGGTCGCAGTAATACGACGCGTCGTTGTAGTTGCGGCTGGAGCGGCACTCTTCGTCCGTCTGGCAGTAGCGGCAGACGTTGTCCGCTCCGCATATGAAGTCCAAGTCGCCCGCGGTGCAATCGGATAATTTGTGGCATCCGACGACGCATTTCTGCGCCTCGCAGATAGTCAACGGATAAGCGCCTCCCCAGTTTTGCGCCTGCCTGCACTCCGAATCCGACTGGCACGCCCGGCATTCGTCGTTAATGCAGACCTGCGCGGCGGCGGCGTTGCAGTCGTTTCTTCCGTCGCAGCCCGGCAGGCAGTAGCCGTTTTTGCACTTATTGCCGAATCCGTAATCGGTTACGCACTGCGAATTCTGCGAGCAGGTCGAACAGGCGTTCGACAGGCATACCAGCTGGTTTGCGCATTTATAGTCGGACGCGCAGTTGCCGGAAACGCAGGCGTCGTTGACGCACACGCGCGGGGTCGCGTATTGCGTCATGCACTCGTCGCTTGAGTAGCAGCTTCTGCACGAATGCGTTTGGACGTCGCACACGCTTCCGCTTGGGCAGTCCGCAGCTCCGCCGCAGAGCTCCGAGGTGCAGGCGCCGTTTACGCAGTTCTTGCCGTCGGGGCATTCTTCTTTGGAGCGGCACAAACCGCAAAGGCCGGTTTTCAGGCAGGTTCCGGCGACGCAGTCGCTCGACTGCGCGCAAAAACCGCACGACCCGCTCTTCAGGCAAGACAGCTCGGTTCCGCACTGTCCCTGCTGTTTGCAGGGCGCGCAGATTCCTGACGAATCGCAGTAACCTTTGCTTCCGCAGTCGGCGCTTTTTACGCACTCGACGCATTTGCCGTCGGAGGCGCAGACCGTTTTAAATCCGTCGTTGAACGGGCAGGCCAGCCCCGGCTCGCATTCGCCGCAGACGTTTCCTTCGCCGCAAACCGGCGCGTTCGCCTTGCAGCAGCTTCCGCCGCAGCAGTCCGACGCGGGGCATTCGGAATCGCTTCCGCACTTCTTTACGCACGCGCCGTTCTCGCAGGTTTTGCCTTCGCCGCATTCCGAGGGCGAAGAGCACGCGCCGCATACTCCCGACGCGCATATTTCGCCTTCGCGGCAGTCCGCGGAAGTTTTGCATTTGCCGCACGTTTTATCCGAAAGGCATCCTTCGCCCGCCTTGCAGTCCTCGGCGGCGAAGCATTTGCCGCACAATCCATGCCTGCATCCTTTGCCCGCCGCGCACTGAGACGCGTCGGCGCACGCTCCGCAGACGCCGTTGGCGCAGCCGAGATATTTGTCGCAGTCGGAGCCGCTCTCGCAGGGCATACAGGCGCCGCCCGCGCAGGCGCGGCCTATGCGGCACTGCGCGCCGTTGGTGCAGGAAGACTTGCAGACTCCGTCGAAGCATACGCCTCCGGTCTCGACCGGACAGTCGTAGGCGGTGCGGCAGCCGTTGCAGCGGTTGTCGCGGCAAAGCTCGCCGTTGGAGCACTCGGCGTCGGTCGAGCAGTTTCCGCACTTTCCGCCGGAGCATTTCTGCCCCCAAGGCGATCCGGCGCAGCTGTTGTTGCTTGAGCATTTGCCGCACGATCCGTTTACGCAAATCAGCCCCGGCGCGCATTCCAAAGACATCGAGCAGGCTTTGCATACCCTTTCCGAGCATCCTTTGCCGCCCGCGCAGTCCAGTCCGCTGGAGCATTGTCCGCACAGTCCGGCGCGGCATCCTTCTCCGTCGCGGCAGTCGTTTGAGTCGCGGCAGAGCCCGCAAAGTCCCAAAACGCATCCCATCCCTAGCGGGCAGTCCGCCGCCTTTTCGCACGCGCCGCACGACCCGTTTACGCAGGCGTAGGGGGGAGCGCATTCGTCCGAGGAAGCGCACGCCGAGCATTTTCCGTTTTTACAAACCATCGTCGAAGGGCATTCGTAAGAATGCGCGCACGAGCCGGGGATTTGTTCGTCCTGCTCCGTTTGTTCGGGTCGATCGTTCGTTTCGGTTTCCGCGTCGTCGCCGTCGGGCAAAAAATCGGACTCGCCGGGCGTTTCGGAGGGAAGGTCGCCGGCCTCTTCCGGCGGCTCCGATAAATCGTCCGCATCCGCATCTTCGTCAGTAATTTGTTCGTCCGCGTCGGGTTCGTCTCCGGAGTCTAAGTCTTCTTCGACCGGCTCTTCGGAATCGCCGTCTTCCGGCGTTTGTTCCTCGTCGCCGTCCTCGGTCTGTTCGTCCGCCGCGTCGATTTCGTCATCCGCTGACTCTTCCGCCAAGTCGCGCTCTCGGCTGTCAACCATATCGTAATCGGAGCCTAAAATGCTTCCGCCCGAACACCCCGAAATGATTGCGAAGAGTAAAAGGAGAGCCGACGCCGGCGCAAACGCCGCGAGGCGGGACGGCGCGAAAACGCGCGTTCTTAACTTACGGCGATAATCTTTCATGTATTCCTTTTTTTAAAACGCCAGCTCCATCCCGATTCCCCAGGACCAAAGGTAATGCTGCCCCATTTTAATGCGTTTTCCCGGTTCGGAAACCGCGGCGTAGTAATCGTTCGGGTCGGGACGGGCTTCTCCGTCGAGATATTTCGTCGTTACCGAAAGAAAGTGGTCGAAATCGTGCGCAATCGTACCGAAGCCCTGAATTTTTACGTAGTCGTAAATTTGAAATTTAATCGCGATCATTCCTTCGCTGCGCACGAACGACTCTTCGCGCGGAAGCCTGTAATTAGGCGCTTTAGACGCGCGCCAAGCCAGCATATCGGTAAGCAGCGGATAGCCGTCGCCCTCTGTTACGAGCGTGTTCGTAGCGCGGAAGTCCATGTATATTTTATGTCGGGCGTCGGGGCTGTCGGGCTTTTTTCTTTCCCAGAATACGATTTCGCTGCCGAGAATGAAATGAATTTGGAACTGCGGCAGGTCGATTAAAGAATCGCCGACCGGAGCGGGAAGATCGAAGAAAATTCCGACGTACGGGTCGAACGCTTTGTAGCGTTTGCTGACGGCCGTTCCCAGCTTGAAGGTAAGCAGCTTGGCGCCGAGCCCCGGCTCGTTCGAGTGCGTCTGCGGAAGCGTCCCGGTCGAGAACTTTAAATTTTTAGGGTTGTGCAGCGAAGCGGTGGGAAGCGTCATGTCGAAGTAAAGCGTCCACGTCGGCTTTGTGTAGTCGCGCTCGCAGTTGAAAACGCTGTAGGAAAAGCCTATTGTAATGTCGTCCAAATGCCCGCCTATTCCAAATTCGTCCCGCGCCGCGTTTGTAATATGATCGCCTCCGGCCGCGACGGTATCCTCTATGAGCGAATTGCCGTGGTTGTTCTCGTTGACGTCGTAAAAGCCGCCCCAGTACTTGCTGCGCCAATGCTCGGACTGCACGTATTTGTCCGTCTGGGAAATTACGATGGGGATAAAGAGATGGAATTCGAGGTCTTTGTATAAACCGGCCGACAGCTTCATATTTAAAACGTTTGAAGAATGCCAGTAGTCGTACTCGGCTTGGTCTATCGTGTCGCCGGGCTTGGTTCCGCGGACGTCCATGACGTTTCGCTCCCTCAATACCAAAGCGTGCGCCGACTTCTGAAAGAAATTCGTCTCGAACTTCAGGTCGAAAATGTCGACGTCGTCGCTCGCGTCGGCTACGTCGGTGAAATCCGCGCAGACCGCATCCCGCGGCGAAAAAGCGAAAGTTGCGGCCGCGGCGGCCAAACATATAACCGTAAACGCCGGCAAACGCCATTTCTTCATGGAATTTCCTCGCTATTATCAAGTAAGCGGAGCCCGCGGCTCCATAAATCTCATTTCATCGACGCGTCCGCAGCCGCGCAAAGCCTTCGATAAAGCCTGTAAAGGGCTATTTCCGTTTTGGCGTCTTTAATCAGCCCGTCGTCGCACATTTTAAGCGCCGCCGCAAAGTCGTATTTTACGGCGTAACTCTCGGATTCGTAAACCGAGCCGTCCCGAGTCGGCTCAACCTGAGCGTCGGCATCCACTTTCGCCGCGACGAAGTAAAGTTTCTCGGTATGCGCTCCGGGAGTCGGAAAAAGCGGGCCGCCCAAAAAGAAAAATTCTTCCGGGGCGACTTTAAATCCGGCTTCTTCCAGCGCCTCTTCCGACGCGCGTTTGCGTATTCCCGCCTCGCCCGGCTCGTCGTCCGGCTCGATAATTCCGGCGACTATTTCGTCGAGGAAGGGAGACGTTTCCGGATTTAACGGACGCATCGTAACGGCCGGTCTGAACGCCCTGACAAGATGAACGTCGAAGCCTCCTTTGGGACGCTCCGAATACAAAGCGACGCCAACCGCGTCAAGTCCGTTGCGAAGAATGAATTCGCATGAGTACTCCGGCGATTCTCCGCCGTCGGCGTATTTGTTTTTTAGTTTAAAACGCTTTAACGCCAAAAAGCCTTCGTCGGCGTGTTTCTCTCTCGTGTAATCCCTCACGCGCTCGATTTTAACGATTTCGCGTTTCATGTTTGAGCGGCTACTGCCTTTCCTGTTTCTCTACGCAGTCGAGAAAGTCCGCCCTGCACGCCTGAAGAATAAGACAGTTGTACTGCTGGTCGTAGGTCGAAGAGTTCTCGGCTATGTTCGTGATTTCTGAGAAACTGCAGGCCGCGGATGCGACCGAATAAAACGGCATCGTAACGTCGTTGCTTGAAACGCAGTCGGCGCGCTTTTTAGCGTCGGAGTAAGCCGTAGCGCAGAATTGACATTTCGCGTTCAGCTTCTTTACGTCGTCTTCGGTGAGATTGAGAGTTTTTACCGACGGATTGCCCGCCGCGATATTTTTTAAAATAGTATGGCCGAGAAATTCCGAGTAATCGGATTTGCAGATATGCTGCGCGAAGGTTCCGGCTCCCGCGCTGTTTTCTACGGCCGTTTTCCAGTCGGACAGGCACGCCGCGGTTTTGGGGTTTAGTCTAAACGTCGTTGATTCGTAGTATTTA